>CAIVQG010000022.1 GCA_903907985.1 uncultured delta proteobacterium
CCCTGAATATAGCTCCTCAAATCGCATCTTCCGGATCTCCTGTAGTATCTCCGTCCGCCTCATCCGTCACCTCCTTTGAGGCAACTTAACAACCGGACAGTTTATGTGCTACAGAACCGGACAAATCATTTGCTTCTTACATGTGAAAAATAAGTACTGGACAGAAAAAGAAAAATTTGCGATTTTAACTAAGAAATTAATTAATAATTAATGCAGAAAGGTATCTTTGAAATCAAAGGGGGTGTCTTTGTGAAAAAAGATAGAATTACCCAGGAAGATAAGATAACACCGGATCAACTTCTATCCGTAATCGGCATATCGCCAGCAGATAACTTGCAGGGATTTTCTACTGCTATTCCCTGGAAAAGCAAAATTGCCGGCTTACAGGTAAGAGGGATGTTTGGCTATCAAAAGATGCTGGATGCCGTCAGTAAAGATGCTGCTGTTTTTGGCCCCTGGGCACTGGCTGCGGCCTGGCAAAGTAGCTTAATGGACACTTATGTGACCGGTCCTATTAAAGCACAGGCGCGCATGGCAGTTGGTTCAGGGAGAAATCCCGATCTTATCGCTGATAAGAACGGTTGGATTTACAAAGGTTATACCCGCCTGCTTTATACTTTTACCGGATTTTTTATTATAGATGGAAAATTCAACCGGGAAAAGGCACTGAGGATATCAACAACGCAAAGCGGTAAAGAATTCCTGGTAAATTACCTGGAAGAATTTGCCCAGATTGAGCATAATTACAGTAATGTCGGCCTTACCCGCCTCAAGGCAATGAAGGAGCTTTTGAAGTGTCTGCTGGTTTTGATTACAGAAACTCCCTTTGCTAACGGGGAATTGCCTTTTGCCAAACGCAATCCGGATGGGACTTTAGCAACATCATTTGAGGCGTACCTTGCGGAAAACCGCACAAGAATGGAAAATCTCTTTCGTCACAATGCTTTTGATATAAAAGAATTTTCGGAAAGGGCAACCGGCGGAAAGATCGGCTGCTCCGAATACGAATATGTTGAAGGATCGCTCATCCACCGGGTTAAATTACGTCATTATCTATTGCCCAAAGGGATTAAATCAAATGGTAAAATTATTTACTTGTGTACGCCACTAATTAACAAACCGGAACTTTTTGATCTGGCTCGCGGCAAATCTGTTATTGAAGGTATGCATAAGGAAGGTTACCATATATATCTTGTCGATCACGGTGATCCCGGGTGGGAAGAAATAAACTTGGGTTTGGATTTCTATGGCAAAACTGTACATGATCATTTCTTAAGCATAATTAAGAAAAGGCATCCTCGTGCAGAAATATATGTAATGTCGTATTGTATGGGTGGTACTTTGGTTCTGCCTTATCTTGCCCGCCGGGCTCAAGAACTTCTGGCTGCCGGTAAGAAAATGGATATTAAAAAAGTGGCGCTGATGGCTTCACCTGTGAAGTTCGATGATGAGGGGAGTGGTCATAAGGCCATGCGTTCGCTGATTCGGGCAAATTATGATCCTTTGTTGATGAAGGAACTTTTTGGCGCGGTTAATATTCCGGCACAGGTAATTGAAGCCGGCATGAATGAAATTCAACCGGGCGTGCAATATACGGTTGTTCTCGGTTTCTATGGCCGTGCAGAGATAGTAGATGCCATTGAAGATACTGCACCGTTTCTTTACTGGTTAACTCATGGGACAAAATTTTCTGTAAGAGCCCATAGTCAGTGGATTCAAAATATTTTTATTGACAATCAAATTTATGAAGGAACCTATTGTTTGCCTTCCACTAATCCCGAATTTGACAATAAACCGGTAAATATGGATATGCTCAAAGAAGCTGGTGTCGCCATTTTTGATTATAGAGGATCAAGAGATCCTATTGCTCCGGCAGGTTCCTGTGTCGCCGGTGAAACTTGGGGGCAAGTGGGCTGCGGCAATGTGGAAGTTCTTAGTCCTGGTTTAAACCGGACGATTGAGAAAAATATCGGGCATATATTTGTAGTTAGCCGCAAACATTTAGCGGAGTACCTGGAATCGGTCAACGCTTTTCTCCGCACCTGAGACCGGCTTTGTTAGAAAACTCTATGTTGTTTATCGCCTCGCGTAACCTTCAGACAGGTTATCAGGTTATCAGTTGACGGGATGCTGTGTGTTATTTGAAAAATTACTCTGCCTCTAATAAATTTTTCCAATCGAGAGATGGAAAAGTTGTGTTCAGCGAATGATCATCGCCAACCAGGTGATGTTCCAATTGGCTGAAGACTTTTCCGGCGATGCCTTTTACGAGATAAGGATCGACTATATTGTCGTCCATTCCATGATAAATTATCACCGGAAGATGTAGCTGCTGCCCTGCTCCGGGACTGAATTCGGGAAGATTGAGCGCCGGAGCCAGCAAAATAATTTTGTTCACCCGATTTTCATTCTGCAAGGTAAATTGGGCGGCCATCAGGCCGCCATAACTTGATCCTACCAGAATCAGATTATCCTTTCCGGCAAGTATTGCCGCAAGTTTTTGCATCCTTTCGGCAAAGTCGCCGGCATAGTCTTCAATCATCATTTCCGGGAAATATTTCCGGAAAAATTGTCCTTTCGTACCTTGTGACGTACTTTCCAGGCCATGAATAAAAACAAGGGTAGTAGCCATCTTTAATTAGTCCCCTAAAAAATCTTTGTTCAATTTTGCATTGCCTAGATTATGCCAGTATGTTAGGACTCGCGCAAGAGGAGATTTAATTATGGCTTTAGTATTACCTTTTAGAGCGGTCCGGCCACAGCGCCAGTATGTGTCTCAAGTGGCCGCATTACCCTATGATGTTATGACGCGGGAAGAAGCAAAAAAAGCTGTTTTAGGCAAACCTTTGAGTTTTCTGCATGTTGAAAAATCAGAAATTGATGTTCCCGACCAGACTAAAAGCAACGCTGCCTTGATTTATGAGACAGCAGAACGCAATTTTACCCAAATGCAGGAAAAAGGTGTATTGTTCCAAGAGGAATCCCCCTGCTTTTATGTTTATCGGCAGCAAATGGGCGGGCAAATTCAAACCGGTCTGGTCGGTGTTGTCAGTGCCGGAGAATACAATGAAGGTAAAATTAAGAAACACGAACTTACCAGGCAGGATAAAGAAGAAGACCGTATCAACCATGTGAATAAAGTTGATGCGCAAACCGGACCGGTATTTCTAACATATCAATCCCGTCCGCAATTGAATATTGTCGTCAATCAGGTAACGACCAATAATCCCGAATATGCTTTTACCGCTGAGGATGGTGTGATTCATACTGTTTGGCTTGTAACAGACGCTCAACAGATTGAAGAAATAAAAAACGAGTTTTCGGCTGTCGACGCCCTATATATTGCAGATGGGCATCACCGCGCAGCGGCTGCATCGGCCGTGGCCCGGATGAGGCGCACGAATGATAATTCTAATGGTATCCAGGAGTATGAAAAAGTCCTGGCTGTGCTCTTCCCCCATAATCAATTAAGAGTTATGGATTATAACCGTGCAGTGCAGGATTTAAATGGTTGGGCACCGCAGGAGTTTGAAGAAAAAATAAGTTCCTGCTTTACAATTACTAAAGATTTAGCGCTAAAATCGCCGCAACGATTCCATGATTTCGGAATGTATCTCCAGGGTCAATGGTATCAACTGACGATCAAAGAAGGAATATATAACGCTAATGATCCTGTAGCCCGTCTGGATGCGGCAATATTGCAGGAACATTTATTGGCGCCAATTCTGGGGATTAATGATCCGCGTACCGATGACCGTATTAAGTTTGTCGGTGGTATCCGGGGTATGGCCGAACTGGAAAAACTGGTGGATAAAGATGGCTTTGCTGTTGCTTTTTCTCTTTATCCGACATCTATCGAACAGGTGATGCAGGTAGCCGATGCCGGAGCAATCATGCCGCCGAAATCCACCTGGTTTGAGCCCAAGTTGCGTAGCGGGATATTTGTTCATAAACTCAGTTAATCGAGATGAATGAAGAAACTCTTGACGAAATTCTTGACGGACGTTTGCGTGTCTTCCAGAAAAAAAGAGGCTACCGGTTTTCTCTGGATGCCGTTTTGCTTGCCCATTTTGTTTTCCTGAAAGCAAAAGGCAAAGCCATCGATCTGGGGACTGGCAGCGGCATTATTCCTTTGATTCTGGCAACTCGTTTCCCGCATGTTGCCTGGACCGGTTTGGAAATCCAGGCCTCACTTGCCGAACTGGCAAATAGAAGTATTGAGCTCAATTGTTTGCAGAACCATATTAATATTGTCCATGGTGATGCCCGCAAAATTAAGAATTTTTTCCTAGCGCATTCTTTTGATGCTGTAACTTTTAACCCTCCCTACCGGAAAATAAATTCCGGCAGAATTAATCCCGATAAGGAAAAAGCTATTGCCCGCCATGAGATCAAGGGATCTCTGAAAGATTTTTTACAGGCTGCAAAGTATTTGCTGAAACCGTCGGGAAAGATTTTTACTATATATCCGGCGAAAAGATTGGCCCAACTGGTGTCTCTTTTTCGTGCTAATATAATCGAACCAAAAAGGATGAAATTTGTTTTTTCCGCTGTGAACTCTGATGCCGAGTTTGTTTTAGTCGAGGGCCGGGCAGGGGCGCGCGAGGAATTGAAAATTGAACCTTCTCTGGTTATTTATGATGAAGATAGAAGGTATACTGACCATATGAATAGCGTCTTCACTGATCTTGCTTGAGCTGCAACCGGCGACGACGATTGATTTCTGTTTGCATCACTCTTTTAAATATTGCGGCTAATTCGGGGTCAGCTAAAGAAGCCGTGCATTGGGCAATCATCTTTTTGTCCCGGTCTTTCAAAAATGATTTTTTCGCGGTGACAATTTCTGCTTCCCTTGAAATCTTAGCTTTGCTGATTTCATGTCCAACCGCAAAACGAATTTCTTTAATGGCATCCCTTCCGGCTAGTTCATTGAGCTTCTGGCGAATATCCTCCTTCATGAAATGCAGCTGCTGGACCCAAACCGAGGAAGTGGTTTTTACGAAAAGTGTCCCGCCGCGCAAACTGTCCGGTTGAGTTTGTGCGGCAATTTGCTGGCCTACGGCCTTCGGCCAGAATTTCAAGACGGCATTTTCTTCGAGTTTTGCCGCCATGCCGCGCCGTTTAAAGGCGGAAAACAAGATTTCGCCGATTGATTGCAATCGGGTCTGGTGATTTTTTCTGCGCATGATTTTCTGTGGCACAATTTGGGAAATAGGTCAAGAAGGCAACGTAAAGTTTTAAAATGGCATTACAAAATCAAGGACACGATCTGTCATCCAAAATATTCCGCAGTTGACGGGATATCTCCAGCATTGTGAAAGGTTTTTGAATGAAACCGACACAACCTCGGCTGATGATCTTGCTGGCTTGACCGTTGATGCTATAACCACTGGATAGCAAGACCTTGACATCAGGATTAATCTTTTTGAGTTCGTCAAAGATTTCTCCTCCGTTCATTTCCGGCATAACCATGTCGAGAATTACTAAATCAATAGTTTCTTTTGATTGTCTGTAAATGTCAATTGCCGCTGTGCCGTTTTGGGCTGTTAATACCTTATATCCTAATGCTTTCAACAAATCTTATGCTACATCCAGGATCAAGGACTCATCATCAATTAGCAGGATCGTTTCCGTGCCTCTTGATATTTCCATATTCTGCTCTGCTTTCTGTTCTTTAATTTCCTGATGGGCAGAAGCCGGTAGATAAATATTGAAAGTAGAACCTTGTCCTTTTTCGGAATAAACGTTGATAAACCCATTATGGTTTTTGATAATTCCATAAACGGAGGCTAGTCCCAGTCCGGCTCCCCGTCCCATCTCCTTGGTAGTGAAAAACGGTTCAAAGATTCGTTCTTTTGTCTTTTCATCCATACCGACGCCGGTATCGGTTATGGAGATCTTTACATAACGACCATTTTTGCCATTGTAATCTTTAAACATTTTTTCTTCGAGAATGATATTGGACGTTCTCAAATAGAGGTCACCACCTCCCGGCATAGCCTGCCAGGCATTCACATAAAGATTGAGCAATACCTGATCGATTTGCCCCGAATCAACGTCTGTCAGCCATAAATCATTGGCGAGGTTGTGGTGAATCGTGATTTCTTTCTTGGTACGACCAATTGTTTCCGACGTCCTGCATATTAATGAATTAATGTCTGCTGTTTTTACTTCGTATTTGCCACCGCGGGCAAATCCCAATAATTGTTTAGTTAATTCCGCTCCGCTCATAACCAGTCCTTCGATGGTTCTCAGGTGTCCATGGATGGGAGACTGAGGATCCATCATTAAAAGGGCTAAGGAAGCGTGTCCTTGTATTCCCATGAGCAGGTTATTGAAATCATGAGCAATGCCGCCGGCAAGGGTGCCGATGGATTCCATCTTTTTTGCCTGCAATAGCCGAGCTTCTGTCTTTTTTTGGCTGGTTATATCGCGCATGAAATTTAATATTGCCGGCTGATTATTCCAATTGATAACTACACTATTTGTTTCTGTCCAATGAGTGGAACCGTCTTTGTTAATGATCCGGAAGATGTAGTTATTTGTTGAGTCTTCTCCCTGCAGAGAGCTTTGTTGTCGCTCACAAACCATATTGCGATCCTCTTCCAGAATCAGCTGGAGAAAGGGAGTATTCAGTATTTCCGGGAGATTATAACCAAGCATTTGGGGAAAACGCTTATTGGCGAAAGTTATCTTTTCTGACTGAATGATGAATATTGCTTCATTGGAGTTTTCGATCAGCAGGCGGTATTTTTCTTCGGACCTCTGCAGGGCCTCTTCATTCTGCTTTCGGTCGGTGATGTCTTTGGACACAATAGCGACGGCAATATTATTTTGAGAATTTCCGTCTTTTCTTACCGGACTGAATGTTCGCAAAAAGTATTCTTTTGTATTCGGGCTATGATGTTCGTCCTGAATTGATTGCCCTGTATTAAATACTTGTTTAACTTTTTCAGCAAAGTCTTCACTTTGTTGAGGGGAATGAAAATCATTGTATGAGTAACCGACAATTTTTTCCGCAGGCAAATTTAAGCGCTGTAAATGGTTGTCATTGATGAAAATATAACGCCCCTTCTCATTAACGAGATAAAGGGAATCACTTGTGGAGTCGACAAGATAGCGGTATTGGTTTTCGGATGTTTCCATCTGGTGGAGTCTAAGCTCTAAGTCTTTTATTCTTTGCCCGAGCTCTTTGTTGGTGAGGTTCTGTATCATTCAGTCGCCATTGTTATGATTAAAAAGTAATTTTTTAAACTCAATGGAAAAAATTTCATAAGTTCGCCGGTCAAATAAAATATGGCGAATGAGCTCAATTCCGGTGTTTTCTCCCGCAAACTCAATACAGGTCTGAAGCGCCAGACGAGCTGCTTCAGCTATAGGGTAGCCGTAAACACCGCAACTTATAGCCGGAAAAGAAATACTTTGCAAACTATTTTCCGAGGCTAGTCTTAAGCTTTCGCGATAAGCACATTGCAAAAGTCTTGCTTCATCTTTTAATCCGCCGCGATAAATCGGGCCGACAGTATGAATAACGTATCTAGCTTTGAGGTTGCCGCCGCTGGTAATGACGGCCTGACCCGTCGGACAGCTGCCTATTTTGCGGCATTCCTTCATAATTGCCAGGCCGCCAGCCCTGTGAATTGCTCCATCAACACCGGCACCACCAGCCAGGCGCGCATTAGCGGCATTTACTATGGCGGCAGTTGATTCTTCGGTAATGTCACCACACGCCAGTGCAATCAGAGTTTCATTAATTTTAGCTTCCATCAGAATCTATGTTCCCTGGATTTTTGTTCCGTCTCCATATACAAGCATGCGGTATGTTTTTTCAATTCTATCCCAGTTTCCCTCACGGTCCATTGACCAGTAGCGGCCAATTACCGAAACAACCTGTCCTATATTCAGCGATAAAGATTTTTCTTCAATTTTATTTATATATAGAGGACCACTTTCCGGCATTTCGCCGCGCCGTCCCAGCATGGAATGAATAAAAAGATTTTCAATTCCTTGGGCTTTGGCCATTTCCATTAGGGCAAAAAGGTGATTGATCGACCCATGAGAGCTGAAGAAAGAAACTATCCCGATCAGATGCAGCGCCTTGCTGGACTCTTTAGCTTTCCGCATCACACTTAAAAAAGCATCGTTCTGGTAAAAATATTTATTGGCAATGGCCTGGTCGATTTTAAACCGATCGGAATAAATTTTACGGCCGGCACCGATATGCAAATGTCCAGCCTCCGAATTACCTACGGTGCCAGCCGGTAATCCGACGGCTTCTCCTGCTGCCGCAAGCCGGGATGTGGGAAAGCAACCCATGAGCTTATCCATAACGGGTGTTTTGGCGCGGGAAATCAGATTGGCTTCTATGTTATCATTTAGTCCCCATCCATCGAGAATTATCAGTAACAATCTTTTTGTAGCTTCGCTTCCGGTCAGTTTTTGCGAAATCAATGATGAACCTGTCATCAAGGTGGATGGAGGTAAACCAAGAATATCCAAAACGGTCGGTGCCACATCAGTTAGCTCGCCTTCTTTGCGCAAAGTTAGTGCACTATTTTGGTGCACTAGAATAAAAGGCACAAGGCTGTCGGTATGTCCTGTATCCACGGCTCCATCCGGATAATACCATTTTTCTACAGTGCCGTGATCGGCAGTAATAATTACTGCCATTTCTTTTTCCCGGGCATTCTCAATAATCATGCCGGCATGTTTGTCGACCGCCTCGACAGCCCGCAGAATGGCGGCTTCGTTTTCAATATGGCCAACAACGTCCACATTAGGAAAATTAACAACGATAAAATTACAATTATCATCAGCAATTTTATCCATTGCTGCTTTCGCTATCTTTTCTATGGACATTTCCGGCGCTTCATCAAACTGGGCAACATCTTTTCTGGTCGGGACAACAATCCTTTCTTCTCCGGAAAAGAGCTCTTGCTTCTTTCCATTAAAGAAGAACCCTACATGCACTGCTTTTTCTGCTTCCGTAATTTTTGCCTGTTTCATTTTATGACGGGAAATAATTTCGCTTAACGTATCTTGCAGTGTTTCCTCTGGCGGGAAAGCAACCTGGACGTTAAGCCCTTTTTGATATTCAATCATGGTGGCAAAATGCAGATTAAGATCAGGGGTAATAGGAAATTCAACGAAATTATCTTCTGTTAAGCTGCGGGTTAATTCGATTTCCCGCTCACCGCGAATATTGTAAAAAATGACACAGTCATCCTTGCCAATCCTGCCCGCGGGTTTACCTTGCAGGTTTGTAAAAATCAAAGGCAAAAGGGTTTCGTCTTCCTGTCCTTCTTTGTAAGCGCTGCGGACAGCTTCGGACATGGGGAAATTAAAATCTGAACTCATCATAACACCTATTAGGATAATTCGAATATTTATCGGTGGATGTATTTAGCGAAATAACAGAAAACTGTAAAGACAAACTTACTGCCGGGCTGGAAATCTATTTATTTTATTCAGAAATGGAATAAGTTGAAAAGTAAGCTGTTAAATGATAGTGACTCGTGAAGCCTCTCCCGGAGAGTAATGGTTATGCAATTGCCGCGATCACCAAGAGAAGAAAAACATGATACTCTATGTGAAGAGTTATTAAGAGAACGGGCAGCGGTGCTGGGCCGCGCAGGCATGGCCGTAGAAGATGCCCTTGCTGAATTGACAAAATTAGATAACGAAATTAAAACAAAAAAAGAACAACTGAAATTATTGAAGCTTCGGGAGCAATGTCCTCATAGTCTGAATGAGCAACAGGCAGCCGTCGAAGAAATTAATGCGAAAATAGATCAATTCAACGCAGTTCGCAAGAAAGCTCAACTGAAATATTATTATCTCATTGTCACCCGCGAAGCACTGGGTTTAAGGCGGCATGATATGATTAAGGAAATATACATAATTCCGGTAAAAAAGAAAAAGATACAGGATTTTTGATGGATAGATATAGAAAACAGCGGGCACGAATGATAGAAACGCAGCTAATGGCGCGTGGCATAACTGATGCCGGTGTTTTAAAGGCCATGGAAAATGTGCCCCGTCATCTTTTTGTTGATGAAGGTCTAATTGATCAAGCATATAGCGACAATCCGCTGCCAATTGGTGAAAAACAGACGATCTCCCAGCCTTACATTGTAGCTCTCATGACGCAGGGGTTGGAATTGAATAGGAAGGACAGGGTGCTGGAAATTGGAACCGGCTCTGGTTATCAGGCGGCAATTCTGGCACAATTAGTCGATCGCGTTTTTTCCATCGAACGTATTGCCGCGTTAGCTTCCCGGGCTCGCAAGATTTTTGATCAGCTCAATTATTATAATGTAGCCATCAGAGTTGGTGATGGTTCCTATGGCTGGAAAGAAGAGGCTCCGTTTGACGCGATCATTACTACGGCTGCCGCGCCGGGAGTGCCAAAATATTTAATCGAACAGCTTGTTGTCGGAGGTCGGCTGATTGTTCCCGTCGGGGGACGAGATGTGCAGACTTTGTATAAATGGACGCGCCTTTCTGAAAATATCAATGACATCAAAAAAGAAGACCTGGGTGGTTGCCGCTTTGTGAGTTTGATTGGGGAGAGTGGATGGAAGGAATAGGGCACAGTCTGGTTAAAAACACAATTCGTATCAGCAAACCATTCGTATATAGTTGCTTCGTATTATTAATCTTTGTTTTTCTTGCTTCCTGTTTGGCGCCTTCTTCCTATGTTCAAAAGGAACCGGCGAAAGGTGTTTATCATCGGGTAAAAAAAGGTGAAACATTTCGTGGCATTGCCCGTGCTTATGCTGTTAAAATACAGGATTTGGCCGAGGTAAACAATATCAGCAACCCCGGTCTAATCGAAGAAGGATCGGTTATTTTCATTCCTGATGCCAATCAGGTTATTGATGATGTTATTACTTCTGTAAAAAAAATAGATGCCGAAACAAAAACGGTGGCTAGGGCTGATAGCGCTGTAAAGGTTAAGCCGTCTCTGGAAAGCGAGAGTGGGAAAAAAGTCCGGAGCGCCACAGAAGACACCAGGGGTTCTGACAAAAAAGCATTACTGCCTGCTGCTCCACAGGAAAAGGAGAAAATCGCCAGGTTGGTGCCAAGTGAAGACGTGTCGTCAACAGGACAAACTCCGGCGCGAAAGCCGGCGGACGAAAAACTGGAACATAAAACTAAGTCAACTGGAGAAGAAAAAGAGGATATTCAATTTGAAAAAAAGCAATTTATTTGGCCGGTGCGCGGCAGTGTGAAAACGCGCTTCGGGATTCAACCTAATAAAACTTATCACAATTGGGTAAAAATTGTTTCTGTCGCCGGAACTTCGGTTAAAGCCGCCGCATCAGGTATAGTTATCTTTTCTGCGCAGTTAAAAGATTACGGCGAGACAATTATTGTCCGTCACGAAAACAGCTATGCTACTGTATATACGCATCTGAAGAAAAGATACGTTAAAACTGATCAAAAAATTAAAAAAGGAGATGTAATTGCAATCATTGGAGAAACAGATGAAGCAGGCGATTCTTATATGAATTTTGAAGTGCGTCTGCATGGTAAAGCACGCAATCCTCTTTTTTTTCTACCTTAGTAATTTCAGTAGATTTGCCAGAAAAATATTAAATAACCATTAAATATTATTAACTATTATAACAATCTAATCAATCATTTAGCTTACATAAGATTCCAGGCCATTTTTTTTGCCCGATAGTATTAAATAGTATTAATCATTGACTAAAAATTAAAATGGTGGTAGTCTGTTACGTTCTTAAGGAAAGGCAGGTAAATGAAAAATGTTTAAAGTAGGGGATTTGGCAGTATATCCTGCGCAGGGCGTCGGAGTCATTGAAGCTATTGAAAACAGGGAAGTAATGGGGAAGAAGCAACCCTTTTATATTATGAAAATCATGGGTAATGGCATGAAAATAATGATCCCGACAACAAGTGCCGAGGCTGTAGGTTTGCGCGAAGTCATTTTGGAAAAAGAAATACCCAGAGTATATGAAATTCTACGCAACAAAGATGTTACGATAGACAAGCAAACCTGGAATAAGCGTTACCGGGAGTACCTGGAAAAAATTAAAACAGGCTCCGTATTTGAAATAGCCAGTGTTTTGCGTGACCTCTTTATATTGAAAAGCGACAAGAATCTTTCCTTTGGTGAACGGAAAATGATGGATACTGCAAAAAATTTGCTGGTTAAGGAAATTTCCGTGGCGACCAACAAGCGCGAAGACAAGGTTGAACAAGATTTACAGACTATTTTTACCGTACAATAATTTATTGTTCTATGACCACCTTGAAGAAGTGTTCTTTGAAAATCAAAAAAAGAGTAAATCGTCTTTCCTGAATAATTTAAAGGAAACCGCAAATACTGCCTCTGTTTTTTGAGAAACCGATATTTATGAACTGCAGCGAAATGTACAAAAATAGAAAATAATATCTGTATGAAGGAGGTGAGACGGTTGGTCATAAGAATTCTCTTGGTTTTGGCTTGCTCCATAAGTGGTTCCGCTATTGCCTACTATACGGCATCTCCGAATTCATCATATTTAATTGTTCAATCGATTATCGGCTTAATTATCGGATTATTTGTTGCCTTATTGGTGATACGGCTGGAGAAAGACCTTCGTAAAATCTCGCTTAGAATTATTCTTGGTGGGGTTATCGGCATGATCATCGGTCTGCTGACGGCGTTAATCTTGGGCTTCGGCCTGAATATGGTCAGTAAGATCAGAGAAAATCAGCAAATTATTCCGTGGATTTATCTGCTTTTAACCGGGATATTAGGATATCTTGGTCTCGTTTTGGGATCAAAAAAAATTGAGGAATTTAACTTTCGGGGAAGCAGCTTAAAAACGGAGTCAGAACAAAGAATTTTGGACACAAGTGTTATAATTGACGGAAGGATTGCTGATATTTGCGACAGTGGGTTTATGGAAGGAGTATTAATTGTTCCTCGTTTTGTGTTAAATGAATTGCAGTTTGTTGCCGATTCTTCTGATTCCATAAAACGGTCGCGTGGACGCCGCGGGCTGGACGTCTTAAACCGGATGCAAAAAAGTTCGACCATTCACATTGAAATTGTTGAACAGGATTTTCCGCGAATCAAGGGTGTGGATGGAAAATTGGTGGCCTTAGCGCAGAAGATTAATGCCAAACTTTTAACCAATGATTTCAACCTGAACAAAGTGGCGGAATTACAGGGAGTCCGGGTCCTGAACATCAATGAACTGGCGAATGCCCTGAAACCGGTTGTCCTGCCGGGCGAGCAAATGGCTGTTAAGATTATTCGCGAAGGTAAAGAGCATGGGCAGGGTGTCGGTTATCTGGATGATGGTACGATGATCATTGTGGATAGTGCCCAGAAACTGCTCAATACAAATGTGGAAGTAGTTGTTACCAGCGTATTGCAGACAACTGCCGGCCGCATGATTTTTTCGGAATTAAAAGAAGCGGCGGAAAAGAAGAATAATCAAAATTCAAAGACCTGATGTTCTTTAATCAAATATTTAAATCGATACTGATATCAATTTTTAACAAAGAAATCGATTTGAGATGTACGTAAGATAAAGCCGACAAAGATAACACTTTGCTTTGGAATTGGATAAGGACGGGAAAAAGTACCTTTGGCCAATAAGCCCGGGAAAAACATTTTCCGGGCTTTTGCTTTTTGAAGGACAATTATGAAAACAGTGGCAATTATACCTGCCGGTGGCGCCGGCCGTAGATTAAAATCCGGGATAGCCAAGCAATATCAGCAGTTAGAGAAGCTGCCGGTATTAGTGCATGCACTCAAAGTATTGGAGCAGACAGCGGTTATCAATGAAATAATTCTGGTTGTTCCGGAATCTGACATAGAATTTGTCCGGAAAGAGTTTGTAATAAAAAACGATTTGAAAAAAGTGGCAAAGATTATTGCCGGTGGCACCGAGCGGCAGGATTCAGTGAGAAACGGCCTCGCTGCTATTGACAATCAATGTGATATTGTCCTGGTTCATGATGGAGTGAGACCTTTCGTTACGTCGGAAATGATCAGCCGGGTTGTTGAAGTTGCCTGCGAGTGTCAGGCTGTTGCGGTTGGAGTTCCGCCTAAAGATACGATCAAGGAAACGCAGAATGATGATCTTGTAGTGAAAACAGTGCCGCGGCAGAATTTATGGCTTGTCCAAACTCCGCAGGCTTTTACTTTTGCCGTCTTGAAAGAGGCCTATGAGGCGGCTTATCAGAATGATTATTACGGCACTGATGATGCATCTTTAGTTGAGCGAATCGGCGTAAGAGTTAAGATGATAGCCGGTTCCTATGAAAATATTAAAATTACAACCCCGGAAGATTTAATCATTGCGGAAGCTTTGCTAAAAAACAAATTTGGGGGAGAAATGCAAATTCGCACCGGTTTTGGTTATGACAGTCACCGCTTTGCCGGGGGAAGAAAACTTATTCTTGGTGGTATTGATATTCCTCATGATCAGGGCCTGCAGGGGCATTCCGATGCCGATGCCTTGATTCATGCTGTTTGTGATGCGATTTTGGGGGCGGTGGGCGCGGGTGATATCGGCCGGCACTTTCCCGATACCGATCCGGCCTACAAAGGTATTTCCAGTATGATTCTTCTGGAACGTGTGCGAGAAATGATCATGGCGAAATATTTTTGCATCATTAATATCGATGCTTCGATTATCATGGAGAAGCCGAAACTGGCTCCCTTTGCCGGTGAGATTGCCGCAAATCTTGCAAAAGCTTTAAATCTGTCTGCTGCCGCTGTCAATGTTAAAGCCAAAACAAATGAGGGCATGGGGTTTGTGGGCAGGAAGGAAGGTGTGGTTGTCTTTGCGGTGGCCACAGTAATGGAAAGGAAAAATAATGGCTGATAAGCCCAGAGTAAGATTTGCGCCATCACCGACGGGAGAATTGCATGTTGGTAATGCGCGCACAGCCCTGTTTAATTGGATGTTTGCCCGCCATCATGGCGGTGATTTTATCTTGCGCATCGAAGATACTGATGAAACTCGCAGCGCGCTTTCATACCAGGTAAATTTGCTCAATGACTTAACTTGGCTAGGTCTGGATTGGGACGAAGGACCGCAAAAAGAGGGAGCTTACGGCCCTTATAAACAAAGTGAGCGGCTCGATATCTACGCGCGCCATTTGCAGCAGCTTGAGTCCGCCGATCTGGTTTATCCCTGCTATTGTACGGAGGAAGAACTCGAAGAAGAGAGGCAGGCATTAATCTTGAGCAAGCGTATGCCCCGCTATATGGGCAAATGCCGTCAGCTTACGCGGGATGAGAGAAAACAAAAAGAAGATGCAGGCAGAAAGCCGTCATTCCGTTTTAAAGTTCCTGATGAAACATTTCAGTTTGCCGATTTAATCCGCGGGGCGATGAAGTTTGAAGGCACGGCCATTGGCGATTTTATCATTGTCCGTTCCAACGGCATGCCCGCCTACAATTTTGCGGTAGTTATTGACGATCACCTCATGGGCATCACGCATGTTATCCGCGGTGAAGATCATTTGTCCAATACGGCATTGCAAATCATGCTCTACAAAGCTTTCGGTTTTGTGCCGCCAACTTTTGCGCATCATTGCCTGATCCTGGGTAAAGATCGAGCCAAGTTAAGCAAACGCCATGGGTCGGTTTCTGTCGGCGAATTCCGCAAACAGGGTATTTTACCCGAAGCGCTGATGAATTACCTGGGACTGCTGGGCAGCTCTTTTACCGAAGGACGCGAAGTATTATCCCGTGAGGAAATGATGGCCGCTTTTTCATTAGATCGCGCATCCAAAAGCGGCGCAATATTTGATGAAGAGAAACTGCACTGGCTCAACGCCATTTACATTCGTAATTGTCCTACGGAAAATTTAGTTTCGCGGCTGCAGCCTTTTTTAGAGCAGGCGGGTTATTCCACTGATGCTCTCGATCCGGTATTGCTCTATGGGGTTGTTGATTTGATTAAGAATGATTTGACGACACTTTCCGCCATCGGTAACCATATCAGCTTTTTCTTCGATGATGAGTATGAAATCACCGCCGAGGCCAGACAAATACTGGAAAAGGAAAGTGCCCTTCGTGTTTTAAAGACTTTTGCTGAATATCTGAAAAACAGCGCGGAAGCCGTACAGGAAATTTACCCCGCGGCCATAAAACATCTTAAAGAAAAAACCGGTGTCAAAGGCAAAGATTTATTTATGCCTATTCGCGCCGCTCTCACCGGCCGTAATCATGGCCCGGAACTCGATCGAGTGTTTGCGATACTGGGTAAGAATGCTGCTTTAAAAAGGCTGAACCCTTTTGTTTGAGAAGTAGGTTGTTATGAAAGAAGCAGCAAAGCTCGCTTTATGTGGTCTGCCTGATCTTTTCCCTGATCAAATGGTATATAATTCCTCTCTTGTCCTTTGTTTTTTTATGTTTACACCCGGGAAATCAAAGAAGCGCGCCGGAGTCAGGACTGGAACGCGGTACTGGCCGGGTTGACGATTTTCGGCGTTGATTTCTTTAGCGAGACCTGGAACGGCTGGATCCTGCATTTTACCGGGCGCTCCGCATCAACATTGCCTCTTTATTTTTGCGCCTTGACGATTACGTAAGGACAGGTTCCTATATTCTGCATCTGAATATTTTTAAATCCCGCCGCTTTGAAAAAAGCAACGATTTCCTGTTGCGAATAGCTTTCACCGAAAATTATATGGCGCAATCCCCAGGAGAGAAGGAGATTCCAGAGGTACCATGCCTTGAAGCGCGCCATGAATCGTCTTAAGGCCTCGTCCGACACCTCTTTGTCCGTTTCTGAGATAACCGCCCAGCCTCCTGGTGCGAGAACACGTCTCATCTCGGATACGCCTTTCTGAGGATCCGGCCAGTGCTTGATGGAACCGACACTAACGACGGCAGCGAAGTGATCTTCTATGAAGGGTATCTCCATGGCATTTCCCCGCTGGTAACGGCAGTTCCCGACATCCATTTTCTTTCTTAGCCGTTCTGCTGCCCGGATCTGCATAGGCGAAAAATCTATCCCCACGACGGATGTCATGGGGAAGTGCGCTGCCAATTGCAGTGCCATGTATCCTCGGCCGGTTCCGATGTCAAGAATTTGCGAATCCGTGTCAACATCGATATTCAAAGAGATATGATCGTAGAGTTCAAAAATGGCGTTATATATCTGCCGATTGTAGATCGGTCCGAACATGTCCCAAAGCCATCGGGCATCTCTTGCTTTAACGAGGAGCTTCTTGAACATTGATAATCCCTATTCCATCAAGTTCTAATACAAGATACTCAATCATCAGCGCCATGATGATCCCCATGATGACGGGTGTTGCCACGGAAACCATTGTATCCCAAGAGAATGGTCTCCCAAAATGGATCATCTGTCTTTCAGTCCGCATCTGAACCGCACAAGAGGAGACGCTAGCGATTTATAGCCGCAATGCCTTCGTAAATATCCCCGATCGGCGGTGCTACCATGAGTGCCTCGACGTCGACTAACAGCTGCAAAATTTTTAATAAGACATTGCTTCAGCATGTTTGAAATATAGGAAGTCTGGCCTTGTATGTCAAGAAAATCTTGACCATAAGATGTGGGTTGTTGCATAGATGACAGGGTTGAAGGCATATTGCATCGTCCGTCTTTTTGAGAAATCCGTTTATCTTGTGGCTGAGTTATCTAAAAAATAAGTGTTTTTTACAGAATTCAGGCAGACCCTTCCAGCACGTCTCGTTTTCACAATGCGTTAGGACTGAATGTGTTTATTCCAAGTGTATTCTGGGTCGCCGTAGATAGTATCAGCGTGTTCGTTCCGGGGCGCTCCCTGCGGGCTTCCGCAACATGTCCCCGCATGACGCCTGGGTGCTGTAACGCACCAGATTTTCCATTGCTGTTTTGTCATTGGGTGATATATGATTGCCGCAGAAGAAGTTGAAGCCGGAATGTTTTCACGCAGACAAAACCATTGTGCAAATCTCCCCCGTATCGGGGTCCGGGGCAGGCTGCATTCAGATAACTGTAGATCACCTGCTCGACATAAAGCCGCCGGAATCCATACTGCCGTGAGAATTGTTCATCATATGTCTGGACGAAGGTTACAGCGGGGGCATTCCTATCGAGAGGATATAAATTGCATCAAACATCATTCGTTACTCAATTGTCTTTTTTTCGGTAATAGTATAAGGACATGGACGAAGGTAACGATATAGGCGTATAGATTATGACGAATTGTCCTGAAGATAAATTCATTCATATTGACGGTTTGCGTCTTCATTACCTGGAGTGGGGCAATGGGCATCCGGTAACCATGCTTTTGCTACACGGCATTGGCAATGACGCCCATGTTTGGGATCATTTTGCCCAGAATGTTGCGAACCGAATCAGAATCATCGCACTGGATCAAAGAGGTCACGGACTGAGTGACTGGCCGATGCCGCCTGCTTACCGCTGCGAAGACTACGTGGCCGATGTTGATAAATTAGTCTATGCTCTTCAATTGAATGAGCTAATTCTGATGGGACATTCTATGGGGGCTTTGCATGCAATCAATTATGCCGCCATGCAACCGGGAAAAGTGGCCTGCCTCATTCATGCCGATATTGAACCATGCCCACCCGACTGGAACAAAAAATATCTCCTCAACCTCTATGAAAATTTACCGCACTTCTATGAATCTATTCACGACTACGTTCAAGAGGCGCAAAAAAACAGTCCCTATGCGGATGAGGCATTGCTTTACCGCATTGCCTCATCCGCCCTTGAGGAGGGGAAAGACGGCAAGTTGAGATCTCGATTCGACCGGGAGGTTCTGCTTCACTTCGATCGGTACGATCAACGCCCATACCTCAGGGACATTCGGTGTCCATCCCTCATCATTCGTGGTAAAGAAAGCCGCGTAATGCGGCATGAAATTGCTAAGGAAATGAGTGAGATTATCCATAAAGGAAGCTTTGCAGAAATACCTAAAGCAACCCATCCTGTGCACTTGGACAATCCCGTTGAGTTTCTGAGGGTAGTATCGGAATTTTTGCAGTCGATATTCCATTGACATCCAAGCCTGTATTCCCTATAGTTCTCAATAAATATGCGTATGAGACCTTCATGGAGGAAAATATGGAGTTGATGGTCCGTAAAGAAGAAAACGCTGTTATAGTATCTGTAATCGGTTGGATGGATGCCGTGGCGGCACCGCAGTTTGATAAACGGCTTGAGACACTTATGGAGGAAGGCGAAACACGCATCATTATCGATTTCAAAGACCTGGAATACATAAGTAGCGCCGGCCTGCAGACAATCCTCGCCGCGGCAAAAAAAATGGAAGAGGTTAACGGCGAAATTGTGCTGTTGCATCTTAAAGATGCCGTGAAAGAGGTCTTTGAAATATCGGGATTTGATATGATATTTCGTGTTTTTGACGACCAGGATGCAGCTCTGGCCTGATATTGATCTTATAAGTGGGCACTATGTTATCCATAAAACTAAAGGCGACCCTCGCCAACCTGGAAGAGTTTACTAATTCTGTCTTCGAGTGGCTCAGAAGCTATGATGTGTCACAAAAACAAATTATGTCGATTGAACTGGCCCTGGAAGAGGCCCTGGTGAATGTTTGCCTCTATGCATATCAGGAGCGGACCGGCGATGTGGAAGTACGCTGCCTCTTCGTAGATGACGATCGATTCCTGATTGAAATTATAGATTCCGGCATACCATTCGATGTCTGTACTCTGCCGACGCCTGATCTAAAGGCTTGCATTGCTGAACGTAAGATTGGTGGTTTGGGGGTCCATTTTATAAGAAAAATGGCAACTAGTATTGAATACCACAGAAAGGATGGATTTAACATCCTTTCTCTTACTTTTAAGGCGGTGCCCGACCGTGGGACGGGGATGGTGACATTGCGACATAATACAGGTAATTGATGTTTGTTTGATACATCTAATCCTTTTGGGACAACGTTATGAATACTGATGATACTAAGACAAAGATCAGGGTTGAGCAATACTTGCGGGCGTCCATCCTCAACGATGTAGTTGAGCTGGAAAAACGTGTCTGGAAAAGGGAAGGTTACCGTGAAGTAAACGCCCCCATGCTCTACTTTGAACTGGCCTATATCACGAACGGACTTGTTCTGACTGCCTTCGACGATGGAATTTACGGTATGGAGGAACGAAAACAGATGGCCCTTGAAGACCCATGGTACGGGGGGGATCATCCCATCGCCTTTCTCGTCTGCTTTGCCGACTTTGATCATAACGGTCCCTTCTGGTATGGTGCAAGAATGGGCGTGGATCAGCGTTACCAAGACAAAAACATTGGAGAAGCGATGGTTAGTAAACTCTATACTTGCGCGCAGGAACGGCGCATTTCACGCATTCGCTGGACCTACGATCCCCTGCAAGCCAGGAACGGGCACATCTATCTCCGCAGGATGGGCGGGCTTGTAAAAGAAATCGGTTTCAACTACTACAGCGCCGTATTTACCAACGACCAATTCAACCGGGGTATTTCCACGGACCGCTTTGTCGTAGAATGGGACATCAATTCAGAACGAGTTACCGAACGGATGCAAAAAGGGAAAGCTCCTGTTTTTGACGAATCACTGATTACGCAGGATAATACAATCAATGAGATCGATCTGGATGAACTAGGACTGGAACATCATGGCGAGAAATGGCTTTTCCATGCAAAGGTATCACCCATATTCATTGAAATTCCATATGCCCAGGATCGCCTGCTCCAGGCAGACCGTACTAAGGCCCAGGCATTGCGGGACAAGTGCCGCGCGCTGTTCATGCATTACTTGGCCAGGGGCTATGTCGTAAACGATTTTGTCCTGAAGAAAATGCCTGATGGCCGGCGCAGGGCATTCTACCGGCTTGATCAGGAGGCGCAATGGCAAACATTGAGTCTATAAACAGACCGCCAACGGAGCAAAAAGCCACTGCACGACTCAAAATCCGCACGAAGTTTCTTCTTGTTTTCCTCGGCATTTCCGTGATTCCACTAATGCTATTCGGATATATTGCCTTCCGGGACATTCGGGAAGTGAGCCGTTATGTCCTAAAGAGCAGTGATTCCATTGAGGTAAGCGCTTCAAGCGACAGCGCTTTGGCACTGGAAGCCTTAGGCGCGGAAATCTTGCGGCAGAAGGCGGTCGACGTAGCTTTGCAATGCCGGATCTTCATCGACGCCCATCCAGGCATGTCAACTAAAGACCTTCAAAAAAGCAGAGAATTTCAAAAAATCGCCGTGCAACCCGTCGGTGAAACAGGATATACTATCGTCTACGAGAAGAAGACGGGTATCATGAGGTTCCACATCAATCCCGCCCTGATCGATTTCAACATGCGTAACTGGAAGGATAAACTGCCCGATTTCTGGGCCCTCTTTGAACGATCACTCGACGGTACGCCTGGAGGCGGTTATTACGACTGGCAGGACAGCGACAAAAAAATACGTAAGAAGTTTATGTATATCGCTTCCGTTGAAGGAACAAATTTCATGGTTTCGGCCACTACTTACATTGATGAGTTCTCTCGGCCGGCTAAGGCCATCCGCAAACAGATCGCGGAATCCACACGAAACATCAATGAACAGATCCAAGAGGGTATCAGCGGTATCCGCATTACCTTTCTGATGATCCTTCTGATTATGACGATGACTGTTGCGGTAATCTCCTTGAATCTTGCCCGCATGATCACCAAACCGATCATTGCTCTGAGTAGAGGTGTCAGAGCCTTGGGAAGAGGTGATATGGAGTATCGTGTGGAAGTGAAAACGGGAGATGAATTGGAATCCCTTGCCAAATCATTTAACCGTATGACCACGGACCTGAAGATTCATATGGAAGAACTTCAATGTACAACGGCCGAAAAAGAGGGACTGTTAAAAGAGTTGGAAATCGCCCGTGGCATCCAGCAGCGTCTACTTCCAAAAGTTGCCCCGGCCATGAAGGATATAGAGATTGCCGCAAACAACATACCGGCGCGGGAAGTTGGGGGAGATTTTTATGATTTCGTTCCGGTGACGGAAGACACTTGGGGGCTGGTCATCGCTGATGTGTCCGGTAAAGGCATGCCTGCCGCCATGTTAATGGGCCTGTCCAGGACCATCGTCAGAGCCAGCGCCACGGGAAATCCCGACGTTGCCAATGTCATCAAACAGGCCAATGAATTGATCTGCCGTGATTCCACCTCCGGTATGTTTGTGACCCTCTTTTACGGTGTTATGAATGCACACGAGAAACGGTTCCGTTATGTCAATGCCGGCCATAACCATCCCCTATGGTATCGGAAAGGGACAGACGAAATCATTCCCCTGTGCTCGAAAGGGATAGCTCTCGGAGTCATGCGGCCGATCGACCTTAAAGAAGAGGAAATCACTTTATCCAGCGGGGATGTTCTGGTGCTTTATACGGATGGCATCACGGAGGCGGTCAATGAAAACATGATCCCCTTCGGCAAGGAAAGGCTTATTGATTTGATTCGCAATATTCACACAATGCCGGCCAAGGAGATCATCAACGCGATTCAGCGTGAGGTTTCCGAGTTTGCCGGCCATCAACCCCAGTTCGATGACATCACGCTCATGGTCGTGAAAGTTGCCTGATGTTTCTCAAATGGTAATTTAATTGATCTTCTTCATTGAACAGCAGATCACTGATGAGTTCATAAGGTTCTTTCCTCATTTCCATGGCCGCAGTCTTTGCATCCCCGATCAGGTCGAAGACTCAAGGGGTCAAATCTCTTCTTGATTCATCTCATGGATTGGTTTATTGAAGTCACATGGCAAGACCTTTACGAATCCAATATCCCGATGCCTGGTATCATGTCATGAACCGGGGTCGAAGCAAGGCGCAGATATTTTCTTCGCGGGAAGATTACTCTGCGTTTATTGAACTGCTGAAAGACGCATCTTCTTTGTGGAAGGTTCAGTTTGCTGCCTACTGCCTGATGTCAAATCATTATCATCTGCTTGTTCAAACACCGGAGGCCAATCTATCCCGCTGCATGCGTCATATCAACGGGCTTTACACACAATATTTCAACAGAACAAATAAAAGCGACGGACAGTTATTTCGAGGGCGCTTTAAGACCATTGTCATTGATGGTGGCAGTTACTTGCTGGAACTGATGCGATATATCCACCGCAATCCTCTACATGCCGGACCGGTAAATCGACTTGAAGATTATTCATGGAGTTCACACAAAGCATATATTGCCAAAGGGAACGAAGGCAACTGGTTGCAGAAAGATTTTGTTTTGGCCATGCTGGAAGATAATAAAAGCAAAAGACGGCAGGCCTATATTGATTTTATGAAACAAGAAGAACCGGAAACGCTAAGAGCCTTATATGAAAAAAAGAAGTTGCCATTGTTGTTGGGCGCAAATGATTTCATAGATGACATAAAGCAGAAGTATTTTGATAAGACGATCATAAAAGAAATCCCGCAAGTCAAGGAACTATTCCTGGATAAATCCCGGATAGAAAAGGCCGTATGCCGCTTTTATCAGATTGAAGTTGATGATCTGTTAAAATCACGGTGTGGCAACTATAACGAGGCCCGCAACGTGGCAATATGTCTCCTGCGGAAACATACTGGAGCATCTTTACAGAATATTAGTTCCAACTTCGAGATGAACAGTTACAGCAGTGTTGGCATTGTTATTATGCGAATCAAACAGGCGATAGCCCGGGACAAAAAGCCACAACAAAGGATAACAGCAGTCGAGAGAGTGCTAACATGAGTCAAGAAGAGACTCGACCCCTTGTTTTGCTTGAGTGAGATGTTTTTTAACTTATTACGAGTTTGTCAATATTGACTTTGTCCCCGAATCACGGAGGGTGCATGGCAAGAGAAGATGATGGATTGCCGTTTTTACTGCGTTATGAAAATGTAGCCCGTTACGAGGAAGGTGACGTATTGATCTTGGACCGGCAAAAGTATCCTGCCCGGGAAGAGTTTGTCCGCTGCACCGATTATCGGCAGGTCACCAAAGCAATCGCCGACATGGTGACTCAGAGCGGCGGCCCCTGGCTCGCGGCTGCCTTGGGAATGGTTAGTGCAGTCAGGAGTGTACATCATCTCCCTGTCGAGCAGGCGAAGGAAGAATTGCAGCGTGCTGCTGCCATTCTGAGCAGTGCCCGTCCCACAACGGCTGCAGGAATGAAGTCTCATATTGAGCGCATACTGAAAACGGCACAAAACGCCCTTGATCGGGGAGAGGATGCCGAGGCGGTAACCCTTGCTTACGTCCGGCAGAATCTTGAAAAGCGCTATCGGCAATCCCGGAGGATGGCTGCATATGCCGTCGATCTCCTCCCGGAAGAAGTCTCGGTCCTGACCCAGTGTTATGCAGAAACGCTTATCGGTTTCATCCTCCTTGTCGCTCAGGAGAAAGGCAAGAAGATATCCCTGATCTGTCCGGAGACACGACCATACCTGCAGGGAGCAAGGCTCACCGCCAGTGTGGCCCATGATATGGGGATCCCGGTTACAGTCATTACGGACAACATGCCCGCCTATATTCTGTCAAAAGGGATGGCCCACGTATTCATTTCCGCCGCAGACGTAATCACCCTTGATGGATATGTGTTCAACAAGATTGGCACGTTTCAGATTGCCTTGGCGGCCCATTACCATGGCGTACCGTATTATGCATTGGGCACGCCGTCACTGGATATCCCCGATATTTCCGCTGTCGCAATAGAAGAACGGGACCCTGAAGAAACCGTCCACGTTATGGGAATTCGGACAGCAAAAGAGGGGGTGCCCGGTTTTTATCCTGCATTTGATATCACGCCTCCCAATTTAGTTAGCGCTATAATAACACCGAAAGGGGTCTTTTCTCCCAGGGAACTGAAAAACCATTTCGGGGACGCAAATACATCGGAATCATCAGTCATCACGCCGGGAAAGGAATAGCCGATGCTATACGAGGAACTTCGAAAATCACTGCATAAAACGGTTATTGATCTTTATCAGAAAGATTTAATCCAGTTGAATTCGGGTAATGTAAGCGCCCGCGCTTCCGCAGAACACCTGGCGATAACACCGACAGGCATACCGTATGACCGTATGACTCCGGAGGACATAGTCATTATCGACTTCGGCGGAGCTTTTGTGGAGGGCCTTTACGCGCCCTCCTCCGAAACGCCCATGCACATCGCCGTGTATAAGAACATGCCGAAAACGGCAGCAGTGGTGCACAGTCATTCCCCCTATGCCCTCGCCTTTGCAACAGTGGGAAAAAGCATTCCCATAATCTGTACGGAAGGTCTGGCTGTGCGTGGCCCTGTGCCCGTCGCCGAATACGCCTGCCCCGGCACGGAAGCCCAGGGCCGGGTTGCCGTTCAGGCAATGAAAGGACCTCCATCTGTGACTGCAACCCTTTTGAAAAACCATGGAGTACTCTCCGCAGGGAGCAGCCTGGCACAGGCATACTCAACGGCCTGCCGGATTGAAATGGCCGCGAAGGTTTACTTTCTGGCCCTTCAGATCGGTACCCCCGACATTTTAACGGAAAAGCAGATCAATGAAATCCGAAACGTGTATTCTTCAAAAAAACCATCCCCGTAATTTTTTTGATAAGAACTTGCTTTCATGGGAAGAAGAAACTAAAGGGGTCAAGTCTCTTCTTGGCTCATCTTTAGGGTTGTTATAGAATAATTTGCATAGATGAAACAAGGTCAGGCATCTGAACAACATGGCAAGACCTTTCGAGTTGTAGCCCTCTAAATTCATCGACCCTGACAATTTGGAAAGGGAGGTATCAAACGGATGAATCTTTACATGATCTAGTAATACAAAAGTTCTGCGTTGACAATAGAACGATGAAAACGTCGCCGTATTTTTTTGACTATTTGATACCGGTGGTATATAATCGCTATTATGAATATAAAGCGCCATGTTTATAGCCAGTTAGTCGATGACCTCCGACGGCCTGAAGTATCCATAATTCTTGGGTCCAGGCAAGTAGGCAAAACATTTCTGTTTAAAGAACTGGAAAGTGATGCCCGGGCCAGAGGATTGCGCACCCGTTATTATAATCTTGAACTACCCTACGATCTTCTGGCGTTTAATAAAGACGACAACGAACTGTTGCGCATGTTGACCACTGATTTGGATATAGTGTTTATTGATGAATTTCATTATTTGCCGAACGCATCCAAACTATTCAAGTCCATCTTTGATGCCGGTTCAAAAACAAAGATTGTTGCCACAGGGTCGTCAGCGATTGAGATGCACAAGCACCTGAAAGAAAGCCTTGCCGGCAGGCGTCTTGCTGTCCGGTTGATGCCGCTTTCCTTTGCCGAATATGCGCAACAGGGAAAAGATTGCCGGGGTTGATAAATAATGACGCGCCGGAGGAAAAAATCAGGCTTTTAAACGAAATCCTGGAAACATACATTCAAAAAGACATTAAATCATTAATCAGAGAAGAGAATATCAGGGCGTTTAACAGCTTGCTCTATTTACTGGCACAGCGTCAGGGTTCCTTGATTTCTCTGGGGGGGGGATTGCCAATGATATCGGGCTGACCGCGCGTACGCTGGAGCGGCACATTTCTATTATGGAACAAACGTATATCTTGTATTCCGTTTTTCCTACGCAAGAAATATCGGCAATGAACTTAAAAAATCAAGAAAATTATATTTCTATGATCTGGGAATAAGAAATGCTTTTTTACGTGATTTTAGCATGCCGGCGGAAAGAAGCGATATCGGTGTAATCCATGAATCTTTCGCGGCGCTTCAGCTTATCTCGCGCATAAAACCTAATATGGAATTGAAATTCTGGCGTAACAAGGCCGGGCAGAAAATAGATTTTGTCCTGCTGAAAAACAGACAGCCGTTGCTGATTGAAATCAAAACGACAATTCATGAACCGAAGGTGCCGCAGGCAATTAAAATATTTATCAAAAATTATCCCGAGACGGCAGGGACGATTATTTATTCAACAGAACTTAACGCGGATGTCGAATATTTATGTAAACAGGTAGCTTTCAGATAGCTGGAAT
The DNA here is from genome assembly GCA_903907985.1 of uncultured delta proteobacterium. Classification (GTDB taxonomy): domain Bacteria; phylum Desulfobacterota; class Syntrophia; order Syntrophales; family Smithellaceae; genus MVRV01. The sequence goes on from CAIVQG010000022.1 coordinate 26,987, forward strand.
CATTATGTGAAGGCGAACTAATTGCAAATTGGTGAGCCGTATTTTAATATTTAATAAGGATGTTTTTATGACAGAAGCAACAAAGCTCGCTTTATGTGGTTTGCGTGATCTTTCCCTGATCAAATGGTATATTATCCCTCTTTTGTCCTTAGTTTTTTATGTTTACACCAGGGAAATCAAAGAAGCGCGACGGAGTGGAGACTGGAACGCGGTACTGGCCGGTATGACGATTTTCGGCGTTGATTTTTTTAACGAGACCTGGAACGGCTGGATTCTGCATTTTACCGGGCGCTCCGCTTTCTGGACAACTCCCGGTGATACCGCCTTGCGGACAATGGTTGGCTGGAATATCGAGATCATGTTCATGTTTCTGCTGCTGGGCATTATCTACTATCACACTCTCTCGGATAGCAAGAAAGAGAAAATATTAGGCGTTCCCGAAAAATGGTTCTGGGCTATTGGCTACACTATCTTTTGCGTTTTTGTTGAATGTCTTTTAAACATCGGCGGACATCTGGTCTGGGAATATCCCATCTGGTATTTGTCCTTTAAAGGCATTTGGCTGATATTCCTGATCGGTTACTTCCACTTTTTCTGTTTTGCCATTTTAGTCATCAGCCTGAAAACAATGAAAGCTAAACTGGCGACCGTGAGTATTATTTATGCCGTGCCGTTGATAATGAACATCCTTGCCTTCGGTTTCTGGGGCTGGAGATATTAATTTCATTTCGGAAGAAAACACTATCTTTGTTGGTGGAGCCGGCAAAGATAGTGGGCAATGCCGGCTTTCTTTGCGAGCTATTTTCTTAAAATAAATCTGCCCGCAAGCTTATCTTGTGGTGGATGCAAGTTAGGGCTCTGCTCAACGTTTAATGTTCTTGCCTCATCTTCAACTAAAGGCTTTATATACTCATAAATCTCCGCTATTGTTCTTTTCTCGTCTTGTAATGCCTTTAGAAAATAATAGGTAAATATACCATGCCTTTTTTCAGGAGATGAAGTGCTGATCTGACCTCCTTGCGTTGCGGTAAGCACTGCCATATTGCGTGAGACGAAGGACGCATCTTTCACCATTACCAGAGGCCGTGCTCCTTTTGCTAAAACGCTCCTGCCGCCAGTGCCGGAAAAACAAGAATCAAGAAGAATGATGGTCTCATGTGTCTTCAAAACACCGAGTTTTTCGTAGAGCCTTTTCAAAGAATAGCCGGACGTGGCAAGATAATTGGGATCTCCGTCAAAAGGAACAATATATGCTTCACCGGTTTTGGGTTCTGGTGCTCCATGTCCTGAATAATAAAAGATGATTCTACTATCACTCTTTACGTGGTTGGGGAGCCATCCCTCTATTGCTGTCTCGATTCTTGACTTTGTTGCTCGTTCATTGAGAATAAGAGCAATATTCCGTTCCGCAAAACCGAGCGCCTTTAGATATTCTTTCACAAGTTCTGCATCGCTTACGGAATGATCCGATTTTGGTATTCCCTGATAATTTTCTATTCCGATGACGATGGCGATGTCGTTTGCCCGCGGTGCCATTTTAAAATCGGGAATCCTGTTAATGTTTCCAATATCTACTTTCGTGGTAACAGGTACTGGTGCGGAACTTCGAGCAACTGACGCAGCAGCCCCGATACTGCGAAGGGCGAAACGTTCATTCGTGACATCATCGACGAGGACTGTATCCGTCAGGCGGATATTTTCGGCATCATGGTATTTTAATTTCCCTTCCACATGTATTTGATTTTTATGGCCCTGCATTGCCATCGCTTTTTCCCGCGGAACACTTATAAATACACTCTTTCCGATAAGAATTGCCGTAAAGCCTCTCTTGTCCGCATCGTAAGCGCCCAGCACAATCGGAGTTGTATAATCCTGCTGCCATTTGCTCATACGCTCTTCATATTCTCCAGTCGCTTCGAATTCCCCTTTCGTGAACGTATTTTTAACGGACAACATGCGGGCATCATAGATAGTAATGATATTATTTTTTTTATCAATATTCAGCTCCCAGCCTTTACTGCTAAGATGTGTGGAACTCTTTTCATGTTTGGTCCGATCAGCGGCTGCGGAAGGACGGCTTTCTTCCCATGCTGAAATATCATGAAAAAACCTGTTTTGCATCCATGAGATGACCAGCGATTTCCCGTAGAAATTTTCAATAAATCCATCGAACGAATCAAGCAGTTGCCAGGATGAAGTATCATAAAGAAGTACTTTATTTGCAGCACTGAACATAGATGGGTGATAGCGATTCACCGCCATTAACTTTCCGTTGGGACTAAATTTCCCCAGCCATCCATGGAATTGCCGGATTGTTTCCCCGGAAGACGTATTTAAAATTGTAACCGTGGCGTCATTATTGGTTACTTCCGTGTAATTGGATATGCTGACCATTTTGCAACCGGTATCAAAGGAGATCTGTCCACCCCCGTAACTTTTAATGACTTGCTTTGTTTTCAAGTTGAAAAAGGTTAATAAACTATTGCCGTCAACAACCATAATGTCTTGATTTGGGCTGAAACAATAAGACGAGCCGCTTATTTTCTTTACTTCCTGCCATGTTACCGGTTCATAGACAATGGTGTTCCCCTTTTCATTTAGCACCAGCACCTCCCCTTGCGGGCTGAACGATGCAGAGAAACCATTCATAGTTTTAACTACACTGGCGTTTGAAATGGCTAAGATCACATCTTGGGCTTTCTGATCCTGGCCATTCTGAATTGCCCAGGCAGACGATGCGGCAAAAGTCATCATGGCTATTAGAAATACACAAATTCTGTTCATGACTTTCATCCTAAGAAATACAATGATCCTCAGTAACTCCATTTTGGAGATGGAATTATAATAAAGAAGGCCTTGTGCGTCAATTCAAAATGCAACCGACTAATGTATTTCTGAGAAGATGCCAAAGGGCAGGGGGAGCAATCGGCCAGAGACAATTTATTGCGCTTTGTTAACAGTTATTGTATGAAGTTATACCAATCTGATAGTCAAGGAGGGTTGTATATAGATGAAATCCGTCATGGGAAGAATGATTCTTGTTTCTCTCCTTTTTGCTTTAATGCAGGCTTTCCCTGCTCAGGCGGCGCCGGAGCAGCGTTTGGCGCTGGTAATCGGCAATGCTGTTTACGGTTTTTCGCCCTTGAAAAATCCCGTGAATGATGCTTCCGACATTGCCACATCCCTCCAGAAGCTTGGTTTTACAGTGATTCTCAAGAAAAACGTCAACATCAAAGAGATGGAAGCCAGCATCGAGGATTTCGGCAATCGTCTGAAACGCGGCGGTGTTGGTCTTTTTTACTTTGCCGGCCATGGTCTCCAGGTGGGGGGTGTCAATTATCTTATTCCTGTCGGCGCCAAAATCGACAAGGAGTCAGACATCAAGTATGAAGCAGTGGATGCGGGGAAAATTCTTGATGAAATGGCCAATGCCGCCAACGGCTTTAATATCGTAATCCTTGATGCCTGCCGGGACAATCCTTTCCATCAGCAGTTCCGTTCTGTCAGCCGCGGTTTGGCGATTGTCGGCAGCGCTCCCAAAGGATCATACATTTCCTATTCAACCTCTCCCGGCCAGGTGGCACTCGACGGTGATGGCCGCAACAGCCCTTTTGCCGCCGCATTAATAAAATACATGAAGGAACCCGGCTGGACTATAGAACAGGTTTTTAAAAACGTCCGTCATCGACTGAGTCAGGATACGTTAGGCAAGCAGGTGCCCTGGGAATTGTCGTCTCTGGAAGGCGATTTTTTCTTCATACCTGGCAACAAAAGTTCAGACTATTCCAGAGAATTATCCGATAGCAGAGAAACTATTGCAGCACGGACTAAACAATCAACCAAAGAAAGATCTTTTTTGGAAGGGGGCAATACTTATAAAGACCCTGTTACCGACATGGAATTTATCCTGGTTCAAGGGGGATGCTTCCAGATGGGAGACAGCTTCGGTGATGGCTGGGCTGATCAGGAAAAACCACTGCATGAAGTTTGTGTGGACAGTTACTACCTCGGCAAATACGAGGTGACCCAGGGGCAGTGGAAAAAGATCATGGGGACAAACCCGGCCCATTTCAAAGGCTGTGGAGAAAACTGTCCGGTAGAAAGTATAAGCTGGACGGATGTACAGAGCTTTATTGCGGAAATGAGCAATCAGAGCGGTCAGAAATACCGACTGCCCACGGAAGCGGAATGGGAATATGCCGCCCGTGAAGGCGGCAAAACGATAAAATGGGCGGGGACAAGCATCGAAAGCAGGCTGGACGAGTATGCGTGGCACGAGGCCAATACTGACGACAGGGTACGCCCGGTAGGGCAAAAAAAACCGAATGCGCTGGGTTTCTATGACATGTCGGGAAATGTCTGGGAATGGACGGGGGATATATATTCAGAAACATATTATCAGAAAAGCCCCCGGGAGAATCCCCGCGGTGCTGAAGAAGGTAAAAGGCGGACATTACGCGGTGGCAGTTGGATGGACAAGACCAGCAGTGTACGTACTTCGATTCGCTATTTCTTTTGGGAGCATCAGCAAGGTTTTAGAAATGTCGGGTTACGCCTGGTAAAGCAGATAGGCAATTCCAACTGATTCCCACCGGTGTTTTTAAATCCGTTTGGCGTTTCCTGGCAGCACTAATAGTTATGTTTTTTACAGTAGATTGATTTTAATCTATTCCAAAGAACGGAGGAACAATTCAATGAACATTTCATGGCGAAAATGGTTAGGGTCGTTTCTTACTGTTATCTCCCTTCTTCTGTTTTCACTTCCGGCTTTTGCCGGCTATGCGGATGAGTGCACCGATCAGAATACCTGGAAGCCGGATTATCAGAAAGGCCAGCCTGTCGAGATTAAAAACGGCACAGTTTGCATCGGTCCGGGTGAATATAATTACGACTTCGTCAACATCCACAGTAAAGGCAAGCTGATTTTCAAGGATGCTAATATCGATTTCTGGGCCAAATCTATTTTGGTGGAAAAGGATGGCAGCTTGATTGCCGGATCAGAGGATTTCCCTATAAGCAGCAAAATAACCATCCATCTTTACGGAAAAGAAGAGGGGCCGGGCATAACCTGTAAGACAACAAGCGACGGGAACGATCCCGACTTGATTTGCGGAGTCCCGCGGACTCAATGGTCAAACGGTGACCAAAACACCTACAAACTGCCATCGGGTATCGAAGACTATTTTTACGCATACAAAAAGCTTCCCACCGACGATGATTTGGCGGAACGGGCCTACTTTGGCCGCAAGGTGCTGGCTGTTTCCTACGGCGGGACCATCCAGATGTTCGGAAAGAAAGGAGCCACCTACGAGAAAGATTTAAGCTCATTGAACCCCATGGAAGCCGATGCCTCCAGGGTATTCTTTTACAATAAGCCTCTGACCAGTGGTGCTTCCCATTTTGACGTTGACCGGGTCATCGATTGGGAAAAGGGGCATCCCGTACTTTTCAAAGGTAAGGGCTCCGGAAAATACGAGGTCCGGAAGCTAAAGGAGATCACCGTTTCCAGAGACACGAATGACTTTCACACCAGTATTATTATTGAAGAGGGGTTGACTTCGGACATCAGTTCGGAAGGGGGCTATATCGTCCTTCTCCACAACTCCGGTACAAGCTGGGCAAGGCTGGCGGACAATCTGCCCGCTCAAACCGCACCACAGAACCTTACCCTGGACAGGGATGTTGACTGGCAGAAAAATGATAAGATCGTGGTGACGACGACGGACTACCTGCCCGGTCATTCCGAGGAGTTGACCATTGGCGATAAAACAGATGGAAGAAAAATCACCATTAATAATGAGATTAAATATCCACACAACGGCAGGAAGTATTCTCTGGCCGGGCATAATATCCCCGATCGCATGAAGAATGCCGGATTTCGTATTGAGGAAGTGGAAACAAGGGCGGCCGTTGCCCTGCTCACGAGGAATATTCGGATTGTTTCTGAAGGCGATAGTTATCAGACGCAACTCCCGGGCGACAGTTATTTCGGCGGCCATACAATTATCCGCCAGGGGTTCAACAAATTTCAGATGCAGGGGGTAGAGTTCCAGAAGCTTGGTCAGGGCGGTCGCATGGCCCATGCGCCCGTCAATTTCCATTTAACGCGGGAAGTTCCGGACGGAACCTTTGTCAAAGATTGTTCGATCAACGAGTCGATGACCCACTGGATCGAACTGAGGGGAGCACAGAAGGTTCGCCTGGAGAGAAATGTCGGCTGGAAATCAATCGGTCACGGATATTATCTTTCCGACGGCACCGAGGCGGAAAATGCCATCATTGCCAATATCGGCATCAATGCCCGGGCCGCTGTGGACAGTGATCAAAATCCCCGCAAAGTCCCCGGTGTCATGGCAATGACTTCCAATGAAACGCCCCCTCCCGGAGCGCAACTCCAGCAGTACGCAAGCGACATCATGCATCCCTCCGTGTTTCAGATCACGAACGCCTGGAATACGTTCGATCACAATATGGCGGTGGGCGCCGGAACGTGCGGAGCGTGTTACTGGATCGTGCCTTCCCGGATAAGCGGCCTTTCGAGTGACATGAGTTGGTCGGGTTACGCCGGCATTCAGAATCCCGGAGTAAAGCGCGATCAGCCCTATGGCAAGGCACCGCTGAAATCTTTCCGCGGGAACTTCTGCTCCACAGCCCAGTATTCGCTGATCACTGTCGGCGACACGGCTACGTGCAACGGCGTTGTCATGGATTTGCACGATGGGAACAAGAGTTACAAACTGCAGCCGATTCCCAATAAGTTCGCCCAGAGCTATTTTGACCAGAAACCCACACTGTATCCGGATACCAGTAATTTCGCCAATTACACACCGGCGCTGTGCGACGGCAAGGCATGTGATCAATCGGTCTGCCTCCAGGGCAATACCGATAAATGTCCGGTCAGCGTCATCGATTCCTACACATCGTCTTTCCACTGGGCGCAGCAGAATTTTGCGGCGATCTGGCTGCGGGCCAACTGGTTTCTGGTGACCGACAGCGCACTGACCGATGTGCTCAACGGCGGATTGACGATGGTGTCGGGCGGCAGCTACGATCAGGTCATCAACGGCTACTGGGCCCTGACGCGGAACAGCGTCTTTATCGGAAACACGCAGCCCTGGGATCCGTCGAACAAGCAAACCCCCGGCAACGCCTATGCGTCACCGGCCGGTCCTTTCAATACATACCCAAACGGCCTGGCCTGCGCCTATTCACCGGACAGAGGTTACTGCCTGTCCAAGGCGGAGGGGATTTCCATGCCAATCGATACGTTTGGCGTGTATCAGCGGCTCTATAATATTTACGACGGTCCTGTTTACCAGGAGAATAACGCCTATCTGCAGATCAGGAAGCTCCCCGTGGATAATTGCGGCAAAGGCCAGTGCAACAGCCAGTATATGTACGGCTCGGGATTCCGTGCGCTCAGCATTCCCAGGGCCAAGGAGGACCCGTATAAAGGACAGTGCATCCTGCCTAACGCAGCCATCGGCTGGAAACAGCCCAACGGGTTTTACTATCCCCCCGCTTTCCACTCGCGGAATCTCTATTTCGACAAGGTGGACCTGCGCCACTATATCATTGTGCCGCTCTTTAAACCGGGCACAGCCGAAGTCAATGAAAACTGGGTCGAGCGCGACTACTGCTACTATCCGGGGATAAAATCCGAACTCTTTGCCAAAGACTTTACCGATGTGGATCGTCAGACGGAACTCAACGACAACGACGGCTCGCTTGCCGGGCTTGCCGGCGCCAAGAGCCTTCCCTATTCGGATTTCGAAGGTACCATCGCGGTTAACAAGGACAAATTCTTTCTGGCGCCGACCCTGACCATGGAATGCGGTTCCGATCAAACCTGTTTTCAGGCGCCTTTCGACTATGTGACGGCGGTCGTTTACCCCAACGAGTTCAAGCCCGGTGCCGGGGATGACTATTGCAAGGACAACACCTGGTGCAATTCGTGCGATCAGCGCAACTGTTACGGCGTGCCTATTTACCGGCAGTATTACACCGCCGAGGAGGAGAAGGAAGGAAAGAAAAAAGATCCCGGGCAAAGTATCCGCATGATGGGAGCGGGAATCTGGCAGCGCAGTACCCTGATTGCCAACCTTGGAAAATACTATATCGACACAGCCGTCAGCAGGGACACCCAGGTTAAAGGAACACCACGCTACGGGGATCCGACCAAGATTTTTCACAACCTCAATGTCTTCGAAAAGAACAAGAGCTACAACTTTTTCCTGCTGTACGCCAAACCGTCTACGCGCGTGACCTTCCAGATATATGTCGGCATGGATCCAAATTTTTCCAGCACCGCCAATGTCCGCATGGTAAGGGTGGGCACAAAAGTTAAGGATGGCGAAGATGAAGTCGTTATTCTGTGGGGAAACAAGTTGAATTTTACTCCCGTGGATTTCTGGCCGACCAACTGGAGCAGGGAATATAAGAGCGACAAGGGCATTCTGGAAGTTACCATGGATATGGGATTTGGCCAGGGCAAGGACGACGCGACCAAAAAGCTTGCCGATGACTTCGGCAACAAGGCGAAAAAAGAAACCTGCAAACCCAAATCTTTCTGCAGGTGGGATACCGGTCTCAATAAGTGCTGTTCGGCGGACAACAAAAATGATTGTGACGACTCTGTCTGCAGCTGGGCAAACAAGGCCCTTGACTGCCCCAGCGGCGGCTGCATGGGATTCAAGATAACCTTTCCGGACAAATTTGAAGCCAGTGATATAACGGGCGGGGCAAACCGGCCCGATACCGAGCCCTATCCCGCCAAAGACTGGAGCGTCGGCTGGAAATATGCCGATAAAATATATGACGGAGACCTCAATTCCTGCACCTATTCCGATATGAACAAACCGGAGCAGGTAACGCCTGATTTATGGAAAGAGTGAGGAACTGCTGTCACCGATCAATGAAGAAAAGATTTTTCATGGAAACAAAGAAGTCTCGCCACGGTGTCTGCGTAATACTAATTGCTTTTTGCATGGGCATAGCGGCGCTGGCGATTTTTTCCGCATTCCCGATCGAAGCGCGCTCAACCGGTACAATCTCTGGTGTAGTATTCGACGAGAGGGGACCGGTAGTCCAGGCGCGGGTTCGTATTCAGGGGTCAGAGAATGTGGTTGTGACGGACGGGGCCGGCCGTTTTGTTCTGTCCGGCGTTCCTGCCCAAAGAGCTTTCAACGTCAGCGCCTGGAAGGAAGGATACTACAGCGCGCTTCTCAAGGATGTAAGAGCCCCGAAAGAAGGGACTCGCCTGTTTCTGGTACGTTACCAGATAAACGACAACCCGCACTATGAATGGATTCCTCCCGAGGGCGCAAAAGGCAGCTGTGCGGAGTGCCACCCTGCCGTTACTGAAATGAGCCTTAACGACGCTCACCTGAAAGCGGCGGTCAATCCCCGCTTTCTCACTATGTATTACGGAACGGATATAGAGGGTAAACAAAGTCTCCCCACGCGCTATGAAAAAGGAACGGCCTTCAGCCTCTGGGGCAACACCACCGTGCCGCGTCGTCCCGACGGTTCAAAAGCTTATTACGGCCCCGGATTTCAGCTCGATTTCCCCGGCGCAGTCGGAGATTGCAGTGCGTGCCACATTCCCGGTACGTCCATTGGAAAAAACGTGGACCCGGGATCGGTGAAGGGCGCCAATCGGTATGGCGTGCATTGCGATTTCTGCCACAAGGTAGGCAGTGTTCGACTTGACCCCAAATCCATGCTGCCTTTCGCGAATGTTCACGGCGTCCACACCATGAAGGTCAAGCGTCCCTTCACGGACGATCCGAAAAGACCCCAGCTGTTCTTTGGCACCTTCGAGGATGTCAACGCGTCCGAAGGAGACACAAATCTTCCTCTGATCAGGGAGAGCAAGTACTGTGCTCCTTGTCACTACGGGGGGTTCTGGGACACCCTTGTTTATAACTCCTACGGAGAATGGTTGCAGAGCCCCTATGCCGATTCCCAATCGGGAAAGGCCAGAACCTGCCAGGAATGTCACATGCCTTCGCCCACCCTTTACAAAGGAAAGCCGATTACAAATATTGCGCCGGGCAAAGGCGGGATAGAGCGCGCCGCCGCCTCCATCCATAACCACAACATGACCGTGGACGCCGAGCTGTTGCGGAATTCTCTGACAATGGTAGCGTCAGCAAGGATGAACAAGGACAAGGTGCTGGTTGCAGTAAAATTGATCAACGACAAAACGGGGCACCATATTCCCACTGATTCACCGCTGCGCCATTTGATCCTGCTGGTTGAGGTGAAAGATGAAAAGGGCAATTTGTTGCGGCAGGAAAGCGGACCTGTATTACCGCAGTGGTGTGGTGACAGGAAAAATATCAAGGGCCATTATGCCGGTCTTCCGGGAAAGGCTTACGCGAAGCTGCTCAAAGAAAAGTGGACGGATGTTTTCCCGACTGCGGCCTATTGGAATCATACCGAACTGGTGAGTGATAACCGTATTGCAGCTTTTGCCGAGGATTCAACCTCCTTCGAATTTATGCCGCCGAAAAAAGGGAAGGCCATAATCACAGTTTCTCTCCTTTACCGCCGGGCATTTATTGAGCTGATGGAGCAAAAGAAGTGGGATGTTCCGGATATCATGATGGCGCAGCAGATCGTTGTTATTAAGAGGTAAGAGTTTGTTGGAATACGGAGATTAATTTTATGAATCATTTATTTTTGCCTATGATTGCGGTGGCCGGTGCGTTGATCCATGTCTATCTGGATCGCCGGCAGCGTTCGGCCCACAGAGTGCTGGAGATAATTCTGGTGTGGTTTCTGTCCGTATTTTCAGGAATTTCCAGCATAGTGGCTTTCTTCGGCCACACATTTGCCGCCGTTAAAATTGCGGCATACATAGGATGGCCGCCGGGCAGCCCCTTTCAGTTTGAAGTGGCCGTAGCCAATCTGGCCATCGGCGTGCTGGGCATCTCCTGCATCTGGCTGCGCGGAAACTTCTGGACGGCTACGGTCATGGCCGGAGCGGTTTTCGGGTTGGGTGCGGCCTTCGGACACATCCGGGATATAATGGTAAATAACAACTATGCTCCGGGCAATGCGGGTGTGATTTTATATCTGGATATTGGTGGCCCCGTCCTGATGATAGTTCTTCTGACCATTTTTAAAATACTGGAAAAAAGAGAACTACACAATAAATCCTGCTAGGCTGAAAGTGCTGGCCTGCGCAATCATCCCGACAACGGGTATAAAAATAAATTGTAAATTGTACTTCCTGAACACAAAAGGAATGTCTTATCAAATCATAAGGGGTATGTGTCCAAGATGAAGTATCGCATCACCGGTAAACAGGAGAACAGTAACAACTGCATAGTCTGCGGACTGAAAAACGAACTGGGCTTGAAGGCCAACTTCTACGAGCTGGAGAACGGCGATGTGGTGGCCATTTTCACAGCGCGCGATGAGCACCAAAGTTATCCCGGGCGTCTGCACGGCGGGGTCGCCGCGGGGATTCTGGATGAAGTTATCGGGCGGGCCATGATGGTCGAGAACAAGAACGCCTGGGGGGTTACCGTTGAGCTCAGCCTCCGGTACAAAAAGCCCATCCCGCTCAATGAGGAACTCAAGGCTGTCGGCAGGGTGATCAAGGATTCGAGACGGCTGTTTGAAGGATACGGAGAAATCCTGCTGCCAACCGGCGAGGTGGCGGTCAGCGCGGTGGGCAAGTACATGAAGATGCCCATCGACAAGATCACAAATTTTGACAACCTCAAATGGGAGGTCACAGCAGCGGACAGTGATCCAGAGTTTATGGAGCTTTAAGAGCCGGACTGGAAAGTAAGGCCTATCGTTATTTTCAGGGTAATGCGGGTTTGATTTTATATTTGGGTATCGGTGGCCCTGTCCTTTTGATAGTTCTTTTGAACATTTATAAATGTTGGAAAATTATTAATAAGGGTTGAGTGGAGAAACTCTACAAAATGAGTTGGAATATCATGCCGATTCATATAACATCCCAAGTAAAAAGATAGTAAATAGGTTGATTGTAGTTAAATATTAAGTTACTTGATATAAATTATACAGTATTGTTGCGGTGTATTATGCCGACAGCATTGCGGCGGTTGGGTTATTATTAGTGAAACTCCAATTCCAAAAAAAGCAATGCCTTGGTATTGGCTAGTTGAACTTATCCCGCAAAACGGAGGATCGAAGATCTGTGGCCACCGATCCGTATAAACATTGTTGGAAAGTCCAAATTAATATATGGCAAATGAAATAATTCCATATCTTGAGATGTGTCAGCGCGAAGGTGTAAGCCTTCAGCGTGGCATGAATTATCGACTCAAAGGTAATCATTCAGTCATTCTCATGTCTCTTCGTCCTGGTGCGCCATACACTGATAGGATTGATGATGATGGTACAACTCTAGTTTATGAAGGACACGATATCCCCCGTTCTTCTCAACATGCGGACCCTAAGTCTTTTAATCAACCGGAGCATTCTCAATACGGGCATCTTACCGAGAACGGTAAGTTTCACAAGTCGGCACAGGAGTTTAAAAATGGACTTAGGCCGCCAGATCGAGTTCGTGTATACGAGAAGATCAAACCTGGTATTTGGTCATACAATGGGGTTTTTCATCTTGTTGATTCTTGGCAAGAGCAGTGTAATGGACGCAGTGTTTTCAAATTCAAACTCACTGCGGTTGAAGGGGAGGAAGACTTCTCTATTCCTGTTCCAGCACTCTCAGTAACAAGGCGTGTAATTCCCACTGTGGTCAAACTAGAAGTTTGGAAAAGAGATGGAGGGAAATGTACAAAGTGCGGAGTTACTGAAGATCTTCACTTTGATCATATTATACCATGGTCAAAAGGTGGCTCATCAAACACTGCTGACAATATTCAATTACTTTGTGGAAAACATAATTTGGCAAAGCATGATAAAATTGAATGAATATCCAACCATGCAATCCACGCGGACCGTCGTTCCGCCGGCCGGTGATCGCCACGTTGTACGTTTCAAAGAGTAATCGGCAATTCTGACAACTGCTCACTAAGGATAATCACATTATAATGTTGACGGACGATCAAATTTACAGGCAACTCCAGGTTCAATTAGACAAGTATCCGATTGGCTATCCCGCGACAAAAAGCGGTGTGGAAATTGATATCCTGAAATATTTCTTTACTCCGCTTACGGCGAAGATTGCTCTTTGCCTGACACTACGCTCCATCCCCGTCTCTTTAATCCACAAAAGGTTCCAGAAAAAATTCGATGGGGAATTGTCCCGGGATGCTCTGGAAGCGCTGCTCGATGAAATGTTCAGAAAAGGCGTTATCCGGCGTTCGGAAAGCGGTGGGGCGCCCAGCTACGGCATTGCCATGCTGGCCATCGGCATGTTTGAATATCATGTGGATGATCTCACACACGAGCTGGTGGAAATGATCCACAGATATTTTGATGAAGCATTCGGCGCCGAATTTTTTCGTTCATCTCTGCCGCAATTGCGGACAAGCCCGCATCTCCAGGCGATCGTTCCGGAATACATTGTCGATACGTATGACAACATGCGCCAATTCATCACCAATACTAAAGAAACAATCCATGTGGCCAACTGCGTTTGCAAGCAGGGTGAAGCCCTGATGGGAAAACCTTGCCGGCAGACCGATAATATTGAAGTCTGCCTGCTTTTCGGATCAACCAGTTACGCGGCGCGCAACCGGGCCAGACTAATATCTAAAGAGGAATGCCTGAAGATATTAGACCTGGCTTGCGATAGAGGGATGGTGCTGCAACCCGGAAACTCGCTTAAGCCAAGCTGCATTTGTATCTGTTGCGGGTGCTGCTGCGGGGTTTTAACTACCGCTAAAAAACAATCCCGGCCGGCCCGGTTTTTCGCCACCAATTATTACGCCCGAATTGATATGGCTTTATGCAAAGGCTGTGGGATTTGTGTACAGCGCTGCCAGATGGACGCGATTATTCAGGATGGTAAAAACTTTCGTGTGGATCTGGACAGGTGCATCGGGTGCGGCCTGTGCGTGACCAAATGCAAACCCCAGGCTGCCGGGCTTATCAAAAAAGACAAGGCCACTGTGCCGCCGAGAAATACAGAACTTTTGTATTTAAGCATCCTGATGGAAAAAGCCGGTAAGAAAAAAATGATTGTTAATATGTTAAAGCTGCTATTGGGAAAGCCTTTATAAAGTCGAAAGATAGAGATGCTGGTATTGAAGAGAGGCCTTGACAAAACCATATGAAACCGGCAATTCTGTGTCCGAATCTCTGCTTTCAGAAAGGTAATAAGCATACCAATTGAAAGCGGTATTTTTTGAGATGGCAAAACCATCGTTAGCATTAGTATTATTCTTATATTATTTTATATTTTTCTGCCCGTATTTTTGTGTTATTATAATATAAAGTTCAACTTAGTGATGCATCCTCCCCCTTCCCGTTTTGAAAATTTCTGATCCCGCTCTTTTGACAGGATAGTTTTTGGAAACTATTTAACCCAGTCAACAAGATTGAAAGGAGATCTCTTATGCCAGCAAGAAAATTGAAAGAGTTTCTGGAAAGCCAGGCGGTTAAATACTTGAAGATTGCGCATTCGCCGGCCTATACAGCTCGGGAAGTTGCTCAGTCTTTGCACATCAAGGGGCATAAGGTGGCCAAGACCGTCATCGTCTTCATTGAGGGAAAGATGGCTATGGCGGTCATGCCAGCCAACCGCTCCATCGATTTTGATTATTTTCGGAAGGAAATCGGTGCGAAGGAGATCAAACTTGCCTCCGAAGGACAATTCAAGGATGTGTTTCCTGATTGCGAGGTCGGTGCCATGCCCCCTTTCGGCAACCTGTACGGAATGGAGGTCTATGTGGATCAGCATCTGATGGAGGATGAAGATATCTTTTTCAATGCCTGTACCCACTCGGAACTGATCCGGATATCTTACCAGGACTTTGAGAGACTTGTGACGCCCAAGGTGGTAAAACTCGCCTGAGGTCGGTTTCTTTCCTTTCTCCGGTAAGGGTAGCGATAAGAGATCCGGATTGCTCCTCTTTCCGGAAAAGGCAAAACTGACACTGCCCATTCAAAGAGATGGGCGGTGTCGGAATGGATTTAAGTAACGAATCTGTATCCTGTTACAATACCCGGAAGTTGCAGCCCTCCTCGGTGGCCTCGCTGGTCGATTCTTAAAAACTTCTGCATAGACATCTCTCCAAATTATTCATACGGTCTCTCCGGGCATACCATCAGACTTTGTCCTTGGGGTGATCTTCGGGGGAGGTGTCTTTTAGAGCTTCAACAAATGCTGATGCGGCCCGTAGAAAAGATCTTTTTCCTGTTTTTCTCAGCGGGAGGAAGCGTCCGGCAAAATGAGCAATCCGCTGGTATAAAGGAAGAGCTCCATGAATCTTCCCCAGAGCATCGCGAGTAGCCTCTTCCCCTTTCCTGATTAGATCTCCGGCCCGGCTGAAGTCCATCCAGTGGAGATCTCCAACCTGCGGGCGAATGATCACATCCGCATCCTTCAGTTCAGCTGCCTCGAGAGTGTTTGTCGTAATTTCTCCCGCCCGGTAAAAAGCATCCATACCCGTTTCGATGCTGACGGATGCAGGCAAATCGCAATCCACCATTACGGCGATGACGACGTCAGCCCCTGCCTCACGCGCCGCGTGCACGGGAACGATACTTGTGATGCCTCCGTCAGCCAGAATCCAGTCTCCCTGATGGACCGGTTCCACCGCTCCGGGAACGGAACAACTCGCCAGTACGGCCTGACGCAGAGGTCCCTCAGAGAAAACGATTTGCCTTCCAGTAATCAAATCCGTGGATACAGCGAGGAAAGGAATTTTTGTTTCACGAATATCAATGTCAGGCAGAAAATAATTAATAAGAGATTGAAAATCACCTGAAGAGAGTACGGACGGTGTAAAAAATGAACGGACAAACCAGAAGCGATTCATGATGAAGTTTCGTGTCTTCTTGAAAAGACTTTTGCTTTCCGGGGAAAATGTCAAACCGATTGACTTGATTTTTGAAACATTAAATTCAGGACTGCGAAGATAAGCATCAATTTTGGCTTGAATTTCCTGAGGCGACTGACCGCTGGCATAAGCGCCGCCGATCAGCGCGCCTGCGCTTGTCCCTACAATCAAATCAATATCAATGCCTTCCTTTTCCAGAATATTAAGGACGCCGATATGGGAAAAGCCGCGGACACCGCCGCCACCAAGCGCAAGACCAACTTTTTTCCCTGTCCATTTCATGATACGCCTGTTGCCTTTTCATCTAATTAAGATTAATAAGTTCATATATAGAGCTTTCAGGATTCCGCGCAGCGGCATGTTTCTTAGACAAACCTCGTTAGTATACTCTCCTAATGGAGCATACTGACGACCAGGCCTTTATATTTGTACCATATATCAAGGTAGAGTTCAGCCATTTTAATTATTCCCGATTTAAGTACAGTCTTTTCAACAAGCATGACGGTCTGTTTCTTACAGGAAATAATAAAAAAATCCGATTACTATTTTTCAACATCACAGAATAACCGGAAGCACTGAGTACACCTACGACTAAATGGTTTTGAGAATTATGAAAGTACGTATTAAGGATCGAAAGAGAATAAGCATGGGTATAGACCCTGCAGCAGTGTATCCGTCAAGAGGCTTAAGATTTCCCCTCCTCTTTATATTCGGTGTCAAAGATTATTGTAAGGTCGTATTTATAAAGCAGAAACCGTTCTTGCCGGCTTTTTTAATTCTATACATAGCCTCATCGGCATCCTTGATAAGCTGTTTCATCTCTTCACCGTCGTCGGGATAAAGTGCGATCCCAATACTTGTGCCAACGACTGCCTGTTCCCCATCGAAGATGATTGGCTGGGATACGGTACTAATTATCTTTTCAGCAATCTGCGACGCATTTTCGGGAGCATGGATTCCGTTTGCAATAATCAGAAACTCATCTCCCCCGACACGGGCAACCGTATCGGATTCGCGTACGCAGGAAAGCAAACGTTGGGCCACTTGCTTGAGGACATAATCTCCGGCATCATGTCCAAGGCTGTCGTTGACGCTTTTGAACCCATCGAGGTCGATAAACATCAAAGCCACCGCCGTTTTATTCCGGCGTGCCAAACTAATAGCCATTCCCAGGCGATCATTGGCCAAACTCAGACTTGGCAGATCCGTTAATAAATCGTGCGACGCCAGGTGTTTTATCTTTTCCTCGGCCTTCTTGCGTTCTGTGTCATCGAGAACAAATCCCCGTAGACCAACAGAGATACCATCGACTGTAATCGGCGCCGAGAAGCCGATGGCCGGGAAAGTGCTGCCATCTTTTTTCAGGGCATAATAATCAATATATCCCCGGCCGATCCCCTGAAACTTTTCCTTTATCCGGCTCCGCATCCTATCTCGATCATCGGGTGCCACCAAATTGAAGATATTCAACCCATTTGCAATATCCTCTTCCGTGTAACCGAACTGTTCGAGACCGTGTTTATTCGCATAGGTAACATGTCCTTCCATATCTGCCTCGAAAATCGTTTCTGGAAACACTTCGGCCAGTTGCTTGAACCGCTCCTCACTTTTCCGCAGCGCCTCCTGATCACGGATCAGGGCATTTTCTGTATAAGCTCTTGTAATTTCGTAGTACAAAGCTAGAGCAACAACCCATAATATGAAAATGATGACGTTGAAATAAGCAACAGAAGGAAGATTCGGATGAGAGTTGATAAAAAGAATCACGCATAGAGGTACAGTGAATGCGCTAAAGAAAAAGCCCATCCTTGCACCAAGTAGAAAAAAAGCGAACAGTGGCCCGAGTCCAGTCCAAATAAAAATTGTTGGATGGGCCTGTTGAGTACCCGACGCGATAACCCCGAACGTGAAAGACATTACTACAAAGATTTTACTTGCTAATAAAAAATGATTTGGTCGTAAATAAACAAATAACAGAATCATTATACAACAGATGAACACAACAACTTCCACCGTTGCTATGAAGAAAAGACCTCGATGGAAATTCAAGATGCTGAAAACCAGCCCGATTATGGCTACAAGGGCAAGAGATACGCAGAGCATCACATATCTCCTGTTATCCATATATGTTAGATGATCATATTTCCGGTCAGGTGCAGAAAATAGTTTCATGGTGAGTTCCCTTCAAGCTGGAGATTCGGCTTTAATTTTAGTTCTTTTGTATATTAAATTAAGTCAGAATTCAATAAGGTTATGATTTTACAACGCCGGAAAAAAGCGATTCGGTTTCTAAAACATATGTTCAATTGGTGGAAGTGTCGCAAGGAGCTCCGAATAGTGAAATAGGCATTACAAGGCAACCGCTCTTTCTGGCACACCTCGGGGTTGATTTGATTGACTGCCGATCTTGTAACCTGGCGCGACCTCGTGTGTCTTCGCGCCACCTCGCGTGAACTTCAGGTTATCAGGTGGTCAGATTATCACGTTACGAAAGGCCGGTATCCGGGAATTCCTGGATACCGGCCTTTGCCTGATTAGGGTTTTTCCAAGCGGTATTTTACGAATATAGAGCTGCAATCTGATCTTTATACTTCTCGAAAACGACACGCCGTTTCAATTTCATGGTCTGGGTGAGCGTTCCATTCTCCAGATTAAAAGTTTCGCTTAAGAAAATAAATTTCCGGGGGATTTCATAACTGCCGTATTTACCCTTAAGAGAAGTGAGTATTTCATTATTAAGAAAGCTTTTTACCTCTTCTCTCTTGACGAGCTCGGCAGGATCTTTCGGCAGATTATTTTTCTGTGCCCATTTTCCCAGCGCGACAAAATCAGGGATAATAATGCAGATGTTATATTCCCGGCCTTCACCGTAGATCATGGCGTTTTCAATGTAATGGTTGAGCTTGATGTCCTCTTCTATGGAAACAGGAAATACGTATTTGCCGTTTTCCAGTTTGAACTGTTCTTTGAGACGCCCGGTAATATACACAAATCCGTCCGCATCGATCCTTCCGCGGTCACCAGTCCGGAAACCGCCATCCGGAGTCATGACTTCCTTTGTGGCTTCAGGCTTGTTGTGATATCCCTGCATTACATTAGGACCGTAAATCACAATTTCACCGTCGCTGGACTCTTCTCCCACGACTGATTTATCAATGACGACTCTACACTTATCAATAACTTTACCGATGCTGCCTATTCGATAGGCGTCCGGCCCATTCATGGTGGCGGCGGGAGTTGTTTCCGTAAGTCCGTAGGCATCATACAGGGGGATTCCTATGTCCCAGAAAAAATGCGATATTTCTACATTCATTAATGCGCTGCCGGTCATGGAACCCTTCAGCCGGCCACCTAATTTTGCGCGCACTTTGCTGAAAACAATGGCGTCGGCAATTTTAAATTTCATGTTTGTCAGGAAATCGGATTTCCCCTGTGTGGCGAGCTCGCGCTTCTTCTTGCCGCTTTCAATACCCATGATAAATAATTTTCTGGGCAGTCCGCCTTCCTCGTTCATCTTTGTCCAGAGCCCGTCATAGATCCTGTTGAACACACGGGGAACAGCAATAAGGAACGTCGGTTTGACAACGGCGATATCATCAACGATAGTACTGGCGCTTTCTGCCAGTCCTATAGATGCGCCTATTTGGCAGAAGGTGATCAATTCGCCTAATCCGAAAACATGGGCCCACGGCAGAATCGAAAGAGTGCGCTCGTCTTTGTCGAAGGTTCCATATATCTTGATCCGGGCATGGGAGTTGCTCGAAAGATTGCCCTGGGACAGGAGTACCCCTTTGGGATCGCCGGTAGTTCCCGATGTATAGATCAAAACGCCTATTGTGGATTGGTCCGGATAAATGCTCTTCACTTTCCGGGATGCTCCTTTTTTCTCGAGCTCAAAGAGCGTATCCGGCCCTTCGCCTTCCATTAATATTATTTTTTGCAGTGTGGGAATGTAAGAAGAAAATGCTTTAACTTTATCATATATTTCTTTTTTCGTAACAAACAGTACCTTGATGTTGGAGTCGGTAATTATATATTTCCAAATCTGGACAAGTTCGGCTTCATACATCGGAACAAAGCGCGCCGCCAACCCTCCTGTGGCAAAAAAACATATGGCCCAGTTAACGCTGTTATTGGAGATGATTCCCACCGCGTCGTCTTTTTGTACGCCGATTTGTTGCAGGCCGCTCCTGACATTGTCCACCCGCTGACCGAAATCCTCATACGTTATCCAGTCGTATTGCTTCTGCTTATTCTTCGTTCCCAGAAAAGGCATCTGGGCATATTTCGCAACACTCTGTTCCAAAATCTCCACGACGTTATCAGGTTTATCCAGTTGATACATTACAGCCTCCTATTGTTTTGACAAAGTATGTGGGCAAGCCCCTTATCTTAACAAGGACTTTTTCCTTACCTCTAATTAATAAACATCACTCGATTACAGATGATAATTCCGGTGCCATTCCGGATAATTTCGCGTATTGCATTCTGCTGATGCCTAAGGCTTTTTAATAACCTCGTTCGCGCTACCGAGTGCTTCCGCTCCCCGCGCCGTGTTATCTTTCAGTTGGAATGATTTAAGCTCTCCCGACAAGGGATCGAATTCAATCGAGTGTGAATTGTTCTGGAACGCACCATTAGTGATCTCCAAAGCGCCGATTCTTCCGCATTGCATCACTTCTATATAATTTGTCGACACAAGGGTGTCCTTTGTGATCTCCAATTTACATATGGCCGGTATTCTGTAATAAAGCCCTTCGACGCTGGCTGTTTTTTTATTCTGGTCTTTAACCTGGGGGCTGCAATTGCTGATCGTGTAGGACAATTTATTTTCCTCTATCCACGTCTGAAATTGTTTGCCCATAGCATCATTATTGCCTGCATTACCAAACCATTTTGTAAAAGGGGAACTTTCCAGCGTAATATCACCAAAACTGTCACATTTCCCTGACTCGATGATTAACGGCTTCCGATATTGAATAGTGAGATGTTTATCCAGTTCGACGAGGCGCTCCTTCGTTTTCCTGATGACATTCTCAATATCCGCAATCCGTTCCGGCATGCCGTCCCTTTTTTCGACCAGTTGAACCTCCGCCTCATACAGTTTCCGTTTCATGGTGCTCATGTGCAGCAGAAGAAAATCATACTCGGCCAGAATGTTTCTTGTCTCCGCATTGCAGATACCCTTACCCGGTGTTTCTGATCCTTGCTGTGCTCCGCTTAATTGAAACGATCTGCTGCCGGCAAGCAGCATTAATGCCCCGCCGAGAGACGGCAGCTTGAGCGGCAAAACGTTGGAGGCCACGTCGGTCAGAAGGGTGACGCCGCTTTTAATTATATCCACCGTCGAATCTTTCGCGTCATAGCTTATGCCCGCCAGCATTCCATTGTTAATGGTAATTTTCGCCAGAGGGATCGTCTTGGATAGACTGCTCAAAGAAGATGAATCAATCAGATATGTCCCCTTCGCTTTGTCGGGAACCACTTTTTGCTCAATGGCGGCATCCGTAATTTCGATTGCGCCGCGGCTGTCCTTCAGGCGAAAAGTCATCACATAGGAAAGCTCCGTGGCGGGAAGGTGGTAGGCTATTCCCACTGCGGGAACGACATCCTCGGCCGGCCGGGAAACGATTTTTGTCGTACATGATGCCATAAGACCGGCAGTAACCAGCAAGGCAACGGATATCTTATATAATTTGCTGTCCTTCATCAGTGCCCCCAGTGTTATTTGTCAGTAAAAAATTGTCATGTCGATCAACGGGAGATATCTTGCTTCTTTTAATGACTATTAATGTTTTCCGCGTTGCGTCGAAAGGACGTATTGTCAAGCTGTTATCGGAAAATTACACCTGCTTGGCGAAACGGTATAAATATGTTGTTCACCTATCACATTTCGCCGTAGATTTCATTTAATTTTCGCGGCGCTTACTCCAGGCCCATGACCTCGTAGAGACATTCTCCCGCCGAGGGAATGGATACGCCGCCATCAACGATTGTGCCGTTATAATCGTCGATAATCCGGAAGTACGTAGGTCGGTTATAAATGTTCGCGCCACCCACCGGGTGAAAGGGTTCAATCCCGTCGCAGCAAGCAGATCGCCTCTTCGACCAGTGTTTTATAGCGAATTTGGATATGGGTTTCTACTCCTTTTTCGGTATGATCAATATCAATCTGCCGGGGATAATGCCTTTTTAGTTGGGGGTGCGTGGCAAAATCGCGCTGTGTGATCGTGGGGCTGACGGTGCCGTCATGCGTTTTTGGGCAATATTCTGATAATTTAAAAGCTCTTGATTTCTAAGGTTGTGTATTGCTGCGAAAAAGACGCGCGAGAAGCGACTTCATAATGATCAACGGCAATCGGGGAACTTGCGCCAGCAGTTCAACATAGCTTAAGCGACCGGCCATTACGCGAAAGTGCATTTTTCGAATGCGTTCATGAGACTGAAAAAAATTGAAGCTCGCCTGAGGGAAAGTATTGAGTGGCAAAGACACTTTCCAGGCCGCACGGAGTTCCGGCAGGATATGGCGTCCGAGCGCAGTGGTATAAACACCGGCCGCCTGTTTTCCGGTTGCCAGAGTTGCGCTTATAGCGCGTGCAGCTTCCTCGCCGCTTTTGAGAGCCCAATAGATTCCCTCGCCTGTAACGGGGTCAACAAAGGACGCGGCATCGCCGGCGAGCAAAATGTTGCCGCGGCAAAAAGGTCTCCGCGTCAGCGGTGAAAAGAGCGGAAGGGCATGGCCTTTGGCCTGGGCTGCCAGATTGCCGGGAAGTCCGAGCGCTTCCAGAAAATCCGCCAGAAGACCGCGAGCGCGGCGGGCATATTTCATCGGTATGCCTATGCCGATAGAGGCATCTTCTCTGCGGGGGAAGATCCATCCGTAGCCGTCGGGCAGATAACCAAAATAGAAGCCCAGCTTGTGAACATGATCCCGGATAAGGGCATGTTCGTAGGGCACATACACCTCCAGGCCGATGGACGCCGGAGGTGCGGAGCATCCTAAAATCCCGGCTGTAGCTCCCTGTGCACCATCGGCACCGATCAGCGCCCGGCACCGATAAGTATCCCGATTTGTCCCCACTTCAATCATATGGTCTCGTTCGGCAACCATGCGCACCGATTCTCCTTCGGAAATTATAGCCCCGGCATTACCTGCGCGCAGGGCAAGGAGATGGTCGAAAACCGAACGGTTTACAACATAGCCTAAGTTGTCTTCCCGGGGCATTTCCACGCTTTTCATTTGGCGGAAACTGACCACGGCACTTTTTATTTCCTGTTCAATCGCGGCGGAGAAATCAAAATCTAAAAGATCGACAACTTTGGCGGGAATGCCGCCCGCACAGGTTTTATGGCGCGGCATAATTTTTTTCTCAAGCGCCAGTGTGCGAATCCCTGCGCATCCCAGATGATATGCGGCATTGGCGCCGGCCGGACCAAGACCCGCCACAATGACATCATAATCTGCTTTGTGCCGGCCTTTATCCATAACTTATACGTCCTCATCCATTGGTAATAACAATCAGGCAGCGGTGTAAAAAAGAACGTTGCCAATGATAGTTTCTTTGATAACCCCGTCCCTCTTGAGTTCCTGCAGATAAACATAGGTTTCATTGAGGGCCATGAATTTTTCCCAGTCGTCCCAATTAGCTGCCGCCGCGCCGATCATTTCGCCGCAGATGGTGTAGGTTGTTTTGGGTTGCACGCCCATATTTTTCAGAAGAAGCTGCTTTTTCAACAGGTGATGGGTGCGGATTTCTTCTATTCTCTCATCAATGCCCGTCAAAGAATTGCCGTGTCCCGGATGGATGGTGGTTATCGGCAGAGTTTCGATGATGCAAAGCGATTCCAGGTAGCTTTTCAGCGGCTGAAAGATTTCATCATAGATATTGGGACTGAGACTGGGCGCGATATAAGGCAGGACATGATCGCCGGCCAGCAGAAGTCCTTCTTCCCGGAAAAAAAAACAGACATGATCTGCGGCATGCCCCGGCGTGAAAATAACTTCAAAGGAACGATTGCCGAATTGACGAATTTCATTTTTCTGCAAAAAGGTATCTACGGTAAATTGGGGAATGTGGATGCGGATATCTTCAATCTCTTCCACTATCGCTTCCACTTCCGCAGGCGACATGCCGTGTTTGGCGTAAAACAATCTGGCCTGCGCAATCAGATAATCTGCCTGCTGAAAATGCGCATGGACCTGATGGGAGGTCTCCGACAAATGAATCCGGGCTTTTGATTGTTCCTGAACTCGTCCGGCCATACCGCAGTGATCGGTGTGGACATGGGTGATGTAAATATCGCGGATGGAATCGACGGATAATCCGATGCTGGCCAAATCCGCTGCCAGCTTTTCATAAGCGCCGGGCATGTTCATGCCGGCATCGAACAGCGCGACATTGTCTCCGTCGACCAAAGCGTAGGCGTGGACGTGCCTCAAACGATAAGGCATGGGCAGCGTTATTCGGTAGAAGTTTTCCGCAATTTCAGCAATCATAATAGTGACACAATCTTCGGTACCCGGCCGGTTGCCCGCAGGCGACCAGGATGTTGCCGATCCCCCGCTCAAAAAACCGGTTATTACGGGTGGCAGGCAATAAATCAATCTACACACTAATGCTTTATCAAATCACAGTGTGTTGCTTTTGTCCAGATGAAGAGGCAATGATTCGCGGCAATCCTCGAGCGTCCGGCAATCCCAGATAACTTTTTTCCCCTGCACAATCGGGACAGGTGTGAAATAAGAACGGGTATGAAGGGATGATCGTCCCTTCATACCCGTTGCTGAGACATCTTACTTTAAATATTAAAAAGGAATATTGTTGTGTTTTTTCGGCAAGCGGTATCGTTTTCGGGGACAAAGTGACAGACACCGCTTTTTGTGGCGTGAGCCACGGCGCTGCCTAAATCTTCATGCGACACTTCTTCGTCGATAACTGCTTTAATTGCATCGGGACCAGTAATATATATAACTGTAACCTTTAACCATGAAGACCCAGTCGGTCAGAGCCGGTGAATAAAAAGCGCCGCCAGCCGCTGGTCCCATGATGGCTGTAATTTGCGGTATATATCCGGAACCGAGAGTGTTGCGGTAAAAAATTCCGCCGTAGCCATCAAGCGCGGGGACACCTTCCTGGATGCGCGCACCGCTGGAATCGTTAAGGGCGATAAAGGGCTTTTGAGCGGATATGGCCATATCCATCATTTTTCATATTTTTTTAGCATGCATTTCTCCCAGACTTCAACCCGAGCTGGTGAAATCCTGTGCGGCTGCAAAAACCTTGTGTCC
This sequence comes from uncultured delta proteobacterium, assembly GCA_903907985.1. GTDB lineage: Bacteria > Desulfobacterota > Syntrophia > Syntrophales > Smithellaceae > MVRV01. The sequence goes on from CAIVQG010000022.1 coordinate 52,229, forward strand.
GTTGACTTTGCCAAAGCCGGTAATGACGCCATCTGCGGGGATTTCTTTTTTATCCAGGCCAAAGAGGTTGGAGCGATGTTGAACAAAGAGCTGTACTTCCTGAAAATATCTTCAGCGAATAAAACTGCTAATTGTTTGCGGGTTGTCAGTTTGCCCGAGTCGTGCTGTTTGGCAATTTGTTTTTCACCGCCCATTTGCTTTAAACTTTTCTCTTTTGCTGCAAAAGTGCTTGCTTTTCCAATGGTTGTGTTTTTCTGGAAATCTTCACTCATTGCCAGCTTCTCCTTCGCCCGTATATTATGGTTTTTAACTTGACCAATAATGACAGGTAGGCTATTATGCCGCGCAAATCGGTCATTGTCTATTGCTCAAGTGCTCGATATCAGGGGTAAAAATAAAAAATAATTGGCAGTGACATTAGCCTGTTTAGCAAAAAATGGCAAGGAGTAATCGGTGAACTTTATTAATCAAATTGATCTCAAAGGTAAAAGAGTAATGTTTCGTTTTGATTTTAACGTTCCTTTGGACAGCAGCCAGAACATTACTGATGATATAAGAATTCGTGCAGTTCTACCTTCTTTAAACTATGCTCTGGATGAAGGTGCAAGAGTTATCATTATTTCCCATTTAGGCCGGCCGAAAGGCAAACCGGTTCCCCAAATGAGCTTAGCTCCGGTTGCCAAAAGATTGTCCCGCCTTTTGGGCAAGCAGGTGCTCCTGGCCAATGATTGCATCGGGCCGGATGTGGAAAAAATAGTGCAGGACTTAAAACCGGGTTGTGTCCTGATGCTGGAAAATCTTCGTTTTCACAAAGAAGAAGAAGCCAATGACGATGAGTTTTCCCAAAAGCTGGCTTACTTTGCCGATGTCTACATTGACGATGCCTTCGGCAATGCCCACCGGGCTCATGCTTCCAATGTCGGCATCACCAAATATGTAAAAGCCTGTGGTGCCGGATTCCTGATGAAAAAAGAACTTAATTACTTTCAGACGCAACTGGACAAGCCTGTACGTCCTTTTGTGGCAATAATCGGCGGTTCTAAAGTTTCCGACAAACTATCCACACTGATTAATTTAATTAAGAAAGTGGATAAAATGATCATCGGCGGCGGTATGGCCTTTACGTTTTTAAAAGCCCAGGGCTTGGAGATAGGAACGTCGTTAGTTGAAGATCATTTAATAGAGCAAGCCCGTGATATTCTCGAGAAGGCGCAAAAACTGGGTGTGAAATTATATTTGCCTATTGATTGTGTTATTGCGCAGAGTATGAGCGCAGAGGCAGTGACAAAAATTGTTCCGGTGCAGGAGATATTCCCTGATTGGATGGGGCTTGATATCGGGCCGGCCACAATTACTCTTTTCCGGGAAGTTATTGCCAACGCTAAGACAATTCTTTGGAACGGACCAATGGGAGTTTTTGAAATCGATGCCTTCAGCCGTGGCACATCCGCTATGGTTCATGCTTTGGCCGGTACTCATGCCTTAACGATAGTCGGCGGTGGCGATACCGATGTTGCCGTGCAGAAGGCAGGAGAAAACGACAACATCTCTTATATATCCACGGGAGGCGGTGCGTCGCTGGAACTTCTGGAAGGGAAAACCCTCCCGGCGATTGAAGCTTTGGAAAAATGTGCCGATTAATTGGACCTGTTTCAGGATAATCTAAAGTAAATGCATAAAAGGGGAAGCTGATACTTCCCCTTTTATTTTTGGTAATGATATTTAGTGAATAGTATGCGCAATTTCAAAATGGTTGTCGAATATGATGGTACCGATTACTGTGGCTGGCAGCGGCAGAAAAACGGTCTGTCTATTCAGCAGGTTCTAGAGGAGACGATACGGCTCATCACGCAGGAAAAGGTAACGGTGTTTGGGTCCGGCAGAACTGATGCCGGAGTGCATGCCTTAAATCAGGTGGCCAGCTTTCGCAGCAATACCCGCCTGCCTGCGGAAATATTATACCGGGGAATTAACGGTTTATTGCCGCCGGATATTGTTCTGAAGGCTTTGGAAGAAGTTGCCTGGGAATTTAGTGCGTTGCGGGATGCGCGGGGAAAAGTATATTTCTACAGGATTTGCAACAAACGCTTACGCCCTGCTCTTAACCGCAATTATTTCTGGTTTATCCATCAGCCGCTGAATTTGCCTTTGATGGAACAAGCGGCTCAGTATTTAGTAGGCCGTCATGATTTTTCATGCTTTTGTGCCACGGGCAGCGATGTTAAAGATCATACACGGACTGTCACGAGCATAAATATCAGTAGCGTTGAGGATGGTTTACTGGAAATAACGATCGAGGCGCAGGGCTTTTTGAAATACATGGTGCGCAATATTGTCGGCACGCTCGTGGATGTCGGTCGGGGTAAGCGAAAGCCTTCGGAAATGAAGGAAATAATTGACTCGTGTGACCGGAACATTGCCGGCATAACAGCTCCTGCTCGCGGACTTTATTTAAAGGAGGTCAAATATTGAAATGAAAATATTGTTGCTTGGCCATAAGGGTATGTTGGGCTGCGACCTTCTTTCCCAATTGGGAAGAAAACATGATATTATCGGACTCGACAAGGAGGAAATAGACATTACTTCCGAGTCTGAGTGCCGGAGGGCAATTCATGAGAACAGACCGGATATTGTCATAAATGCCGCCGCTTACACAGATGTTGATGGTTGCGAGAAGGCAAAAGACGAATGTTTTGCCGTCAATGCCGAGGCAGTAAAGAATATTGCCGAAACCTGCCGGGAAAAAAATATTCGCATTATTCATTTCAGCACTGATTATATTTTTGACGGGAACAGCAATGAACCTTATAAAGAAGACAGCCTCTGTAATCCGGTCAACGTTTATGGTGCTTCCAAATTGGCGGGGGAGAGATATCTGCAAGAGCTTTCGAGTAATTATATTCTCGTCCGTACAGAGTGGTTGTACGGTAAAAATGGCAAGAATTTTGTGCGGACAATTTTAGAAAAGGCCCGGACAGTAAATAAATTGGAAGTTGTTGACGATCAAACCGGATCCCCGACTTATACCCGGGACCTGGCAGCGGCAGTCGATTTGTTGATTGAGCGAAACGTTGCCGGAATATTCCATTTAACCAACAGGGGCAGTTGCAGCTGGTTTCAATTTGCCCAGAAAATATTGCAGGGAGCAGGTGTCACAGGGGTGCAGGTGATGCCGATAAAGTCCGGCCAGCTGAACAGGCTGGCCCAACGTCCTGCCTACAGCGTTTTAAGCATGCAAAAATTTATTGCGGCGACGGGGAAAACAATGCAGCCCTGGCAATTGGCGCTGCAGGACTATCTGCAAAGTATTAAATATTAGCAGGCTGTAGTCCGGGATAGCATTCCCCTTAGGGAGGCGCAATCAAATTAACTATCTTCCTTACCGGAAAAAACCTCAGGTTTTACAATGCCCTGATAACCTATAGATCACAAGAGGGCACGTGAAGGCTCATCTGCTGTTTATGACCTTTAGGGGAACGTGACCTTCTTCAGCTTCTTCCCTGCCTAATCTTACCCCCTGTAATCTGAATCGCCTAAGCTTATGTTTAATCCGCTCATTAGCTGCATAGAGCAGAAAAAATATATGCGGTCATATTTAAATGATGAAACTAATTGGCGATGAGCTTATAGTCAATTCTCTAAAGTTATCCCCGAACCAAGGATGTTTTATGGAAATATCGGAACAGGATATTAAAAAGCTGCAAGGTTTGTCGGCTGCCGAAGCAGCGGAACGATTAAAAAAATGTGGATACAATGAACTGCCTTCTGCAAAAAAACGCAGCATAATCAAGATAATTATTGAAGTCTTCTGCGAGCCGATGTTTCTGCTGCTGGTTGCCTGCGGCACTTTGTATCTGATCCTCGGTGATGTTGGAGAAGCCTTGATGCTTCTGGGTTTTGTTCTCGTAATCATCGGTATTACTATTTATCAGGAAAATAAAACGGAAAAAGCGCTTGATGCACTCAAAGATCTTTCAAGTCCGCGAGCCCTTGTTATCCGCGAAGGCTATGAAAAACGCATCGCCGGTAAAGAAGTTGTCCCCGACGACCTGATCATTGTCCGGGAAGGCGACAGAATCCCCGCCGACGCCGTCCTGATTTGGGGCATGCACTTAACAGTTGATGAATCGCTGCTTACCGGAGAATCTGTGCCGGTGAGGAAAAAACCATCCCAACCGATTGATCAGGAAATTTCAAAGCCGGGAGGCGACGATCTACCCTTCATCTACTCGGGCAGTCTCATAGTGCAGGGACAAGGCGTGGCCAGAGTGCTTTCTTGCGGCAGCAGTACGGAAATCGGTAAAATCGGGAAAGCCCTCTACGCGATTTCCGAAGAAAAAACCGCCTTGCAGAAGGAAACAGGAAAAATAGTTAAAACGGTTTTTATCTTTGCCGCTGTGCTCAGTTTAATTATTATCTGTGTCTATGGAATAACCAGGGGCGACTGGTTAAATGGAATTCTGTCCGGTATCACGCTGGCCATGGCTATGCTGCCGGAAGAATTCCCCGTTGTCCTGACAATATTTTTAGCTCTTGGCGCCTGGCGTATGTCTAAAAAGCAGGTACTTACCCGGAAAGTTGCTGCCGTAGAAACTCTGGGAGCAGCGACCGTTTTATGTGTGGATAAGACGGGAACATTAACGCAAAACAAGATGAGTATTAAAAAAATATTCAGTAAAAATGAATTATACGAAATTGTCGACAGCTCCATTGACAGCCTCCCCGAAACATTTCATGAACTGATTGAATATGGAATCCTGGCCAGCAAAAAAGATCCCTTCGATCCCATGGAACGGGCGTTGCATGAGCTGGGCCACAAAACTCTCTACAGTACAGAACATCTTCACTCAAACTGGAATATACTGGAAGAGTATCCGCTATCGGGCGAGTTATTATCGTTATCCCATGCTTATAAACATCCGGAAACGGGGGCTTATTATGTATCCGCAAAGGGAGCTCCCGAGGCCATCTTTGATCTTTGCCATTTGAATAAGCCTGTCAGAGATGATCTGGCGGTGAAAGTTAATGTTATTGCCGCGGAAGGATTGCGTGTCTTAGGTGTGGCCAAGGCTATATTTAATAAAAATAAGCTTCCCCAAAATCAGCATGACTTTGAATTCGAGTTTCTGGGTTTAATCGGCCTTGCTGACCCGATTAGAGAATCTGTACCGGGCGCAATAAAGGAATGCTACCAGGCCGGAATTCGGGTTGTCATGATCACCGGTGATTATCCGGCTACTGCGCAAAACATTGCCCGCCAGATCGGATTGAAAAACATCGATCAGGTTATCAGCGGACCGGAGCTGTCCGCGATGGGGTCTCAGGAATTAAAAGATAAAGTCAGCGTGGTAAATATCTTTGCCCGTGTTGTTCCCGAGCAGAAGCTTTTACTGGTAAACGCTTTAAAAGAAAACGGGGAAATTGTAGCCATGACCGGAGATGGTGTGAATGATGCTCCGGCATTGAAGGCAGCTCATATTGGTGTGGCGATGGGGGAACGAGGAACGGACGTGGCCAGGGAATCTTCAGCCATTGTTCTTCTGAAAGACGATTTTGCTTCGATCGTTGCGGCCGTGAGAATGGGGAGACGCATTTTCGATAACATGAGAAAAGCAATGGCTTATATCATCAGTGTGCATATTCCTATTGCCGGTATTTCTCTTATTCCGGTTTTATCAGGTTGGCCGGTAATTTTATATCCTGTTCACATTTTATTTCTGGAGCTGATTATTGATCCGGCCTGCTCTGTTGTATTTGAACAGGAAAAAGAAGAAGCAAATACTATGCTGCGAGCACCGCGGGATTCCGCCGAACCTCTTTTCGGAAAACGGCTTTTGTTTTTGAGCATTCTACAAGGTCTGTTTTCTCTGGCGGTTATTATTGCTGTATATAAAATAGCTCTTAATTTAAATCAGTCTGCTGCTGAAGCAAGGACGCTGTCATTTTTAACACTGATCATCTCCAACTTATGCCTTATACTGACCAATCGAAGCTGGTCGATGAGCATCCTCTCTTCCCTATTTGTTCCTAATAAGGCTTTGAAATGGGTAATTCTGGGGGCTATTCTTTTTCTGGGATTGGTAATCTATGTGCCGTTTTTGCAGAGGATGTTCCATTTTGCGGCGATGCATAGCCTTGATATTATTATTGCTACCATCACAGGATTTTTAAGTGTAGCCTGGTTTGAAATTGTAAAAATTATGTCTGTTAAAAAACATGTTGAACTACTGAATGATTAACTGTCTTAACCGCAGAGTTCCGGTGATCAAAACTGGTTAATTAAAAATATTAAATTTATTTCTTGACAAGAATTTTAAGTTTGTTTATACGGTAATACAATAAAAGGTAAGGTTTTTCACAATGGACAGAAAATTAAATGCAAATATCGGTTTTTACGGCTATTGGTTTTATACCTATTTTGCATCGGTCTGCCCGTTGTTAAGAAGGACGTGTTAAGGTAAAACAAACACCAAAAACAGCCATGGGTAGATCGGAAACGAGCTTCCATGGCTTTTTCAGTTTTAAGGGCCATGGCGGCAAAAGCCATGGCCCTTTTTTTATTTTTCAGGAGGGGAATTATGATTATTGTAATGAAGAATCAAGCAACAGAGAAACAAATTGAAAATGTGATCCACTGGATTGAATCCGTCGGTTACAAAGCTCATCCGTCAAGCGGTGTGGAACGAACTATAATCGGAGCAATAGGCGATAGCCGCGATAAATCAGTCCTCAAATATGCCGAATCTCTGCCGGGGGTTGATAAAATCATACCAATTTTAAAACCTTATAAATTGGCCAGCCGGGAATCACATGAAGGCAATACAATCGTTTCCGTAGGCCAGATTCCCATTGGCGGTCCCCAATTCATAGTAATGGCCGGACCTTGTGCCATTGAAAGTGAAGAGCAATTATTAGAAAGCGCTTATATTGTGAAAAAAGGTGGAGGCCAGATTTTGCGGGGAGGGGCTTACAAGCCGCGTACATCGCCTTACAGTTTCCAGGGGATGGAAGAGGAAGGCTTGAAACTGTTGGAGCAGGTACGCCTGCGGACAGGTATGCCTGTTGTTACCGAAGTAATTAATCCGGCTGATGTTGACCTTGTCGAATCATATGCCGATATGCTGCAAATTGGCGCCCGCAATGTGCAAAATTTTGCTCTGCTCAAGAAGGTCGGCCAGTCGAGAAAGCCGGTGCTTCTAAAAAGAGGAATGATGACAACAATTGAAGAATTGCTGATGTCGGCGGAATATATCCTGTCATCGGGCAATCCTAATGTAATCCTTTGTGAACGCGGCATCCGGACATTCGAAACGGCGACTCGCAACACACTGGATTTAAGTGCTGTGCCCGTATTGAAAAGCTTGACGCATTTGCCCGTTGTGGTTGATCCCAGCCATGCCGCCGGACATTGGAAACTGGTCATTCCTTTGAGCCGTGCTGCAGTTGCTGTAGGCGCAGACGGTCTGATTGTCGAAGTGCATCCGCGGCCGGAGACGGCAGTCTCCGATGGAATGCAATCTTTAAAACCGGAAAAATTCTATCAGTTAATGGATGAATTAAGAAATATTGCTGCGGCAATGAGACACTAAGCCGTTGTTCAATAGTAATTGAGACATTGTAATAATCATAACCGGCATAATGGGCCGTAACGAAATGGTTAGCAATGTAAAGGTTATTTGTTTCGTAACGGCCCCTAATGGAGCAACTATATGCGGTCAATAAAAGTCAATCTCGATAAAAAGTTATCATCATCTTACGAAATCTGTATCGGCAACGCTATTCTTGACCGGATGGTACTGCTTATTGCCAAAAACCATAAAGCCGGACGTCATATCGTTATTACCGACAGCAATGTCAATAAATTGCATGGTCCCAAGCTTCTTGCCGCACTCAAAGATGTTGGTCTCAATGTCGATTTAATTGAATTTCCGGCCGGGGAAGCATCAAAGAATATCAACACGGCTGTTGATATTGCCGGAAAACTGCTCGAGTTGGGGGCTGGCAGGAATTCGCTGCTCATTGCCTTTGGCGGTGGTGTGGTAGGTGATCTGACAGGATTTGTCGCTTCCATGTTTATGCGTTCCGTTCCTTATATTCAAATTCCCACTACGTTGCTGGCACAGGTGGACAGCAGCATTGGCGGAAAAACAGCGGTTGACCTCCCTTATGGAAAAAATCTGCTGGGAACTTTTTATCAGCCGCAGGCAGTATTTGCTGATTTGAGTTATCTTACAACTCTACCGGAAAATGAGTTTAATAACGGGTTGGCGGAAATTATCAAATATGGCATCATTGACGATGCAAAAATGTTTCGCCTGCTGGAAGATAATATGGATCAGGTAAAAATAAAAGACCCGGTGCTATTGTTAAAGCTTGTAGAAATGTGTTGCCGCATCAAGAAATCAATTGTCGAAATTGATGAAAAAGAGCAAGGCTTAAGGCGGATTCTCAATTACGGTCACACGCTGGGACATGCCCTCGAAGCGCAATCCAACTTCACTCTCTCGCATGGTGAAGGTGTTGCTTTAGGTATGATTGCCGCGGCGCGAATTTCGGAAAATTCCGGCTATCTGGAATCATCCTCGCGGGAACGCATTGAAAAAATAATACAGAAAGCGGGACTACCCTGCCGGATAAATAATAATATGGCAACAGAAGGAATAATTTCCCGGTTAAAAATGGATAAGAAAAAAGAAGGTGACATCATCCATTTCGTTTTGCTCAAAAAAATAGGCATGCCGTTTGTTAACGGAGGTATCGATGGGAAAATTATCACACCCGTAATTGAAGGAATGAGAGAATGAAATCACGGCTGGAAAAATTAAGAGAAAACATGAGAGAGAAAGACAGGGAAATCATCCGTCTTTTAAATGAACGCTCGCAGATATCTGTCCGGATCGGTGAAGTTAAAGGCCGGGAAGGTTTGAATGTATATGATCCTTCCCAGGAAGCGAGAGTCTATGGCTACTTGCAGGAGCTCAATTGCGGGCCGCTGCCACCGCCGGCGATCAATGCGATTTTCCGGGAGGTTATTTCGGCTTCCCGTGATTTGCAGAAGCCGACAACGGTTGCTTTTCTGGGACCGGATGCTTCGTTTTCTCATCTGGCGGCGCAATTGCATTTTGGTCAGTCCAGCCGCTTTGTTGCCCAGCCGGGAATTGCCCGTGTTTTTGATGAAGTGGAAAGAGGCTCCATCGATTGGGGTGTGGTTCCTGTGGAAAACTCGCAGGAAGGTTCTGTTAATATCACACTGGACCGGCTGGTTCTAACACCCTTGAGGATTCGTGCGGAAATATATCTGCGGATCAGCCAATCCCTGATTTCTTCTTCCAAAGACATGCGGAGGATTAAAAAAATATATTCACACCCCCAGGCATTAGCTCAGTGCCGGTCCTGGCTCAAGGCCAATCTTCCTAACTGTGCGCTCTGCGAGGCGGAAAGTACTGCGGCCGCTGCGCAAATGATTAAAGGGAAAAAGACTCAAGGGGCGATAGGTAGTTGTCTTGCCGCGCAAGCCCACGGACTTCATATTCTGGCGGAAGACATCGAAGATAATACTTCCAACACAACGCGGTTTTTGATTATCGGTAACGGAGCGAGTACGGCAACGGAAAAAGACAAGACGTCTTTGATTTTCGCCACACACCATTCCCCGGGGTCGCTGCATCTCGCGCTATCACCATTTGCTGCCCGCCGGATTAATTTGATCAAGATTGAATCGCATCCGGTTAAAGATAGGTTGTGGGAGTATCTCTTTTTTGTCGATATTGTCGGCCATGTTGAGGAGAAGGAAGTAAAAAATTGTCTGGAGGAACTGCAAGAGAAAACGACATTTTTAAAAATTCTGGGCTCCTACCCGAGAGCGGAAGGACCGTTATGATCTGCATACCCATTATAGCGATATCTCATAAAGAAGCATTGCGTGATATCGAACGCAGTTGCCTGCTGGCCGATGCCATCGAACTCAGGATGGATTTGATTGCGGATGGCGCACTTCCCGAATTAATTTCCGCCGTGCGCCGCAATTCCAATACAGTTAGAATAATTGTCACCTGGCGAAAAAAAGAAGAAGCGGCGCAGACTGTTGAATCTCCCGAAGCCGGGGACCAGATCAAAGATCAAAAAGACAAAAAAATGGCGATGCTCAAACAGGCCATTGAGCTTGGCGCCGATTACATTGATATTGAACTCTCCGAAGGTAACGACGCCATTGAGGAGTTAAAGTCTCATGGTGCAAAGATGGGCAGCTCGACAAAAATTATAATTTCTTATCACAATTTTCAAAGAACCCCTTCCCTGAACAGGCTGAAGGGAATATTTAATCAATGCCGGGAGTTTAAGCCGGCTGTTGTGAAAATAGTTACTTTCGCCCGGAAGCCGGAAGATAATTTGCCGGTGCTCAGTTTGATACCCTATGCCCGCAAACATTTGCAGGAAATAATTGCCTTGTGTATGGGGGATAAAGGCCGGATCAGCCGCGTGATGGCGCCCTTGCTGGGTAATTTTCTTAATTTTGCGACTTTGGAGCAGGGCACACAATCGGCGCCTGGTCAGCTGACTGCTTCCGAGATGAGGCAAATTAATAAACTAGTGAATGGTGATAAGACCAGTCAAAAGCATCAGGTATTATCGAGACAAGAGAGTCAACCCAGGAACTATATTTTATTGGGTAATCCGGTAGGGCAAAGTCTTTCGCCACTGATGCATAATACGGCGCTCTGCGATCTGGGTATTGAAGGGCGATATAATGCGTTTTGCGTATATGATCTGGCGGCGGCGATACAGGGCATCAGGGGAATGGATGTTCGTGGTGCGAGTGTGACCATACCATTTAAATCTGCTGTGATGGAATATCTGGATGATATTTCCGCCGATGCAAGGAATATCGGAGCGGTAAATACGATTATCAACAGCAATGGTCGCCTGACGGGCGTCAATACCGACTGGCGGGGATTGCTTGCTGCCCTGCGGGAAGCTATGACGATTAAAGGGAAAAAGTTTGTGATTATCGGCGCCGGCGGCACAGCCAGGTCAGCGGCTTATGGAATAATTCAGGAAGGCGGATTTCCGGTAATTGTTAATCGCACGGCGGAAAAGGGTAAACTTCTGGCAGTCAAGTTCAACTGCCCGTTTTATGCGTTGGATGATATCGAAAAAATAGAGGCTGATTGTCTGATTAACACAACACCGGTGGGCATGTATCCTCATGTTGATAAATCGCCGGTAGATTCCGCTTCGCTTGCCGGCTATAAATACGTGATGGATGTTATCTATAATCCACTGGAAACAAAACTGCTGAAAGATGCCAGGCAGCGGGGCTGTCATGTTTTGCCGGGGTTGGATATGTTTGTGCATCAGGGCGCCGAGCAAATAAAACTATGGACCGGTCTTGATCCTAATCGGGCATTGATGAAAAAAACAGTCAAGGAAAGGTTGGCCGAAGGTGAATAAAGAAGCAAATATTAAATCAGTTTCGGCAGCGATCCACATTCCCGGTTCCAAAAGTTTGACCCAACGAGCTCTTGTGGCGGCGGCATTGGCCGAGGACAATTCTTTTATCGGCAATGCCCTTGTTGCCGAAGATACTCTCTATCTGATGGACGGATTGCGGGCATTGGGCGCGCAGATTGTTGCCGCCGACGGTGGTTTTTTTGTTTCGGGTACGGCGGGAAAAATTATCAATAGCTCAAAAGAAATCTTTCTGGGAAACAATGGTACGGCGCTGCGTATTTTGGCTGCGCTGGTAACACTGGGCAGCGGTAAATATGTTTTAACCGGGGAGAAAAGGCTTTGTGAACGACCAGTCGGCCCGTTGGTCGAGGCGTTGCAGAGCATGAATGTGGATATTTTCTGCCGCAATAATTGTCCACCGGTGACTGTAAATGCCGCTGGGCTTACTGGTGGCAAAATAGCATTGAAAGACATCGAAAGTTCGCAATATGTCTCCGCGCTGTTGCTTTGTGCGCCCTATACGAAAAAAGGTATTGATCTTTCTTTGCAGGGGGAAATTGTTTCTGCGCCCTATATCGATTTGACCATTTCCATAATGCGTGATTTTGGCGCCAAGGTCAGCGAAACAGGTCAACATGAATATTCTGTTGAAGCCGGGAAAATTTACAAAGGACGCGACTATTTTATCGAAGGGGATGCCTCCAGTGCTTCCTACTTTTTTGAAGCTGCAGCCATTTTAAAAAAGCCAGTTCGAGTTAATGGCATTGGGATAAGAAGCAAACAGGGCGATCTGCGATTGCTCCCGATCCTGGAAGAACTGGGCTGCAAGGTTTATTGCGGAGATACCTGGATAGAAGTGGCCTGTGACAATTTGCAAGAAGGCGACTTTACATTCGATTTAAATGATATGCCGGACATGGTGCCGACAATGGCAGTGCTTGCTGCTTTCCGCAAGGGGAAAACAGTAATTACTAATGTTGCTCACTTGCGGTTTAAGGAAAGCAATCGTCTAGACGCCTTGGCTACCCAATTAAAGCGTATTGGCATTGAAGCCTGCGAAACTGCGGATGGTATTATCGTATCGGGTGGTCGTCCTCATCCGGCAGTCATTGAAACTTACAATGATCATCGCATTGCCATGAGCTTTGCCGTTGCCTCGCTGGCTGTTCCCGGGATCGAAATATACGATAAAAAAAGTGTGGATAAATCTTTCCCGGGGTTCTGGGAGGAGTTAAAAAAGATATGAAAGTGATTCTGGTCGGCTATCGGGCCTGCGGAAAATCCACGGTGGGGAAGCTGCTGGCTGCTAAATTAAAAATTCCCTTTCGGGATTCAGATTTGCTGGTGGAGGAGAGCCTGGGTTTGTCCATAAAAGAAATTGTGGCCGGCTACGGGTGGGACTATTTTCGTACCCGGGAAAAAGAAGCAATTCAACAGACAGCGCTAAAAGGGGCATGCGTTCTGGCAACCGGTGGTGGTGCGGTTCTGTCCGAAGAAAACGTTGATTTGCTCAAAAAGATGGGTGTTGTCATCTGGCTTGCCGCTCCCCTTACGGATATTATTGAACGGCTGGAAGCCGATGCTGAAGTCCAGGGAACACGCCCGCAATTTACAGCCGACAGCCTGGTTGAAGAAACCACGGCGGTGTTGCAGCAGCGCATTTCTTTGTATGAAAAAGCTGCCGATTATTCTCAGGATACAGCAGGCAAAAGCGCTCCACAAGTGGCGGAAAATATTTATCAGCATTTGCTGGAATCCGGCATTCTGGCAAAAATTAATAAATGTAAAAATAAATCTGGTATAAACTTATAGCAAGGGGAGAGTAATTATGGCCGGCAACACGACAGGCAGTATATTTAAGGTAACCACTTGGGGGGAGTCGCACGGCGAGGCTTTGGGCGCAGTTATTGACGGCTGTCCTGCCGGTCTGGAAATCCATCAGGCCGACATTCAGCAGGCGCTTGACAGGAGAAGGCCTGCGAAAAATGTTGCTTCGACAACAAGAGGGGAGGATGATCGGGTGGAGATTCTTTCCGGAGTCTTTGAAGGCAAAACCACCGGCACACCGATTTCACTTCTGATTCGGAATTCCAATACAAGATCTTCCGACTATGATGAATTAAAAGATATTTTCCGTCCCGGTCATGGTGATTTCACTTATCTGCAAAAATATGGCAACCGCGACTGGCGTGGGGGGGGGCGTGCATCCGGCCGGGAAACTGCCGCCCGGGTGGCTGCCGGCGCCATTGCGGAAAAGCTGATCGGTATGGCGGGCATGGAAGTGCTGGCCTATACACAGGCTATCGGCGGAATTGAAATCAATCGCGACAAAATACCCAAAGACGAGGATTTGCGCCGTAAAGTGCGCAATAATATTCTTTTTTGTCCTGATCATAAGGCTGCGCAAGCTATGGAAAAAAAGCTGGCGGCCCTGCGTTTCGAAGGTGATTCGTCAGGCGGCGTTGTGGAAATCATTGTGCGTGGCTGTCCGGCAGGTTTGGGCGAGCCGGTATTTGATAAAATAGACGCAGTGCTGGCTTGTGCATTAATGAGTATCGGTTCGGTAAAGGCGGTGGAAATCGGCGACGGCTTTGCCACAGCCGGCATGAAAGGTTCCGAATTTAATGATCAAATGGGTAAAAAAGGCTTCAAATCCAACCATGCAGGGGGAATCTTGGCGGGAATAACCAACGGCGAAGAAATTGTCCTGAGAGCTTATTGCAAACCGGTGCCGTCTATCGGCAGGGAGCAACACACAATCAATATTCAGGGTAAAGAACAGATAATTAAAATTCAGGGCAGGCATGATGTGTGTGTGCTACCGCGAATTGTACCGGTTTGTGAAGCAATGGTGAGTATTGTCTTAGCCGATCATTGGCTGCGGCAGAAAGCGGCAAGAACATGAAAGACGCTGTCATTGGCATTATCGGCGGTACCGGTGGCATGGGGCGCTGGTTTGCCAAGCTATTGCGCAAAGAAGGATATCAAGTGCATGTCAGTGGCCGGAAAACACGGTTCGATATCGCCGATCTGGTGGGAAGGTGCAACGTCATTGTGGTTGCTGTACCTATCGCCGCTACAGCGAAAGTAATCAGACAGGTCGGGCCGCTTATGGCCGATGGTTCGCTCTTAATGGATTTGACCTCGCTCAAAAAAGAGCCGGTGGAATTGATGCTTTCCTGCTCAAAGGCCGATGTCATTGGCTGTCATCCGCTTTTCGGCCCGTTGCTTGCAGATATTGCCGGGCAAAATGTTGTTCTGTGTGCGGCCCGGGGAAGTAAATGGCTACCCTGGCTCAGAGGAGTTTTGCGGAAAAGCGGATTAGTTGTAATGGATAAAACTCCTGAAGAGCATGATCAAATGATGGCGATTGTTCAGGTGCTCAATCATCTCAATACTATTTCTTTGGGATTGGTGCTGGCCCAAACAGGGATTGAGCTTGCCGAAATCAATAAATTATCCACGCCGATTTTTCAGACAAAAGTGGAAATAATTAAAAAAGTATTTAACGAAAATCCGGGGCTTTATACAGACATCATTGCTCAAAATCCCGCCACGCTGAATATGTTAGATCGCTACGAAAAAGCTCTTGCCGATATCCGCGCACTTTTAAAATCCGGAGACGGAACAAAATTGAAAGAGACTATGGAGCAGGCAGCAAGGAAATTATTCTAGTGAAAAGTATTATGGCAGTTCCTGCACATCGCAGAATATTCCCCGCTCATTACTGCAGGGTATTGAGCGGAGGTGGGGGCATTCTCACATAATGTTCAAGCCTTCCGGAGAATTTCTATCATCTCATCAACATAGGAGGGCGGGAAATGTTCTCCCCGGTATTTCAGCAGGGCATCAGCCATGCAGCCCAGGAATGCTGCTACCGCAGCAGGATCGAATTGATTGTCGGCGCCGTTTTTTAAAATATTGATAACTTTGGGCAGGGGCATGGGGTCGCAACTCATCGTTTCTGTATCCGTATATTTCAGGTAATCACGAGCCGAGGTCAGGGCGTCAAAAACATCCGCCACTGCCAGAATTCGGGCGCATAGGGGAATATCCTCCCCACGGAGCTTGTCGGGATAGCCCCGGCCGTCGAAATGCTCATGATGGTGAGAAGCAATGAATGGTACCTGTGCTAATGTTTTGGAGAAATGGAAGTTATCGAGTATTTCTTTTGTTTTTACGGCGTGCCTCTCCATTTCCATCCGCTCTTCCGGCGTAAACCGTCCGCTTTTGAGAAGTACGGAGTCTTTAGTGCCGATTTTGCCGATATCATGCAGAAGGCCTGCATATTTGATCAATTCCTCCTCTTCCGGTCCGAGGCCCATATTGCGGGCAATCATCAGGGAATATTCCGTTACCCGCTCCGAATGTCCGGCGGTCAGACGGTGTCTGGCATCAACCGTTGCGGAAAGCGTACGGATTGAACTTTCAAAGGAAAGCTCGAGTTCATCGACCAATTGAGCGTTTTCGATGGCAATCGCCATCTGGGAGGACAGCGACTTCAACAGGTTCTCATCATCAACGTTAAATACTCCACCGCCCTGTTTATTTATTACCTGAATGACGGCAATTCGCTCTCCCGACCGGTTGTTAATGGGCATGCACAAAACGGCCTTTGAACGGAAATTCTGTTGCAGATCAAACTCACGTTTGAAATAGGGGAGTTCCCAAGCATCTGCGCTGTTGACGGTTTCTCCTGTTTTGGCCACCAGCCCGCTGATTCCTTCCCCGATGGGCAGTGAGAAATGCTCAATTTTTTCCGCAACCGTGGTCCAGATTTCATTTCGCTCCCAGTCGATTAAATACAGGCTTGTTCGTTCGGCATTCATGATTTTGGTGACGCGGCTGATAATTAGAGGGAAGAGGTTTGCAAACTCCACCTCTGCCGTCAGATCAAGGGCAATTTCCAGAAGATTCGCTATTTTTTTGTTTGCCGCTACTTGTTTCGCTAAAAGTTGACTGTTATCAAAAGCCATGCGCCGTTCTTTCAGGATACGATACAGCTTGCTATTGAGTTCCGCCGGTGTAAAAGGCTTTTTAATGAAATCATTGGCCCCGGCGGTAACAATTGATTCGTATGTAAAGCCATTGCCGTAACCTGTTACGACCACGAAAGGAACATCAGATTGAATCTTGCGGACATCGGAAATCAAATGGAGACCATCCATTGTTTCGATATCGGCAATAACAATATCGAAGCGCCGCTTCTCGATAATATTCATGGCCGCATCTTTACAGTTCACTGCCACGCACTGAAATCCGCAGGAGATTACAAGATCTGTCATCATCGAACTGGCTTGGTGATCGTCATCCACGACAAGAACTGTTTCCTGATTCTTCATAAGTTCCATTGGTATTATCCATTGTTGTCTGATCAGAAGATGTGAGAACTATAAAGGATTGTCTGGAATATGTCAATGCCAGGTAATTCGTTCAAGACAATTGCATTTTTTGTTTTGATTTTAAAATGACATGGTGTATTTTAGCTGGGAAATATTAAAAGAGGTCGCGTTGATGGAAGATAAAATTAATCAGGTGGCGGCAATGATCGCTAAGGCTAACAGGATTGTGATTTTTACCGGTGCCGGTGTGAGCACAGAATCCGGTATTCCAGATTTCCGCAGCCCGGGTGGCCTCTGGACAAGGTTTGATCCCGACGATTTTACGATTGATAAATATATAAAGTCGAAGGAAACACGCAGTAAGATGTGGAAACTTCTTCTGGAGGGCGGCTTAATGGCTGATGCTGCCCCCAATGCTGCCCATTATGCTATTGCGGAACTGGAAAAAATGGGGAAACTGAATTCCGTAATCACACAGAATGTCGACAACCTGCACCAGAAGGCCGGTAACAGTCCTTCCCTTGTGTATGAATTGCACGGCAATATGCAATGGCTGATTTGCCTTGATTGCGGGAAACGATGTTCGGTGGAAGTCATGCTTCAGAAAAGCATTGAAGAAGATAATGTCCCGGGTTGCAGGAATTGCGGCGGTATCTTAAAACCGGATGTTGTCTTTTTCGGCGAGGCCTTGCCCCAGAATGTTTTAAAGCAGGCGACTTATACGTCTCAGGAATGCGATTTGTTCATCGTTATCGGTTCTTCCCTGGTTGTTTACCCGGCGGCATACATGCCCCAGTATGCCAAGCGCGCCCGGGCCGGAGTCGTTATAATCAATATTGGTCCGACTGAGCAGGATGAACTGGCCGATGTAATAATTGACCATTACGCCGGAGAAACAATGACAAAGATTATGAAACGGCTGAAGACGTAAAGAGTGAAGAGTGAAGCGTATCTCGTACTTCACGATTTACGAACTACGAGATGCGAACGACGAGATACGAGGTCGGACATGTGCCTGATACTTTTCGCCTATAAAGTTCATCCAGCATACCCTTTAATTGTGGCTGCCAATCGCGACGAGTTTTATGAGCGTCCATCGTCACCTGTTGAATTCTGGGGAGGTGCCCGCCAAATACTAGCCGGTCGTGATTTGAAAGAAGGCGGCACCTGGTTGGGGATTAACAGAGAAGGGAAATTTGCCGCCATAACTAATTACCGTGATCCGGCGGTGTTTAAATCAGGCGCTCCTTCACGCGGCAAGCTGGTTAAAAATTATTTACGAGGCTCCTCCGGCGCTGCATCTTACAGTGAGAAGATTTCCAGGCAAGCGGATCTATACAACGGCTTTAATTTAATTTGCGCAGACGGAACAGACCTGTATTTTTATTCCAACCGGGGAGAACACCAAAAGCTTCCGGCTGGAATATATGGCTTGAGTAATCGTCTTTTGGATAGCCCCTGGCCGAAAGTAGTCCGGGGTAAGAAGGCATTGTCCGCTGCAATGAGTGAGAAAGGCGCCGATTTGGAAACGGCGCTTTTTGCGCTTCTGGCCGATCGCAAGATCGCCCCGGACAATAAACTTCCGTCAACCGGTATCGGCCTGGAATGGGAAAGACTTCTATCGGCAATATTTATCGAAAGTCCCGGTTACGGCACCCGATCCTCGACAGTGCTATTGATCGGAAAAAACGGGTGGGCAAAATTGGTGGAAAAAGTATTCGACGGAAAGCCTGAACCCTGGGTAGAAAGCCGTTTTTCCTTCCGATTGGATAGAGGTAAATAACAGATGGAACACGAACACAGCAATAGTTATCCTTTGGTTCCCCGCGTTGGCGTGGGAGCGATTGTAATTCATGAAGGCCGGATATTGCTGGTGAAACGCGGCGTAGAACCAAGTCGGGGCTTATGGGCTATTCCCGGCGGAACGCTCAATCTGGGTGAAACATTACAACAATGTGCCGCCCGGGAAATTTTAGAAGAAACAGGCATAACGATAAAAGTCGGTAACTGCGTTTATGTTTTCGATTTTCTGGAACGAGATGACAGCGGAAAAATAAAGTTTCACTTTGTCGTTGTTGATTTTGCCGGGCAATATTTATCGGGTGAACCAAAAGGAGCAGATGATGCCGAAGAGGCACGCTGGCTTAAACCGGAAGAATTAAGTTCGTTGCCGGTGGCGAAAAATACACTGGCCGCTTTAAGGTCGATAAGGTTTATAGACTGAAGGCTGAGGGCTGAAGGCTGAAGGTCTGTTTTGTTTGGCCTTCGGCCTTCAGTCGAAAATCATTCAGCCTATGCACCTTCAGCCTTTTTCAAGGAGGTTGGTATGAAGGTTGTTTATTCCGAAGATTACAAACAAGTTTATTCAACTGATCCGGCATCTGCCGCCGGAAGGATTGAAGCAATAGAAATTGCCTTGCGAGGGAAAGTTGCTTATTTGGAACCGGTGCCCGCATCCGAAGAAGACATCCTCAAAGTGCACACTCCTCATCACATTAGAGATGTCGAGCGTGAAGGTGTTTATGATATTGCCGCCCTGGCCGCAGGCGGGGCAATACTGGCTGCCCAAACCGCTCTCGCCGAGCCCTGCTTTGCAGTCATTCGTCCTCCCGGTCATCACGCTTCAGCGGGAAGCGCCTGGGGATTTTGTTATTTCAACAATATGTCTATTGCTTTGGAGAAATTGCATCGTGAGGGGAAAATCAAAAAAGCTTTTGTTCTTGATTTTGATCTGCACTTTGGCGATGGCAACGTGAACATTCTAGGCGGTAAGGGATATGTGACGATTCTCAATCCAACAGCGTCGAACCGTAATGAATATTTGAAAAGTGTGGAAACTATGCTTAACCAAACCGATGCCGATATGATTGCCGTTTCCGCCGGTTTCGATAATCATGAGCAGGATTGGGGTGGTCTTTTGAAAACAGAAGACTATAAATACATGGGAACACTCGTGCGTGAAACGGCACAGCGGAATAATGGCGGCTGTTTTGGTATCTTGGAAGGCGGTTACAACCATGCCGTTTTAGGCAAAAATGTCCTGGCTTTTATCCAAGGGCTGCAAGCAATGTAAATTCGGGACGAAATATGACATGACTAATGGCAAAAGTTAACGTAGATTGCTGTAAAAACAATAAACAGCGCCGCATATTTGCTATGTGGGAGCTGTTTATTTGTATTAACCTCGACCGGCAGGTTAAATATTGGTTTCTTCGCGAATGGTAAAAATGGATTGTCGAGGTAAGATGAAGAAACAAGACGCCCTGAAAAAATACTTCGGTTATGAGACCTTTTATCCGTTGCAGGCGGAAATAATCGATCATGTGTTGTCCGGTAAAAATGCACTGGTTCTGATGCCGACGGGCGGGGGCAAATCATTATGTTTTCAGATTCCTGCCCTGCTTATGGAAGTTACCGCTATTGTCATATCGCCATTGATTGCTTTAATGAAAGACCAGGTTGATGCTCTTCAGGCCAACGGCATTGCCGCTGCATTTCTCAACAGCACCCAGACTGATGAGGAAAGCACCAGGATTATCGGGCTTTGTCTGCAAGGCGGTATCAAACTGCTTTATCTTTCACCGGAGCGGCTGGCGGCTGCATCCACAATCGGTTTTTTGCAGAAGTTGCGTATTTCTCTTTTCGCCGTGGACGAGGCACATTGCATTTCCTCCTGGGGGCACGATTTCCGTCCTGATTACATGAAGCTGCATGCCTTGAGAAATAATTTTCCGGATGTGCCGCTTATCGCGCTCACCGCTACGGCGGATCGTGCGGTTCGCCGGGACATCCTGCGGCAGTTGGAGATACCGGAAAAATATCAGTTCATCGCTTCTTTTGACCGCCCTAATCTAAGCCTGGCGGTATATTCAGGCCGCAAACGCCTGGAGCAGATTTTACGCTTTTTAGCGAGAAGAAAAAATCAGCCGGGAATAATTTACTGCCTGAGCCGCAAGATGACGGAAAATATGGCGGCGAAGCTTCTGGATCGAGGCTATCGTGCGGCTTATTACCATGCCGGAATGGGCAATGAGGAACGCAGCAAAGTCCAGGATGCCTTCATCCGGGACAAAATTCAAATTATCTGCGCGACCATTGCCTTTGGGTTGGGAATCGATAAATCAAATATCCGCTGGATTATTCATTATAGTCTACCGAAAAATATCGAAAGTTATTATCAGGAAATCGGGCGGGCCGGACGTGACGGCGCTCCAGCCGATACGGTGCTGTTTTACAGTTACGCCGATGTTAAAGCCCATCATGATATGATTGGCGATTCATCGCCGGAAAGACAAGAGTTGCTTTTGGCCAAACTCGAGCGCATCAAGAGCTATGCGGAAGCTGATATCTGCCGCCGCCGTATTCTGCTCAGCTACTTCAACGAGCAACCGCCTGGCGACTGCGGCAATTGCGATGTGTGCAAAAATCCGCCGCAAAGAATAAACGGAACCATTATCGCGCAGAAAGCCCTATCGGCTATCGCCCGCACAGGTGGGAAAATCAACATAACCACGGTAGTAGGCATTCTGCGCGGCTCGCATAATAAACATATTCGGGAAAACGGTTATGACCAGATAAAAACATTCGGTGCTGGGCGAGATATTACTTATAACGAATGGATGGATTATATATACCAGCTTTTGAATTCCGGTTTTATGGATATCGCGTACGACGATGGTTACACGCTGAAGTTAAACGAATTAAGCCGTAAAATTCTCCGGGCGCAAATGGATGTACTGTTGACGCAGCCCGCGGAGTTAGAAAAGAAGTTCGAAACCATAGCGGCGCTTCCCCACAAACAAGCTGCGGCCGATGGGTTATTCGAACAGTTGCGATTGCTAAGAAAGACACTGGCGGATGAAAAAAATGTGCCGGCTTATGTCGTGTTTTCCGACAAGACGCTATTGGAAATGGCGTCCCTGCGGCCCCGAGATGCCATCGAGATGCTTGCTGTCAGCGGCGTTGGCGAACATAAGCTCAATCTCTACGGGGATACCTTTCTGGATGAAATTCGGCGTTATGAAAATTAGTATTGAACAGGTAAAAACAATAGGCAACGGCTTGCTGCGTCCCGAAGGTGTTATAGTGGCAGATGATGGGAATATCTATGCGGCAGACGCCCGGGGATGCTGTGCCCGGATTACCCCGAATGGCAGTACTTCCTTTTTCGGGGCACTGGGTGGAACACCAAACGGAATATGTCTTGATAGGGGAGGGAACTGCATTGTCGCCAATATCGGCAACGGTGAAGTTCAATCATTGTCGGATGACGGCAGTTATTTGGTTTTACTGACCGAAGCGCAGGGCAAAAGAATCTATACACCTAATTTCCCCTTTCTTGATTTTCAAGGGCGGCTTTGGGTGTCCAACTCCACAGATGATCCCGGCATCGATTCCTCTCTGCGTGCACCCGTTCCGGATGGTTCTCTTATTCTTATTGCCGATAACAGGCAACCGCATATTGTCGCCGACGGTATCTGCTTTGCCAATGGCGTCGCTGTTGATCCGGAGGGGAAGTTTGTTTATGTGGCTGAGACCATGATGAGACGTATCCTGCGTTTTCCGATAAATGAGGATAGTTCTCTGGGGGCGAGAGAAGTTTACGGCCCGGAAATTCTTGGCCCCCGGGGTTTTCCTGACGGGATTGCTTTTGATGAAGCCGGGAATCTCTGGATAGCGTTTCCCGCAGCCAATGCTATCGGTTATATCGAACCCGACGGAGAATTGGCAATGTACCTGGAAGATCCGGAAGGGTTAATTTTGCGTGCACCGGCGAATATCTGCTTTGGCGGGGAAAACAGGAAGACTGCCTTTATCGGCAGCTTGGGCTGTACTAATATTCCCTATTTTGAAGTTCCTTATTCCGGCGCCAGATTAATTCATCAGGTAGTCTGATTAATCAACGTTTTGGTTTGGGCAGCGGAAGTTGTTCTGCTGTTATCTTGATTAAATCGCTGATCCATTCCCGATCTTCAAAGGCATCTTCTATCAGAAAATGCATCTTCGCCCCGGGATACGGCGGGGCTTCACAAACATTGCCGATGTAAGATCTTCCGTTTTCCGTCTGTTTTACAAAAAGTTGATTGTCGCAAACTAGCGCTACAACTTTGCCGTCGCAATAGATGGCATACTCGCCAAACATTTTCCTGTATGTAATATATCCGGCATCCCTCATCTGGTCGGCGACAAATTCAACAAAACTCTTCTCAGAAGACATTTTGATTTGCTTTCTTATTTCAAATTTTAAAGATGCCCCGGTCATAGATGATGATTTTCTTGCCGCTGATCAGATGCGCCGTTACCGTCTTTGGTTCGGTGTTGACGAGATCCCAGTGGAGCGCCGAATCGTTAAAGCCCAGTTTTTTCTTCACTGCGGGGGTCAGTTGTGCCGGGTCGCCTGTGTAAGTATCGCTATAAGATGAACCCAGCGCGATATGACAGTTGCCCTCTTTGCCGCCGAAATTCTCATCGAAGAGGGTGTCGGCCATAAAACGGTCGATCCGGGAAAACCTCTTGTCCGTGAGAGAGAATTCTCCCACCCGGCGCGCGCCTTTGTCCATGGCCAGCTGCTTCTTGACAAACTCTGAGCCCTGTTTGGCCTCGATTTTAACGGCTTGCCCTTGGGCAAAGGTAATGCGGACATCCTCGATATAGTTGCCGCTCCGGAAGGAGGGGAGGTTGGCAAAATAGACCCCTTCCGTACCGCGCCAATCGGGAGAGACAAAAAGTTCAAAACTGGGTACATTATGGCCGGAGACTCCTGCCCACTTGCGTTTTTCTCCTGGTGTAATCCTCAAATCCATCCTGGCCGATTCCATATGGAAATATCTGACTGGCAGCGAACTGAGCCGCTTTTTGATGGCTGTTACCTCTGCGTGAATCCTTTCCCATTCGGCAACAGGATCTTTCTTGTCGAGATAACAACCCTTGATGACCTGTGCCGTATATTGCGCAAGGGGCATTTTTGCCTGGCGGGCCATCTCCTCCGTGGGGATGATGCAGAGCGTCCAGCTATATTTGCGCAACTCTTCGCGGCGGTCGAGAATGTCCTTAAGGGGTTTTCTCGAGACGATGGCCTTGCCGATTTTTGCCGGATCAATATCCTTGAGGTGCGTCAGTGATTGCGGTGCGTGCAGATATATCCTGCCATTGATATTTTTATAAAGTTCTTCGTCGCCGGGGGCGACAAAGGTAAGCTGACTGGGGTTGGCCTTAGAATAAAAGCTGTGCTCCATGCCGAAAGTGGCGGCCATACGCTGCACCGGGCGCATGCCGAGATCGAGGAGCCGCCCATAGAGAATCTCGGCCAGCTTGAGCGCCGGCAGGTCGTACTGGATCAGGACGATTTCATTTTTCTTCAGAGCTGCTTTTTTCGCCGTCTTCAGCGCCCAAAGGAGCACGTCGGCATATTTTCCCAGTTTGTTTTCGGTGAGCATTATTTTCTGTTTCCCTTTCGTTAATTAATACCAGGTTGTATTTAAACTCTAACACTTAATTCAAGCCAGTTTGCTTTCTTTCCGGGACTGATATGTAATATGCCACCTGTGGTGCTTTGAAATTGGCAAGACAATAAGCCAAACTAGTCGGCAAGTCAATAATATTTCACTGATTTAAGATACTATGCGCAAAAACATTGGCGCTTAATGCTCTTGGCTGTCCAAAGGGATCAGGCCTGCCTTCGACCTTTGCCCTGTTTTGTACAGGAAATAAGCTTGCCTAAAAAGATTGGGAAAGGTAATATTAAGGCGTAAATTATTGGTATGATTAAACGGATTGAAGCGGGGATGGCGTGAGAAAGTCAGTTTTATATCTTTTGTTTCTCAGCATCATTTTTCTGATGCCCACATTCGCCTGGTCAGTGAGTGATTTCTCAAGAAAGTTTCTCGAAGACCAGTTGATCGCCGAAGGGATTGATCCGTCGCAGGCGCAAAGCATCATGCATGATCGGCGCATATCCGTCCGTCCGGATTTTATCGTCAAGAACCTTTTCTATTCCAGTCCCCGGGGCACGGCGCAAAAGCCCGATATTATGGAAGTGACTCCCCGGCAAATCGCGCGGGGCAGAGCTTTCATGAAGGAGCACGCCGCTTGCTTATCGGCCGTGGAGAAACGTTTCGGAACGTCGCCCAGGATAATCACGGCCATTCTGATTATTGAATCTCGGCTGGGAACCTATCCGATGCCCTATAATGTGGTCAACGCCTACGCCAATCTAGCCTTTTTGCTGAATCCGGAGTATCTGAAGGAAGTACAGGCCCTTTACGCGGATGCCTATCCGCAGCTTTATAACGAAGCCATGATCGTCAGGGCGAAGCGAAAAGCGCAATGGGCGGTTATCGAGCTTTCTCATCTTGTCCATATCGCTAATAAACTTGGTGTCGATCCTTTAACTATTTCCGGTTCATTTTCCGGGGCACTGGGACCGGCTCAATTTCTGCCTTCTTCTTTCTGGCTTTTCGGCATCGACGGTGACGGCGACGGCATAGTCAATCCCTTCAATCTGGCGGATGCACAATTCAGTATGGGGCATTATCTGAAGATATTCGGCTGGGCGGAGGACGCCCCGATTGATCAGAAGAGAAAAGCCGTGTGGTTTTACAACCGCAGCCCTGTTTATGTTAATACAATCATGATGCTCTATGATAAGCTCGGTAATTAATCATTAAGTACGGCCAAATTGATCAGGTCTGCCTTTTGCGTTGACTGCTTATGTATAGCAAACAGTGAGCGTGGTCTAAGTCGGGTAACAGTACAATAAAATAAATCCATAAGGTGTAAACATGGCTTGTGTCATAATTCGTAATACCTCCTATCAATACGATCAACTCCAACCGCTGGTTTTTGAGATGATCGAAAAGCTGGCTGGCGAAAAAATAAAGCTCGGCAGTCGTGTGCTGATAAAGCCCAATATGCTTTCCGCTGCCCATCCCGAAGACGCTGTGCTTACGCATCCGCAGGTAATTCGGGCCGCCGTGGAGTATGTTTTGCAAAAAGGTGCAAGGGCTCAAGTTTCTGACTCTCCGGCCATCGGTTCTTTTGAAAAGATTCTGAAACAAAACGGCACTACTGAAGCGCTGCAAGGCCTCGATGTGACATGTGTACCTTTCAAAGATATTATGGAAGTTGATATTGGAAAACCCTATGGCCGCATTGAGATGGCCCGCGACGTCATGGAGGCCGATGTCATCATCAATCTGCCGAAACTAAAGACACACAGCCAGATGCTTCTGACTCTGGCCGTAAAAAACATGTTCGGCTGCATTGTCGGCTTCAAAAAATCACAATGGCACCTGCGTGCGGGAGTCGATGATATGGCTTTTGCGCGGCTGCTGGTGGCCATTCACGAGGCGGTAAAACCGGCAGTATCCATTCTGGACGGTATTCTGGCGCTGGAAGGCGAGGGGCCGGGCAAGAGGGGACGTCCCCGGCAAATCGGCGTCCTGATAGGCAGCGATAATTCTTTTGCCCTGGATATGGCTGTTTGCAAAATGATCGATGTGCCGCACAGAAATATGCCCGTGTTGAAAATCGCCGAGGAAGGGCAATTGATTCCCTCTTGGGAAATCGACGGGACAATACCTCAGGTTGGCAGTTTTCAGTTGCCCGGCATGGGCAACCTGATTTTCGGCCCTGAAGTATTGCGAAACTTCCTGCGCCGTCATACGCTGGCAAGGCCTGTCTGCGATCAACCGCTATGCAAGTTGTGCAGCAAATGCTGGACCATTTGCCCTGCCGGAGCGATTAAAGAAAAAACTGATAATATTGAATTTGACTACGGAAAATGTATCCACTGCTATTGCTGTATTGAAGTATGTCCTTATGGTGCATTGCATTCCCTAGAAACACTGGGTGGAAGGCTGACGCGGAAACTTGTTGATAAAGTATCGTGAGTTAGTTCAGATTAATCTGGATATCGCGGGAACAGCTCTGCCATTTAACAAAAAAATATTTCCAGTTTTACGGATAATAATGGCCACTATTCTGATTAGCCATCATTCCATTTCCCGGGCGTCTTTGAGTTTTCCTAAATAACAGCGCAATGATGCGGATTCAATGGCCAGCCCGCAATAATTACAGCTGATACACCTGGCTTCGGTCTGTTTTCCGGAAATGAATTTTTCAACCAGATTCGGTTCAAGGTTCCAACCTCACTGCGGAGACAAGAAGGATTAATATAACAAATAATACGGCCACATACGACATTCGGGTGACAGACGATCATAACAATCTTATTGCCGCATGCCAGGCTCTCGTTTCTCGCTAGGACAAAACACTGCCGCTTCAGGAAGATTAACTAAGTATCTTTAACCTTGACAAATTCCCGCTACTATGGTTTACGCATTGCCTTATTACTTAAAGGGGTTTAACCAATGAAAAAGACATTGACCAATAAAACAAATACCAAAAGAAAGAGATCACATGGCTTCCTCGTCCGCATGGCTTCTAAATCGGGCCGACAGGTATTAAGCCGCCGCCGAGCCAAGGGCAGAAAACGTCTGGCAGTATAAATTCTGGCTTTTATAATACCTCGGGATGGTCATATAGTCGGTATGCATGAAAGAACAATCTTACCGGAAATCGGAAAGGATCACTAACAGAAGCGATTATAGAACTATATATGATAAAGGGGTGTGGAGCAGTTCGCAGCACTTTACACGTATAATATGCAGTAATAAACAGGGGACTAAACGGCTGGGAATTACCGTAACCAAAAAAACAGGCAATGCCGTAAAAAGAAATCGGATAAAGCGCCTGATTAGAGAATTTTTCCGCCTTAACAAGGCTTTGTTTCCCACCGGACAAGATGTTGTCGTGATGGCTAAAAGAAATATGCCGCCCCTAACTTATCAGGATGCATGCAGGGAATTAACGGAACTCTTCTCGCGGAAAGCCAACATATAGTTATGTTTCGGAAAATTTTGATAAAATTTTTTGTTTCTATTATCCGTTTCTACCAAATCTGCATATCACCATTCTTTTTTGCTCCATGTTGCCGTTTTTACCCGTCCTGCTCGGCATATACCATTGATGCTATTGAGCTTTACGGACCGGCAAAAGGCACATTCCTGGGCATGAAAAGAATCCTGCGCTGCAACCCACTGCACCCCGGCGGTTACGATCCAGTCAAGTAAAAATAAACAGGGAGGTTTCCCATGGACAAAAGGACAATACTGGCCATCGTTCTGTCATTGGCCGTACTATTAGTATATCAGATATTCTTTGCTAAACCATATATACCACAACTGCCTGCTGTAGCAACTAACCAGCAAACTGTTCAGACCGCGAAAGCAACAGCAACCAATGCGGCTGTCACCCCACAAATATCAACTACTAAAGAGGCAGTTACTAAAAGCGCAGTTGCCCCCAGAGACATTAAAGTGGAAACTGCACAATATACTGCAATTTTTTCCACCAGAGGCGGCGCCCTGAAATCATTCCAGCTTAAAGGGTATCAGAAAGACTGCACCGAATGTACTGACGATATTTACCCGCGTATTAAAAATTTATTTACCGGCAGCAAGGAACAGCTAACGCCAAAAAGCAAGGGGTTGGTTGAGCTAATTGATGTAAAAGAAGGTATGCCTTATCCTCTGGCCATAACATTTCCCGAATCCAGCATCGATATTGCTCCGGATGCTATTTATGAACCAAGTACAGCTAAATTGGACATGATCAATGCCAAAGAAAAGCAGCGTTTAGTTTTTTCCCAAACTTATAATGACACAATTAAAGTGGAAAAGATTTTCACTTTTAATCCTGACAACTACACTATTAGTTTGGATGTCAAAGTATATAACCTGACCGATTCCCCTTTAAACCAGATACCAAAACTCAGCTGGCAACAGTATGCTGATCCTAAACAGGAGGAAGACAGCTATGGCCATGACGGACCGGTCGCTTCCGTTGCCAAAAGCATTGAGCGGCAAACAATCAAAGATCTGAATAAAGAAAAAATATATGGCCCCAACGTATTGTGGGGTGCCTATGAAAGCAAATACTTTATTGCGTCTTTTATCCCGGAAAATCCCTCTTTAACCAGCATAATCATGAACCGCGATGCCAGCAATATGGTCTCGGTAAGTATCAAGGGGCAAAAAGAACTTATCCCGGGCAATCAAAGCGGCAGTTTCAACTATACACTTTATCTTGGCCCTAAAGAAAACAACCTGCTCAAAACTCAAAATGTCGGACTGGAAGATTCCATTGATTTCGGCAGCTGGCTCAAATGGCTGGCCATGCCGCTTTTATGGGCCTTAAATTTTATTCATAATTATATCGCCAACTACGGCGTAGCTATTATTATTCTGACCTTACTGATCAAAATTATTTTCTGGCCACTGGGTAATTTAAGCTATAAATCAATGAACGAAATGCAGAAGCTTCAGCCGAAAATTGCCGAATTGAAGGAAAAACACAAAACCGATCAGGCCAAACTCAGCCAGGAAACAATGGCGCTATACAAGGCCCATAAAGTCAGTCCTTTCGGCGGATGTATGCCGATGCTAATTCAAATTCCCATATTTTTCGGCCTTTACAAAGCCCTCCTTTATTCCATCGAACTGCGTCACTCGCCGCTCTTCTGGTGGATTCAGGATCTTTCCGCAAAGGACCCTTATTACATTACCCCGATTGTAATGGGGGCAACTCAATTTATTCAGCAAAAGATGACACCGACAATGGGCGATCCAATGCAGGCAAAATTAATGCTGTTGATGCCCATTATTTTCACATTCTTTTTTCTGAATTTCCCTTCCGGACTCGTCATTTACTGGTTATTCAACAATGTTTTGAGCATCGGTCAGCAATATTACATTAATAAAAAGCTGGCACGTTGATTTGTGAGGTTAGAAGATGAGCAATAAAAACAAACCATTAGAAATAGAAGAAAAATCAATTGACGCAGCAATTGAAACCGCCTGCCGTGAATTTGGCGTGGCCCGGGAAAAATTAAATATCGAAATAATTTCCGAAGGCAATGGCGGCTTTTGGGGAATGCTTTCTAAGAAAGCGAAAATCAGGGCTTCCCTGCTTTCTTTAGATGTATCATTTGATCTGAAGGTAAATGATAATCCCCCCGCAAAAGTTGAATCACAATTAAAAATTAACGCGAAAGCCAGCCCGGAAATACAAGAAAGTCAAAAGAAAAAAGAAACGGACGCGGAAAAGGCGCCGCCGCTAGTTGCCGATTCACAGCTTGCCCCCCGGGCAAAAGAAATACTAGAAGGCATCTTACAGAAAATGTCGTTCGAATGCCAGATTACAGTAGAGGAAACAACGGAGAAAATAATTCTCAATATTGAAGGCGATGGCAGCGGCTTGCTTATCGGCAAACGTGGACAAAATCTTGATGCAATTCAATATATCCTAAACAAAGCAATCAACAGAGCTGATACTGACCGCAAAATAATCATGGTGGATTCAGAAGCTTACCGGAAAAGACGGGAAGACTCTCTTTTAGTTTTAGCCGAAAGAATACGGGAAAAAGTAAAGAAAACTAAAAAACCGGTATCGCTCTCCAACATGAATGCCCATGACCGGCGCATCATTCATCTGGCCTTACAAGAAGATGATTCTCTCACGACAAAAAGCCGGGGCGAAGGGGAATACCGCAAGATCGTGGTTCTCCCGGCAAGAAGAAGCCACCATGCGCCGACAAAAGCAAGCAGAACGGAAA
>CAIVQG010000023.1 GCA_903907985.1 uncultured delta proteobacterium
CCCTGAATATAGCTCCTCAAATCGCATCTTCCGGATCTCCTGTAGTATCTCCGTCCGCCTCATCCGTCACCTCCTTTGAGGCAACTTAACAACCGGACAGTTTATGTGCTACAGAACCGGACAAATCATTTGCTTCTTACAGGAAATATGCTGCAAATGTGAAGTGACAATGTTTATTAGAAGATTGGACTTGCGACACACGAATTATAGACAAATGAAGATATACTAAAAAAGGGCTTCCCTGCGGAAACCCTTGTCAGTGGTGCCCCTGGCGTGAGTCGAACACGCGGCCCACAGATTAGGAATCTGTCGCTCTATCCTTCTGAGCTACAGGGGCATCATTATTTAAAGTGAAGGATGGCTGGCTTTAACATGCATTTTTCTGCCTGTCAATAATTACCATTTTGCTACCCTGAAAAGACAGACAGAGGAAATTATTGAGGCTTTGAGACTACAAAGAGAAACTTTTAATGTGCGTTTCCAGCAACCGGTTATCATCAAAATCTTTAAGTTGGAGATACTTAGGTTTCGTGCCGGCAAAAGCTGCCTTGGGGATCAATCCGATTAATTCCGATTCCAGAATATCAACACCACGTTCAGTTGCCAGCAGTTTCACTAAATCATAAATTGGTTTTAGCGGGGTCTCTTTATAATTAGTCAGGTTCATCGACACCTGAGCAACGCCGCGGCTTTTTAAAATAACCCCGATGGCCCGCACATGCTTTAACCCGCCACTTTTCTCTCTAATCTGGGAAGCAATTTTTTGGGCCAGACGTAAATCATCCGTTTCCAAATTAATATTATAAGCGACCAGCGGCAAACGGGCACCGACTGCTGTTGCCCCGGAACGCTCGTTAAATAAAGGCTTGCCGATATCCGGAGCATCTTCCGGAATGGACATTTTCTTCGCCAGGGCTTCGTAGCCGCCGCGCCGGACATTAGCTAATTCATTGCGCTCCCGAATAAGAGCGGCCTCGCCGTAAAAATACACCGGCACACCGAACCGTTCGTATAATTGCTGTCCGAAACGATGAGCAACATCAACCGCGTCCTTCATCTTCGCTGTAGATAATGGGATAAAAGGCACAACATCAACGGCTCCCAAACGCGGGTGCACTCCCGTCTGTTTGCGCATATCGATTATTCCCAGCGCTTTACCTGCCGCGGCCAGCGCTGCTTCCAGCACATCCTCAGCCTTGCCCAGAAAGGTATATACACTGCGATTATGGTCGGTATCGCCGCTGAAATCAACCAGCCTCACACCGGGAAAAGATTCAAACACCTTGGCAATCGCGGCAATTTTCTTTTGATTGCAACCTTCACTGAAATTGGGCACACATTCAATAATCTTCATTTCTTTATACCTGATGGATTATAACCGCCGGCAACTCCACACAAGTGAGTCTGCCGCCGGAAACCGCTCCTGTATCAATTCCTATCTTATTTGGCCTGATCAAAGGGGAGCGAAACGGAGTATGACCGAAAATTACCAGTTTGCCAAAATCATGCTCCGAATAGATAAACTCCTGTCTGACCCATAATAAATCATGAACGGTTTGTTCGCCCAGAGACAACCCGGGTATTAAACCGGCATGAACAAATATATAATCCTTTGTCTCATAATACGGCAAAAGCGACTGAAAGAAAAGTAAGTGACTGGGAGGGATTGCTGCCTTCCTTGTCTGTGGTATTGAGGAGCAGGAGATGCCGTAAGAAAGCAAAGTCGCAGTCCCGCCGTTATACAAATACATCTTTTCATCAATGCCTACAAGATAGTTCAGGAGCATCTGCTCGTGATTTCCCATAAGGCAGACGATATTTTTAAAATCGCTCCGGAGCCCAATCACATAATCAACTACTTCTTTAACGGAGCTTCCCCGGTCAATATAGTCACCTATGAATACCAAGGTATCACATTGTTGATCAATAGCAAGGTTTTTAATTAGCTTTTGGAGTTGGTTAAAACAGCCGTGAATGTCACCTATGGCAAAGATTTTATTCATAAACCTTGCCTGATTTCTATGAAAGTCTAATCCAGAAGCGCCGAGACGAAATCATTGCTGTCAAAAGCACGTAAATCATCCAATCCTTCGCCCACCCCTATATAACGGACAGGGAGTTTAAGCTCACTGGCGATACGGACTATAACCCCACCCTTAGCCGTTCCATCGAGCTTAGTCAAGACAATACCGGAAGCACCAATTTCTTCTTTAAATATCTTTGCCTGAATGACGGCATTTTGACCTGTCGTTGCATCAAGAACCAACAGCGTTTCGTGCGGAGCGCCGGCCATTTCCTTACCCATGACTCTCTTGACTTTTTTAAGTTCTTCCATCAAATTGACCCGAGTATGCAAACGCCCTGCTGTATCAACAATGATTACACCGGAATAACCGGCTTTAATTTTGCCCACTGCGTCGAAAACGACAGCCGCCGGATCGGCATTCATTTTCTGCTTTATGACCGGCACATTGACCCGTTTGCCCCAGACTTCCAACTGTTCAATGGCGGCTGCCCGGAAAGTATCAGCCGCTACCAGGATTACTTCATGGCCGTCATTGCGTAGTGAATATGCTAATTTCCCGATTGTTGTTGTTTTACCACTGCCATTCACCCCGACAGCCATGATCACGAAGGGCTGACCTTTAGGAATATGCAGAGGTTTGTCAATTTGCTGTAAGATGGCAATCATGCGCTCGCGCAAAATCTTTTTAATTTGTGCAGCATTCTGGAGTTCTTTGCGTTTCAGACGATCCCGGACATCATTGATCATATCATGAGCAAACTGCGGCCCCATATCTGCTGTAATGAGCAATTCCTCCAGTTCATCAAATAACTTTTTGTCCAGATCCTTGGAACCCAAGAGGAGATCATCAATGTCAGTTGTCAGAACAGCGCGGGTCTTCATCAACCCCGATTTTATTTTTTCCAGAAATCCCATTTTTACCCACAGTAACACCTTTCACATATTTGTTCCTTCATAGCTATTTTCCCCGCAGAAGTAAAGCAAGGGATTAACTAAGATGAATTATCCTGTTTTTGCAAAAAAATTAAGAAATTGTCAGTTCAGATTAACAGAGACTAACGAGGAAATGCCCTGCTTTTGCATAGTCACGCCAAAGAGGCTATCGGCGACTTCCATTGTGCTCTTATTATGCGTAATCATGACAACTTGAGATTTGCCGGCGACATCCTTTATCAGGCGGTTAAAGAGATTGGTATTGGCATCATCGAGCGCGGCATCAACTTCATCTAAAACCAGAAAGGGTGTGGGACGGTACATTAAAATGGCAAAAATAAGCGCAATTGCCGCCAAAGATTTTTCGCCGCCGGAAAGCAAGGTGACATTTTGCGCCCGCTTACCAGGAATTTGAATGGCAATATCCACTCCTGTTTCCAGCAAGTCACTCTCGTCAGTTAAAAGTAGTTCACCATGGCCGCCCGGGAAAACATGGGCAAAGACTTCTTTAAAACAGGCATTAACGGCGGCAAAAGTTTCGGCAAATCTTGACCGGGAAATTTTATTAATCCGTGTAATTGTTCTTTCCAGAGAAGCAAGCGAAGCATTCAAATCGGAGATTTGAGCAGATAAGAATTGGTAACGTTGATCCAGTTCTTCAAACTCATTTAGCGCCAGCAAATTAACTTCACCGAAGTTATCAATCTTTTGCTTATCATTCTCCAGGATAGATATTAACTCGGCTAATTTCTCCTCCTCGATCCTGTTAAATTCGCCCATCATATCTTCTAAAACAACGTTGTGCTTTTCCGCCACCGCCGCTTTTAAATTATCTCCCCGTAAAACTACCTCACGGCATTTAATTTCTATTTCATTAATTTGATTACGTAAGTCATCCAGCTTCTTTTTAACTTCTCTTATTTCACTTTCCTGTGTTTTCAGTTGTTCATCTTCACGATTTTTACCGGCCTGTTTTTCAACCAAAGCGGCCTCGTTCACGGCCAGATTCCGGTATAATTCCCCAAGCACCGCCTGCTCGGCTTCAATCGTTTGAGCAAGCAAGGCCAGTTGCTTGTCGCAAGCAACGATTTCCTCGCTTTTAATCCGAACTTCATTTTCTATAGAGCTGATGTCATTTTGCAGGCGCAACATCGTCCGCAGATCGGCATCCCTCTTTTCTTCCAGGGAGGCAAGAAGAACTTTTTTCCCGGTTATCTGCCGCTCCTGCTCATCAATTGCCGCCCGGGACTGTTGTCTTTGGGCATTAAATAAAGAAATAACCTCGGTGAGCGTTTTTTCCTCTTCTTCTTTGCGCAGGGCATCAATACTGATTGTGCGTAGTTTTTCTTCGGCCTCGGCTTCCTCGGCTTTTATATTTTGGCGATTAAATTCGAGAGCGGCAATTGTTTGTTTTAACCTTCCCATTTCATCATCAAAACGCTCACAGTCTTTTTTCCGGCCATTGACATCAATTTCGATTTTGTGGATTCTGTTTTTTATCTGGCTTAATTCTTCTTCCCACTGAGCGATTAAAGAGACCAACTTTTTTTTCTGATCCGACTGGGTGGTAAGTTCTAAAGCCAGGATTTCAATATCTGTTTCGAGTTCTGCTATTTCCCGTTTAGTGGACAGAAGGCTTTTTTCTACTGCGGAACCACTGCCACCTGTGAGCACGCCGTGCGGACTGATCGTATCACCGTCCGGTGTAACAAAAGTACCCCGGAAACCATTTTTCTTCCACAAATTAATTCCACTGGCAATGGTCGGGGTAATTAATACGTCTCCCAGCAGACAATCAGCAATTTGTCGGAAATCTTCATGGCAATTGACTTTGCGCAGCAGGGGTTCTGCTTCCTGTAAATGGTCGGCACTGTACGTTTCGGCAGCATGGTTGCGCAATTCCACCGGCATAAAACTGCCCCGGCCCAGCTGACCGCTTTTGAGATAATCAATGGCCTTTAAGCCATCCTCCTGGCTTTTCACAACAACATACTGGAGCTTGTCGCCTAAAACCGCTTCGACCGCAGCCTCGTATTCGCGGGGGACATTGATATGATCAGCCACAACACCATAAAATTTATCGCGGCTTTCCTGCTTTTCAATAATTTCCTTAATACCATCATTGGACCACTTGTATGCTTCCTGAAATTCCCGCAGAGAACTTAGACGTGATGTTTTGATGCTGCTTTCTTCCTTAACTTCGGCAAGCCGCTCCTCAACTGACTGCAAATCCGCCTTGGCCTTCTCTAACTCATCGCCCGTAATCTCTTTCTTTTCCTGTAATCCGATGTATTCTTCTTCATCACCGGCCAGAGCTTCATTGATAGATTGTAACTTACTTGTCAGCTCAGAAAGTCTTTTTTTATCTTCTTCGATTTCACGATTTTCTCTCTCTTCCCGTTTTTTCAAATCCTCGATACTTTTGGTCAGAGACGAGATCATGTTTTTGAACTTGGCTTTTTCCGTGACCACATCAATATAGACAATTTTCTTTTCTTCCAACTGGTTGTTAATATCTTTATCCGCATCGAGAAGTTCTTGAATCTTTTGCCGGCCTTCATCATGTTCCGTCTTAAATGCAGCTATCCGTTCATCTGCGCGGGCCGCGCTTTCCCGCAGATTTTCAATTTCTTGCAGCAAATCAGCTTTCCGGGCCTGGGTGATATCAATTTCGGCGGCATCCTTCTGCTTGCGTTCGGAGGCATCGGATATCTGGCGGCGGGAAAATTCGATATTCTTTTCTTTAATGTTAATAGAATTTTTAACTTCGTATTGTTCCTGCTGGCCTTTATTTATCAGCTCGTCATTTTCCAGAAGTTTTGCTTTCAATTCTTCCAAGACTGATTCTTTGGCCGTAAGACTTGCGCGCATGCCGGTATCACGATTCTGCAGTTCATTACGCGCCGCTTGCAAAGACGACCCTCTCTCTACAAGCTCCGTGTAATTATGCAGGGCAAGGGTGATATCTGTCTCCCTCATGCGTTGTTTTATTTCTTTGTATTGTTCGGCTCGTTTGGCTTGCCGGGAGATAGCATTGAGTTGGGATTTAACTTCCTTGGTGATATCGTTGAGCCGCTGCACATTTACTTTCGTTGCTTCCATTTTACGGACAGCAGAATCCTTGCGGCTTTTATATTTGGAGACACCGGCAGCATCTTCAATAAACAATCTTCTGTCTTCGGGCTTGGCTTCAACCATACTAGCCACGCTGCCTTGTTCGACTAAAGAATAAGTCCTGGCACCTACTCCGGTACCCATAAAAAATTCTTTGACATCAAGCAGGCGGCAGGGAGCACGATTAATATAGTACTCGCTGTCGCCGTCGCGGACAACTTTACGGGTAATGGATACTTCCGCCAATTCCGCATAGGCACCGATTAAACTCTGGCCGTTAGCAGATAAAGTCATGGTAACTTCCGCCATGCTGACCGGAGCGGCATCCTGGCTGCCATTAAAGACAACATCGTCCATTTTTTTGCTGCGCAATGCCTTCACCCGCTGCTCACCCATGACCCAGCGCAGGGCATCAACAACGTTCGATTTCCCGCAGCCATTGGGCCCGACAATAGCCGTAACGCCGTTGGCAAAATCGAGAACGACTTTATCGCGGAATGATTTGAAACCGGATATTTCCAGCCTTTTTAAATTCATAAGATGTCTTTAATGCTTCCACTAAAATTTCAAGAACTCTAACAAAAGATATTTCCTTTGTAAAGAAAAAATACAACAAAATGTGTTAATGAAATATCCATACCACAATATATAGTGTTTTGGGCTTTTTTCGTGATTTTTCCCTGACTTGCACAAAAACAATCTCATTTTTATTTTAAAGAAGTTTATTGCCATAATAAAAAGGAAAAGTTAAGGTTCACTCAAAAAAAAGGGGATTGTTCAAATGGCCGAAGAAAACTGGGTTATTGCATATAGAGTGGCAGGTATGGTTAATGCCCAGATAATTATAGGCCGCTTGCAGACCGAAGGCATACCGTCACGTCTGCAATACGAAGCTATCGGCGTAATATCATGCTCTCTGGATGTTGATGGTCTGGGTGAAGTAAAGATTTTTGTTCCGGAGTCATTTGCCAACCAGGCCAAAGAAATTTTAATTCAGCGCTTTGACGAAAACGACTTGAATTGGGAGGGAAAGTAAGAGTTTTTACCAATGATCTATGCAAAGATGCCTTCCAACTCCGTGTTGCAACTATTACATTTATTTTTATGAAGATTAGTATTTATAACCCGGAAACCATAGCGTTCGATTAAACAATTACCACACTGAAAACAATATGTGTTTTCGCCTTCCTCACCAGGCACATTGCCGCTATAAACATATTTCAGACCGGCCATTTTACCGATTTCGCGAGCACGATGCAGCGCAGCAATGGTGGTAACCGGTATATTCAGCATTTTAAATTGCGGGTGAAAACGGCTGATATGCCAGGGCGTTTCTTTTCCCAAACCAGCTATAAAGCCGGCGATATCTTTAAGTTCTTCATCACTGTCATTCAAACCGGGAATCAGCAAGGTCGTAATTTCCACCCATACTCCCAATTCTTTCATTTTTTGTAAGCTCGCAAGAACTGGTCCAAGACGCGCCCCGCAGCGCCTTCGATAAAATTCATCCCGGAAAGATTTTAAATCCACATTGGCGGCAACTAAATATGGCTTGATCGCTTCCAGGGCTTCCGCAGCCATGAAACCATTGGTAACAAAGACATTCTTGATGCCTTGCCTCTCGGCAATCCTGGCTGTTTCATAAGCTAATTCAAAATAGATGGTCGGCTCGGTATAAGTATAAGCAATTGTTTTTGATCCGCTTTTATTTGCCCGGGCGACAATTTCTGCAGGCGGGATGTCTTCACC
>CAIVQG010000024.1 GCA_903907985.1 uncultured delta proteobacterium
ACCTTTTTTGAAGGACAAAGATAAAGTTTATGACAACCGGCAGTTCAATGAGCGGGTGAATAAAACAGCTAACGCGCTTGGCAGTCTGGGTGTCAGGAAGGGCGACCGCGTGGGCATGCTCATGTCCAATTGCAGCGAGTTTCTGGAAATATTCTTCGCCTGTGCTAAAACCGGCGCCATCATGGTGCCGTTAAATTTTCGGCTGGCAGTGCCGGAGCTGGTTTACATCATTAAAGATTCCGCACCCTGCCTGTTAATTTATTGTGCCGAATTCGACGCGAAAATTGCAGAAATTAAAGCGGCGGGGGTCTCCGTGAATAAATATTTGCGCCACGGAGGAGAACTTGTGGGTGATGCCGTGTTTTCCGATTATGTCAATCAATATTCCGTGGCCGAACCGCCGATTATCGCTGAGGTTGAGCTTTCCGACCCGCTTTTTATTATGTACACATCAGGCACTACCGGCAACCCCAAGGGCGCGGTATTAACCCATCAAAACATTCTCTTCGGGGCGATTCATTCCCTTTTAGGATATGGTGTTGATCGTTCCTTCAAATCGCTGGTTGTAGCTCCCCTCTTTCACATCGGCGCCCTGGCGGCTTCGGTGACACCAATTATTTACGCCGGAGGCAGCATCGTGATCAGCAGCTTTTATAATGCTTCCGAAACGCTGGGCATGATCGGCAAAGAAAAAATAAACTATATGTTTGCCGTACCCGTAATGTTTCAGCTTATGGCGGAGGCGGAAGAATGGAAGAGCGCCGACCTCTCCTATGTCCATTTTTTTATTTCCGGCGGTGCACCCATTCCCCTGCCGATAATTAAAAAATATCAGGAAGAAAAGGGTGTCGGATTCGTGCAGGGATATGCCCTGACCGAAACGGGACGCCTGACTTCTCTGGATTTGGAAGATTCAATCAGCAAAGCCGGATCAGTCGGCAAAGAAGTATTTCATATTAACTTGCGCATTGTCGATGAGCAGGGCAATGATCTGCCGGCGCTCGTACCCGGAGAAATTATTGTCAAAGGGCCCAATGTCTTTGCCGGTTACTGGGGGAAAGAAGCGGCAACCGGCGCGGCGATGAAAGGCGGCTGGTTTCACACCGGCGACATGGGCCGGCGCGATGAGGACGGGTTTGTTT
This sequence comes from uncultured delta proteobacterium, assembly GCA_903907985.1. Taxonomy (GTDB): domain Bacteria; phylum Desulfobacterota; class Syntrophia; order Syntrophales; family Smithellaceae; genus MVRV01. Next base: position 1,143 of record CAIVQG010000024.1, read on the forward strand.
ATATTGTCGGGAGAAAAGTGGAGATGATAATTTCTTCCGGTGAAAATATTTATCCGGCCGAAGTTGAGCGGGCAATTTCAACACTTCCTCAGGTGAAGGAAGCCGCCGCCGTGGGCATGGTCGACGCCAAACGGGGCGAAGTTGTCGCCGCTTTTGTTATCTTGCAGCAAAATGCCCGCATTACGGAAAATGAAATTCTGACTGCCATGCAGGACAAAATTGCCCCTTACAAAATTCCCAAAAAAATAATTTTTGTCAAAGAATTTCCTCGCAATCAATCGGGAAAGGTTTTAAAGAGGATTTTAAAAAACCGGCTGGAAGTAAAATAGGCATCTAATGGAAATTGTACCTTATCAAGAAGAGCATCGCATTTTCCGGGAGACGTTTCGCCGATTTCTGGAAAAAGAAATTATTCCCCATGTGGATCAATGGGAAGAAGACGGCATCGTTCCCCGTTGGGCATGGAAGAAACTGGGAGATAACGGTTTTTTGTGTACCTCCGTGTCTCCCCAATACGGTGGTCAGGGTGCCGACTTTCTTTATTCCGCTATTCTGATTGAAGAAATGGCCAAAGCCAACTTTTACGGTCTTTCCGCGCGCCTGCATGGGGACGTAGTGGTGCCCTATATTGTCCAGCTGGCCTCGGAAGAACAGAAGAACAAATATCTGCCGGGCTGCATCAGCGGCGATCTGCTGACGGCGATTGCCATGTCGGAGCCTCAAGCCGGCAGTGATCTGGCTGGAATCAAGACTACGGCTATGGAGGACGGCGATTCGTTTATCCTCAATGGGCAGAAAACATTTATCTCTAACGGCATCAATTGCGATCTGGTGATTGTGGCGGCCAAAGACCCGCAAGAGACCAATGCGCACGCCGCCGTGGACTTGTTTCTGGTGGAAGCCGACACACCCGGTTTTACCAAAGGCAAAAGGCTAAACAAAATCGGCTGGCGCTCTCAGGATACAGCGGAACTGTTTTTTGCCGATTGCCGTATCCCCAAAGAAAACCGGCTGGGCAAAAAAGGCACCGGCTTTAAAAATTTGATGACCAATCTCCAGCAGGAACGCCTCATCTGCACCATCGGCGCGCAGACGGCCGCAGAATTTATGCTGGAAGAAACAATTCGCTATTGCAAAGTAAGGCAGATGTTTGGTAAACCCTTGACCGGATTTCAAAACACACAATTCGTTCTGGCGGAAATGGCGACGGAAGTTAAGATCGGCCGGACTTTTGTAGACAAAATGATCGTGGAGCACTGGCAGAAAAACACGGTGGTCATTGACGTCTCGATGGCCAAGTTCTGGGTCACCGAGATGGCCTGGCGCGTGGCCGACCGGTGTCTGCAGCTGTTCGGCGGCTATGGCTATTGTGAAGAATATCCGATTGCCCGGGCCTGGCGCGACATTCGGATCACGCGCATCCTGGCCGGCACTAATGAAATTATGAAGCAAATTATTGCCAAAGCAATAATATAAGAATGGTAATACTGTTTCGATTGTAAATTACCACTTTACACGCGGTAATTTACCGGTAGGGCATGAAAAACACTATTTAACTATGCGCTCCCCTACGGGATGCGCTGCCGGTCACAGGATAACGCGACGGCAAGGAGGAGGCTCCGGAGGCGTATATGAAAATACGTTGAGGAGGCCGACGACGCAGCCAACAAAGTTAGCCGAAAAAAGCGAAATGGCATAAGAGAGGTAAAATGAAATTTAAACTTATCTATCCCAAATGGGAAAAACTGGAGCGCCAGACGCACTTTACCTTGCCGCCGCATGGCCCGGTGGTAATGGCTGCCGCGCTGCCGGCTGATGTGGAAGTGGAGTTTATCGATGAAAATGTTGAACCTATCGACTTTGAAGCGGAAACCGATCTGGTCGGCATTTCCATGATGTTGACCGTGCAGACCAAACGCGGCTGGGAAATCGCCGACACTTTCCGCGCCAAAGGCATCAAGGTAATATTCGGCGGCATCGCCACCATGCTGCATGCCGAAGAAACAGCGTTGCACGCGGATGCTGTTTTTCTGGGCGAGGTCGAAGGCCGGATGGAAAAGGTCTTGGCGGATTTTAACAACAACAACCTGCAAAAAGTTTATGACTACATGCAGAATTTTCCGCCGATTGAAAGTGTCGGGACGGCCCGGCGCAGTATTTTAAATCGCGAAATGTACAATTACCGCGGTGTGCAGATGGTTGATCTGGTCCATGCTTCCCGTGGCTGCCGTTTCAATTGCTATCCCTGTTGTGTGAATTTCTTGGGTGGCCGCAGTTTCCGGCCCCGTCCTTATGATAAAGTAGTTGAAGAAATGGCCAGTATTGATAACAATAGACTATTCATTGTTGATAACTCGCTGGCCCAGGACAAAGAATGGGAAATTAACCTGTTTCGCGAAATGATTCCCCTGAAAAAGAAATGGTGCTGCCATCCTATTGAAGATGACGATAAGGTTTTGGATCTGGCAGCACAGGCAGGCGCCTGGTTTGTTTATCAGGCGATATTTGATTCTTCCGATTTTATCCGTGACCGCATCAAACGGTACCATGATTACGGAATTGCCGTGGAAGGCAGCATCCTACTGGGTCTTGATTATCATACGGAAGATTATATTAAAAAGCTGGTGGATTTTCTGTTGGAAGTCGAGCTCGATATGGCGGAATTTACTGTGCTCACACCGTTTCCCCACACCCGGACGTTTGATGACCTGCACAATGCCGGCAGAATATTTTCCTACGACTGGAACGATTATACCTGCGGCAAAGTGGTATTCCAACCGCAGTTAATGGCCCCGGAAAAACTCCAGGAAATGTATTATTACGCCTGGGACAAGTTTTACGAAGATGAACCGCAAAATTACAAAATGTTTAAACTTCTGAAACATGTTATGGAAAAAGAAAAAACAGATAACACTTATAAACCTCGTAAACGCAATTAGTATTATTTAGAGAAAGCAGGAAATTAATCATGAAGAAAATTGGCGGACAGCCCATTGTAGTCATCGACGGCGGCAATATCAGCTTTGATGATATAATTGCCGTAGCGCGCGATGGAGTTGCCGTGAGAATAAGCAAAAAAAAGAGCTTTCTGCTGCGGATGGAAAAAACTAATCAAATGCTCATGGAATCACTGCACCGGGATGTGCCTGTTTACGGAGTGAATACCGGATATGGCAAATCATGCGGCAGCAGGATGCCCCTGAGTATAGCCTTGAAAAACGGCGAAAACATTTTCCGTTTTCACGGCTGCGGTACAGGGGAGCCCATCGGTATTGAGGAAACACGCGGTGCGATGTTGTGCCGGATAATCTGCCTGGCCCGGGGTTACTCGGGAGTATCTGTCGCCCTGTTACAGCAAATGGCTGATTTTTTAAATTCCGGAATAACACCGGTCGTTCCCTGTGAAGGCTCTGTCGGAGCTTCCGGCGATTTAACACCGATGTCTTATATTGGCGCCTGCCTCGCCGGTGAACGCGAAGTTTTTTACCACGAGGAAATAATGCCGGCAAGCAAAGCCATGAAAAAAGCCGGGCTTAAACCGTATAAATATTTACCCAAAGAGCCGCTTTCCATGGTCAACGGCACAACCACAATGACTGGTATTGCCGCCCTGGCGGTGGAAAGAGCAAACCGTATTTTAAATGCCGCCGTATATGCCACAGCGCTTTGTGTGCATGCTTTAAAGGGGAACGCGCATCATTATCATCCGGTTCTTGCCCAGGCGAAGCCTTTCCCCGGCCAGACTTTTGTGGCCGAGCAGATTGCCCGCCTTTTACAGGCCAAGGTTTCACCGCGGCAACTCGAAGATGATACTCTGGAGACGCTGCAGGATCCATATTCATTGCGCTGTGCGCCGCAGGTACTGGGAGTTTTGTGTGACGCTCTTTCCTGGATAAAGAAATGGGTGGAAACCGAAGCCAACAGTTCCAATGATAACCCAATATTTGATCCGGCAACGGGGACTGTTCTCATGGGAGGAAATTTCTACGGCGGGCATATTGCTTTTGCCATGGACGGTTTAAAAGCAGCGCTGGCTTCGGTTGCCGATATGTGTGACCGCCAGACAATGCTTCTGGTCGATCCGCATTTGAACAGAGGATTGCCGGCCGATTTAGTAAGAACTGCCCCGGAAAAAGCCGGTCTGCGTCACGGCTTTAAGGCAATGTCTATTTCGTCATCGGCTCTGACGGCGGAGGCTTTAAAGGGAACAATGCCCGCGGCATCATTCTCCCGTTCCACTGAATCGCATAATCAGGACAAGGTCAGTATGGGAACAATTGCCGCAAGGGATGCGGAGAGAATATGCACTTTAACGGAACGTGTTTTGTCCATACATCTTCTGGCGGCAGCTCAGGCCTGCGATATTCGGGATACTGTAAAAGTAAGGCCATTACTGGCCGGGATTCAGGAAAAAATAAGATTCGTCAGCAAGCCGGTTATTGAAGACAGGCCATTGGATGCCGATATTGAAAGTATGTGCTTTGCAATAAGATACTCTGATTTCTTCAGGATTAAGCAATGAATGAAAATAAAAATAGTATTGAAGTGAAATATTGTGTGCCTTTTTTTGATCTCGATCCGATGCAGATCGTCTGGCACGGCAACTATCTAAACTATTTCGAAATTGCCCGCGCTGCACTTTTCGAGAGTTGCGGTATAAATTTATATTCCTATTATGAGCTCAATAAATTAATTTTCCCCATAATTCGAACTTCCACAAAGCATATCTATCCCTTGCGCTATCGCGATGAAATTATTATCAAGGCCACGCTGGCGGATGTGCGGGTCAAACTTGTTGTCGATTTTGAAATTCGCCAGATAGCCGATGGTAAAATCTGCGCCCGTGGACGCACCGAACAGGTGACGGTAAAGGCTCCGGAAATGGAAACGATCTTCAAAATTCCGGAGGATATCCGGCAGGCTTTAGGTTTTTCCAATGAATGAATTATTGCCCAAAGCCTTTATTGCCGGGGTGGAAAGAGTTGCCGCCTGGGCAGACTTACTCGATTCGATAAATGTATATCCTATAGCCGATGGCGATACCGGCCGCAACCTCTTTATCAGCCTGACCCCCCTGCTTACCTCTAATCAGGAAAAAGAAACAATTATCCGCCAGCTCCTTTTATCCGCCCGCGGCAATTCCGGCAATATTGCCTCCCGCTTTTTTTCGGCATTCTACCGGATTGATTCCTGGCAAAACGTTCATAGCTGTGCGCAGGAAGGTCGCAACCGGGCCTGGAAGGCTGTAAACGATCCCCGTCCGGGCACAATGCTTTCCGTATTCGACACACTTGTGGAAGCTCTGACACCTCAAACAACAATCTTAGATCCGGAAGCAATCAATCATATAATTAGTTGCCTGGAAAAATCAGTCCACGACACCTGTGAAATGCTGCCAAAATTAAAAAAGGCCGGCGTTGTCGATGCCGGTGCTTTAGGAATGTATATATTTTTTGAAGGTTTCTTTTATTGCCTCGCAGGAACGGCACAGGAATTCCGGCCCATCACGGAAATATTCAAAAATCGTCTGCAAATTTCATCGGCATTTCAAGAAGATGCGGAGACGGGCTATTGTGTTGATTTTGTCATGAAAGCACAAAATTTATCGGAAGAGAAATTGGCGAAAATCACGAAAGAGCAGGAGAGCGTGATTGTTATTCCCGAAGGTGATCTTTATAAAATTCATTTGCATACTGACAACAGGGAAAAGATAAAAGACGAAGTAGCAAAGTTCGGGAGCATGGTCAACTGGGAAGACGATAATCTCAATCAGCAAATCAATGAATTCCGCAATGCCCAATCCAATCAGGAACTGCATATCATGACGGATGCCGCCGGTTCCTTAACGCGTTCCAATGCGAAAAATAACGGTATCACTCTTTTACACAGCTATATAACACTGGGCGAAAAATGCCTGCCGGAAACGCATTTCCACCCCGCTGAACTTTATGCCGCCATGCGTCAGGGAATTAAAGTTTCGACATCACAGGCATCGATTTTCGAGAGACATCAATTTTACGAAAGCATTCTGGATAGGTTTGAAAAAGCATTATATTTATGCGTCGGTTCCATCTATACCGGAAATTATACTACTGCTGTGGAATGGAAAAAACAACACGATCCGCAAAACCGGCTTGCTGTTATTGATACCGGTGCCGCATCAGGCAGATTGGCAGTAATTGTGCTGGCAACTAACCGTTATTTAACTAAAACGAATGATGCGGAAAAAACAATTTCATTTGCCACCCGGGCCGTAAACGCCTGCGAGGAGTATGTCTTTCTGGACAAACTGGAATATCTGGCCGCCGGCGGCAGATTATCCAAAACAAGTGCCTTCTTCGGCGACATGCTGAAGATGAAGCCGGTCATATCACCACAGCCCGAAGGGGCAAAGAAAGTTGGCGTAGTACGAAATCAGGAAGAGCAGATCAAGATGGCCCTGGCGCGGCTGGCGGCATCTCTGACCAAAAAAGCAAATGCACTGATCATGCTGGAATATTCCGACAATTATGATTTGGTCAACAGCACCATACGGCCATTGATTGCGGCAGCTTATCCGCATGCCGAAATAATTATTCAGCCGCTTTCACTGACATCAGGCGCGCATATGGGGCCGGGGACGTGGGCGGTGGCCTTTCTGCCGAATATGGAATAATTATGAGCAGCAACGGCGAAAATATATTATCTTGCGGAAACAATCAAAAAGGACGTTTTGCCTTTGTCATCCCGGTTTACAATCATGACGGCACCGTAGCCGAAGTCGTCCTTCGGGCGCAGGCCATGGGCTTTCCGGTATTCGTTGTCAATGACGGATCGACTGATAATACTCGAGAGGAGATTAAAGACATTACAGGTATCCGCATTATTGACCATACAAAAAATATGGGCAAGGGTGCAGCCCTGATAAGCGGCTTTGCCGCCGCTGCCCTCGAAACCGACTGGGCAATTACGATAGATGCCGACGGCCAGCATTATCCGGAAGATGCGCCAAGGCTTATCGCCGCGATTCCGCAAGGAGCGAGGGCTATTGTTGTGGGGGCAAGAGAAGGCATGGTTGGAAAGCATGTCCCGTGGACAAGCCGCTTCGGCCGTAAATTTTCCAACTTCTGGGTCTGGATGTCCGGTGGGCCTGTTCTTTCCGACTCGCAAAGCGGCATGCGCCTTTATCCTCTGCCCGAAGCTATCGTTCTGCCCGTCAAAGCACGGCGTTTTCAGTTCGAAGTGGAAATACTGGTGCAGGCGAAAAGAAATGGGTTGCCTGTTTTGGAGGCTCCTGTCCGGGTTGTCTATAACCCCGGTGGTTCAAGGATTTCCCACTTCCGCCCCTTTGTCGATTTTATTCGCAACTCCACAACTTTCACCCGCCTCATTTTCACTCGAATATTTTCTGGGCGTTAAATCATTGGCATGATTACTTTGCTTCATTCAGTTCTTATATCCTTCTGATTAAAAGCGCAAAGAGACGCTACTGACTGCTTGCTTTCACACAAAGTCACACCTTGCTGTATCACTGAGAATCAATGAATACCATTTGTACTATTGAGTTTGCCTATAATATTATCTCAAACGGATCATGTTTCCTATGACTCAAGTTTGTCTTTATCCAGCACATCCCGAATGGCTTTGGCCAATACGCTCATCCTGGTAGGCTTGGCAATTAACTGGTTAATACCCAGGGCTTTGAGCTTTTCCATGTCCTCTTTATCCTGAAAGCCTGAACAGAGCACTACAGGTATGTCCGCGCGAATTCCTCTGATTTCCCGTACCACATCAAAACCCGTC
>CAIVQG010000025.1 GCA_903907985.1 uncultured delta proteobacterium
CCTATTATGGTTCACAGAGGCTTGGGACATACTGAAATGAGGGCTCTATCGCCCAGGAAGCACTGAGTCCTCCTGCCTTCCTATGAATAACAAAACCATTATACATTATTCTATATACGAATTCATGGTAGGAGGAAGGAGTGATTGCTGTGGAAGACACACTCATCCACCTTAGAATGTACTTGTCATGTTGGGGCTGCTGCTGCCGCCAACGAGCGGCGCATCATGGAATGCATTTGAAAATAATCTTATAAATTAATACACCTCATCGTGACTACCGATATCGATCAATAATACTTCATGATCGTTAATAAAACGAAATATAACACGACAGTCATACGAGACAGAAAACGACCAGAGACCTTTGAGCTTACCGGTGAGCTTGTGTGAGCGTAATTTGGGATCAAATGGATTTTGAGAAAAGCTTGACATTGCTTCCCAAAAGCTTTTCTTGAGTTCGGTATTAAGGGTGAATATTTTTTTGTATTTTCTTTTGAATGCCTGATCCCAGACAAGATTAACCATTTTCAAGATCCTTATACAAATCTTTTGCAGAACCTTTTTTAATTGCGCCCTTTTTAAGATTTGATGAAGCTGCATTTGCACGCTTTGCTATGGCATCTCTTCTGGCATCGATAAGCTGTTTTTTTACAATATCAACGACATATTCCCTGTCATCTAAAGGAAGATGAGCGAAATCTTCAATAATGTGCTGCACAGTCGCTTTCATGATTCATCACCTCCTGCTTATTAACTCTTTGCCTAGAAAAGAATATACCAGAGTTTCTATATCCGGGTAAGCATTTTGTTTGCCTGACTTTTGGCAATTTTGTCTACCTCGTCAATATTTTTTCTAAAGCCGGAAAAACTTTCCCCAGATTATCCGGTTGTGTTCCGCCGGCCTGGGCCATGTCGGGACGACCGCCGCCGCTGCCGCCTACTAGTGGCGCAAGCTCCTTGATGATGTTTCCGGCATGATACTTTCCGGCCAAGTCCTTGGTAACCATGCAAAGCAGAAATACTTTTTCGCCGGTTTTGCTGCCTAACAAGATTACGCCCGATGCCATCTTGTCGCGGATTTTGTCGCCGAAATCACGCAGCGTCTTGGCATCGCTGATATTCACTTCCGTTGCCAGTACTTTTACGCCGTTGATTTCCTTGATCTGACTTAATAAATCACCGGAGTCTTTGGCGGCCAGTTTCCCTTTGAGCGCTTCAATTTCTTTTTCCAAATCCTTGGTGTGCTTGAGCAGTTTTTCGGCGCGATCTGCAAGCTCCAGAGGACTGGTCTTAAATAAGCTGGCGGCCTTTTTCAATTCTTCTTCCGCCTGCTGCACATGTACCAATGCCTGTTTGCCGGTGACGGCTTCGATTCTGCGGACGCCTGCGGCGATTGCTGATTCATGTAGAACCTTCAATAAACCGATATCGCCGGTGCGGTTAACATGCGTGCCGCCGCAGAGTTCCTTGCTCATTTCACCCATTTTCACGATCCGCACGGTGGCGCCGTACTTCTCATCAAATACCGCTGTTGCCCCGGTTTTGAGGGCGTCTTCCAGAGCGCATACTTCCGTTACCACTTCGATATTTTTTCGAATTATGTCATTGGCAATTTCTTCAATTCGACTTAGTTCTTCGTCGGTGATTTTGGAAAAATGAGAAAAGTCGAAACGCAACCTTTCGGTATTAACCAGTGAACCGGATTGTTTGATATGATCGCCCAAAACGGCTTTGAGTGCCGCCTGCAAAATGTGCGTACCGGAGTGGTTGGCCTGAATTGCTTTTCGTTTTTCCAGGTCCACAATCAAATGAACTTTATCGCCGGTTTTAATTTTCCCTTTTTGGACAATGCCCTTATGCACGAAAAGTTTTTCGACAGGTTTTTTTGTATCCTGAACGGCAAAAACAAAATCCTTTCCTTCCAGATAGCCGGTATCGCCAATCTGGCCGCCGGATTCACCATAAAATGCCGTTGTCTCTAAAACAATTTCCGCTTCCTGCCCATCAGACAGGGATTCGACTGTTTTACCGTCCACAATGATGGTGATAATTTGAGAGTCGGCCTGAGTGACTCCTTCATAACCGCAGAAGTCAGTGGCAATCCCTGAACTGGACAATTTTAAATAGCATTCTCCAATGGCTTCCTCACCGCTGCCCTTCCAGGCGCCGCGGGCTCTTTCTCGCTGCTGCTCCATCTCGGTTTCAAAGCCGTCATTGTCCAGTGTCAGGCCATCGCGTTTGACGATGTCCGCCGTCAAATCCGTAGGGAAGCCGAAAGTATCATAGAGCTTGAAGATCAGTGAGCCGGGGAGAACTGTTTTGCCTGCTTTTTTCAGCGCCGCAGTTTCTTCCTGCAGAATGCGCAGACCGGCATCGAGTGTTTCCATGAAACGCTGCTCTTCGTTGACAATAACCTTCGTAATAAAAGAGGCCTTGGATTCGAGATCGGGATAAACATCTTTCATCATGTCGATGACAACTTGGGCGCACTGATAAAGAAAAGGCTTATTAATTCCCAGCATCTTGCCATGACGGGCCGCCCGGCGTAGAATGCGCCGCAGGACATATCCCCGGCCTTCATTGCTGGGCAGAATGCCGTCACCGATTAAAAACGTCACAGCCCGGCTATGGTCGGCAATAACCCGAATGGAGGTATCGTCGTCGGCATTTGCCCGATATGTTTTTCTGCTGATTTTTTCCACAAAACTGATGATCGGGGCAAACAGGTCGGTGTCGTAATTGCTTTGCACACCCTGAATAACGGCGGTGAGACGCTCAAGCCCCATACCGGTATCGATGTTGGGCTTGGGTAACGGTGTTAATTTCCCTGTCTCGTCGCGGTCGAATTGCGTGAAGACGTTGTTCCAGATTTCCAGGTGGCGGTCGCAATCACAATAAATATCGCACTCCGGACGGCCACAGCCCGTGCCTTTGCCCTGGTCGTAAATTATTTCGGAGCAGGGGCCGCAGGGTCCGGTTTCTCCCATCATCCAGAAATTGCTTTTTTCTCCCATGCGGACAATACGCTCGGCGGGAACGTTCATTTTCTTTTTCCAGATGTCGTAAGCTTCATCGTCATCTTGGAAAACTGTCACCCAGAGCTTTTCTTTAGGCAGTTTGGCCACATCAATTAAATATTCCCACGCCCACGCAATGGCTTCTTCCTTGAAGTAGTCGCCGAAGGAAAAATTGCCGAGCATTTCGAAAAAAGTATGATGGCGGGCGGTAACGCCGACATTTTCCAGGTCGTTATGTTTGCCGCCGGCGCGGACGCATTTCTGTGATGATGCCGCACGGGTGTAGCCTCTGTTTTCCAGGCCTAAAAAGGCGTTTTTAAATTGCACCATGCCCGAATTGGTAAACATCAACGTTGGATCGTCTTTGGGAATCAGGGATGAGCTGGCTACACAGGTATGCCCTTTCCCTATAAAATATTTTAAAAAACTTTCCCGAATTTCACTGCCCATCTTCGCCATGAAAATATTCCTCCGGTATCTTTCCTAATTTAATTAGGAGCCGTTACGAAATAACGTGTTTTTTGTATTTCGTTACGGCTCCTTATGCCGTTCTCAGTATTTATTCAACCAAGATATTTCCTAAACGGCTTAATATCAAGCCTGCCGGGAATCCTCTGCCCCGCAGATTTTGAAATATTCTTTTCTTTTCTTTAATGTCCTGCAAGTCGATCTTTCTTCCGGCCATCTTTTTCTTAATTAAAACGGCAATGGCTTCTTCTTCCGGAATTTCCTGCCGTACTTCTTCTATCGCCTTGTCGATCAAATGCGCGGCGATGCCTTTTTCCTTTAAGCTCGCGATAATTTTTCGATTTCCCCAGAGTTTATTAACCGCAAGATTACGCGCCCATTGGGAGGCAAAAGATGAATCATTGAGATACTTCAAATCGAAGAGTTTTTCCAGTGCTTCTTTAATAACGGCTGCAGGAAATCCCTTCTCCCGCAGCTTTTTTTCTATTTCTCCGGCGCTGCGCGGCCGCACCGACAAAAGGCGATATGCTTTTTGCCGGGCAGAAGGCAAATCCAGATAATCAGCCGTTTTTGCCGGGATGACTGCATTATCAGAATCAGAATCATCCGGCAAGGCATTATTATTCAAAGACTTATTATTGCCGCGGTAGCTTTTATGACGCGAATGGGAATAGCGAATCACTTAGCCTCTTCCAGTTCGACAATCTTTATGCCCAGCTTATCCTTAACTTCGCTTTCCACTTGTTGCATAATATCCGGATTTTCTTTCAGGAAAGTACGGGAATTATCGCGTCCTTGTCCCATTCTGTCGCCTTTGTAGGAATACCAGGCGCCGCTTTTTTCAATGATGCCCTGCTCGGCGGCCAAGTCCAGAACATCACCTTCGCGGGAAATCCCTTCGCCAAAAATAATATCGAATTCCGCTTCCCGGAAAGGAGGCGCTAATTTATTTTTAACTACCTTAACTCTTGTCCGGAAGCCTATTACATCCTGACCGGTTTTCAGTGAGGTCATTTTACGAATGTCCAGACGCTGAGATGCGTAGAATTTCAAGGCATTGCCGCCTGTCGTCGTTTCGGGGTTGCCGAAAAAGACCCCGATCTTCATGCGCAGTTGATTGATAAAGATTACGGTTGTTTTGGATTTACTGATGCTGCCGGTAAGCTTGCGCAGCGCCTGGGACATGAGTCTGGCCTGCAAGCCCATCTGGGCATCGCCCATATCTCCTTCGAGTTCCGCTTTGGGAACCAGTGCGGCAACGGAGTCAACTACCAGAACATCCAGCGCGCCACTGCGCACCAGTGTTTCGGCAATTTCGAGGGCCTGTTCGCCCGTGTCCGGCTGGGAAATGAGCAGGTCATCAGTATTGACACCGATTTTCTTGGCATAGGTCACATCAAGAGCATGTTCAGCATCAATAAAAGCAGCCAGGCCATTGGCCTTTTGTGCTTCGGCAACAATGTGCAGAGCCAGCGTTGTTTTGCCCCCGGATTCCGGTCCGTAGATTTCGACAATTCTGCCGCGCGGAACACCCATAGTGCCCAGAGCTATATCCAAGCTCAGCGAGCCGGTAGATATCGCGGGAACATCGGCAACACGCTCTTTGCCACCCAATCTCATTATTGATCCCTTGCCGAACTGTCTTTCGATTTGGGTTATGGCCAATTCAACCGCTTTCGATCTGTCTAAATCTGCGCACATATGAAACCTCCATTAAATTATTTATAAAATACCAGGTAATTATTTTGCAACTTTACATTTGACGTTAAAGCTTCATTCTACATTTTTCCAAATTATGTCATTGCCTAGCTTGACGCCTGACCTTCAGGTTATTGGGCAATCCAGTAGTGTTTTTCTCTGGATTCCCTTATATCATTGTCATTCGCAAGGTACTGTCAACCTGGCTGGTCACGAAACTGAACAACTTTTCTTATAACTCACCCAGCGGAATTGTTTCCAGCCTTGTATAAATCGCTCCCTGAGAAGTGAGATTGCTCTGGAATAAAATCAATTCGTGAGCGTGGAATTCTCCCGCCGCAAAACCGCTATGCTTTTTTATCGCTGCGTCGATTCCTGCTGTGGCCCGGCTATCCTTGATGCGCGCCAGAGTGAGGTGAGGACGAAAGGGGCGGTTTTCCCGCGGAAAGCCTAGTGTTTCGAAGTCCGCTTCCAGCTTGTTTTGCAGCAGGGCCAATTTCCCACTATTCTCAGTTGTGCCCACCCAGAGGACGCGAGGCTTTCTTAAATCGGGGAAAACTCCCATCTTTTCAATTTTCAGCAATAGGGGTGGTATTGTTGCCGCCTGCTTTTTTACGGCAGTGCAAATTTTTTCGACAGCGTTGGAATCAATATTGCCAAAGAACTTCAATGTCAGGTGATTGCCCTGCGGGCGTGTCCAGCTGATCGCGCCGCTGATTTCCTTTTTGAGCTTCTCCTGCAAGCGGGCAATGGCTGCCAATATTTCCGCGGACGGTTCGATAGCTAAAAATGCCCGTATATTTTTTCCCGCATCCACTATGGCTTATCCTTCCCCTCTAAATAGTTTTTCAGCAGCAGCAGCGCCGCCTGGGAGAAAATCAGTTTGTTTCTTTTCCTGTCCCACCGGTAAGCATAATGGCGGCAGATAGTTTGCGCCGTATCACTCAAGGCCAGATAAACAGTGCCGGTGGGCTTTGCCTCACTTCCGCCGGAAGGTCCGGCAATACCGGTAGAGGAAAGACCCAGATCGGTGCCGGCCATTTTGCGCACGCCTTCGGCCATCAGACGGGCCGTTTCTTCACTTACCGCGCCATGCTTTTCAATTATGGCCGCCGGGACGTTAAGCAGGCTGACTTTGGCCGCGTTGCTGTAAGTGACTACGGATCGTTCCAGATATTCGGAGCTGCCGGCAACATCGGTCAACCGGTCGGTGATTAAACCGCCGGTGCAGGATTCCGCCACGGCTATCGTCAATTGTTTTTCTTTCAACAGGTCTGCTACAATTTCTTCCAGAGTTTTTTCGCCATAGGAAAAAATGTATTTATTCAAACGGGCAGTAACTTCGTCACAAGCCAGTTTTAATTTTTCCTCGGCAGCCTCTTTAGTTGTCTGTCGTGAGACCAGAACAAGATGGTTTTCGGGGAAAATAGGGTAAAAGCCGATATTGACACCAAGGGCGGCAAAATCAACATCCGCCAGAGTTTTATCAACGGCACCTTCGCCGAGCCCAAAAGTCTTGATGGTTTGTTTGGCAATATACTGCTCATTTTCCGGGAATTCCCTTCGCAAAATCGGGATAACACCTTCTGGAAACATTTTTTGCGTCTCCCGGGGAACTCCGGGAATGACAAAAATCCATTTTCCGAAGATATGTAGCGCAAAGCCTGCCGCCGTACCCACCGGATTGGCAATGACTTCCGCCCCCTGGGGAAACATGGCCTGCTTTGTATTGTTTTCTATCCAAGTCAGATTGAATTTGATAAAGATTTCTTTAATGTGGTTTAAAACTTTTTCATCGGTATATAGCGGCAATCCAAAAGCCTGAGCGATGGCCTCGGTAGTGATGTCGTCGGCAGTCGGACCCAGTCCGCCGGTGCAGATAACAACATCGGCCAGCCCCAGCAGATAATTTAAGCGGCTCTTGATGGAAGCAAAATTGTCTTCTACCGACAGCATTGCTTCCACGCTCCAACCTTGCAGGTTAGCTTCCCTCGCAATAAAAGAAGAATTGGTGTCCGCAGTCCGCCCGCTCATCAGCTCATTGCCGATGGTTAGAATAGCTATTTTCATAAACGTTCGCATTCCTTTATGGTTAAGTTAAGCACTTTATCACCCGCCCCTTAATCCCCTCCCGTCAAGGGCGGGGAATTAAATTAATTAATCCAATCTTTTCCCCTCCTCTGGCAGAGGTGAGGGGGCAAAACTAAATGAAGCTTAATTTATATCACACAATGCCAAACCAGCCGAAAAAGAAGAGTAATGCCCCGGCATAAATACCGGCTCCAACATCGTCGAGAACAACACCCCAGCCACCCGGCAGCCTCTGTAAATTATTGAGCGGAAAAGGCTTTAAAATATCGAATAGCCGGAACAGAACAAAGGCAACGCCTAGATGAAGGCCGGTAATTGCCACCGGCAGCATCGCCACCTGAAAGCCAATGATTTCGTCAATAACAATGCGCTGGTCATCTTTTCTCTGATAAATTTCTTCGGCGCGTCCGGTAATATAGACGGATAAAGCCATTAAGGCCAGTACAAACAGCAGGCGCAAAAACCAGGGTAGTGGCAGGCAAAGCAGGCAAATCGGAACACCGGCTAAAGTGCCGAATGTTCCGGGAGCAACCGGCAATAAACCGGAACCAAAACCGCTGGCCAGAAACTTGATGGTTTTTTCTTTCAAAACCCATCCCTCAATCGTGTAAAACAGAAAATATTGCCTTTATTCAATCAGTTAAGTTTGTGCAAGCTATCTTCTTTTTGCCGTTGTGTCAAACTTTTTCCACAAAAATACTTGACAGTAGAACGATCGTTCTATATCATACCTTCCATGAAAGTCAAGCGAACTTTAGAAGACGTGGAAAAAATAATTGCCATTTTTTTCCGGGAAAACAGACGCATGCCGTCTTATTCGGAAATGGCCAATATTATTGGTGTTCGCTCCAAAAGCGTTGTTCACTTCTGGGTAAAAAAACTGATTGCCGCCGGAGTTATGCATAAAGACGCGAAAGGCTTTCTGGTGTTGGCTCGCCAATCGCTGGCTTTGCCCCTGGCCGGAGAAGTTTGCGCCGGGTTTCCATCGCCCGCGGAAGAAGAGCTGCGGGACATTGTCTCCTTCGATGAATACCTGGTGGCGCATCCGGAGAAATCATTTTTGCTTTCCGTTACCGGTGATTCCATGATTGGCGCCGGAATCATGGATAAAGACCTGGTAATTGTCGAGCGGGGCCGGGAGCTGAAAAACGGCGATATAATTCTGGCCGAAGTTGATAGCAACTGGACGATTAAGTATTTCTGTAAAAAAGGAAAAACGGTAACGCTGCAAGCGGCCAATCCCAAATATCCGCCGATCATCCCGCAGACCGAACTGCGCATTGCCGGTGTGATAACTGCGGTGGTGCGGAAATATAACAAATAAGGCCGAAGGCTGAAGGAAAAGCATTTATCTGTTTACGGTTCACAGGTAGAGACGGGTCTTGATGCCCTCAAACTTCGCTTCAACCCTCGGCCTTCAGTCATCAGCCTATAGTCTATTGTGTTTTTATGACCGATCTTATCTTTAGTATCCAGTCCTGGCCGCGGGCTATTGCCCATATTGACGGCGATGCCTTCTTCACTTCCTGCGAAGAGGCCATTCATCCGGAACTCAAAGGAAAGGCGCTGATTACCGGCGGTGAGCGCGGCATTGTCGCCTGTGCCAGTTATGCCGCCAAAAAAATGGGAATTAAGCGCGGCGTTCCGCTGCAGGAGGCAAGAAAAATCTGTCCCGGATTAATCATCCTGCCTTCCGATTACGAAACCTACAGCTTGTTTTCCCGGCGGATGTTCGGCATTATGCGGCGCTTCACACCCGACGTGGAAGAATATTCCATTGATGAAGCTTTTGCCGATATCACCGGCATGCGCCGTGCCCTGCACTCATCATACGAAGAAATTGCCCTTCGGATGAAAAAGGAAATTGAAAGAGAGCTGGGCATTACCGTTTCCGTGGGCCTGAGCATCACTAAAGTATTGTCAAAGGTTGCCTCCAAACACCTTAAACCGGCAGGTATGACGGTAATTAAGGGGAGGGATATTGCCCAATACCTGTCCAATCTGCCTGTGGGAAAAGTCTGGGGTATCGGCCCTGCCACAACCAGCTATCTGGCCAAGATGAATATTTCCTATGCGCTGGAATTTGCCCGGTTGGCCGAAAAAACAGTGCTGGATAAATTCACCAAACCCGGCGTGGAAATATGGCAGGAGTTGCGCGGTAAATCGGTTTATCCGGTAACAGCCGAAGACAAAAGCTCCTATGCCTCGATCAGCAAGACAAAAACTTTTGCTCCAGCCACAAACAATGCCGAGTATCTTTTTGCCCACCTGATGCGCAACATGGAATCGGCCTGTATCAAGGCGCGGCGCTACCAGCTTGCTCCGCAGAAAATCGCCGTCTTCCTGAAGAAAAACGATTTTGAGACGCAAGGCGGCGAAGCTGTGCTTTCCCGCCCCTGTGCCTGCCCGCTGGAATTTTCGCCAATTATCCGCAATCTTTTTGCTGCCTGTTTCCGGCCGGAGGAAATTTATCGCGCTACCGGAGTTATCCTGCTTGACCTTCAACCGGATACCGGCACTCAATATTCTCTTTTTGACGATCCACCGCAGGCGGAAAAAATAAAGGAGCTCTACGGTGTCGCCGACGAGCTGGGGAAAAAATTCGGTAAGCACACTTTGTATCTGGGCGCTTCCCATCCTATTGAGAAGTTGGGCAAAGGACGCCGGGGCGCTCCCACTGTGCGCGAGCAAACACGCCTGACGGGAGAAACCCGCCGCCGCCATCTGGGGTTACCCTTGATTCATGTCAAGACGCAAGGCTGATAACGGTTCGCCGGCGAAGAATAACGAAAATAAAGGAGGCGGCCAGCCCCCAATGTTCGCCGTTTGTTCCGCGAGGTATAAAAGAGGCGACCGGATGCAAACAAAAGATATTGACAGACGAAGGTGCGGAGTGCTTTTATCCGGGAAATTCTTTTGATTTTTCAGGTCCAAGTTGGGACATGCATAATAATTATCTGGGGAAATTATTCTGCAAAACGGAGGGGTGAATACCGATGGTACGGAATTCATATAAACATTATTCGGTTTTCAGGATAGCAGGATGAAAAGGATACTGACGACAGCCCTCTGTGTAATGGCAATATTCTCTTCAGCTTTTTCCGGTTACGCACAAGAGCCGGTATTAATGGTGCTTCCGGCACTGATGAAACAAGTCAACTCCGAGATAGAAGGCCAGCGGATACCATGGTTCCAAGGACAAGGGAAGCATGACGTGAAAGTTGCCGCCATCTTCTCCGAGGAAAGCACACTGGTCAAGACCGTTAAAGGTGATTATTCTTATACACTCTATCGATTCACGTACAAAGTGGACAAACTTCTGGAGGGTGAACTGCCGGAGAAGAAGCTGATGTTCTATGTCGAGAGGCGATTCCCGACGCGTGAATCGGGGATCAAGTTCAAGGAACTCTGGCCTTTCCACAAGGACAAGACATTGATATTCAAACTCCGGAAGGGATCGGAACGGTTTCTGATCGTGTCAATTGAACAATAAACCGCTCGAGTCAATCCCACCGGATCTTTGAATTGGCTGCTGTTTTTTATGTTCGGTGATATGAGCCATTCTAAAGAACAGGCCATACATTCTGTTGTTGGAAACTACATTGAGGACCGCCGATAAATAGTTCTCACGGCTGATAATGGCGCTGTGTATATGTTAACTTGATAATATTTCGGGAGAAGAAAACATGGATTTAAGAAGCTTGCTGTTGGTGCTTTTCATCGGCGGTTTCCTTTTATTAAGTCAGGGAATTGTTTACGCTGAATATCCTGCGGATTTATCAAAGTGGCAAGCATGTCAATCAAATGATGACTGCACGATCAGCAAAGATCCCTGCAAGAACTATGTTGGGGTAAACAAAAAATATTTTAAAGAATACAATAATTGGTCAGAAAAGGAACGCTGGCATTGCAGAATGCTTGCCGACAAAAGTATTAGCGAGGATACACAAATATTGTGCCTCGATTATAAGTGTCATGCGGGGACGTCAACAGGAACGCAAACAGTACCTTCCCCTCTTGTTGCAAAGACAAAAAAGGGGCTGACCTGGGGCCTTGTATCTCACAACGAGGAATTCGGTATTGATCGCGTCGGCTGCTATGGGAAACCACGCGTTGATGGTTCTTCTGACGGGCAGGCCTGTGACCCGTATCAGGGAGACACAAGTTGTTCCATAGTATTACCAATCTTATGCCTCAAAGCTGCGAACTTGAATCGCCCCAATTACGCCGTCACCGGCAAGGGACATGCCATGCCGGTGGAGTACTATAATGGATGGACAGGCGGCCATATCGGGCTGACGCAACCGGTGCGGGGTGATAAGCTGACTGGTGTGCAAGCAGCAAATAAAATTTGCGAGGCGGCGCTGGGCGATGGTTATCGTATGGCTGAGCATCACGATGGCAAGTATGTGACAGGGATGAGCAAGAACAAATATTATGGAGAAACCTGGCCTTCGGAAAATATGTTATTGCCTGGAGGATGGCACTGGTACGCCTATGGCAACATTCCCGGTGAGACGCGGTTTGGGGTTTACATCAACGACCAGCAACTGGGTAACTGTTGGGACAAGATAACAACACCTGCAGATTACAGCGCGCCATTAGATTCGAGTGCTGCAAAACCAGATGCGGTTTTGAAGATTGCGCGAAACGATACTATCGATGCCATGTCGGCTTTCTCGGCGGAGCCTTTCCAAAGTGTAAAGCAAGAGGCAGTGAAGATTATCCGGACAAAGTACCTCGATGCTGATTTTGAAAACGATAAGAATGATCCTTCCCTGCTTATCTTCCGGCGCGCCATGCGGGAATTCGTCATTTACAGACTGAACAAAACCGGTGACTGGCAGAAATCTATGACCGTACCAGGGCCGGACCGGGGCGGGTTGTCCGTGCGGTACTGCATCAGAAGGGGAACATGGGAAGGGGCTTTGGTTGTTCCTTATAGCGGAACAAACGATATTCATGTCTTCAGAGAAACGCACATTGTGAAAAATTCGGCAGATGGAAACTGGCACCTCTGGGCAGAAATCCTGACCCCGCTGGTGGATGCCCCCGAAGAAGTGAAGAACAAGCTTGTCCAGCTTTTCCAGAACTGGGAAAAATACTAAAGTGATGCTAACAACTGAAACAAAAGTAGTTTAGCGTTTCTTGAAAACGGAGACCGAATAGCATCACCCACCGGATGGCTGCCATTCGGCCTCTCTAGCGGAAATTGCCTCCATATGGAGAAAAAATGCATCGACGCCGAACACTGTCTACTCTCGGAATTGGTTGGCTGCTTCTAATCGGACTTATTGCCGTTTGCACAGCGGGAGCATCGTCGCAAGTCATGCATCCTCGGGTTTCGATTCGAGATGCCATCGGGGTCGCAGAGAATCATGTCAAACTGAAGCAAATCCATGTTGCTGGTATGCACATCGCTTCGGCGGTCTATCATTCAGAGCCGGAACATCCTCACTGGGCAATTACTTGGAAATCAAACGAGATGGTAAAAGGGGGATGGTTTGTCGTCCTGGTTCAAACAGATGTGAGTTGTAAGGTGGAGTATGGCGAATAATAAAAGGTCTAACCCTTCTTACACCCCGGATATTCTCTCTGCGGGGCACCGTCGTTCCTTCCGCGTCGCTTTGGTAACTCCAATCGCTTAATTTGACCTGTGCGAATAGCAAAAGCCTATCAGTTTAATAAGACTCGTAAAAACATCATGTCCTCAATATGCGGCCTGCCACCGTGAGAAATCGGGTGGATAATCTCTAGTAATGTGCCGGGACATGCTATAATATATACCAGCTTTATTGAGCCATGGAGAACCTTATGTTAAGCGAGATATGTAAAAAATGTGCTGAATGCTGTAAGCATTATCCTTATATAGAATTATCTCAAAATGAAATTAGTGAGTTAGGAAAGGTGACGGGGTTGCGTTTTGATGTGTTTGCAAACCCCAAAGGCAAAGCAGTTGAAGAATATTTTTTACAATTCAAGGAAAACGGAGATTGCTTCTTCTTAAATGAGAATAATGGTGACTATTCTTGTGGCGTATATGAAGCAAGATCGGTAATTTGTAGAAATTATCCAGCAAAACCCCGACAGCATGAAGTCTGTGATGCAAAAAGGGAAATGTTTCTGCGTAATAATTCCGGTTGACGATATGCCGCATGTTCCACCCGCCCCGCAGTTTTTCGGTTTTTGTGGCAATCTGTCATTTTTCTCTTGCCAGATTTTTTCCTGGTGGGTGCAAGCGAGCTTTGAGTTAGCCAAACCATAAGAAAGGAAGTTCCCTTTAAATGAAACCCGCTAAAGATTTTTTAGAAAAGAGCTAATGGCGTATTAAACCTATTCCCTTTCGTGATCCCTCTGCCATGATGGGAACGAATTGGGGAGCACTTCTCGGAACACTACTATTCGTTGGTGGAATCTTTGCCGGCTTCAAAGTAAACGCCCTGTTTTCAATTTCTGTCTTGGGACTGGTTCTTATGCTGGTAAACATTTTTTTTCGGGGTCGAATTGTTCGCAGAAACTGGAAAAAGTATTAGCCCAATGCACAGACGAGGAATGGAAAAGCATTCTAGGGGCAGTTGGCCCAAAGGGTGGGGTAAGGATGACTTGGGCTTTTCAACTTCTTTGCGAGTTCGAAATGGATGGAAAACGGTACAGAGTTGCTCCCGGATATTGGTCTACTTTTATCTCAGAGGACCGACTCCCAAAATTCCTGGATAAGGCGATCTCGCCTGATGGAAGGTGTCAACTCTGGGTAAACCCCGAGAACCATCTGAAAGCGGAACTCGTTGCAAATGACATCAAAGACTTTCTCCTGCACTAGCTTGAAAGCCAACTGACTATATAATCCAGGGAACTTGTTTTAGGGGCATTTACACTAATCTGCCATTTACCACTGATGCCCTGCTCGTGGGCTGTTAGCTCAAAATGGCTCATGGCAATACCCAGATCAATATCCTGCAAGGCGCCCATCCCCATTAATTTATAACTAAAAGTTCGCGCCAGGAAGAAATGAAAGACGTTTCGCTTCGTGTCATATAAAACGCGCCAGGGCTGTTTGTTGGCAGCAGAAGGGGCAATGCGGATATTTTCCAGCGCTTCGGCGTATATTCCCGCCTGCTTTGGCGTCAGAGGTGTGGAAAAATTATCCGCAAAGAATAGTTCCGACCACGGTTTTCGCTTATCGGAGCCGGCAACGCCGCGCATCATTTTTTCGGCCAAAGCTTTTTTCTGTGCCGGATAGCCGATAGGAGCTACGGTAGGGAGTGATTCGCCCTCCTGCAGATTAATTGCCTTAGCAAAACTGCCAGAGCTGAAAGTTCCACCCAGCCAGCAAGTTCCCAATCCCAGTTGGGTTGCCCGTAAAACCAATAATTCCTTGCAGTAGCCGTAATCTTCCATGGCGTTGGCCGTGTCTTTGATTGCGCCCACGACAAATAGGCGGGCATTTTTGATAACGCCGTAGGTGCCTAATTTTTTCCATTCCTGCGGAGACGTAGAAGCGGCGTTAACCAGAGTGATGCGGGGTTTCCCGCCAAACGGACCGGCAGGCAGAGAATTAATGATCTCTTTTAGTTTTTTCAGCGTTTCCTCATCAATTGGTTTATCCGCGTAAGTGCGGCAGGAAAAGCGCTTTTTGATGATCTCAGTTATTGCCGCCATAAAAAACATCCCCAAATTTTTATTTGCAAATATGCTGTGGAAATGTACTATAAACAAACGAAAAATGGAACGTGTTTTGCAAAAAGCGTATACAATTAAAGAGGTGCATTTATGAAACTGGCTCATGTTGATGAAATGCGTTTTATGGATCATTTCGCCATGGAAAAACTGGGCATCAGCGAAGAAATCCTGATGGAAAATGCCGGTCTGGCGGCGGTCAATTTGCTGCAAAAAGAAATCGGTATCCGTGATAAAAAATTTGTCATCTTTTGCGGCTCCGGCAATAATGGCGGTGATGGTCTGGTCGTTGCCCGCCTGATCCATTCTAATGGCGGCATGGCCAAAGTATTTTTACTCGGCGACAGGAAAAAGTACCGCGGTGCGGCCAAAACCAATCTGAATATTATCGGGGAATTATCTATTGATGTGATCAAACTCGGTGCAGCGGCAGAAGCGCGCAGGGAAGTAATGCACTGCGACGCCGTCATCGATGCCATATTCGGCACCGGGCTTGACCGTGAAATAAAGGGCTTGCCTGCTGATGTTATTGAACTCATCAACTCTTGCCGGCGTAAAGTTATATCACTGGATATTCCTTCGGGGATCAACGGTAATACCGGAATCATTATGGGCGTGGCGGTCAAGGCGGATTACACCGTTACTTTCGGTCTGCCGAAAACCGGCAATATGCTTTATCCCGGTTACGAACATTGCGGGAAACTTTTTATTTCGCATATTTCCTTTCCTCCCACCCTTTATGACCGCAGTGAGATTAAAGTGGAAACCAACAAGCATTTGGTTTTGCCGCCGCGTCCGGCGGAAGCCTATAAAGGATCGATGGGCGATGTGCTTTTCATTGCCGGCGGAGCCGATTACTTTGGCGCCCCTTTTTTTTCAGCTATGTCGTTTTTGAAAGCAGGCGGTGGCTATTCGCGTCTGGCCGCACCGGAATCAATGATTCCTTTTATCGCTGAGGGCGGCCGCGAAATTGTCTATCTGCCGCAGGAAGAGACGGTTGCCGGAAGCATTGCCCTGAAGAACAAAGAGCAATTACTGGAGGCGGCAGCAGGCGTTGATATGGTGGTCATCGGACCGGGCCTCTCCTTGAATAAGGAAACAATTCGTCTGGTGCAAGAACTTGCCCACAGAATCAAAATTCCTCTTTTGATTGACGGTGACGGCCTTACTGCCATCGCTGCTGATCTTTCAATTCTCCGGAAGCGTAAAGCGCCGACGATCCTGACGCCGCATTTAGGTGAAATGGCGCGGCTTACAGCAAAACCAGTTTCCGAGATCAATGCCCATAAAATTTCCATTTTGCAGGAAACGGCAAAACAGCTTCAGGCAATAATTGTTTTAAAGGGCGCTCATTCTTTGATCGGTTTGCCGGAGGGCAATGTCTATGTGAATTTGAGCGGTAATTCCGGTATGGCTACCGCCGGTTCCGGCGATGTCCTTACCGGCTGCATTGCGGCAATGTTCGGCCTGGGGTTAAAGTCGGAAGAGGCAGCGCGCAAAGGAGTTTTTCTGCATGGTTACGCCGGTGATCTGGCCGCTGCCGAAAAAGGCGCAGACGGCATTACGGCGAAGGATATTATGGATTTCCTTCCGCAGGCCATGAAAAATGACCGGGCCGGAGGTATTGGGGAAAACTACTTTGTTCCACCAGTTATATAATCCTGCCGAGACTTTGCCCGCAAAGTTTATATGTATTGCCGGTTATATTCTGCTGGCGAGAACGTAATGAACCAGCGCGGTAAGATGATTAATTCCTTAACGCTTATCGCTAAAGGCTTATAGCAGGGCTTCATTACAAATAATACCCAGTTGCATTTAAAAGATAACGCGGCGGCAAGGAGGATGCTCCACAGGCGTATTTTACATACGCTGAGGAAGCCGACGATAATGCCCGCAAAGTTAGCTAAAGAATGCGACTTGGTATTAAGTTAGTCTACGAGCGCGAATTGGGATCAATATAAAGGGAATACAGATTCAGTCTGAGGCATTTGTTACAAGTCAAGTGTTTTAGATTTGGCATTATGGTGAGGATTACCACTTCAAATATCCCCAAAAACAACATACTGCCTGCCGGAAAGCCAGGATTGGTGATGGTTTGTGTTTTACTTTTGTGTCAATTTTCAAGTTAAAAGATTTGATCCCAGTTTTTTCCGGGATCTTCCACTTCCCGGGATGATGCCTACCACCAGGGGACGGCATGGCCGTGGCTCCTTGGTCATTTTTGAGAGTCCCGCCTCAAGGTCGCCGCAGACCGTGAGGAAACAAGGGACTTCCTGTGCCTTTATCTGCAGACATTCCTGCGCTGGCATCGGTTGCGTCTCCGAGATATTCGACGGGGATTCACCGCACCGCCTCAACGGCTGTGTCTCCAAGGCTTGGAGTGTGGCGGAGCTTATTCGCTTATACGCTCTCATAAGATAAACCGGCGATATAATGGCTCATCTGTCCCCGGATTTCTAACGCCTCGCGCTAAGCAATGTCCCGACGACCCTTTCCAAATGGACTAACGTATTACATTCCTGCAATAGATGGCAATAAGGCGCGTAGGTCTTGATTTCGGAATCGCCGGTACCCCAGAAAGGTTTGGTCTCAGGGTTAAGCCAGATCAACCGTTTGCATCTTTCCCCGATGGCCTTGAGAACCTCGGCGCGAGGAGGGTTGAAATTGTTTCTGGCGTCCCCGAGGATAACTACGGTGGTATTTTTGGTTACCAGGTGCAGGTGGTGATCTCTGAAGTTGGTGAACATAGTATTGTAATCGCTTTTTCCCCTTATAATCGGGAGGCTCGGATCGGTCGTGATTTTTGACAAGGCTTCTTCGATGCAGTACCTGTCGAAGATATAGCTGGCATCGATCATGTTCGAATAGAAGATGAAGGTGTGAATCTTGCCGATTCGCTTATTGAGGCCGTAAATAAAAAGCATCAAAAAACGCACCGTCCGCAAAACCGAGCGGCTGATGTCGCAGATTACGATTACATCGGGGCGGTTCTCCTTTTTCTTTTTCCACAGCGGGGCAAATAAAAAACCGCCGTAGGAAACACTTTTTCGCAGAGTTTTTTTGTAGTCCAGTTTGCCGCGGTTTGCGGTCTTCAATCTTCGCGAATGTCTGTCTTCGAGCTGCCTGATGAGTTTCTGAATCAGCCCGTCCATCCGGTGAAAATGGCGCAACTCGATTTGGGACAGGGGCGTTGTTTGCAGAAACTGGTCCTTGGAATCCACGCCGTCGGCGTTCAGTTGAAGCTGCTGCTCCACATACTCTTTTACGGTTTGCACCAGATCATCGCGGCCCTTTTCCAGCAGCTCCGCGGTCTGCTGGGAAAGACCAGATCCGGTGGAGTTTTTTATCTGCGCAACCATCGCCTCCATGCCCGGCATTCCCATTTGATTCAGGATTTTCATGGTGAAAAGGCTTTTTTGCATGGGATTTTTGATGGAGGAGACATTTGCCATCCGGCCGGCTTCCGTCATCAACGCGGCAAGCTGCCCCTTATCGTCCTTTAAGACCAGGGCGGAAAGCTGGTCTTTCAGAGCTTCCGGGTAAGCCTCCGGATTGTGGGTGTTTGCCTTTTTCGGGGACTGGAAAAAGTTGAAAGAAAAAAAACTGTCAAAACAGGAATCGAAAATGTTCTTTTCCGCATGGCTTTTGGCAAGCGATGCGGACAATGCCTCTTTAAACAGGCGGCGATTATCATAGCCCATGATCTGTGCGGCTGCCACCGCATCGAGACTTTCGGATATCGATACCCTCACGCCCGCCCTGCGCAAGACGGTTATGAAATCTCCCAAAACGCCTTCCAAATCATTCTCCTGTCATGCCGCCATCTGCCTTTAGCGCCGCCGCGGTGAGGCTGACAAGCTTCTCCTCGGCCACTTTTATGTCTTCTTCGTGTTTTAAGATAACATTCAGGGTTTTGCCGACAAGCTCTCTGTTCAGGCTCTCAGCATGCATAAGCAACAATACCCTTGCCCAGTCGATGGTTTCACTGATGGAGGGGGGTTTTCTGATATCGAGTGTGCGGACAGCCTGAATAAAAGCGACCAGCTGCTTTCTCAACTTTTCTCCGATCTGCGGAAGGCGGGTCTTTATAACCTCCCTTTCCAGCGCGGCGCTCGGGTACGGGATATATAGATGGAGGCAGCGTCTTTTCAGCGCCTCGCTAAGTTCCCTGGCGTTGTTGCTGGTGAGAAAAACCAGCGGTTTGCGTACGGCTTTTATCGTGCCGATTTCCGGAATCGAGACCTGAAAATCAGACAGCACCTCCAGCAGGAAAGCCTCAAACTCCTCATCGGCTTTGTCTATCTCGTCTATGAGCAGCACCACCCCCTCCGGCTGTTCCAGAGCCTTCAGAAGCGGCCTGGGTTCGAGAAAATGGGGGGAGAAAAAGATGTCGTCGTATTGATGGAGCTTTTCGATTGAATCTGCAAGCTTGTCCTGCTTGTTCATGATCGTGTCGAGCTTGTCTTTCAGAAGCTGGGTGTAAAGGAGCTGCTTTCCGTATTTCCATTCGTATAACGCCTTTGATTCATCGAGCCCTTCATAGCACTGGATTCTGATCAGCGGCACTTCAAGATACTCGGCAATGACCTTTGCCAGTTCGGTCTTCCCGACACCCGCCGGACCTTCAACCAGGATTGGCTTTTCTATATTACCGGCAAGATATATTGTGGTTGCGACCTGCGAATCGCAAATATAATGGGCGGCCTTCATACCGTCCATAACCTGTTCTACGCTGGAGAACTTATCGGCTTTCCAATCCATGCTTATAACCTTTCACGAGGAGATCATCTCCAATTATTTGTTGTTAACTCAACTTTCGCACATGTTCAAGTTGTCCTATATACCTGTTCTTTAACGATAAGCGGCTTTATTTGTCATGCAATTAGCCACCGTGTTCCGTAAATTGGCGGTAGCTCACTGAGAAACCGATCAATGAAGGATAGGATCAGGCTCCTGGTCATTTCCGAGGCGGCGCCCAAGGTCTGTCCCAAAATAGTCAGAACAAGGGCAAGTGCTTCAGCAAAGGTTGTCTGCTGGAGTTTTTTTGATTTGATAAGAACTTCCTTTCTGTGGGGGAAGTATAGGAAACGCGGACTTGTATGTCAAGGAAATACACCGCAAAATATGTGGTGTGCTGTTGATGTTTATCGTAGGACTGGGATTGTGTTTAGTAATGATTGAAGTCTTGCATCTTCTTTGATGTTGTAGTTTTGTGGAAGCAGTCAGTCGCCCTCTCCATTTTCTTGCAGTAAGTATTTCTCAAGATAGTGAAAAGGTTTGGTCCTCCTTTTTTATCGGGTGTCTTGCGACGGTGGTATTGGTTTTTCCCCAAACAGCCGCCAAGCGGAAATGCCGCTAATGATAAGCAGTGCGGCAACCAGCCCCACAGGGACAACCATCTTCAAGGTGAACAGGGTATCAGTTGATTGTAAAACTGCGATGGAATCAGCAAAATAGCAGGTAATGGCAATACCCGGAATAACACCCAATGCAGAGCCGGCAACGTATTGGCAAAGCCGTACCTTGGTCAGGCCAATAGCCCAGTTGAGGGGTGATGCTACAAAAAAAACAAGGCGCAGCATCAGTACTGTCAGAAACCCATTCTCTGCAAGGCGCTCATCAAAAGCCCGCAGGTGACGGAAACGACTCTCCAGTGATGCTTGAAAAACATCACGTAAAATATATCGTACACAGAGAAAGGTTCCTGTTGAACCAACGACTACACCAATCCATCCGTAAATAAAACCTTTTATGCCTCCGAAAAGCAAGCCTCCCATTGCAATCAGCACAATCTCAGGCAGATGCAGGAAGATACCTGCAATGCACAGGACAATAAATACAATAGAGCCATAGGTGCCGAAAGAATCTATGAGCACCCTCATTTCATTAACTTTTGTGTATGTAGAAAAATCATAGGTGCTGTAAATCCAGAGAATCACTCCTGCCAGAAGAAGACCGATACAAATCTTAATGTACTTTTTTACCATGGAGTAACTCATGATCAAGTTCTTCGGATGAATGCCACCACCACTTGCGCGAGCTCTTCTCCGCAGTCCTCCTGAATAAAATGCCCACCCATTAGTAAATCTATTGATGTTTGTCTTAATCGAGCATACTTATCCATCTTCTCTCCTTTGTTTTTCAAATTGTACAGAAAAGTTAATAAGAACTTGCTTTTAATGGGAGACAGTATAGGAAACACATTCTTGTTCGTCAAGGGAATCTTGGCCACAAAATATAGGGTGTGGTACCGATGTCTATCATCGAGTGTGAATTCTGTTTATTACTCTTTGAAGTTTTGCATTTTCATCGGGTTTTACTTTAAGGTGGGAACACTGCAACTGGCCATCAGCGTCCGTCATTACGGGATTCCCTTTTACATTTCTCGGATACGGCGGCCCTGACCGTTGTACCTTAAAAGGCGAAGATATCCCTATGGAAGAGAGGAACGCGCAGGAAGTTCTTGAGTTTCAGGGGATCTCGATCAGCAAGCCCAAAGTGAAAGGATTCTATCCGGCCTTTGACCTCGCCTCGCCGGAATTGATCAGCGTTTTCATCACGACGGCCGGTATAGAGAAAGGGTCAAATCGGAAGAAGGGGTCAGGTAAAATAGTGTCCCGTTAGTGAATGGCCTATGTGACGGACTCCGGATTTTTCTTTTCCAGGCGCAGAATGGATTCAGGGACAAGATAGCTTCTCATTTTCGAAGCAATGTAGACCAGAATCCAGAGATCATCCAGTGTCCTGTTTCCCCGCCTTCCTACGATCCTTCCCATGCAACCATTTAAAAGGTGTCGGGGATGATCAATGATGACGTTATCTCCTAATTCCATCTCATGTTCTCCTCTTTTTTCTCGTGTTCGTGATGTGAAGAGCGGGTCATGTTACGGATTATTCTGGTCAGGACCTCAATTCCGGCCCACCCACTTTTGCTGATAGTGTATCACAGGGAGGACGGTAATGCACGACAATCTGGATAATGATATGAAAACATGCTATAAGGAACCCGCTTTTAAAATATCAAGGAGAAGTTTCGATGGAAATAAAAATGCCGATCAAATTTCATGGAAATTATGTGGTTTCGATCAGTTCCGGTGACACAGAAAACCGGGAACGATGTCAGAAGCTGACGATACGGGCGTTGGCTGCGGAAGAGCAGGCACACGCCTATAAAGGCATCGATGAAAACGACATGCCCAGCCATCAAATTACCTTTTATGATTTTGGCTGCAAAAGAATCGTGGAAGGAAAACTGATTGAGAATAACGAGGAGCGCGTGGTATTCCGGGTCAAAAACAAGGAGTACGGGTTTTCACCGTTCAAACCGAAGAGCTGAAAGGGCTTGCTCCTCTTGTATACTTGCCTTTGTCCGTTTTCCATCCAGGTTGCTTCATAAGTTGCGTAATCGTAATGAAATCCCTTCTTGGCCGCCAACCTCCAAGAATAATGGTACAAACTTCTCCGATGAGTCCCAGGCCAACCAGTACTGCTATCAGAAGGAGTTGGAGTGCTTGGAAAGTGCCGACAGATCGTCGGTATAAAAGATAGGCACATACGATGGCGAGTAGGAGGAGGCCAATGAAACTCAGTATCTCGGCTATGCCGTGAAGTTTGTGCCCGAGCGGTGTACACTTCTGCTTGCCGATACGTTGACTTTCGTGATCCCACATTGGATATATGAATACAAAAGGATTAAATCCGGCGGGCGAGGACGTACTGTGCCACTGCATTAAGATGCTCGATTTCGGGCCGATAACCGCTGAAAATACGCAGCAGGTCCTGGGCATCTTTTATATATTTTGCGGCACTCTGCAGAGAATAATCAATTCCCTTATATTTTTGAATCAGACTTAAAATCACCGGGATGACTTTTTGATTGCCTTCCTTGCCGGCAATCAAATCTATGGCTTGGTCTCTTTCTTCTTTTGTAGCACTCCTGAGGGCAAAAATGAGTGGCAGAGTCATTTTGCCTTCTGCCAGGTCTTTGCCGATGGACTTGCCGAATTCCTGTTCCTGTGCCATGTAATCCAGCGTGTCGTCGGTGATCTGAAAAGCCATGCCGATCTTATAACCAAACTGATACAGGGCGTCGATTTTCTCCTCAGATGCCGAACCAAGAATCGCTCCGGCGGCACAGGCGGCGGACAACAACACAGCCGTCTTTTTTTCAATAATGTTTAGGTATTCTTCTTCCGTGATATTGACATCACCGCACTTCATAAGTTGAAAAACTTCGCCCTCCGACATGACGTTGGTGATCCCGGACATAAGTTTGATCAGGGCGATATCGCTGATTTCGGAGAGCAACTTGAATGCCTTGGAATAGAGAAAATCACCCACCAGAACGCTGGCGGCATTTCCCCAGATGTTGTTGGCGGAAGTTTTGCCGCGCCGAATTGTCGCCTGATCAATGACATCGTCATGCAGCAGGGATGCAGTGTGGATAAATTCCATAACGGCAGCCATCGGAAAGCGGTGGTCGCCATCGTAACCGCAAAGCCGGGAACTGATGAGAAGCAAAAGGGGACGGAATCTTTTCCCGCCACTGTCAATCAGATGGTGGGCGACTTCGGGGATTAATTTAACTTCCGAAGTTAAATATTTATCCAGGTATTTTTCCATCTGCTGCAGGTCGGTTTTATAGGCGGTAAAAACATCTTGAATTTGCATTGAATAAATACCTTGTCTCAATAAAAATTTGAAAAACTATATTTTAAATTAATGGTGCTTGTCAAATGACAATTAAGCCGCGATCTATTATAATTAAATTTAATCAATGATTCGAGCAAACAAGTCGTAATCATCAGCGTCAATGATTTTGCATTGGACCATTGAGCCGGTTTTGGCTTGTTTACCTTTAACGTAGGTTACGCCGTCGATTTCGGGAGCCTGTCTGCGGCAGCGACCGCCATAGGAATAATCACTGCGGTCGCTTTTCCCTTCAATCAGGACTTCCTGAATACTGCCGATCAAGCCCTGATTAATCTTATTCGAGATTGCCGCCTGCTCATTCATAATGATATCGCGACGGCGTTCTTTTTCCGCCTCCGAAATGCGTGATGAAAGGAGCGCGGCTTTTGTTCCTTCCTCCCGGGAATAGGGAAAAACGCCGAGGTGATCGAATTTTGTATCCACAATGAAATCGAGCAGCCGGTCAAATCTTTTTTGTGTCTCCCCGGGGAAGCCCACTATGATGGATGTGCGTAAAGCGACATCGGGAATAATCTCTCTTGCTTGAGCAATGATTTTTTTAATGTGGCTGCTGGTTGCTTTGCGGTTCATCGACTTTAAAATGTCATCATCAATATGCTGAATGGGCAGGTCAATGTAGCGGCAGATTCTTTTGTTTTTGGCGATAGACTTCATCATTGCGGCAGTTGTGTGTGTCGGATGCGCATAAAGAAGCCGGATCCATTTAATGCCCCTTATTTCGGCCATGTCGGTTAATAAATCCGATAGTTGGGGATGGTCTGGTAAATCCCGGCCGTAAGCTGTTGTATCCTGGCCGGTAATAATAATTTCCTTGATGCCGCGGGTGGCAAGCATTGCCGCTTCCTGCAGAATATCAGCCGGATTCCGGCTGCGGGCTTTACCGCGAATGGCCGGAATTACACAATAAGTGCAGCAATTGGAACAGCCATCGGAAATTTTTAAATAAGTGCTCACCGATGTGCTGGAGAGAACCCGTGCATGCTGCGAAGTCATTAAAAAATCGGGTTTAGTGATGATGGCAGCTTTCTTTGTTTTCGGCCTATCCAGTTTGCTCAGATGCAGGGCAATATTGCCTACTTCGCCCGTACCGATAAATAAATCAACTTCGGGTATCTCGGCAAGAAGCTTACGGCCATAACGCTGCGCCAGACAACCGGAAACAACAAGGCGAAAAGGATGACTGCCTGTTTTTTTTTCGTGGGCAAGCTGTAATATTTCTTCGAGAGCTTCTTCCTTGGCAGGGTTAATAAAGGCGCAGGTATTGACAATGACGATATCAGCCAGCTCGCGGCGGTTGACGAGTTGCATGCCGGATTGACTGAGCAGCCCGCCCATTACTTCCGAATCGACTAAATTCTTCGAGCAGCCTAAACTGATAATATGAACTTTGGTATTGTTTTGTTTCACTGGGGCAGCTTTCTAATTAAGACTTTGCGGGGTTTGGCGCCATCTGATGGGCCGACGACACCTTCGCGTTCCATCTGTTCGATCATACGAGCCGCCCGGTTATATCCGATTTTCATATAACGTTGAACCAGTGAGATGGAGGCGTGACCCAGTTCGCCGACGAGGGCAACGGCTTCATCGTATTTCTCATCGAAATCTTCTTCGCTTTGCTTATCCTGGGACGCTTCCAAGGCAAAATTTTCAATGGAGGCGTCATAGGCCGGTTGTGCCTGCATCTTAATAAAATCAACAATACGGTCAATTTCCTTATCGGAAACATATGCACCATGGATACGCGATAACTTGGAAGTGCCCGGCGGGATAAAGAGCATATCCCCGGCACCGAGTAGTTGCTCGGCGCCAGGCTGGTCGATAATCGTCCGGGAATCGATCTTGGAGGAAACCTGAAACGACATGCGCGTCGGGAAGTTCGCTTTAATCAAACCGGTAATGACATCCACCGATGGCCGCTGAGTAGCGATGATTAAATGAATTCCGGCCGCTCGTGCCATTTGCGCCAGGCGGGTTAGTGATTCTTCCACGTCCCGCGAAGCCACCATCATCAGGTCGGCCAGTTCATCGATTATTACCACTATGTAAGGAAGCCGGGCATGGTTTATCTGGTGAGAGTGTCTATCTCCAATTGTTGCGGAGGAGTCTTTGTCAGAGATCTCGGCCAATTCTTTGGTTGCCGCTTTGCCCTTCGGATTTTTCAGAAGCAGCTCATTGTAAGCGTCGATGCTTTTTACTCCCAGATCACTGATGACACGGTATCGCCTTTCCATCTCTTCCACAGTCCAGCGTAATACTTGAGAGGCTTTTTTGGGATCAACGACAACAGGATGCATCAAATGCGGGATGCCTTCGTAGGAAGATAATTCCAGCCTTTTGGGATCGACCATGAGAAATTTTACATCATCGGGCTGAGCTCTAAAAAGAATACTGCAAATCATCGCATTTAAAGCGACGCTTTTACCGGAGCCGGTAGTTCCCGCAATCAACAGGTGCGGCATCTTCGTTAAATCGGCGATGACCGGTGTTCCTACAAAATCAACACCAAGAGCAATGGGTAGCCGCAATGACGAACTCGTGAAAGAATCATGATCGAGCACGTCTTTGAGAAAAACAGATTCCCTTTTCAGATTTGGTATTTCAATACCAATTACTGATTTTCCCGGAATTGGTGCGATAATACGGATGCTCGGCGCCATGAGTGCCAGCGCCAGATCATCGGAAAGGTTGGTAATTTTATTTATTTTTACTCCGGGCGCCGGTTCCAGTTCGTACATTGTAATTACCGGGCCGGGTGTTACTTCCACCACGCGTCCATCTACCCCGAAATCAGCTAACTTTTTTTCCAGGATACGGGAATTGGTGATGAGGTGATCACGCTTAATGCGCGTGTCTTTGTGCTGAGATTCCTCCAGCAGAGTAAAGGGCGGCAGTTGAAATTTGCCGTCAGCTTTGGTGAATTCAAAATGCGTCTGTTCCGGTTTTTTAATTTTTGCTTTTTTGGGTATTGTTACATTGTCTTCAATAACCAGCGTGGGTTTTCGTTCTGCTTTAATTTTGCTGATGGCCAAGGAAGTAAGGGCTGTAATTCTGGTTTTCATTGTCTGGAAAATGGTCCGGAAATTTTGGGATAATTGTCCGGTAACTGTAACTATTGAGAATTCGATCATAAAAATCAATGAGACAATTAAACTGAGAATCAGAAGAATATATGTCCCGGCAATGTTAAAATAATTGAGCAATATTTGGACTGCCGCCGCCCCGATTAATCCGCCGACTTTTAATTTTTCGCCATAAACGGTAACTGTTTTAACAATTGCGGCCATCAGACCGGCAAAGGAAATAGCAAAAAACACAATGCCCAAAAATTTGCTTTTGCTGAGTGCAAATTCTTTCCTTAATAAATATTGAAAAGAGAAAAACAAGAAAATTAGTGGTAAAAAAAACGAACTGATTCCCAATAAACGAATAATGGAATCAGCTGTGTAGGAACCAACCGGACCGATAAAATTGTGTGCTGCCTTTCCTTCGGCGACAAAACGTGTAAAGGAGGGATCTTGTGGATGGTAGGAGATCAGGCACAAAAACAAAAAAACAGCCATGGCGAGACACACCACACCTTTGATTTCCCGCATTCGTTTATGATCAGTTTGTTTTTCTTCCATTATTCGCCGTTTTAAATAAACTTTATCGTCCGCTTTTATTTCAGAAAAAAGATGATTTCACAAGTAAAGTAAAAAAACCTGTCCATAAGCAGCAGGGCGAAAAGATTTAACAAGAAGGGTTATCTTCTATGTCTTTAATGTTGGAGGTGCCGGCTTCTTTCCAGTAGTCATGATTTGCAATAATGACTTTTCTGACTTTATCGATCAGCTCGTGGCGCGTTTCAACAGTATAGCTTTTCACATCAACAGGTTTACCAATGACCATCTTCACTCTGCCCGGAGTTATTTTAAGGGATCGTTTGGGCATTATCTGCCCGCTTCCTATAATTGATACAGGAATAATGGGTACGCCTGATTTGATGGCGAGATGAAATATCCCCTGTTTAAAAGACTTGATTTCTCCGTAGCGGCTCCTTGTGCCTTCGGGAAAAGACATTACCGATTTGCCTTCTCGGATGCGCAACGCCGCTTCATCGAGGCTTTGCATTGCCTTTTCGTGATTGTCCCGGTCAATTTCAATATATCCGGCAGTTTTCATGGCGGCGCCAAAAATCGGAATAGAGAAAAGTTCCTTTTTGGCGATCCAACGGAATTGACCTGGTATATGGCCAAGAACAATCAAAATATCAAAATCACTTTGATGATTCGCCATAAAAATTTGCGGTTTGCCGCGGAGAGCATTTTCTTTGCCGATAACCTCTACCTTCGTATTGGACATTAAAAGTAATATTCTTGCCCAGAGCGTGGCGATTTTATGAATTCTGTTTTCGGAATTGGGAATAATGGATATGATTACACACCAAAAGGAGATAAAGCCGGTAATGGCGACACCTAAAGTAACAAGCAGCGCAGAACGTATCATCGATCACTTCCTTATAATGTTAAATTTGTTGGTAAATTTTTACTTGATAATGCTAATGAAGTCAATAATGAATAACAAAAACATAGAAAATATTTGACAAATTGCGACCTAGGTAATAACATCACCAAAATTTTTGATAGCTTAAGCGCTGCCAGCGCTTTTTTCATTTGTAGAATTGAATCACTAACATTGTTGGTTTTGGGAAAATGCATAGTATTTTAAAAAGAAAAAGGGCTTTGGAAATTATCAATAATTTCGAAGGTGCGGGCGTTCTGGTCGTCGGCGATATAATGGTTGACCATTTTATCTGGGGCAAGGTATCCCGCATTTCACCGGAAGCACCTGTTCCGGTAGTGGATGTGCAAAAAGACAGCATTTTACTTGGTGGTTGCGCTAATGTGCTCAATAGTATTTATGCCATGGGTGGTCAAGTCTATGTGGCGGGAGTTATCGGTGCCGATAATATCGGAAAACTGCTGCTGGAAGAATTGCGGCAACGGGAGATTGAGACAAGCGGTATCGTAGTAGAAAAAGGGCGGCCAACGACTTTAAAAACGAGAATCGTTGCTCATGGTCAGCAGATGGTACGTTTCGATCAAGAAAGCAGAAAGCCGATTCCTCAGACCAGCACCAGGAAAATACTGGAATATGTAAAATCGCTACGGAAGAAAATTGGTGCCGTGGTTATTTCCGATTACAGCAAGGGTGTGATTTCGCGGGAGCTCATCGAGGGAATTAGAAAAATTGTACAGGATGCAAAAATTTACATCTGCCTCGATCCGAAACAAAGTGATTTTTCCATATATGAAGGAGCTTATGTAATTACACCCAACCATCATGAAGCACAGCGCGCTGCCGGGATGGATATAACCGATGAGAATGATCTGCGGCAAGTGGGGGAAGCGCTTTTAAGCAAATACAATTTTCAGGCGCTGCTGATTACGCGGGGCGAAGAAGGCATGAGTCTTTTTGAACGAGGTCAGAAGATTAACCATACCAATTTTTCGGCTCAAGCCAAAGAAATTTATGATGTTACCGGTGCCGGTGATACTGTTATCGGCGTGCTTGCGCTGAGTCTGGCCGCTTGTGCCAATCTGAAGGAAGCGACCTGTCTGGCTAATCATGCCGCAGGCATTGTGGTTGGGAAAGTAGGAACCGCCACAGTTTCGCAGGAAGAATTAATACGGGTTTTATGAGCAAACCGACTCCCGCTCAGCCGGTAAAATTGATATTCAGTGTTTTAGCGGCAACTGCTGAGAAATTAGATGAAACCATAACAAAGTTGACCGTGCTTTACGGAAAACCTGATTTTCTCAGCGATCCGGTGACTTTTGATTATACGGATTATTACTGCCGGGAAATGGGTGCAGGTTTAGTCCGGCGTTTTTTGTCGATGGAAGAACTGGTAAGGCCGGAATCATTGCCTGATATTAAGCTTGCCACCAATAATATCGAAAACGAATTTACATTAGAAGGTAAGCGTCTGGTAAACATTGATCCCGGTTATGTATCCAAGGCTAACTTAATCCTGGCTACCGGTAAAGGTTATGCGCACCGGCCTTATTTACGCGACGGCATCTATGCCGATTTGACGTTGTTCTACCAGAACAAGACGTTTTGTTCTTTGCCGTGGACGTATCCTGACTATGCGGATGAAAAGCAGCTTTTAATGCTTGATAAAATAAGAACAACATATTTGTTGCAGTTAAAAGCAAAGGATTGGAATCAATGACACTCGCCGAAAACGAGCGCGGCAAAGCCTGAGGCGGAAGTGGAATTGATCCCGAAAGCGACGTCCTGTAGATGCAGGGCGAAGTTATTCGGGAACTCTGGGCTGATGTTTCCCGCTAAAGCTTGCGGAAAAGTTCCCTCGTGGGATTTGTTTTATTAACATAGATTAGGTGTAAAAATGATCAAAAGCATGACCGGTTATGGACGGGTGGAAACCACAGGACAAGACAGAAATATTGTTGTGGAAGTTAAATCCGTAAATCACCGTTTTCTGGAAATATCATTGCGCATGCCGCAGGCTCTTTTTCCCCTGGAGTTGGAATTTAAAAAGAAAATCGGTGAGAAAGTAAAGCGGGGAAGAATAGAAATATTTATCCGTCTGGAAGCGCAAAGCACTAATGCTCCGGAGGCGATCGTCAACCTGGAAATTGCGCGGAATTATTTTGCGGCTTTGCAGCGCTTAAAAGACGAGTTTGGCCTGACTGAGGAAATTGGATTAAAAACTCTGGTCGGATTTCGTGATATTTTTTCTCAGCCTGCCGAAACCGAAATTAAGCCGGAGATTTTAAAACAGATTGCCGAAGCTCTGGAAGAAGCTCTGAATATGCTTGTTCAGATGAGGCAGGAGGAAGGTGGCGCCATTTATCGGGATATGGAGCAGCGGTTGGATTCCATCAGAAGCATTCTGGAGACGATTAATGTCCGATCGCCGCAGGTCATTGTTGAATATCAAAGGCGTTTGACAGAAAGAATAAAGGAACTGACAGCAGGATTTACATTGGATGACTCACGTCTGGCGCAGGAAGCAGCAATCCTCGCGGAGAAAAGCGATATAACCGAAGAAATAGTGCGGATGAATAGTCATATTGACCAGTTTGTTGCTTTGTTGCAGAGTGTCGAGGCCGAAGGCAAAAAGATTGATTTCCTCTTGCAGGAAATGAACCGGGAAATTAATACGATAGGTTCGAAAAGTAACGATGCGGAAATCGCCCGTCAGGTGATTGAAGCTAAGAGTGAGTTAAGTCGGTTACGCGAACAGGCACAAAACATAGAGTAATTATGGATAAAGGAACATTTATAGTTGTTTCAGCGCCCTCCGGTACCGGGAAGAGCAGTATTTGCAAGCGCTTTTTACAGGCCTATCCGGAAATACAGTTTTCTGTTTCTTATACTACCCGTTTGCCGCGGCCCGGCGAAGTGAATGGCAAGGATTATTTTTTTATTTCCCGTGAAGAATTTCAAAAACGCCGCAAACAGGGTGATTTTGCGGAATCGGCGGAAAATTACGGCAATTTGTATGGCACATCCATCCGGGCGATGAAAGAATCTTTAGCAAAAGGGACGACTGTTTTGCTGGATATTGAACCGCGCGGCGCAAAAAAAATAAAAGAGAATTTCCGCGGAGGTGCCTTTGTTTTTATTCTGCCGCCATCGCGCGAAGAGCTTCTAAAGCGCCTGGAAGGACGTGGGCATGAATCTGCCGAGATCATCAGGGCCAGATATGACCGGGCGGAAAGCGAGTTGAAGGAAATTTCCTGGTATGATTATGTTATTTTCAACGATGATCTGGAAACGGCTGTCCATCAATTGAGCTCGATTTATATTGCCCAAAGGTGTAAAAGAAGCAAATTACAGACTAAGATTAAAAAATTTATGAA
Organism: uncultured delta proteobacterium; assembly: GCA_903907985.1. GTDB lineage: Bacteria > Desulfobacterota > Syntrophia > Syntrophales > Smithellaceae > MVRV01. Next base: position 31,538 of record CAIVQG010000025.1, read on the forward strand.
TAAATAAAAAAGTAGTTGCAGGGAGGTTGTAAAAAATATGGCCAGAATTACTGTGGAAGATTCTTTATTGGTTGCCAAGACCAGGTTTGGTCTGGTATCGCTGGCATCAAAACGGGCACGTCTTTTGCTAAAGGGAGCAAAGCCTTTGCTGGATAGCAGAAACAGGGAAGTTGTGGTGGCTCTGCGCGAAATTGCCGCAGGTAAGGTAACCTATGCCCATCCTGAATATCTGGAAGGGACAAAAGAAGATTTCAAACCAATACCTGATAATACTGAGTTCATCGGCGATGAAGAATATCTCGAATAATAAAGCCAGCGATAAATTAATCTTTGCACTTGATGCCGCGAGTTTAGACGAAGCATTGTCCTGGGTCGAGCTCTTATCCGGGCATGTCGGCATGTTTAAAGTCGGCAAGGAATTATTTACAGCTGTCGGTCCGCAAATAGTCGATTGCATCAAACTGCGAGGCCAGCGGGTTTTTCTGGATCTTAAATTTCATGATATTCCCAATACGGTTGCCCGTGCTGCCGAAGCTGCTGTTAAGTTGGGCGTTGATATGTTTAACGTACATGCTTCCGGCGGCAGCAAAATGATCCAGGAAACAGTTAAGGCTGCCCAGGTGTTTGCCTTGAAAAATGGTCAGGTTAAACCAATTGTTCTGGCCGTTACTGTATTAACCAGTCTCAATGATGACGATCTTCACGAAATAGGATTCGCAAAAGGTACCAATGACCAGGTTCTGCATCTGGCTTCCTTAGCTAAAGCAGCCGGTGCTGACGGTGTCGTTGCATCGCCGCAGGATATTGCGGCATTGCGTGCCCATCTCGGGGATGATTTTATTCTGGTGACACCGGGCATTCGCAGTTCGCTAGAAATGTCAAAAGATGATCAGAAAAGAACTCTCAGCGCGCAGGAAGCGGTAAAATTGGGAGCTGATTATATAGTTGTCGGTAGGCCGATTCGGCAGGCCGCCGATCCCCTGGCAGTTTGCCGGAATATTGTTCAGGAGATTGCCACTGGAATGGCTGCCGGATAACCTTTCAGGGTGGAGAGTAAGAATAGCGCATGGAGATAATTTACGGTATAAATCCGATCAAGATTCTCCTCCGGCAGCAACAAACAGGATTGGAAAAAGTAATTGTAGCTTCGGGTAAAAGCGGATCTGCCCTTACGGAAATAATCGAAACTGTCCGGCAAAAAAAAATCCCCGTAGAATTTCAAACTCGGCAATATCTTGATGAATTGGTTGGCAACAGCGATCATCAGGGGGTTGCAGGTCTGCGCCTCGCTTTTGTTTATTCAGACTTGGATGATTTATTGATAAACCGCAGTCCGTCATTTAACTTTGATTTGATCTTAATTCTCGATAGTATTATGGATCCTCAGAACCTAGGGGCAATAATTCGAACATCATATTGCCTCGGGGCAAACGGAGTAATTATCCCGTCTGATCGGGCTGCATCCGTTACTGCAGCAGTGATTAAATCTTCAGCCGGCAGTACCGAGCAAATGCCCATTGCCCGGGTAACTAACTTATCCCAGACCATTGATTATTTGAAAGAAAGAGGCTTTTGGGTTTTTGGCGCAGATGCGCATGAAGGCGGTAATTTGAAAGAAATGGATTTTAATTGTAATGTGGCTCTAGTATTAGGTGGTGAAGCAAAAGGAATCCGTCCCCTCGTGAAAAAGAAATGTGACTTTTTGTTATCTGTTCCTCTGCAACGAAGCTTCGATTCCCTGAATGTCTCTGTTGCTGCCGGGATTATTCAGTACGAAATATTCAACCAGCGCAGCCGGTCAAAGGTAATTTGTTGAATTAACATGGTATATGGTTTATAATATGCCGTGTTAATACTGCCCGGTTAAGAAAGGATATTTTTAATATGCCAGTTTTTATTTGGGAAGGTACGACCAGAAAAAACGAAGTTAAAAAAGGAGAGCTGGATGCAGTAGATGAACTGGCTGTTCGCGGCCAGTTGCGCCGACAAGGTTTTAAATCGATTACCATTAAAAAGAAACCAAAAGATATCGCGGAATATTTACCTTTTTTAAAGGGAAAAGTTCAAGAGAAAGACGTTGTTATTTTTTGCCGCATTTTTTCGACAATGATCAATGCCGGCTTGCCGCTTATTCAATGTCTGGATCTCTTATACCAGCAGGAGCAAAACAAAGCCTTTCAAGAAGTTATTAAGAAGGTAAAAGAGGATGTCGAAGGCGGCAACAGTTTAACCGAAGCATTAAGGAAGCACCCTGCTGTTTTTGATGATCTTTTTGTCAATCTGGTTGCTGCCGGCGAGGCCGGTGGTATTTTGGATGTTATATTGGGACGGCTTTCCAGTTATATGGAAAAGGCAATGAAATTGAAAAGCCAGGTTAAGGGAGCAATGACTTATCCGGCATCCGTTCTTGTTATTTCGGTTGCTGTTGTCGCCTTACTCCTTCTCAAAGTCATCCCCGTATTTCAGAAAATGTTTGAGGGTATGGGGGGAGAGCTTCCCGGTCCCACACAGTTTTTGGTAAATGCCAGCGAATTTATGCAGAGTTATTGGTGGATAATGGCGGGCATTATAGTTGCTTTTTTTATTGCTTTAGGCAGATTTTATAAAACGGAAAAAGGGCATTGGATAATAGATTCTCTGCTACTCAAAGCTCCTGTTTTTGGTCCACTGTTGAAAAAAGTTGCTGTGGCGAAATTCTCCCGGACGCTTTCCACGATGATGAATTCCGGTGTTCCCATTATGGAAGGTTTATCCATTGTCAGCAAGACTGCCGGCAATGTGGTGGTTGAAGCCGCCCTGGTAAAAACACGCCAGAGTATCAGTGAAGGACGGACAATTGCGGAGCCTTTAATGGAAACCGGCATTTTCCCGCCCATGGTGGTGCAAATGATCGCTGTTGGTGAGGCGACAGGGGCTTTGGATACTATGCTCAGTAAGATTGCCGATTTTTACGATGACGAAGTAGATGCGGCAGTAGCAGCAATGACGGCCCTTTTAGAGCCTATCATGATGGTTTTTTTGGGGGGGGTTGTTGGCGGCATGATTATCGCGATGTATCTGCCGATATTTAAGATGGCTTCTGTCGTTGGTTAATTGATAGAACTTAAGCTTGGCTGATTCCGGGACAAAAAAATGGTCGGGATGGCGCGATTTGAACGCGCGACTCCTGCGTCCCGAACGCAGTGCCCTACCAAGCTGGGCCACATCCCGACGTGGCACGGACGATATAAAATTTATTTCTAAATGTCCACTATTTTTATTAGATTTCCAATTTATTATTAAAAAAGGTGATAAACAGTGATAATCTTTGACTTGAAATGTGAAAAGGGGCATAAATTCGACGGCTGGTTTAAAGACCGACAGGCCTTTATTGATCAAAATTCCCAAAAGCTTGTAGCTTGTCCGATTTGTAATAACTCTAATGTTGATATAGTCCCTTCTTCGGTTGCATTTGTAGGAAAAGATTCACGCGGGGCCGGTAAGATCGGGGAAAAGGAAAATTCTCCGTTAAAAGTCTTGCAGGCCTTTCATCAATTCATAGATAAAAACTTTGAAGATGTGGGCAATCAATTTGCCGAAGTTGCCTTAAAGATTCATTTCGGGGAAGAAGAAAAACGCAATATCAAAGGAACAACTACTCCTAGTGAAGAGGCCAGTTTAAAAGATGAAGGTGTTCAGTTTATAAAAATCCCTGTTCCTAAAATGGATAGTTAGCTTCTGAGTGTTTCGTGTCTTAAAACCGGAATTATTTCAGTAAATTGTAATAGGCAATTCTTCGGGGTCTTTTATTTTCAGGCAATTAATAATTTATGCAAAAATATTATAAAAGCATCATTGATAGTGTCGGCAATACACCACTTATCGAAATTAGCCGGCTTAATCCCAATAAAAAGATAAAGATTCTGGCAAAAATCGAGAGTGCCAATCCCGGTGGATCGATTAAGGATCGCACTGCATTGTTTATGATTGAGCAGGCGGAGAAAAGAGGAGAGCTAACTCCTGATAAAATTATACTGGAGGCGACGAGTGGCAATACGGGTATTGGTCTGGCCATGATTGCCGCTGCCAAAGGATATAAATTATGCCTGACGTTGCCGGAGTCGGTAAGTGAAGAGAGGAAGAAAATTCTGCGCGCTCTGGGCGCCGAGCTGTATTTTACACCGGCCAATTTGGGGACTGACGGTGCTATTGAAGTAGCATACAAAATGCTCCGCGAAAATGCCGGCAAATATTTCGGCACCGATCAATTCAATAATGAAGATAATATAGCCGCTCATTACTATGGAACAGCTCAAGAAATCTGGGATCAAACTGATGGTGCTGTTACGATGGTGGTATCAACCCTCGGTACTTCCGGTACTGCTATGGGAATTTCCCGCAGGCTCAAAGAATTAAATCCGCAAATTGAAATTATCGGTGTTGAACCGTATTTGAAGCACAAGATCCAGGGACTGAAGAACATGCGGGAGTCTTACCGGCCAGGCATATTTGATAAGAAGTGCCTCGATGAAAAGGTGAATATCCTCGATGAGGATGCCTTTGCCATGGCACGCCGGTTAGCCCGTGAAGAGGGAATTATGGCCGGGATGAGTTCCGGCGCGGCGATGTTTATTGCCGCTCAAAAGGCATTGCAAATGCAGGAAGGCCTGATTGTTGTAATTTTCCCGGACAGCGGAGAGCGGTATTTAAGTACGGAATTGTTTGCTGTCAAAGAGGAAGCATCTACTTTCAGTCTTTACAATATTTTGCAACGCCAGAAATCGTTTTTCAAACCTGTTAATTCCGGAGAAATTCTCATGCATACGTGTGGGCCTACTGTCCACGACGCACCTCATATGGGTAATTACCGGCGCCTGGTAGTGGCCGATTTGGTATGCCGCTATTTGATTTATCAGGGTTACTCGGTCAAGCATATAGTAGATATTGTTGATCTCACCGATAAATCCGTAAAAGGTGCAGAAAAAGAAGGTATGGAACTTGCCGATTATACGAATAAATATTTACAAGTATTTTTACAGGATGCGGAATCTTTGAATATTCGCCAGGACAATATTTACATTAAAGCATCGGAAAATGTTGATGAGATGCTCAAAATCGTCGAAAAATTAGTCGATAAAAATTACGCCTATGAAAAGCTGCATTCGGTTTATTATGATATTTCCAAATTAACCGATTACGGGCTTCTTTCCAATGTTAATATACGAAAAACCAGACAGACCAAAACCATTGACCTGGATGATTACGAAAAAGATAGCCCTATGGACTTTGCCCTTTTAAAAAGGGCCAGTTTAGGAGAATTAAAAAGAGGTATATATTACAAAACTAAATGGGGTAATGTCCGGCCCGGTTGGCATATCGAATGTGCCGCGATTTGTCATAAATACCTGGGGGCGCTTTATGATATTAATATTAGCGGGGCAGATGAAGTTTTTCCGCATTGCGAAAATATTTTAGCTATCAACAAAGCTTTTTCCGGAAGGAGCGGTGCAAATTACTGGCTGAATGCCGAATTGGTGATGGTTGCCGGCCGGAAGATGTCTCGTTCGTTAAATAATGCCCTGCCTTTGTCGCAATTGTTCCAAAAAGGTTATTCGGGCAGGGATGTGCGTTTTTTCTTGTTGGGGGTGCATTATCGTAAGCCGCTCAACTATTCTGAAGAGGCAATGGAGACCGCAAGGAATAATGTAAAAAGACTCGATATGTTTGTATGCCGGCTCAATGCTGTGACTGCTGATGGCAGTGGCTATGCAGAGGTGGATCAGCTGATTTACGATCTTAAAAACGGATTTGCTGCCGCCTTGGCTGATGATTTGAATATAGCCGTTGCACTGGCTGTTCTTTTTGATTTTGTCGGTAAAATAAATTCTCCTTTAAACCTGGGCGCAATAAATAAAAAAGATAGCCGTAAGATATTGGCAGCACTGGAAAAAATAAATGAAATTATTGGAGTGATGTATTTTGAGGTATTGCCAGCCTCGAAAGAAATACAAGATTTGATTGAGAAGAGAGAAGTCGCGCGAAAAGCGCATAAGTGGCAGGAGGCCGATGATTTGAGATCTCAGCTAGCTTTGCTCAATATTGAGGTGCTGGATATGCCGCAAGGGACAATCTGGCATTTTAAGTCCATGATAACCGCTGAAAACAAGTTTAACGAAAGTTAAGGCGTTAGTGGAATTGATCCAGAAAGCGCAGCTATTCGGGATCTCGCAGGTCATCATCCCCGCTGTTTTTGTGAGTTGGGGGTCCGTTAAAATGGAGGTGCCCTATGAAAAATCTGCGAAAATCGGCGATAGCGGGTTCCTGGTACCCCGGTAAATCTGCAACCCTGAGGCAGGAAATCGAAAAGTATTTTGCTTATGTGCCGGATTTATATCTGGAAGGAGAGATTGCCGGCATTGTTGCTCCTCATGCCGGTTACCTTTATTCCGGGCAAGTGGCGGCCTATGCCTACAAGCTCATTCGTGGTAAAAAGTACGATGCTGTTGTTATCGTTGGTCCCAGTCATCATGTAGCTTTTCCCGGTGTGTCTGTTTTCAGCCGGGGAGGATATGAGACACCTTTAGGGATAGTGTCTATTTCCGAAGATTTGGCAGAAAATATTAAAAATTTCAGTGGGATTGTTAAGGATATTCCGGTCGCACATTTACAGGAACATTCTTTGGAAATTCAGTTGCCTTTTTTGCAAGTTGCTTTAGGCGATGTTCCCTTTGTGCCCCTGGTAATGGGAGATCAGAAGGCCGATACCTGTTACGAATTAGCTGAGGCAATTTATTCGGCTCTACAAGACAAGAAAGTATTGATTGTGGGCAGTTCCGATTTGTCGCATTTCCATAATTACAATGTGGCTTCGCAGATGGATGCCGTAGCTTTAAAACATTTACAAAGTGGTGATGCCGCCGGGCTTTTAAAAAGCCTGAATAGCGATATTTGCGAGGCTTGCGGCGGCGGGCCCATGGCCGTTGCCATGCTGGTCGCGAAAAAGATGGGAGCGGAGAAGGCGCAACTGTTGAAATATGCCAATTCCGGAGATGTAACCGGTGACAAAAGTTCCGTAGTCGGCTATGCGGCAGCAGTATATTATTCCTAGGAGGATTGCTTAAATGGAATTGACCCCAAAAGAAAAAGAGATTCTACTGGATATTGTAAAAAAAACTATTATCGGCAAAGTCAATAATAAAAAAAATCTTCCCAAGATAACAGTAGATTCGGAAACACTTCAGGAAAAAAGAGGTGCGTTTGTTACTTTAAAAAAGAAAGGTCATTTGCGGGGGTGTATTGGTTATATCAAGGCGGTTAAGCCGCTCTGGGAAACAGTCCAGGAAATGGCTTTGGCTGCTGCTTTTCATGATCCGCGTTTTCCTTCATTACAGGCGGAGGAACTTAAAGATTTGTCATTGGAAATATCCGTATTGAGCCCGCTGCAACGTATAAAAAATATTAATGAAATTGAAGTAGGAAAACACGGATTATATATTGTCCGGGGATATAATTCGGGTCTGCTGCTGCCGCAAGTGGCAGTGGAGTATTGCTGGGACAGGGAAACCTTTCTGCGGGAAACTTGTTATAAGGCCGGTCTGCCATCTGAGGATTGGATGGATAAAGAAACAGAAATTTATATTTTTTCAGCGGATTATTTTGGTGATACTGATTAGCAGGCCGCTTTTTCAGGGTACTTTATTTTCTTGACATTGATGAAGTGTGGAGTAGAATTGCCGATAACGAGGGTTGTAATTTTCTGTATAACTTACTCCGACTTTTCTTTTTAATATTCCCAGTCTACCTGTCACAATTGATCTCAGCCCCCGATTATGAAATAATTATATATTTTAACACAATCTAATGAAGAAAGGAGTTTGTCATGAAAAGAAAAAGTATCGTGATTGTTTTTGGCATTTTCCTGTTTTTTGGGTTGTTGGCATCAAATCTGTTTGCTCAGGATAAACCGATTGCCCCGGATAAGCCGGCTGTCCAGGAACAACCAATTGTTCAGGAGCAAACAAGAGTTATTGAGGAAGCATTGGTTTTAAGCGACCCCACGGTTGCTCAGCCCAAGAAATGGCTTATCGGTGCCACTGGTGAGTGGTGGTATATTAGAGGAACATATACCAGAACTTATAATGACGGAACCGTTTACTCTAGGGGGGATATAAATGGCAGTATGCCCGGTGGCACGATTACTTTGGGTTATGATGCTTTTACGCTGGCCTACTCCTACCGCAAAGGCAGCTGGGATATTGATTCCACATTTGCCTCTGTCTCCGGAGCTTCGTCTGTAATGACTCAGGACCAAGCCGAACATGAAATAACAGCGCGCTGGCTATTTAGATTGCATCCCCATTTTAATCCTTATGTTATGGTCGGATATAACCAAACGATCAGGAAGGACACTGAAACTCTAGATGCCGGACATATTTGGAGTTATAACTCAAACCGGGTGAGCATAGTTGACCGAACATACAAATCACCATTAATCGGTCTTGGAGCGATCGTTCCCTTTAACAAATATATTGGATTAAGGGCTGATGGCCGACTCATCTATTCCTGGGCAGATTGGAAAAGGGACGACGGGTCTACTATGACAGGTTCCGGTGTGGGCGGCGCTCTGGTGGGAACGCTTTACTGGAATATATGGGAAGGTCTTAACTTGCAAATTGGCGGTAAATATCAGTATCTGAATGGCGGCAGCGATATCGGCTATAGTGCAAAATTGGGTGCCTTTGGTATGCTGGGCTATACATATAAGTTTTAAAAATTGCCGGGTTTTTCTTTAGCCGGCGGCAAAGAAAAAATTATGCCTCAGGCGGCCTGATAAATATGGTCGTCTGAGGCATGATAATCAAGGATAAAAAACATTGACTATGCTGTGTTACAGGGATTGTCAGTGAGAATCAATGTATGAAGATAATTGCAGCATATCTATCTTTGTTCTTCCTCGGAGTTTTCTTTTTTTGCCCCAATGCAGTTGCCCAAAACAATAACAAAGCCATTCTGATCGGCATCAGCCAATATGCGGATATCGATGGTCTGCGGTATGCCGACGAGGATGTCCGGATGTTACACGCAATGCTGACAAATTATGCCGGATATCGTTCGGCTGATATTGTTTTACTGTTAAACAGCGAGGCCACCAAGCAGCGGATTATCAATGCCATAATGGACTTGGTCAGACAGAGTCAGAAAAAACCGCTGGATCATGTGATGTTTATGTTTGCCGGACATGGCCTACCCCCCAATATTAAATCAAGCACCAGCAACGCTTTTCTGGCTCCCTACGATGCCCAGATAGTTACTCCAAATGGGAAAAGTGCCTTTTATAAAGAGTCCGGTGGGCTGATCAATAACGAGACATTCATCAACAAAGCGTGGCTTATCAAACAGCTTTCTGATGTCCAAGCCAAGGAAATTGTTTTGATTCTGGATTCCTGTTACAGCGGAGCCAAAAACTTCGGTGCACTGTTTGCAGAGAATTTGGGCTTCACCGTTGAACTGGAAGGGGGGAGCGGCGAGCAGAGAGGTGTGGTAATTGTACAGAAGAAAAGCGCCGTGGATTTAAGCCAAACCAAAATAGCCTTTATTGCTTCCAGTAATGAAAACCAGCCTTCGGCGGAATATGCTGAACTGAAGCACGGTGCTCTGAGCTATTGTATTTTTGAATATATCAACACTGTGCGGAAGAATACCGATGTCTCGGACATGCGAGAAATAACGGTTAGCGGTATGTACAGCAATGTAACTAAACTGTTTGATCAGGTGGAAGTCAGAGGCGCTTCGCTTTCTTCCCGGCACCAACCGGTACTATTTGCAATACCGAGCTACGATACTATAATCGGGATGAAATTTGTTTCCGTCAATGGCAATAAAAAACCACGGATTAAAACAGGAACAATCGAAATTATATCCGACCCGGAGAATGCGGAAGTTTCCATTGACGGTGTCAGTACAGGTAAGCGTTCCAACTGTTCTCTGGAACTTACCGAAGGCAAACACATGGTTTCCCTGTTTCTCAGGGAAACAAATTATATGTACAGTCTTATGGTTGATATTAAGGATGGTCAGCATCAACAAGAAACAATCTCGTTGAGGGGTGCTTTGGCAGTTGAGTCTTTTTCGGATAACCCTTCTATGAAATTGCCCAAGCTGAAGGCATATCTAGATAATCAAGAGGTTGAAGTATCCGGAAAGCAAATGAAAAACATTATTGCCGGAACGCATTCTCTGAAAGTCCTTGTAGAAAATGTCGAAAAGACAAGACAGATTGAAATCAGGCCGAGATCACCATTGCTCGTCCGTTACAAAATTATCAGAGAAGCTCCTAAGCCGCCGCCAAATAACAATGCTGATAATGTTTCTTTCTGATCGTATTTGCCAACCCTGCATTAGCTTTTTTATAAAAAATATTAAAATTTACCTTGACAAACACAACCATAAAAATTAGAGTCGGCAATTCGCGCGGATATGTGCTATTGTCTATTCGCGCTTGAATTCATAAGTTATTGATATAAAAGGGTAAGTTTAGTAAAGGGTTCGCTGGCGTAGCTCAATCGGTAGAGCAGCTGATTTGTAATCAGCAGGTTGCGGGTTCGAGTCCCATCGCCAGCTCCAGTTCCGATATAAATTATATGCTGGAGGGGTTCCCGAGCGGCCAAAGGGAGCAGACTGTAAATCTGCCGGCGAAGCCTACGGAGGTTCGAACCCTCCCCCCTCCACCAGTATTATTGAAGTGCAAATTAGCGGGAGTAGCTCAGTGGCTAGAGCGTCAGCCTTCCAAGCTGAGGGTCGCGGGTTCGAATCCCGTTTCCCGCTCCAAGCGTTTTTAGTAAAATTGGAGGCGAAAAGCCTCGGCAATTGCGCCCACGTAGCTCAGTTGGTAGAGCACATCCTTGGTAAGGATGAGGTCACCAGTTCAATCCTGGTCGTGGGCTCCAGTTAGGGGCCGTTACGAAATGACCACCCATGCGGGTGGCAAGACAATTTTGTTATGGCCCCTTATGCCGGTTAAGATGTTATAGTTATTGTTTGACAACGGCTTAAGGGAGAGTTATGCGGAATAATATCATTTTGGCTTGCACGGAATGCAAGCAAAGAAATTACACGACAACAAAGAATAAGCGCACCATGCAAAACCGCCTGGAGATGAAGAAGTACTGTAAGTTTTGCCGGGGACACAAGTTGCACAGGGAAACCAAGTAAAGTTTGCATAAAGCAAACAGGCCAGTAGCTCTAATGGATAGAGCGCCGGACTCCAAATCCGGATGCTGGGGGTTCAAGTCCCTCCTGGCCTGCCAGTTTTCCCTTTTATTAAAGGTTTAAAAAATGGAAAAAATAAAGTTATTGATGCAAAAGATAAAGCAATTTCTGATTGATGCCAAGGCCGAGCTAAAGCGAGTTACTTGGCCGTCACAAAAGCAAACTATGGCATCCACACTGGTCGTAATAATTATCGTTTTCGTCATGGCGATTTATTTCGGTATAATTGATTTCGGTTTAGCTAAACTGATTAAATTAATTTTAGGTTAGCAAAATGGCTTTTAAATGGTACGTTGTTCATACCTATTCGGGATATGAAAATAAAGTAAAAGTGAGCTTGCAGGAAAGAGTTGAACTCGCTAATGCCCAGGCTTCTTTTTCTGATATCCTGATTCCGGAAGAAGACGTTGTGGAATTGATTTCGGGAGAAAAGAAAACTTCCAAGCGCAAATTCTTTCCCGGCTATATTCTTGTCCGGATGGAAATGAATGATGAAACTTGGCACATTGTTAAGGACACTCCCAAAGTTACCGGTTTTATCGGGAGTAAAGATAAGCCTTCGCCAATTTCGGACAAAGATGTCGAAAATTTAAAGGTCAGAATTGATGAAGGAACTTTAAAGCCCAAGCCGAAGTTCAAATTTGACGTCGGCGACCATGTAAAAATAATTGACGGACCATTCACCAACTTTGATGGTGTCATTGATGAAGTAAAACCGGAAAAAGGGAAACTGCGTGTTATCGTAAGTATTTTTGGCCGGCCGACACCAGTAGAGTTGGATTTTATTCAGGTAATGCAGGGATAATTAATTTATTTTAGGCTTTTATATAAGCCTGAAAAATTCTTAAGATCAAGGTGATCATCATGGCAAAAAAGGTTATTGCAAATATTAAACTGCAGATTAAAGCGGGAAAGGCAACGCCATCGCCCCCGATTGGCCCGGCGTTAGGGCAGCACGGTGTCAATATTATGGAATTTTGCAAGGCTTATAATGCATTGACACAAAAGCAGGAAGGGATGATTATTCCTGTTGTAATTACTGTTTATGCCGATAGGTCATTTACCTTTATTACTAAAACGCCACCGGCTTCAGTATTGCTCAAGCAAGCAGCGAAAATTGCCAAAGGGGCAAGTGATCCCAAGAGGGAAAAAGTAGGAATAGTTACGGCCGAACAGGTTAAAGAAATTGCCGAATTAAAATTTAACGACTTGAATGCCGTAAATATCGAAGGTGCCATCAAAATAATTGCCGGTACGGCTAGGTCGATGGGAATCGAAGTCGCAGGTTAATAAAAACGAGGTTTTATCATGTTAAGAAGAGGGAAACGTATATTAGCAGCAAAAGCAAAGGTCGAGCCCACGAAGCGTTACACGCTGAAAGAGGCTACGGAAATGGTTGTATCGATGGCAGGCGCCAAATTTGATGAAACAGTGGATGCAGCTGTTCGTTTGGGAGTTAATCCTGCTCATGCCGATCAAATGGTCAGGGGAAGCGTCGTTTTGCCCAATGGCCTTGGTAAAACTGTGAAGGTGCTAGTTTTTGCCAAAGGTGAAAAGGAAAAAGAAGCCCTTGATGCCGGAGCCGACTTAGTTGGAAATGATGAAGTTATTGAAAAAATAAAAGGTGGCTGGTTTGAATTTGATCGTGTTGTTGCTACGCCTGATATGATGGGTGCGGTCGGCAAAATCGGTAAGATTTTAGGACCCCGAGGACTCATGCCCAATCCCAAAGTCGGTACTGTAACTTTTGATGTGGCCAATGCCGTAAAAGAACTTAAAGCCGGTAAAGTTGAATTCCGTGTGGAAAAAGCCGGAATTGTCCATTCTCCTGTGGGGAAAGTTTCTTTTGGCGCCGAAAAATTACGCGAAAATATTCAAGCTGTAATAGAAACAATTATCAAATTAAAACCGTCCGCCAGCAAAGGGATCTATATTAAAAGTGTCTCTCTTTCCAGCACAATGGGTGCCGGTGTGAGAATCGATCCTCTCGATATTAAGAACGCATAATGTGCAGCAGTTAACATATTAAGATAAAAGGTCGAAGATAGCAGGTACGGAAGTTTAAACGTAAGGCGGCCTGCCGAGACTCGTTATAATAAAAAGAGTTGCTTTATTTTATTAAGGTAAACAATTTTTGGAAAACGGGCATCGGATTTTGGGCAAGATTACCGTTTTTTTATTCTGTGTGCGGCTATATTCTCCGGCCTCATGATAATAAAAAATTATTGAAAGGAGGCTGATATATTGGATCGGAGAACTAAGGAACAAATTGTATCCGAACTGCAGGTAAAACTTAATAAGGCCAATCTCGGCGTTTTAACCAGTTTTAGCAAGATGAATGTCGAGAAGATGGAAGCACTAAGAAATGTGCTGCGCAAGTCTAATGCTGAGTTGAAGGTTGTGAAAAACACACTTTTGCACATTGCTGCGAAAGAAACAGCGTTCAGCGTACTTGCCGATCATTTCAAATGGCCTGTTGCCGTTGTTTTAAGCTACAAAGATCCAGTGGAGCCGACAAAGGCTCTTATTGATTTCGCCAGGAAAAATCCGGAACTGGAAATCAAGATTGGTGTACTGGATGGCAAAATCTTAAACAAGAGTGATATTACTCTTTTGGCGGAGTTACCCAGCAGAGAGGTCCTACTTGGGAAATTGGTTTCTGTCATGGCAGCGGTACCGACTTCACTGGTAACAGTGTTAAGTGGAGTGCCGAGAAATTTTGTTCAAGTGCTTAATGCCTATTGTGATAAGAAGCAAACCTTAAATTAATAAAACATACAGAGAGGTATAGGAATATGTCAAATCAAATTACAAAAGAAGATGTAGTAACATTTATTGCAGGTATGACCGTATTAGAGCTTTCTGCTTTAGTTAAAGAATTAGAAGAAAAATTTGGTGTTTCTGCGGCGGCTCCGATGATGATGGCGGCAGCCCCGGGTGCAGCAGCGGCAGCTCCGGTAGAGGAACAGACCGAGTTCAATGCCGTTCTCACCAGTTTCGGTGCGGAGAAGATTCAGGTAATCAAAGTTGTTAGGGCTATTACCGGTTTAGGGCTGAAAGAAGCCAAGGATTTGGTGGAGGGAGTGCCCAAGCCGATCAAAGAAGCTGTTTCCAAAGATGAAGCTGCAGAAATTAAGAAGAAAATTGAAGAAGTTGGCGGAACAGTCGAGATTAAATAATAATATATAATATATTATTTTAAGGATACTATGGGCAATTTTAGAAGAAATTTTGGCCGGGTAAAAAAAGCACTGGATATACCCAATCTAATCGAGATCCAAACACGATCTTATGAAAAATTCCTGCAAAAGGATTTGCCGCCCACTAAGAGGGCCGATATCGGTTTGCAAGGTGCCTTCAAGAGCGTTTTCCCCATTTCTGATTTTAGCGGAAAATGTTCTTTGGAGTTTGTCAGCTATAAGATTGGTGATGTCCGGTATGATGTAAGGGAATGCGTCCAAAAAGGAATGACTTATGCTGCTCCTTTGAAAATCGTGGTCAGGCTTGTTGTTTTTGATACTGACCGTCTTAATGACGGTAAGATTAACAGGGAATCAAATGAAACAAAGCCGATACGCGATATTAAGGAACAGGAAATTTATTTTGGCGAAATTCCGTTGATGACGGAAAATGGAACATTTATCGTTAACGGAACGGAGCGGGTTATTGTCAGCCAATTGCACCGCTCGCCCGGCATCTTCTTTGACCATGATAAAGGTAAAACCGTTGCCAGTGGCAAATTGATTTATTCGGCACGCGTCATTCCCATAAGAGGTTCGTGGCTGGATCTGGAATTTGATTCCAAAGATCTCCTCTATATGCGGATTGACCGTCGCCGCAAAATGCCCGTCACTATTTTGCTCAAGGCAATGAACAATTCGACGGAATTTATTCTGAATTATTTTTATACTATTGAAAAGATAACCATTGAAGGTGAAAAGCTTTGCTTCGCCGTTGATGAGTCTCTGGTCGGTCAAAAAGCACCGGAAGATATCAAGGATCCGAAAAGTGCGGAGACTATTGTCAAGAAAGGGCGTAAGCTCACGAAACCCCTTTTGAAGAAAGTAATGGATGCAGGTGTAAAACATATTTCCGTTAAGGAAGCAGATCTTGCGGGGAAGGTGCTTTCATCTGATATTCGTGATCCGCAAACCGGAGAGATTATTTTCCGTTGTAACGAAGAATTGCCTCTCAATGGTTTGGAAATTGCCAAAGAGAAGGGCATTTCCGAATTGAAATTCATCCATCTGGATGAAGATTTGGACAATGTTTCCATTCGTGATACTTTGCTGATGGACAAAATCGATACCGCCGAAGATGCGGTTTTGGAGATATATCGCCGGTTGCGTCCGAGCAACCCGCCAACTCCGGAGACAGCCACAAAATTTTTCAAGAGCCTTTTCTTTGAATCGGAAACTTACGATTTGTCGGATGTCGGCCGCGCCAAAATGAATTACAAATTGCGTTTAAATGTGCCGACAAGTATTACGGTTTTACGTAATGATGATATCCTGGCGGCAGTTAAATATCTGGTTGATTTAAAAAATGGTGTTGGAGAATGCAGCGTAGATGATATCGATCATCTGGGAAACAGGCGCGTGCGTTCCGTTGGGGAACTCATTGAAAACCAGTATCGTATTGGTTTGGTGCGCATGGAGCGGGCCATTAAAGAAAAAATGAGTTTGCAGGACATCGAGACGATGATGCCCCATGACTTAATTAACGCCAAACCCGTCTCTGCCGTAGTTAACGAGTTTTATGGTTCCAGTCAGCTTTCACAATTTATGGACCAGACTAATCCTCTTTCCGAAATTACGCACAAGCGCCGTTTGTCGGCATTGGGGCCTGGAGGATTAACGCGGGAGCGCGCAGGCTTTGAAGTAAGAGATGTTCATAATACGCATTATGGCCGTATTTGCCCGGTGGAAACCCCGGAAGGCCCGAATATCGGCTTGATAGTATCTTTGAGTACCTATGCGCGGGTTAATGAGTTTGGCTTTATTGAAACTCCTTATAAAATGGTGGAAAATGGTCGTGTAGAGAATGAAATCCGCTTCATGACGGCTATTGAAGAAGAAAACCAGATCATTGCACCTTCTGATCGCCCGTTGGATAAAAACGGTAAGTTTATGGAAGAACTGATTTCCGTCAGAAAAGGAGATGATTTCATTTCTGTTTTGCCGGAAGATATTAAATTAATGGATGTATCGCCCAATCAGCTTGTCTCCGTGGCCGCCGCTCTAATTCCGTTTTTGGAGCATGATGATGCCAACCGAGCGCTGATGGGATCAAATATGCAGAGGCAGGCGGTACCGTTGATGTGTCCGGAAGTACCTGTTGTAGGCACGGGAATGGAAGCAATTGTTGCCCGTGATTCCGGTGCGGTTCTCTCTGCTCGCAGAGCAGGTATCGTAGAAAGCATTGATGCCTCGAGAATAATAGTAAGAGCGGATCATCCCGAAGAAGATGGCATTGATACAGGAGTGGATATTTATACCCTGGCTAAATACCAGCGCTCTAATCAGGATACTTGTTTTAACCAGAAACCGATTGTTGATGTTGGTGAGCGCATTCAGAAAAAAGAAATTCTCGCCGATGGGCCGGCGACAGACAATGGTGAACTGGCTCTGGGACGCAATGTTATGGTTGCTTTCATGTCCTGGGGTGGCTACAACTACGAAGATTCGATTCTGGTCAGTGAGCGAATTGTTCGAGAAGACGTTTATACGTCTATACATATCGAAGAATTTGAAACGATGGCCCGCGATACTAAGCTGGGTAAAGAAGAAATTACGCGGGATATCCCTAATGTTGGTGAAGAATCCCTGCGGAATCTGGATGAAAGCGGTATCATCCGCATTGGAGTTTCGGTTAAACAAGGCGATATTCTTGTCGGCAAGATCACTCCCAAGGGAGAAACCCAGTTGTCTGCTGAAGAAAAACTGCTACGGGCAATTTTTGGAGAAAAAGCCAGCGATGTGCGAGATACCTCTTTGCGTGTGCCTCCCGGTGTCGAAGGCACAGTTGTTGATGTCAAGATATTTACTCGCAAAGGCGCCGACAGAGATTTACGTTCCCAGGCGATCGAAGCGGATGCCATCGAACGGTTAACTCAAGACAGAGATGATGAAATCAATATCCTGACCGAAACGTTTAGAAAAGATATTACGAAGCTTGTCGTCGGAAAGACGGTAGCTGCAAAAATTATCGATGCCAAAAAGAAAATCCTTATCAAGAAGGGTGATAAAGTTACAAAAGAAATTTGGGCAGAGATACCTTTTACTTACTGGAAAGAAATTACGCTTGCGGAAAATGACAGTTCTGAAGAAAAGTTAACCAATTTGCTTTCTGCTCTCGAGCGCAAAATCGATTTTGTTCAGGCTCATTATGAAGAAAAACTGGAGAAGATTAAGGCCAGTGATGAGCTTCCTCCAGGTGTGATCAAAATGGTTAAGATTTATGTAGCTATCAAAAGAAAGCTTTCTGTCGGCGATAAGATGGCCGGACGGCACGGCAATAAAGGTGTTTTATCCAGAATTCTTCCTGAAGAAGATATGCCGTATTTTGCCGATGGTTCTACCGTAGACATTGTTTTGAACCCTCTGGGCGTGCCTTCGCGTATGAACGTCGGACAAATTCTAGAAACACACCTAGGCTGGGCGGCGAAAACGATCGGCGAAGGTTTAAATGAGCTTTTAGAAAAAAATAATAGTCTTAACAGCATTAAGAGTGAGTTGAAAAAAGCATACTCTTCACCTGATTTCGATAAATATATTGATCAAGCTTCACCCGAAGATGCAAAGAAGTTTGTCAGCCGTCTGAAAAAGGGAATGTTGGTGGCGAGTCCCGTTTTCGATGGTTGTCCGGAAAGCAGGATCAGCGATTTATTAACGATGGCGGAGTTGCCGCAATCAGGGCAGGCAGTTCTTTTTGATGGAAGAACCGGTGACCCCTTTGATCAGGAAGTTACAGTGGGCATCATCTATATGTTGAAGCTGCACCATTTGGTTGATAATAAAATTCACGCTCGTTCCATAGGACCATATTCACTGGTAACACAGCAGCCGCTGGGTGGTAAAGCTCAATTCGGTGGTCAGAGGCTCGGCGAGATGGAAGTATGGGCAATGGAAGCTTATGGTGCTTCCTATACCCTGCAGGAATTTCTCACAGTTAAATCGGATGATGTGGCGGGCCGGACAAGAATTTACGAATCTATTGTCAAGGGTGAGCATACATTTGAACCGGGTTTGCCGGAGTCCTTTAACGTATTAGTAAAAGAACTCCAAAGTCTCGGATTAGATGTGGAATTAGTTGAAGAACAATAATTGATATACAAGTTTTACTAAAGTTTTTAATCGGACAGGAGAATAAGCTGTGGAAGACGTTTTCAGCTATTTTGAAAAACCAAAAAATCCCATCAGATTCAATGCAATGAAGATTTCCATTGCTTCGCCGGAGAAGATTCTTTCCTGGTCTCATGGTGAAGTAAAGAAACCGGAAACAATCAACTACCGGACATTTAAACCGGAAAGAGACGGGCTTTTTTGTGCAAAAATCTTTGGCCCGGTGAAAGATTACGAATGCCTGTGCGGTCGCTATAAACGGATGAAGCACAGGGGTGTGGTTTGCGAAAAGTGTGGTGTGGAAGTCATTCAATCCAAAGTACGTCGGGAAAGGATGGGGCATATTACGCTGGCCACTCCCGTTGCCCATATCTGGTTTTTGAAAAGTCTTCCCAGCCGTATCGGCAATCTCATGGATTTATCATTGAAGGAACTGGAAAAAGTTCTTTATTTTGAATCATGGATTGTGCTTGATCCCAAAGCGACTACTTTAAAAAAGAAAGAACTGCTTACCGATGAAGAGTATAGTGAATGCATAGAACAATATGGAGAGAATGGATTTGTTGTTGGAATCGGAGCTGAAGCAGTAAGACAACTGCTGGAAGAAATTGATTTAGAAAAGCTTTATGAAGAATTAAGGACGGAAGTTGTCGGCGTTGTTTCCGAGACCAAGAAGAAGAAGCTGGTTAAAAGACTTAAGGTCGTTGAAGCTCTGCGCAAGTCAGGAAACAAATCGGAATGGATGATCCTAACGGTTCTTCCCGTTATCCCGCCGGATTTACGCCCCCTGGTTCCGCTTGATGGTGGCCGTTTTGCCACATCGGATCTCAATGATCTATATAGACGCGTTATTAACCGGAATAATCGCCTGAAGCGCTTACAGGAATTAAATGCTCCAGAAATTATTATCCGCAACGAAAAAAGAATGCTGCAGGAAGCTGTGGATGTCCTTTTTGATAATGGCCGTCGCGGTCGCGCCATAACCGGTACCAATAAAAGGCCGCTGAGATCTCTTTCAGATATGCTCAAAGGTAAACAGGGCCGTTTCCGCCAGAATTTGCTGGGCAAACGTGTTGATTACTCCGGCCGTTCCGTTATTACCGTAGGACCGGATTTAAGGCTGCACCAATGCGGTTTGCCCAAGAAGATGGCGCTCGAACTCTTCAAGCCATTTGTTTATAACCGCCTGTTGGAAAAAGGATATGTTACTACAGTAAAAAGCGCCAAGAAAATGGTGGAGCGGGAAACAGCCGAAGTATGGGATGCGCTTGACGAAGTTGTGCGTGAATATCCTGTTATGCTCAATCGTGCGCCAACACTGCACCGCCTCGGTATGCAGGCGTTTGAACCGGTATTGATTGAAGGCAAGGCCATCCGTTTGCATCCGTTAGTTTGTACGGCTTTCAATGCCGACTTCGACGGTGATCAAATGGCTGTCCATGTTCCTTTATCCATCGAAGCTCAAACAGAGTGCCGAGTGCTCATGATGTCAACCAACAATATTTTATCCCCGGCCAATGGAAAGCCGATTATTATTCCCAGTCAGGACATCGTTTTGGGTATCTATTATCTGACTCGAGCGAAAAACGATGTCAAAGGCGAAGGAATGATTTTTGCCGATCCGGGTGAAGTTCGTTGCGCTCTTGATGCCGGCGTAATCGATTTGCATGCTAAAATTAAAGTGCGGATCGATTCCGAATTAAAAGACACAACGGTAGGACGAATTATTCTTTCGGAAATTGTTCCCCCGGAAATTTCTTTTGATGCCGTTAATAAGCTGATGAACAAGAAGGAACTGGCTAATTTAATCGACCATTGTTACCGTTTATGCGGTGATAAAACAACGGTGCTGCTTGCAGACAGGCTCAAAGATTTAGGATTCAAATATGCGACAGTTTCCGGAATCTCTTTTGCCGTTGGCAATATGATTATTCCGGAAAATAAAAAGCACATTGTTTTACAGGCTGAAAAAGATGTTTTAAAAATTCAAAAGCAGTACATGGATGGTTTAATCACTGATGGTGAGCGTTACAATAAAGTTATCGATATTTGGGCGCAATCTACTGAGAAAATAGCAACCGAAATGGTGAACGGTATCAGCACGGAAGAAGTAACCGGTGCCGACGGCAAGAAACGGAAAGTGGAGAGTTTCAATCCGATTTATATGATGGCTGATTCCGGCGCCCGGGGTTCAGGCGTGCAATTAAGGCAATTGGCCGGTATGCGCGGATTAATGGCCAAGCCCTCGGGAGCAATTATTGAAACACCGATTACGGCAAACTTCCGCGAGGGATTAACCGTTCTGCAGTACTTTATTTCTACTCACGGTGCCCGTAAGGGTCTGGCTGATACCGCCTTAAAAACAGCCAACTCCGGGTATTTGACTCGAAGATTGGTTGATGTGGCGCAGGACTGCATAATTACGGAGCGGGATTGTGAAACAGTTGACGGAATTTTTGTTTCCGCATTGATGGAAGGTGGCGAAATCATTGAAACTGCCGGAGAACGCGTATTGGGTAGAGTTGCCCTGCAGGAGATAAAAGATCCGTTTACCGGTGATGTTATTGTTCATGCTAATGAGGCTATTGACGAAGCTTTGGCGGAAAAAATTGATCATTCCGGCATTGAACAAGTTAATATTCGATCTGTTTTGAGTTGCCGGGCCAAACACGGCGTTTGCGCTATGTGTTACGGACGCGACCTAGCTCATGGCCATTTGGTTAACATCGGTGAAGCTGTCGGTATTGTTGCGGCGCAATCTATTGGTGAGCCGGGTACACAGTTGACCATGAGAACATTCCATATCGGTGGTACGGCTAAATTTGACGAGCATTCCACTCTGGAAGCGCGCCATGACGGTCTGGTCAAATTCGTGAATTTGAATACAGTCAAAACCAGAGAAAATGACTTTGTGGTTATGAACCGTCATGGTGAAGTACACGTTCTGGATGAACAACAACGGAGCCGTGGTAAATATACGGTTCCTTACGGTGCTCATTTAAAAGTTAGTGATAGCAGCACCGTAAAGCGAGGGCAATTGATGGCGGAATGGGATCCTTTCTCCATACCAATCCTCGCGGAAGTTGACGGAACAATCAAATTCGGTGACATCATTGAAGGAAAAACCATGCAGGAACAGGTGGACGAAGTTACCGGTCTGTCCCGTAAAGTTATTGTTGAATTCAAGGGTGGCGACCTAAGACCGCGTGTTTCGTTGAAAGACAGTAAAGGGAAGACGGCGAAATTGGCAGGCACAAATGCTATGGCCCGCTATCTTTTGTCGGTTGGAATCAATATTGTAGTTTCTGAAGGAGACGAAGTCCGAGCCGGAGATATTATTGCGAAGATTCCGCGGGAAACCACTAAAACAAAGGATATCACGGGTGGTTTGCCCCGTGTTGCCGAATTGTTTGAGGCTCGCAAGCCCAAAGATTTTGCCGTTATCAGCGAAATTGATGGTGTGGTCTCTTACGGGAAAGATGCCAAAGGTAAACGTAAAATAATCGTTACACCGGAAATTGGTGAAGAAAAAGAATATCTGATTCCGAAAGGTAAACATATCAGTGTCCAGGAAGGTGATCGCGTTACTCCAGGTGATGCCCTAATGGATGGCATGAACAATCCCCATGACTTACTGGCCATTAAGGGCGAAAAAGAGCTGGCCAGATACCTGGTTGATGAAGTGCAGGAAGTTTATCGTTTGCAAGGTGTTAAGATCAACGATAAGCATATGGAAGTTATTGTTCGCCAGATGTTGCGCAGGGTTCGGGTGACCGATCCCGGTGATACTTTATTCATAGCTGATGAGCAGGTTGAGCGTTATCGTTTCCAGGAAGAAAATGATAAGGTTATGGCTCAGGGTGGCCGCCCGGCAATTGGTGATCCTTTGCTTCTTGGTATTACCAAAGCTTCGCTCAGTACGCAGAGCTTCATTTCTGCTGCATCGTTTCAGGAAACGACAAGAGTCCTTACCGAAGCATCTCTTTCCGGTAAGACTGATTACCTAAGAGGCTTGAAAGAAAACGTTATTATGGGTCGTCTGATACCTGCTGGTACCGGTCTGGTTATGTACCGGAAACTGGGCATTCAGGTCGATGAGCATAATACGGGAATGAATGTTGAATAAAGTTTAAGAAAGCTGAGAAAAAGCTTGACATCTGAGCGCTGAGTTGATAGTTAGCAACGCTTTGCTGCTGCTGAGAAATTAGCAGGAAAAGTTAGATCGGGAGGAAAAATGCCGACGATAAGTCAATTGGTTCGCAAAGGCAGAAACAAGATACAGAAGAAAACAAATACACCGGCACTGGGAGCTTCACCTCAACGTCGCGGCGTTTGTGTCCGGGTTTATACGACGACCCCCAAGAAGCCTAATTCGGCTTTGCGCAAAGTTGCGCGAGTTCGTCTCACCAGTGGTTATGAAGTTACCTCTTACATACCGGGTATCGGGCATAACCTTCAGGAACATTCAGTTGTTCTGGTGCGTGGAGGCAGAGTGAAGGATTTGCCAGGTGTAAGGTATCATATTGTTCGAGGTACACTTGATGCTGTTGGTGTTGCCGATCGCAAACAGAGCAGGTCAAAGTACGGTGCGAAAAAGCCAAGTTAGACGGAGATAGTTAAATGCCAAGAAGACGGGAAATAGTAAAAAGGGATGTTTTGCCCGATCCGAAGTTCAATAATAAGCTGGTGGCGAAATTTGTCAATTCCTTATTAAAACGGGGTAAAAAGAGCACTGCGGAAAGTATTCTTTATGGTGCTTTTGACATTATTGAAAAGAAAGTAAAAGAGCAGCCGGTTGAACTTTTCGAGAAAGCATTAAGTAACGTAAAGCCGGTTATCGAAGTTAAATCAAGACGCGTTGGTGGTTCTACTTATCAAGTTCCGACGGAAGTTGTCCCCGCCAGACGCACAGCTCTGGCAATTCGCTGGTTGATTACCAATGCTCAGGATCGGACGGAAAAAACAATGCGGGAAAAGCTGGCCGGTGAATTGATTGATGCCGCCAATAACCGCGGTGGAGCGATTAAAAAGAGAGAAAGTGTGCATAAAATGGCGGAAGCAAATAAAGCTTTTGCACATTACAAATTTTAATTATAGTGTAGATTGCTTAAACGACAAGAGAGAAGCAACCATTTAAAGTTAAGGAGGTAGATTAACATGGCAAAGAAAAAATTCGAAAGGACTAAGCCCCATTTAAATGTCGGAACCATTGGTCACGTAGATCACGGTAAGACTCCATTAACCGCAGCAATTACCAAGTATCTGGCAAAAAAGGGATTTGCGGAATTCCGGGCTTTTGATTCCATTGATAATGCACCAGAAGAAAAAGAAAGAGGTGTTACCATTAACATCTCTCATGTTGAATATGAAACAGAAAAAAGGCATTATGCTCACGTCGATTGTCCGGGCCACGCCGACTATATCAAAAACATGATTTCCGGTGCCGCCCATATGGATGGAACCATCCTTGTTGTTGCTGCCTCTGATGGTCCTATGCCGCAAACTCGCGAGCATATCCTCCTTGCCCGTCAGGTTCAGGTTCCCTCTGTTGTAGTTTTTCTCAATAAAGTAGATCTGGTCGATGACCCCGAGCTTCTTGATCTGGTTGAACTGGAATTAAGAGAGCTTTTGAGCCAATATGAATTTCCCGGTGACGATATTCCCATCATTCGTGGTTCGGCGCTGAAGGCGCTCGAAGCCGAGGATAACAATTCTCCCGATGTTAAATGCATTGCCGAGCTTATGGATGCAGTTGATTCCTACATTCCGCAGCCCAAACGTGATACCGATAAGCCCTTCCTAATGCCGGTCGGTGATGTTTTCACCATCTCCGGTCGTGGTACGGTTGTGACCGGTCGTGTGGACAGGGGTATTGCGAAGGTAGGCGAGGAAGTGGAAATTATCGGTATTCGTCCCACCTTTAAAACAGTTGTTACCGGCGTGGAAATGTTCCGTAAGACCCTTGATGAAGCCCGTGCCGGTGATGATGTCGGCTTGCTTATAAGAGGTATTAAGCGTGAAGAAGTGGAAAGAGGCCAGGTTATTGCCAAGCCGGGTTCCATTACTCCGCACACAAAATTTGACGCAGCTGTTTATATTCTCACCAAGGAAGAAGGTGGTCGTCATACACCGTTTTTCTCCGGTTATCGTCCGCAGTTTTATTTCCGGACAACAGATGTGACCGGTGTCGCGACGTTACCGGAAGGCGTGGAAATGGTTATGCCCGGTGATAATGTTAACATGCGTATAGAATTGATTACCCCCATCGCCATGGAAGAACAATTAAGATTCGCTATTCGCGAGGGTGGTAGAACAGTAGGCGCTGGTGTCGTAAGCAAGATTGTTGAATAGAAACAGGAAAAAGGTTATCCGATCAATGAAAGACCAAAAGATTAGAATTCGTCTCAGAGCTTACGACTATAAATTGCTGGATCGTTCGGTTGAAGAAATAGTAGAAACGGCAAAAAGGACCGGTGCACGCGTCGCCGGTCCCATTCCTCTTCCTACGGAGATCAACAAGTATTGCGTAAATCGGTCACCTCACGTAGATAAAAAATCCCGTGAACAGTTTGAAATCAGAACACATAAAAGACTGATTGATATTGTCGAGCCTACGCAAGCGACGGTGGATGCCTTGATGAAATTAGATCTATCTGCCGGAGTGGATGTCGAGATAAAAGCGTAAGTTCAAATTCGGGTGTTGGGAGATGGTCAGAATTACTGCCATTCTTCAAAATGTAGGTTATTGGCTTTATATTTTATAAAAAGTTGGAAGATAATGAACAAGGGAATCATTGGGAAAAAACTAGGAATGACTCAAGTGTTTGATGAGGATGGCGCTGCAGTTGGAGTTACTGCCATCGAGGTTGAGCCTTCCGTTGTCGTTCAGGTAAAGACCAAAGCCAAAGAAGGATATGATGCTATCCAACTTGCTTACGGCCGGAAAAAACAAAAGAACGTGACAAAACCATTGCAAGGCCATTTCAATAAGGCCAACAAAGGATTTTTCCGGAAGCTCAAGGAATTTGAGCCTGATGGCGAAGTGCATGAAATTGGTCAGGAAATAACCGCAGATATTTTTAAGGCGGGGGATTTTGTTGACATAGTGGGAACATCCAAAGGCAAGGGGTTTCAGGGAGTTGTTAAGAGGCATGGTTTTGGGGGTGGCCGGGCCACACACGGTTCCATGCATCATCGGGCGCCAGGATCAATCGGTGCCAGTGCCGATCCTTCGCGAGTATTTAAAGGTACGAAAATGGGTGGTCACATGGGCTGTGTCCGTAAAACAATCCAGAATCTGCAAATATGGCAAGTTCGCGCGGATAGAAATTTGATCCTGTTGAAAGGCTCAATTCCGGGAAGTAAAAACGGTTTTGTACTGATTAAGCAAGCAAAGAAAATAAGTGTTTAAGTCACATCTGGAGTTATAAACATGGCAGTAGCAGATGTTTTTGATATCGAAAAAAAGAAAGTTGCTCAAGTTGAGTTAAATGATGCTGTTTTTAGCGCCGAACTCAATGAGGCAGTTGTTTATGATGTCGTAAAGATGCAAATGGCAGCACGCCGTTCCGGGACATCTTCTACCAAAACAAGATCCGATGTTCGAGGTGGCGGAAAAAAGCCGTGGCGGCAAAAAGGAACAGGTCGGGCCCGCGCGGGAACAACAAGATCACCCATTTGGCGGGGAGGCGGAATCGTTTTTGGTCCTCATCCACGCGATTACTCCTTCAATGTGCCGAAAAAGGTGCGGAAAAAAGCATTAATATCTGTACTGAGCATGAAGCTCAAAGAAGATAAGATGTTAATCCTTAGAGATTTCCCGATGGAAAAAATCAGTACCAAAGCATTTAAAAATGTTGTTGATCTCTTTGGCTTTAAAAAAGTACTTTTTGTTTTAGATGTGAATAATGAAGTTTTGTTAAAGTCTTCACGGAACATAAGGAACATTAAAATGATCAGGTCAGAGGGTATTAATGTTTATGATATTTTAAATTGTGAGCATTTAGTTCTTCTTGAACCCTCCGTAAAAAAGATAGAGGGAGCATTGCTGGCATAATGGAAGTATATAAGATTATAAAAAAATTGCTGGTTACAGAAAAGAGCACTGTGGCCCGGGAAGAATCAAATAAGTATGTTTTTGAAGTCGACCGGAAAGCCAACAAGGTGGAAATTGGCCAAGCAGTGGAAAAGCTGTTTAAAGTTAAGGTTATCGATGTCCACGTAATGCATGTTTTAGGTAAAAAGAAACGAACAGGCAAGGTTGTGGGACAGAAGAACTCCTGGAAAAAAGCAATAGTAACATTAACTGACGGTAACCGTATAGAGATTAGTGAAAGCTTATAAGCGCTAGTTAAGGATTAGAATAATGGGAATTATTAAGTATAAGCCAACATCACCAGGAAGAAGATTTCAAAGTGTCTCCGATTTTGAGGAAATCACTTCCTCCGAGCCGGAAAAAAGCCTTTTGAAACCGTTAAAGAGGACGGGCGGGCGAAATAGTTACGGTCGTATCACCGCCAGATTTATTGGTGGAGGACACAAAAGAAAATATCGGATAATCGATTTTTGCCGTAATAAGGCCGACATTCCGGCAAAGGTTGCTGCCATTGAATATGATCCCAACCGAACGGCCAGAATAGCTCTTTTAAATTATCGTGACGGCGAAAAGCGATATATAGTCGCTCCCGCGCAGTTGAATGTAGGTGACATCATAGTTAGTGGTGAGAAAGCTGATATCAAGCCGGGCAATGCTGTGCCTTTAAAATCAATTCCGCTGGGCTCATTGATTCATAATGTTGAATTGAAAGTAGGCCGGGGTGGTCAGTTGATTCGTTCCGCCGGAGCTTACGGGCAGTTGATGGCCAAAGAAGGCGATTATGCCCAGGTGAGGCTTCCTTCCGGTGAAGTGCGCAAGGTGTTTATTGAATGCATGGCTACAATTGGTCAGGTAGGCAACAACGATCATGAAAATATCAGTATTGGTAAAGCCGGCAGGAAAAGATGGATGGGTAAAAAGCCCCATAACCGTGGCGTAGTAATGAACCCGGTTGATCATCCGATGGGCGGCGGCGAAGGCAAGTCTTCTGGTGGCAGGCACCCCTGTACTCCATGGGGTGTACCGACAAAAGGTCACAAAACCAGAAAAAACAAGAACACTGATAAATATATTGTGAAGAGAAGGGGTTAAAAAAGCGTGGCACGTTCGATTAAAAAAGGTCCGTATATCGAGGAAAGATTGCTTGCCAAAGCCCGTAAGATGGAGGCGGAAGGCAGTAAAAATGTTATTAAAACTTGGTCGCGGCGTTCAACCATAACACCGGAACTCATTGGCTACACATTTGCAGTGCATAACGGGAAAAAGTTCATCCCGGTTTATGTGACGGAGAACATGGTGGGGCATAAGCTTGGTGAGTTTTCACCGACAAGGACTTTTTATTCCCATTCGGGTGATCGAAAAACGAAAGTCCGTAAATAAACTTACGCTCTGGCGAATGCGTTTGAGGTTAACAAAAATGGAAGCGAAAGCAGTTGTAAAATACATCAGGATGTCACCGCAGAAAGTCAGGCTGGTGGTAGATTTAATTAGAGGGAAGAAAGTGCAGGAAGCACAGAATATTCTCCTTTACACCAGAAAATATGCGGCAGGTATAGTTTCTAAGGTTCTCAAGTCTGCTACGGCAAATGCTGCTCAGAACCCCAATATCGATGAAAACATTCTTTATGTTAAGGAAGTGTTCGTTGATCAGGGTCCGGCGCTGAAGCGCTGGAGGGCTCGTGCGCAGGGAAGAGCGGCAGGGATCAAGAAAAGAAGTTCACACATTACAGTCGTCTTGGATGAAAAGTAAGGAGGAACGATATTGGGTCAGAAGGTTAACCCGGTAGGATTACGATTAGGTTTCATTAAGAAGTGGCAGTCGGTTTGGTTTGCCGACAGAACCTATAGTGAAATGTTGCATGAAGACTTGAAGATTAGAAAATACCTCAAGAAAAAACTCTATCATGCCGGTATTTCGAAAATTGAGATTGAACGCGCTGCCAACAAAGCGAAAGTGAATATTTATGCAGCGCGGCCAGGCGTGATTATTGGCAAAAAAGGCTCGGAAATTGAAAAGCTGAAGGCGGAGATTGAGAAATTTTCCCAGGCTGAAATAATCATAAATATTTTAGAAGTGCGTAAACCGGAAATAGATGCCCAACTTGTTGCCGAAAATGTAGCTATGCAATTGGAAAGAAGAGTTGCTTTCCGCCGGGCAATGAAAAAGTGTGTAGGTTATGCTCTGAAGTTCGGAGCTAAGGGAATAAAGATATCCTGCTCCGGCCGGTTGGCTGGATCGGAAATCGCCCGTTCAGAATGGTATCGTGAAGGAAGGGTTCCCTTGCATACCCTGCGGGCCGACATTGATTATGGATTTATTGAAGCCCACACTGCTTATGGCTTGATTGGTGTTAAAGTTTTGATTTTCCACGGTGAAGTATTACCGGTAAAGAATAATAAGCAGTAGTTAATGCGCCGGTCGGTTTTCCTTGGGCTGGTATTTGAGTAAGGAATTTCGTTGTAAGAGCAACAGGAGTTTTAGATTATGTTAATGCCTAAAAGGGTGAAATACAGGAAGCTGCATAAAGGTCGCATGGGGGGCAAGGCTACCAGGGGAGGTTCGATATCTTTTGGTGAGTTTGGGCTACAAGCGGCAGAATGCGGCTGGATTACAGCGCGGCAGATTGAAGCAGCCCGTATTGCCATGACACGTCATGTCAAGCGGGGAGGCAAAATTTGGATCAGGGTATTCCCTCATAAGTCGGTTACTCGGAAACCAGCTGAAACACGTATGGGTAAAGGTAAGGGAGCGCCGGAAGGATGGGTGGCAGTAGTTAAACCCGGTTCGGTTCTTTATGAAATGGAAGGTGTAACCAAAGAAGTGGCTAAGGAAGCCTTTCGCTTGGCAGCGCACAAGTTGCCGATTGCCACAAAATTTTTAGCAAGGGAGATATCTGATGAAAATTAAAGAAATCAGAGATCTCGGTATTCACGAGCTCAAACAAAAAAATAGTGAATTGGTAGAAGAACTTTTTAAGTTGCGGATACGTCATGCATCAGGCCAGTTGGAGCCAACGGCAATGCTGGGTCGTCTGAGGAAAGACATCGCCCGCGTTAATACGGTGTTGAAGGAAAAGGAGGCTGCAGGTTAACATGGCTGAGCAGGGAAATAAGCGCACAATTAAGGGCGTAGTTACTAGTGATAAAATGGATAAGACGATTGTCATCAGAGCGGAACGTTTGGTGAAGCATTCTGTTTTTCATAAGTATGTGCGCAAACATGTGAAATACAAGGCCCATGACGAGCAAAACCAGTGTAAAGTGGGAGATACGGTTCTGATTATAGAGGCGCGTCCGATGAGTAAAGATAAACGCTGGCGGATGCTCGAAATTCTGGAGAGAGCAAAATAACAACTTGTTTTTGTAAAGCGAGTTGTTTTGATGGGGTTTTATTTATGATTCAGATGCAGACCATACTAAATGTTGCGGACAATTCCGGCGCCAAAAAGGTAGCTTGTATTAAGGTACTGGGTGGATCGAAGCGCCGGTATGCAAGTTTGGGTGATGTAATTGTTGTTGCAGTAAAGGAAGCAATTCCCAATTCCAAAGTTAAAAAGGGTGACGTAATGAAGGCTGTCATCGTGCGCACGGTCAAAGAAGTAAAAAGGCCGGACGGATCTTATCTGAAGTTTGATGACAACTCGGCTGTTTTGATTTCCAATCAGATGGAACCCATTGGAACAAGAATTTTTGGACCAGTTGCCCGCGAATTGAGAGCAAAACAATTTATGAAGATTATCTCTCTGGCACCAGAGGTTTTATAAACCTGTTTCGAAGAGGAAGAAGATGAGCTTAAGCAGATTGAAAAAAGGGGATGTAA
>CAIVQG010000026.1 GCA_903907985.1 uncultured delta proteobacterium
ACAATGAACTTGAATTTGCGGTTTTGCGCTTTTAATTTGGACAGAGAAAACAAAACGTCATCCAGCCCTTTAATCTCAAAATTCATCGAAGCAAATAAAATTACCGGATCAGTACTGTTAATTCCTAATTCACGGCGAATACTGCTGCGAACAGAATCTTTATCCTGCTTGGCATAATCATTTAAGTCCACACCGGGATGGATAACATCAACGAGACCTGGATTAATTTTATACTCCTGTAGAAAAATATCTTTCGTCAGGCTGGAGACGGCAATAAACTTTTTACAATTACCTTCATAGACCAGCTTTTTTTCCACCCATGCCGTAGCTAAATCATAGAGGCTCATCCGCTTGCGGCGGATATTATGAACCCAGTATCGATGCGGAATGCCGTGCAAGGTGAAAATATCGGCCGCAAAAATTCTCTCGTGGCTGTGGATGAGGGAAAAAGTGTCACGCTTGATCTGTTGCCTAGCAAAATGAGCAAAGCTCAGTGTAGTCAGAAATTTGGGGAAAGAGATAATCGGTATCTGGTGAAAAGTTATTGGAGCGGCAGATTTTTGCCAGCGGTTGGCATACACATGAAAGTCATATCCTGTTTGGGAGATAAGGCGGTCAGTTAATTCGGAAGCAAATTGTTCGGCTCCACCTATCAGGCCGTATTTCGGGATAATCACAGCAATTTTTTGCATAACATAAGTTTCTTTTAACTGATCTTTTGGAAAATAGCTCTAACATAGAAAATGGGAAAATCATGTTTAAATGCATAATTTTAAAAACCATCTTTCTTCATAAATCTCCACCAGATATTATAATGTTGTAAATGGTTCCTTGCGTTATTAAAATTCTGTATGATAGATATTCATAATAAATAAGGAGGGTACTAATGGTGCATAGTATCGGTGTTGTTTTAGCAACCTATAATGGCGAGAAATTCATTGCGGAGCAACTTGAAAGCATAATCCATCAGAGTTTAAAGCCAGATGTTTTGGTTGTCGTGGATGATTCATCAACGGATGCGACTGCTCGGATTATAGAAAAATATAGAGAAAGACATGATTTTATAAGGCTTTATCGCAACACAACTAATATAGGATATATTAAAAATTTTGAAAAAGGAATTAGCCTGTGCGGAACGGAATATATTGCTTTGTCTGATCAGGACGATATCTGGTATGCCAATAAGCTCGAAAGGATGTATCAGGAGCTCTCTTCTAGGCCTTGCGCTGGATTGTGTTATCATAATTCAGCGCTTATGAATGAAGGCGGACAAAAGATTGCTCCATTGCTATGGGAATTAATTGATATAAATCATCCTCTATCAAGAGAGGAAGGATTGTCGGTGCTTCTTAATATGTCGGCGCCAATAGCTGGTTCTTCAATTTTATTTCATAAATGCCTGAAAGAGCACATTATCCCATTCCCAGGTAGCAAGTATTGCGGCCATGATTGGTGGATATGCGCAATAGCCTTTTTTTTATTTGACCCAGTGAGCATTGAATCTCCTTTGTCTATTTATCGACTTCATAAAAATCAGGTTAGTGGTGCTGCTGATTTGTTGCTAAGCAGCACTCCCTATGCCATAAAAAAAAGGATTTTTGATATTAATCGAATAAAAAAAAATGTTAACCGAGAAATTTATCGTTTCTTTAATAGAAAGAAGATTCATCGCCAAAGAATTGAGGATACAAGACAACGATTACTTGAATTTGACAAGGCGTTCCGTCGATTGAAAATTATAGTCGAGGAGAGCATCGGCGTTGTGGAAGAATCTAAAAAGGCGAATATTGTCCAAATTGTAAATGGAAAGATAGGAGTGCTTAATGATGAGATCTTAAAGATGGCAGACAAATTATTAAAAACTTAAAAAAGATCTCTTTAGGCAGATAAAACATTTCAGAGACTGATCGAGCGTTTTGCTGAAGGCTTTGCGCTCATCCCATATTGATGAATAAATAGGGATTCAAATTTATATCTGGTTAGTTTGTGACATAGTTGCTTAATCGGACTTGTTATTGGCTTTAGTGGTTTAATTTCAAGAATATCATAACCTGTTTGCTCAAATAGTTTTAACATGCCTGTTTTTGTGAAAAAACGGATATGTGAGATATCTAAGTTGCCGGCTTCATTATATTCGAACAAATCATGTAAAATTAAATCCCTTAAAATTGGCCGGTGTCTGATATTTGGTATTGAGGCAATAATAATACCATCTGATTTTAGTAGAGAATGACATTTTTCAAGAGCTTCCCATGGATCATACATATGCTCTAGAACATCGTTGAAGATGATTAGATCAAAATGCTCCTTTGGCAACTGATTTTTTTTTACTGGGAAAGAATCATGAATAGCATTGTCCAGATTTCCTTTTGCCGCAACTTGTGTGGATTCGTCAGGTTCTACACCCCAGGTGACGATTCCGGGAAATTTTTCTTTCAGGCTTTTGCTAAATAACCCTTCCCGGCAACCGATTTCGAGAGAGGCTGTTGGCATATTGGTTATAAACCGAAGCATTTCATTTCTATCCGAAGGGCCATACTTAGAATTAATTAGCATTGATTAGGGCTCCCTTTTATCTAAAATCAAACAGTTGGCAATTGCATGCCTTTGCGGACCGTTTGATCCTCGTAATCTACAATCATAGTGCAATACACTAAGCCGAGTGGTGTTCAGAATCGCTTTGCCCTGCTATATTCCACAAAATAGTTATCATTGCCAGCATTGTGTAAAAAACAATTACTTGCGCGCCGAAAGTAGCATCCGCAAATAATGCTGGAATCATGTATGACACTAAACAGGCGAAAAGACATATTGCCCAAGACTTGAAATATTCTCCTTGTTTCAGTTTTAGTGTTCTCCAAAGCATCCGGAGAGAAGTGATCAGTATATATAAAAATAAAATAAGCCCGACAACGCCAGTACGAACCGCAATGTCAAGTATCGTATTGTGAGGAGAACCGATAATGTCTCCATTTTGTTGATATTCCGGCGGTAGTTTGCT
Source organism: uncultured delta proteobacterium (assembly GCA_903907985.1). GTDB lineage: Bacteria > Desulfobacterota > Syntrophia > Syntrophales > Smithellaceae > MVRV01. Next base: position 3,002 of record CAIVQG010000026.1, read on the forward strand.
ATTGTATTTTGCTAATGGGACCAGATTTTTATTGCCGAATATCTGCATGCCGAAACCAATGCCCGCAATGGGATGATCTTTAATTACCTCGATTGTCAGATGGTTCATTTTGATTCGGGTGTCTTTTGTAAAACCATCTATTGTAATTCTCTCTTTTGCCGGCATAAGAAGAATTGCTGATATAACTATTATAATGAAAAATATATTTTTCTTATTGTGAAAACATAAAATTACCAGTGCTGCAAGCAAGCCAAGCATAGCTCCTCTGGCTTGAGTCATTAATGTTGTAATAGTCATAATGAAGAAGCAACTTAGAGGCAATATTTTATAAAATATATTTTTGCTTTTACTTAAAAATTGCAAACTAAGACAAATTCCAAATATGGTAATAAAATTAAGATAGTTACTGGACATACCCGCAGAAACTAACCCTAGTCTTGTCGAAAAGGGATGATTGTCGATGAAATAGAAGCTCGCAACAGCCGCTAAAGAAAACAACATTGAGCTGGCAATAACAATCACAGATAGAATTTCAAGCCTCTTTTGTGAATTGAAATAATTCACCAGTAAATAAAAAAAGATTATATATTTAAGCAAATGAGCGTGCAAATCATGAAAAGTATTTTTAAAATCAAGCGTGAAGAACAAGCCGAAAACTGACCAGATGAAAAATAAAACGAAAGGCAAAGTAAGCGGTGATCGCAATATGAAATCAGTTTTTCTAAAAAAGAATAATATGATTAGAAAAAAAAGAGAAAGGTAAAAACAAATTTCACTTAGGGCAGAAAAGGGCAGGGGATTTAAAAAAACGAAAAGACCTATCAAAAAAGGGATGGAGAAATTCAATGCTTTATAAATTTTCTCAGCTTTTTCTGTTCTTGCTATGGCTCTTAATATAGAAGCAATATTCGTCATATTATCAATATTTTACCTTCCAATCATATTGTTTATTCTAAAAGTCACCGTAAATCCCGTAATTAGATTTGCAGCATCTATCAAGTTATGCTTATATTAATAATTAATAGCTATCAAGGAGATTATGAATGGTTAAATATAAACAACTTATAGAGAGTGTTTTCTTGCGGATACTTTTAATTAGGAAATTTATTAATGCTGTCCTCCGCAATCTATTATTACCCTCTATCCAACAAAAAGAGTATATCTCTGAACTAAGAACAACTTTTCGCAAAATTCCCCCCCTTGAATCGGCAAAGGAGCTCTTGCCGGATATAGCATGGTTAAGCCATATGAATGCTTTGAAAGATAATGTGGCAAATCGAGATCCGAGAAGGTTTCTTAGGTGGGATGTTATTACGGGAACAATGTTTACCGGGAATGCCCCATATATTTCAACGGAACTGAATTATCTAAAAAATCATGCGGATTGGAATATGCGTTGGACTTCGGTAATCGAGGAGTCATCTGTTGGTCACCCAGTATTGTGCCCCTTTTATCCTCAGAGTAGTGGCAATTTAATTCATAATGCTTATCATGTGGCTCAATTTGAAGAGAAGACTGAAATTAAGATTCATAATATGGATTATGTCTTTGAGTTCGGAGGTGGGTATGGGAGCATGTGTCGATTGTTGTTTAATTTAGGATTCAAGGGGAGATATATAATTTTCGATTTGCATCCATTTTCTGCACTGCAAAAATATTTTCTTAAGAATATAGGTTTGCCTGTGCTGTCATCAAATACTTTTAACAAACAAGAAACAGGTATATTGTGCTTATCAGATATTCGAGAGCTAAAAGCTTTATTTGCAGAGAATAAAGAGAAAAGCAAATCGGTTTTTATTGCTACATGGTCAATAAGCGAGTCACCCATTAGTGTTAGGGAGTTAATTTTACCGCACATTATAGATTTTAGCTCATTTCTTATTGCATATCAGGACATATTTGGAGGAACAAACAATCTTGATTATTTTAGGAATTGGCAGAATGCCCACACAGATGTTACATGGCATAGTTCGAAAATAGAACACATACCCGGCAATAATTATCTTTTCGGAGCAAATTTAAATAATATTACAAATGAATTCTATGACCGCAGGCAATAATTACATTACAATACTTCTGGCAACAGACGAGATAGGTTTTCAAATTGATTAAAAAAAATAATATTATTTATAAAACGCATAAGAAAGTAAAAGAAGCGATAAGCGCCCGTAAAAAAATTATTCTTTGGCATTTAACTGGAAGGTCTATCCCGCCGCCGCATGTCGTAAAACAAAACATCATTAAATATTATGCGACAAACTTCAGACTGCTCAACTTTGTTGAGACAGGGACATATATGGGCGAAATGATCGATGCCATTCTGAAAAATTTTCCTAGAATAGTTTCCATTGAATTAGATCCGGCATTAGCTGAGCGGGCAAAAAACAAATTTTCTTCTTATGGCCATGTTACAATTCTTCAAGGCGATAGCGCGCAGGTATTGCCATCCGTCATTACGAATATAACCCGGCCTTGCTTATTCTGGCTGGATGCCCATTATTCCGGTGGTGTTACTTCTCAAGGTGAATTGGAAACACCAATTGCCAAGGAACTAAAAATTATTCTGGATCATCCTTGTACTGATCATGTTATTCTTATTGATGATGCGCGTGCATTTACGGGACAAAATAACTATCCGACACTAATGGAAGTAGAGAAAATGGTTCTTGCAAAAAGAAGTGATTGGTTGATGGAAGTTGATGCGGATGTGATTCGTCTTCACAAGAGAATCAAACAAAAACAATAGCTCATAATCTTGAAACAACAGGTGATTGATTGGGAAAAGCTCCTCTTTCCATAGCTATCATAACGAAGAATGAAGAAGAGAATATTCGATCTTGCCTGCAGAGCATTGCTTTTGCCCGGCAGATCGTTGTAGTTGATTCCGGAAGTGCCGATGGAACGTTGCAAATTGCCGCCGAGTTTGGTTGTGATATCTACAAAGAGTCCTGGTTGGGATTCGGTCCGCAAAAGCAACTGGCTATAGATAAATGCCGTGAACAGTGGATTTTGGTGATTGATGCCGATGAACGGATTCCTCAAGAAACAGCGGATGCCATAAGAGCTGTTATATCCAATCCCGGAATGAAAGAGGCGGGATTCAGCTTTCCCCGCAAAAACTTTTTTCAGGGCCGCTGGATCAAACATGCCGGCTGGTGGCCTGATCGAATTATCCGGTTATTCCGGAAAGAATCAGGCCGGATGACCGAGGCCGCCGTTCATGAAGCAGTGGAAGTTGACGGCATCGTTGGCGCCTTAGATGTTCCCATTGAACATTTTACGGAAAGCCGTTTGAGCAAAATTCTGCAAAAGATTGATAGATATTCTTCACTGGGAGCCCAGGAAGCATTTAAAGAAGGCAAACGCTCGTCAACTGGCTCAGCTTTCCTGCGAGCATTCTTCACTTTCTTTCAGGATTATTTTCTACGTAGGGGTTTCCTCGATGGCATGCCCGGGCTCACCCTGGCTGTTACCGATTCCGTCAACAAATTTTTTAAATATGCGAAATTAAGTGAACTTACCAGAATCAACCATGGCGGTAATTAAACGATGAAAGAGCGCGATGGTGATAAACAACCTAATCAAATTGATGTATCCATAGTCATTGTTAACTGGAACACAAAAGATCTTTTGAAAAATTGTCTCAACTCCGTCTATCAAACTATAAACAACTTAACATTCGAGATCATAGTAGTTGATAATGCCTCTTCTGACGGCTCTCTAGAAATGCTGGAACGTGATTTCCCTCAGGCAATCAGAATTTGTAATCAGGAGAATAAAGGGTTTGGCGCGGCCAATAATCAGGCCTTTGCTGTTATGAAAGGCAAATACGCCTTGCTTTTGAATACGGATGCCTTGTTGACGCCGAAAGCTGTAAATAAATTGTGGACTTTTTGTGAAGCAAATAATCAGGCTGCGATTGTCTGCGGGCAACTTTTAAATGCTGACGGGAGCAAACAAAACTCTATCGCGTCATTTCCGAATTTGCTGACATTGGCCACCAATACATCACTGCTGGAGTATTTATTCCCCAATAAATTCCCCAGCAAAAGATATGAACGTGAAAGGCCTATTGAAGTTGATTCGGCTGTAGGCGCCTGTATGATGATTCGGAAAAAGGCATTGGATGAAACCGGTGTTTTTGATGAGCGCTACTTTTTCTTTTTTGAAGAAACTGATCTGGCTTATGCAATGAAACAAGCTGACTGGAAAACATATCACATTCCGGATGCCTATATTTATCATTTGCAGGGGCAAAGTATTGGTAATAATATTCGATCAAGAATTGAATTTTATCGGTCGCGTTATCAATTCCTGCGAAAATGGCACAGCCGTGCTTATTACATTTGCGCAAGCGGAATAATCTTTATTCGCCTGTTTGTTAACTGGGTGTCAGCCGGCATAGCAAGCGCAGTTACTTTAGGTCTCGTTAAAAAAAACCGGCAAAAATTTGCTGTTTATTTCCGGTTGATTTTTTGGCATTTTAGACGAGATTGACGGAAAGTTAGTGCTGAGCTTGCTTTTAGAGGGGAATGCGATTTGATATGTGCATTTCCCGAATACATTATACAATATATTCCATTGTCACCACTTAGTCATTCCCTTGCGAATGACTAATGAGACAAGGTAATCCAGGAAAAACAATTATAGACTGTCCAATCATGATCTGAGGCCACAATAAACCAGAAGGTCACATGAGTTGGCAAATAACAAAGGTGCTGGTTTTGTGCATCTTCAAAGCCGCCGCTTGACAAATAGTCCGATGAGTAGTATTGTAAATAACACTAACAAAAGGATTATTAAATATGACGCAAATAATTACAGCCAATGAATTAAAGACCAAGGGTGTTTCTATTTTGAATGGCGATACTGCCGATGGATCAGAAATAATTATAACAGTTAGGGGGAAAAATAAATATGTTGTTCTTCCCATCGAGAAATATAATTATTTGCGAGAATGTGAATTAGAAACAGCCTTACTGGAAACCAGAAGAGATATTAAAGAAGGAAAATTTACCAAAGAGTCCGTGGAAAAACATATTAAGAGAATAACTCGTGGCTGAAATATTTTATACCGATAGTTATATAAAGCGAGCTAAAAAATTTATAAAGAAACATCCTGAATTAATATCTCAATACGAAAAAACATTAAAATTAATAGAACTGAATACCTATCACCCTTCATTACGATTACATAAATTGCAAGGGAAATTGGCTGAATTATATTCCGTTTCTATTAATATTTCTTATCGTATTTCTTTGGATTTTTTGATTGAAGATAACAAAATAATTCCAGTTGATACTGGCAGTCATGATGATATTTATTAGTGAGACTCCAGTTACGAAAGCGCAGCGTCTAACCTAACTGTCACGAGTTGGAATTGGCCAGACGAGCTATCCCGCTTCAGCGGCGGCAGTCAAAATTTTGTATTAAGAGGTGAGCAATGGAAGATTTATATGCTATCTGTAAAAGTTTTGCCGATCCTGTTTTTATAATTTTTATTCTGCTTTTCGTTGCTTTAATTCTCTGTCTTCGCGGCAGTAAAAAAAAGATTGGCATCTTGATTTTAGGCTTGGCTATTCTCTTGCTCTATGGATTAAGTATTGCACCTGTTGCCAATTATTTAGCCTACGACCTGGAAAAAGATTATTTACGCTCTCCAACTCCGGCAGAGAAAAAGATCGATGCAATTGTTATTTTGGGTGGTGGTGCTGATGATATTAATTCTCTAAATAGCACTTTTGCAACGGAAGCATCTTCAGCCCGGTTACTTCATGGAGTTGAAATTTTTAATAAATATGGGGCAAGATATTTTGTCTGTTCAGGCAAGGGAGCAGGCAGAAGGTCTGAAGGTGAAGTACTGGGGCAGATGGCATTATCACTGGGCGTGCCGAAGGAAAAAATACGAATTGATGCCAAATCGAATAATACTTGGGAGCACGCAGTAGAGCTCAATAAGATGTTTGCGGACAAAAACATTTATATTGGAATTGTTACCTCCGGTTATCATATGAAGAGGAGTGAAAAAGAATTTAAAAAATATTTTAGCAATGTTGTGCCGCTACCTGCATCTTATTCATATTCTTCACCGTCAGGGGAAAATGTGCTGAAGTATATTCCACAAACGGCAGCACTGAATGCAACAGCGACAGCATTAAGAGAGATAATCGGATCAATCTGGTACGAAATAAAAGCTATATGAATAAAGCTTGCTCCAATTATACAAAAATCTGCGTATTTCCCTTGACTTTACGTAATAATTTCATTAAATATCATTGCGTTCAAGTTATGAACACAAGCGATTTTTATGGCAATTCACTTGAAAAAAAATTCCGAAGTTGAAGAAACCCTTATGGTTCTTCGCGAAATAGACACAAAGCCTCAGTTGACTCAGAGGGAGTTGTCTGCACGTTTGGGGTTGAGTCTGGGTAAAATAAACTTTTTGATAAAAGCAATGATTGAGAAGGGATTGATTAAGACAGAAAACTTCAAAAACTCCAAGAATAAAAACGCCTATTTGTACGTGCTTACACCAATGGGTATCGAAGAAAAAACAAAAACCACCTATCGTTTCCTGAAGAGAAAGATAGACGAATATGAAAAACTGGAAATAGAAATCAAGCAATTGAAAAAAGAAGTTGGTCATCACGATTTTCCGGATAAAGGTCGGAATAGTATTTTGTAGCGCGGGATAGAATATTTTAACTATTTGTAAAAAAACTAATTGTTGTTTGTGGATGCATGTAGATGTAAGCCAGAGGGCGGAGCTGTAAAAGGTGAGAGGTTTGAACAACGGCATATTTCAGAGTAATGGATGGTTTCCCAATTTTTTCGAGAATTGCATTTCAGTTTTTGCCGCTGAATTGGCTTTGCATCAGATAAAAGGATTATGAAGAGTTCATTTCACCCCCACATACAACCTGATTTATCCCGGAATCCCGGGTTTTCCGTGCATTGGACGCGCACCTCCCTGAGTTACGCCGGTTTGAGTATCTTTGAAGCCCATGATTCCTCCAAAAGGTTTTATTTGAATGAATTATACCAGAAAGGCAGATGTTTGTCAAAATATATATATAATAATATCAACGTATTATGTTTAAATAAGGCAATTTTTCAATGAAATTCTGTTGCATGAAAAAGGAAATTTCTTGTCTAGTTGTGCAAAGGTCTCAAGTCATTGTGAAACGTTTTGTTGATTTTTTGTTGGCTTTAATTTTAATACTTATTGCGTCTATACCCATTTTAATAATTGTGTTTATGGTGAGGAGTACTTCTCGTGGGCCAGCCATATATTGGTCGGATCGAGTCGGCAAGAATAACAGAATATTCCGGATGCCGAAATTTCGCACAATGCGCGTTGATACTCCGCTAGTTGCAACACACCTCCTGCAAAATGTTGAAAGTTTTCTAACACCTGTTGGTCCTTTCTTACGCAAAACAAGTCTCGATGAGTTGCCTCAATTGTGGAGTGTGCTAAAGGGAGATATGAGTTTTGTAGGTCCTCGCCCAGCTCTTTTTAATCAAGATGATTTAATTAAACTGAGAACAGAGAGAGGAATATCGCAATTGACTCCTGGAGTCACTGGTTGGGCACAAATTAACGGCCGAGATGATTTGCCGATTCCAGTTAAGGTGTCGTATGATGAGTTTTATATGAAGCATCAAACATTTATTTTTGATATAAAAATTATTTGGCGAACCGTTTTCAAAGTGATTAAAAAGGAAGGCGTAGCTCATTAGTATGAATTTGCATCCTCAATTAAAAAATCCAAAATTTTATCTTATGATAGTCAGCGATTCTGTCATTTTTGTCGTAGTTTACATAGTTGCATATTTGTTTCGCTTTGAACTATCTTTTGCACAATTACATATTAGTCATATATGGAATGTAATTGTCTGGTCTATTCCTCTTAAATTGTTAGTATTCTTTTTCTTTGGACTTTACCGCGGAATGTGGCGTTTTACAAGCGTTAGAGATTTTTGGCGCTTGGCGCAGGCTTGCTTTTTGTCCACATTATTAATTATGTTTATTATCCTTTCTGCGAGTAGATTTGAGGGATATTCCCGCGCGGTATTTTTAGCCGATGGTGTTCTCACTTTTCTATTTACCGGCGGGTTACGTATGACCATACGATCTTACTTTGCCATTTATAGTAACCCCAAAATTGTTCCTAATTCCTATCCTAAAATTAATTCTAAAAAGATTCTAATTATTGGAGCTGGTGCAGCTGGGGAAAAAATATTACGGGAAATATTTGATAATTACCAATTGCATTACCATGTTAATGGATTCATTGACGATGATCCCGGAAAGCAGGGGCGGTCGATTCACGGTATTCCTGTATTAGGTAACGTTGATAATTTGGCAGACGTTTTGGAAAAAGAGGAAGTACATGAAATACTTATTGCTATTCCTTCTGCTCGTGGTGAACAAATACGGCATATTATTGAAGCCTGCAAAAATTGTAGTGTTTCCTATAAAATTGTTCCAGGAATTGGGGAACTTATTGATGGTCGCATAAGTGTAAAAGTTCTGCGTGATATAAGCTACGAAGACCTTTTAGGGCGTCCACCAGTTCAATTGGATATCAGTGGTATTCGTAATTATCTTGATGGTAAAACAGTCCTAATAACAGGATGCGGCGGGTCAATTGGTTCTGAGCTGTGTCGCCAAGTGATAAAATATCAACCGCGTTCAATTGTCTTAATGGACGCCAGCGAAACAAATTTATTCAATATTCAAATGGAACTACAAAATGAAATGTACTATCGCAAATGCGAAGCAGTGCTGGGAAATGTGCAAAATGTGCATTTGATGAATGAAGTATTTAATAAATTCAAGCCACAGGTTGTTTTCAACGCTGCAGCTTATAAGCATGTACCAATGATCGAAAAAAATCCCTGGGAGGCAGTATTTAATAATATTATTGGCAGCCGTGTTGCTATGGAGATGGCAATTAAACACCATGTAGAACGTTTTGTTCTCGTATCAACTGATAAGGCGGTGCGGCCGACAAATGTTATGGGTGCAAGCAAACGAGTGACTGAGCTTATTATGCAATCTCTTCAGGGAAACAATACTCGCTTAATGGCGGTAAGATTCGGTAACGTAATTGGTTCATCGGGTTCAGTAATACCAATTTTCAGAAGACAAATTGAACAGGGAGGGCCGATAACAGTTACTCATCCAGAGGTGAACAGATATTTTATGACCATTCCGGAAGCATCACAGATGATCCTACAGGCGGGTGCAATGGGCGAGGGTGGAGAGGTCTTTATTTTAAGGATGGGTACGCCAGTGAAAATAGTAGATATGGCGAGCGATTTGATTCGCCTTTCGGGAAAAGAGCCGGGTATTGATATAAAAATTATTTTTACCGGTTTGCGAGAGGGAGAAAAACTTTATGAGGAGCTCGTAGCGGTCGGCGAAGATATTTCGCCTACGGGGCATGAAAAGATTATGGTGCTGCGCTCAAATCAGGACATGAATGATCCCAAGATAGTAAAGGAATCAAGGGAAATATTAGAAAAGAAAATTGATGAACTGGTAAAAGATGCTTTAAGTCGTGATGCAAAAGCGATTAAGAAAAAGCTAAAAGAGATAGTTCCCGAATACATGCCACAGGAAAATGATGCTGTTCTTTAAAAATATGAATCATTTATATTATATCCACTATTTTCTATAAAAAACCGGCCAATGTCAATTTCAGCTAACCATAAAATCAGCATTAGGATAAAAAGAATATTGGTTATTCAACTAGGCGATATTGGGGATATTGTCTGGGCCATTCCAGCTTTCTGCTCAGTAAGCGCAGCCTTTCCTCAAGCTGCTCTTTCAGTTCTTACAAGGAAGCCCAATGGTGATTTGCTTTTAGACGATCATAATATCAAAAATGTTTTTCAAATAGGTGAAGATGGTAGGTTCAGTGAGTTGCGTTTAATAAAAAGATTACGTCAGGAAAAGTTTGATTTAGTCTTTGATCTGCGAGCAGATGACAGAGGAGCCATTACTGCTTATCTTAGCGGTGCAAAAATCAGGGCAGGCCTTTATTATCCGGGATTAAAATGGCGTAATCTCATGTTTACACATCTTGTTCAACCTGCTCCTGCACAGGACAGAATTCGTGGTGCTGCGGAACAATCGTTAAAAATAATCCGTGGTTTTGGTATTGAAGCGGTGATTTCAACTCCCCGAATATTGGTTACTGAACGAATACAAAACACAATTAAAGAATTTTTGCTAAGGGAAAAAATCGAATCGAAGATCGGTTGGGTAAGTATAAACCCTTTTTCCCGCTGGACTTACAAAGAATGGAGCACAGATAAATGGAGGCAGTTGGCATTATTTGTCTGGCAAAAATATGAAATGCCAATATTAATAATCGGATCCGCAGAAGAAAAACAGCGTGCTGATGAATTAGCATCTGCTGGTTATTCTCCTATGTATAATATTGCTGGCCAAATATCTCTCCGAGATGTGGCTGGTCTTCTGCAAAGGAGTATTTTGCATATTGGCGTTGATAGTGCGGCGCCGCATATTGCGGCAGCGGTAGGAACTCCTACATTAACAATTTACGGGCCTTCTGATTGGCAAGATTGGTCTCCGCCAGGGGATAAAAATAAAGTTGTATTGCCGGACATGGATTGTTCCCCATGTTATCAAAAAGGATGCCACGGTAGTGGTCGCAGCGAGTGCCTTGAAAATTTGACCGTTACCAAAGTTCAAAATGCCGTAGAAAAAATGATAGATGACCTTGTATTGTTTAAATCATGAAAAATCTGTAATGTGCTGGAAGTCCACTTAAGGCCGAAATTAATGAAGTAAAAATAATCGTTTAATTTTATAGTATTTTTACTTTATTTTATAATAATAATGGCAGTTTGGATGTTGCTAGGTGTGATTGGGCCAAATCCTTATAACAAAGAAAGCAAGAGGATGGCGATTCAATAAGGCTATAAACACTTAAGAGGGTAAACTCAATGAATGATAAAGAAAAAAGAAACAAAATTAATTCCGATACAAATCATTTAATAATATGCCGAGATAATGAAATGAACATATCTGATTTTTTAGATATAATTTGGAGACGCAAAATACTAATTTTAGTTTTATTTATTGCTTCTGTCGCAATCGCTACCTTGATTGTAAATAACATGAAGCCAATATATAGAACATCTGCAAAAATAACTGGAGGAATAATTTATGGTGAGCAGAACGGAGATTTTAATTATAGAGATTCTCCAGAAAATATTTTAAAGGTTGTTAATGCGAATATGTTCACAGATGGCATAATTAAGTCGCTTCGGTTAAATATAGATTATTACAATAATCTTGTTTTTAAAGGTGAATTATCAAGCCATTCAAATGTCATAACTGTATTTTATGATGACTCTGATAAAGCAAGTGGTGTGAAAATCTTAGAAGCAAATCTTGAGAGATTGGATGAATATTATAAAAGCGTAAATATTTCTAAAAAACTAAACATGCAAAAACAGTATTATTCACAGAAGCAGATATTATTAACCAAGATGGCTAATATAAAGAGAAAGATATCTCTACGGAATTACAAATTATCAAGTGACATAAACAATATACAAAAGAGATATAATTTGGAAAATAATAAATTGGCAAACCAAGGAAAAGAAATTCAAGCTACATTGGATATGATTAAACAAGAGGAAGAAAATCTCAAAATACAACTAAAAAATATTGATATTGATATTAAATACATAGAAGACCAAAGGAATAAATTAATAAATAACAATGATAGTATTGGTTCTAATGCATTGTTAATTAGTCTATTACATTCTAATAAAATTAACAATAATGCTCTATCCTATTCAATAAGCAAAATCAGAGGGGAACAAATATTCAAGGCAGGAGAATTACGAAATAATCAGTTCGAGCTTAACGAAACAAAAATAAAATATGATGAAGGGTTGTTTAATATAAATAGGGAATTTGAGTTAGATATAATAATTTATAATGAAGAATTGTCTGCTATGCAATCGCAGCTTGATCAAATAAATGAGTGGTTTAGATTACAAGAAACAAGAATAGTGGAATATCCCGTAGGCATTAGCATTCTACAGAAGCCAATAACGAATTTGGAACCGGTAAGGCCGCAGAAAATCAAGTTGATAGCTCTTGCGGGGCTAGCATCACTTCTATTGGGCATATTGCTTGCTACTCTATTGGAATACATTAAGAGATCACGGGAAATTGCATAAATGGTTATAAGTTAATGTTAATTTCACGACATAATATTAAAGGAAATACGGTTACATTATATCATATCCTACTACTAACTAATATATGGGCGAGATGTGATCGGTGACATTTTTACTGCATATCTTATATGAATACTGAAATAAAGAGGAGAAAAGAATAATGGATTTGGATAACAAAACTATTCTCATTACCGGAGGTACCGGATCGCTTGGTAAGCAGATGGTTAAAACTATTCTAGAAAATTATAAACCCAAAAAGCTTATCATCTTTTCCAGGGATGAACTTAAACAGTTTGAAATGGCCCAGACTTATTCAATAGCTAAATATCCCTGCCTTCGTTATTTTATTGGCGATGTACGTGATCAGGATAGGTTGTACGAGGCATTTCACGGTGTTGATTATGTCATACATGCCGCTGCCCTGAAACAAGTGCCCACTGCTGAATATAATCCATTTGAAGCAATTAAAACCAATGTGTTAGGTGCTCAGAATGTTATAAGAGCTTCAATTAATCAAAATGTTAAGAAAGTTATTGCTTTAAGCACTGACAAAGCTGCGAATCCAATAAATCTTTATGGTGCATCTAAACTTTGTTCGGATAAGCTTTTTGTTGCCGGTAATGTAATGAGCGGTTATGAAAGGACCATTTTTTCAGTTGTACGTTATGGGAATGTTCTTGGCAGCCGTGGTTCCGTCATACCTTACTTCATAAAAAGCAGATCCAGTTCAGTACTTAAGATAACAGATTCCAGAATGACTAGATTTTTTATAACAATTCAACAGGCGGTCGATTTTGTGCTTAGATGTTTGTCGATGATGCTTGGGGGCGAAATTTTTGTTCCCAAAATACCCAGCGCTAAAATAATCGATGTGGCAAGAGCAATTGCACCGGACGCCAGCATTGAGTATATAGGAATACGTCCGGGAGAAAAGCTTCATGAAGTTTTAGTGCCTGAAGATGAAGCGAGACATACTATTGAATTAGACGATCACTTTATTATTGAACCGGATTTCGACTTTTGGCAAATAAAGAAAGATAATAAAAAAGACAAAAGTGGTAAGCAATGTCCAGACGATTTTCGTTATTCCAGCGATAATAACCCGCAATGGCTGTCCGGTGAGGGCATAATAGATCTTTTTAATACATATTGTGAGATGAATAATGTCACCGAATAAAAAAATACCATACGGGCGGCATTCTATTGACCAGGAAGATATTCAAGCAGTTGTTGAGGTATTGAAGTCTGATTGGCTTACCACGGGTCCGCTTATAGATCAATTTGAGAAAGTTTTTTCTGAGTTTGTTGGAGCGAAATACGCAGTTGCTGTGAACAGTGGGACAGCAGCTCTTCATGCCGCTATGTTTGCTATTGGCATTGTTCCGGGGGATGAGGTTGTTGTGCCGGCAATGACTTTTGCGGCGACAGCTAATTGCGTTGCTTTTCAGGGAGGAACTCCTGTTTTTGCAGATGTTGATCCCGGGAGCCTTACATTAGATCCCTCATCCGTCAAGGCCAGAATATCACCTAAAACCAAGGCAATAATCGCAGTTGACTATGCCGGACAACCTTGCAATTATGATGCCCTTGCGGAAATTGCCTTGAGCAATAACCTTATTCTGGTAGCAGATGCCTGCCATTCACTGGGCGGCAGTTATAAGCAAAATTCCGTTGGTTCCCTTGCCGAGCTCAATGCTTTTAGTTTTCATCCCGTCAAACATATTACAACAGGAGAAGGAGGCATGATTACAACAAGTGATCAGAGGCTGGCGGAACGCATGAGAATTTTTCGTAATCATGGAATATCTACGGACCACCACCAAAGAGAGGCTCAGGGATCATGGTTCTATGAGATGACCGATTTGGGGTACAACTACAGGATAACGGATTTTCAATGTGCATTGGGTATGAGTCAACTTAAGAAGTTGCCATCATGGATTAAGCGTAGGCATGAAATAGCCCGTAGATACAATGAAGCTTTTAATGAATGTCCTCAAATAAAACCTCTATTGGTTAGAGATGATGTCTTGCATGCCTATCACTTATATGTGGTACGCTTAAACTTTGAGGGTACGAACCTGAACCGCAATATGATTTTTAAACAACTTAGAGAAAAAGGTATAGGCGTCAATGTTCACTATATTCCTGTTCACCTACACCCTTTTTACAGAATTAAATTCAAAACAGCTCCCGGATTGTGTCCCGTATCTGAAGCTGCTTATAATGAAATTATCTCTCTTCCTATGTTTCCCGATCTGTCCGACGACGATCTGGGGGAAGTAATAGATGGCCTTATAAACTTATTCAGTTAATAATATCTCTATTTTTATCCATCTATTACTAAAGACATAATAAAAGGGCATTTTAAGATAATGAATTTGTATATAAGAGCGGATGCCGATTCAAAAATCGGCATCGGACATATAATGCGTTGCATTGCTCTAGCTCAGGCTTGGCAGAATAGAGGTGGAAATGTTACTTTTATAAGCCGTTGCAAAAGTATTCCGCTGAAACAAAAAATCCAGGAGGAAGGTTTCAATTTAGTTCCACTGGATGGAGTTTGTCCTGACCCAACTGACCTTAAATCGATACTGGAAGTTTTAAAAGAAAACCAAACCGTTAATACGGAAAACTGGTTTGTCCTGGATGGCTATCATTTTACACCATATTATCAGAAAGCAATACATGATACCGGCATGCAACTTCTGGTTATCGACGATATGAATCATTTAATTCATTATCATGCTGATATAATTATCAATCAGAATAGCCATGCTCGAGAATTAACTTATAATTGCGCTGAAGACACAATTTTACTCAAGGGCGCCTCTTATGTCTTTTTGCGTAGAGAATTCCTGAAATATCGGAGCTTCAAACGCCAGATACCGGAATGTGCGAAAAATATCCTTGTAAGCCTGGGCGGAGCCGATCCGGACAATGTAACGAAAAAAGTTATTCAGGCGCTTAATCTGCTGAGTAGCAAATTACAGATGGAAATCAATATTGTTGTTGGGCCTGCGAACTTGCATAAAGAGCAGATAAAATCTGCTTTGGAATCAACCGGGTTAAATTACAATTTATTAGTTAATCCTTCCGATATGGTGGATTTAATGGCCGATGCAGATTTGGCAATATCTGCAGGAGGGGGCACATATTGGGAGCTTGCTTATATGGGGGTACCCTCCATAATGATCATTCTTGCAGAAAATCAGAAAGCTGGTGCCGAAGAATTGGGAAAAGCAAGAATTGTTCTTAATCTTGGTTGGCATAATTCATTATCAATAGAAAGCCTGGCCCAAGCCATCTTCTCCACGGCTATTTCCGCGCAGGCAAGATTAGATATGATTCAAAAAGGGCGGGATCTGATTGATGGCAATGGGGCAGCGGTGACTATAGACGCAATGAAATCATGTGCTGCAAGGGAGAGAAAAACAGCATGAATGTCGGGATGATGCAGCCGACTTTCATGCCGTGGCTAGGTCTTTTTGAATTAATTTGTAAATCTGACATATTTATATTACTCGATGATTTCCAATTTTCAGTCCAAAGTTGGGATCAGCGAAATAGACTTTTTGTGAATAAGAATCAAGTTGATTGGTACACAATTCCCATACAGAAATCAGAATCTTTTTTAAAACCTTTTAATAGAGCAATTATAAACGAATCTGTTCCCTGGCGATCGAAAATGCTGAAACGCATCCAGCAGAATTATTCCAAGGCTGGTTATTATAGTGAAATATATCCCATTGTGGAAAAATGGCTTCTAACAATAAAGCAGTCATTGGCCGAACAAAACATCCTTTTTATTAAAAGCATATGTAGTTGCCTCAATATTAATTGTGAATTCCGCAATAGTTCGGATTATCCATCAACAAATAAAAGATCAATTAGGGTTCTTGAACTGCTTCGGTGGTGTCTGGCTACGCGTTATTATTCTGCAAATGGTTCTTTTGAATATATGTATGAAGATAGTGTTTTTCCTGTGCATGACATAGATATTATGTTTCAGGATTTTCGGCATATACCGTATAAGCAGGTCGGATCGCCGAATGAATTTGTTCCTTACTTATCAGTAATAGATGCGCTGATGAATACAGGGCCGGCAACGACGTATGAATTGATTAAACAAGGCACTGTGCGATGGTTGACCTGGGAAGAAAGAATGGTTAATCGCAGCCAAGCCGAAGGTGTTCATTCATAAAGGACGTTTAAATGGTATATGTATTAGCAACATCTCATGCATGGAATGAAGAGCTGTCTCAGGAAGTCGAGATTGCGACAGGTCATTCGGTAATATTAATAAACAAGAAAGAAGATTTGAGTAATTATAATCTTCAAAAGATAGGGCCGCGATACATATTTTTTCCACATTGGTCTTATATAGTACCACCTCAAATATATAATAAATTTGAGTGTGTAATATTTCATATGACAGATGTGCCTTTTGGACGTGGCGGGAGTCCTTTGCAGAATTTAATATCGCGTGGAATCTACGAGACGAAAATTACGGCTTTAAAATGTCAATCAGAGATAGACGCAGGCCCCGTGTACATGAAAAAACCGCTTTCTCTTTTTGGTACTGCGGAGGAAATCTATTTAAGGGCATCCAGAATTGTAAGAGATATGATTATTGAAATTATAAATAAGGAGCCAGTGCCTCAAGAACAAAAAGGAGTGGCAACTAATTTTACCAGACGTAAACCGGAAGAAGGTAATATCAATAATTTATGTGAACTCGAAGAAGTTTTCGACTACATTAGAATGCTAGATGCGGAAGGATATCCTCCCGCCTTTCTGGAAACTGAAAAATTCAAATTCGAGTTTAAAAGAGCAAGCCTTAAGTTCAATAAGATAATTGCTGATGTTATAATAACTAAAAAAAGCGAGGATATTAAATCATAGCATGAATAAAATACTTGTTATTGCAGCGCATCCCGATGATGAAGTGTTGGGCTGTGGTGGAACCATAGCTCAACATTGTGTTAATGGCGACGAAGTGCATATTTTAATAATGGCCGAAGGCATAACAAGCCGAGATATGAATAGAGATGTTTCAGGGCGCCATTCTGATTTGGAGATTCTAAAGAAAGCAGCTTATGCGGCAAAGGAAATTCTGGGTGCGTCATCACTAACAATTGAAAATTATCCGGATAATAGATTAGACTCAATAGATATGATCGAAATCATAAAGAAGATTGAGTTTAACATTCAAAAATATAATCCCAGTATTATCTATACTCATTATGCCGGCGATTTAAATTTAGATCACAAGATAGTTAACAATGCCGTTGCCGTTGCCTGTAGGCCTTTGCCGGGGGCAGCAGTAAAAACAATATTGTTTTTTGAAATTCCTTCCAGTACGGAATGGCAGATAATCGGTAGTGGGGCTTCATTTTCTCCTAACTGGTTTGTTGATATTGAGGAGACATTCGCTATCAAAATGAAAGCTTTGGAATGCTACTCAAGTGAATTAAGGCCATGGCCGCATCCAAGATCACCGGAGGCAATACGTCATTTGGCTTCCTGGCGTGGCGCATCGGTTGGGGTTGAATGTGCTGAAGCATTTGTTCTGGGAAGAAATATTGGTTAATAAAGCATTGCTGATGAAACCTGTGAAATTGATTAAAAGGTATGACGCCCTTATGTGGAGGATTGTATGGTAGAATCGGGTAATTTTTACGGCTTTTTAGAAAGCGAAAGACTATATTTGCGGGCAGTTCTGCCGAATGATGCCAATGAAGCATATTGTAGGTGGATGAATGATCCTGAAGTTAATAAATATCTAGAGAGTCGTTTTTATCCACATACGCAGGAAACGTTAAGAGATTATGTAACTGGCAAACTTGGGGATGTGGAGAGTCCGTTCTTCGCGATTGTATTAAAAAAAGGTGATCGGCATATTGGAAACATTAAGCTGGGCCCGATAAATACGATCCATCGTTTTGCGGATATTGGTATCATAATCGGGGAGCGGGACTGCTGGGGCAAAGGTTATGCAACGGAGGCCATTCGTTTAATAGTCAAATATGCATTTGATACACTTAATCTTCATAAAGTTACGGCCGGTTTTTACGAACCAAATTTGCAAAGCATGAAAGCATTTGCCAACGCTGGTTTTTCCCAGGAAGGAGTTCGCAAGAGCCATTGTTATTGTGATGGAAAGTATGTCGACGATATTCTTTTCGGGCTTGTTCGCAGCTGAAAGATGTTTCGCTAACTTCAACCTCAATCAAATTTCCCTGATATTAGTCGGGGATGTATAGAGTGTAGATAATCAAGTTAGTTGGAGGATTCAATGAGTACGATAAAAAGTCAGGAGATGCAAAAACGTGCAAAACAGCGGATACCCGGCATGACGCAGCTTCTTTCCAAGCGACCGGACCAATTTTCACTGGGTGTATGGCCGGGGTATTACAGCAAAGCTAAAGGTGTAGAGGTCTGGGATCTGGATGGCAACCTATATGTAGATATGTGTATTGGTGGTATCGGTGCCAATGTGCTTGGATATGCTGATGATGATGTAGATAAAGCAGTCTGCGAGGCGATAAAAAACGGTTCAAGCTCGTCTCTCAATTGTCCGGAAGAAATTGAGCTTGCCGACCTCTTATGCGAGATACATCCCTGGGCGGATAAAGTACGCTATGCCCGCTCCGGCGGAGAGTCAATGACGATAGCGGTCAGGATTGCCCGTGCGCAAACCGGTAAGGATAAAGTGGCCTTTTGTGGATATCATGGGTGGCATGACTGGTACTTGTCGGCAAATTTAGGCACTGAAAACGCATTAGGCGAGCATTTGTTGACAGGGCTTGATCCCCGTGGGGTCCCGAAAGGTCTAACCGGAACTGCGCTGCCGTTTCGCTACAATCATATAGAAGAACTAAAAGAAATTATTGCGAACAATAAAAACGAACTGGCTGCAATAGTTATGGAGCCGATTCGCGATGATGAACCCGATGCCGGGTTTTTTGATGAGATACGCGCTTTGGCAGATGAAACAAAAGCTGTTTTTATAATTGATGAAATTTCTGCGGGGTTTCGTATGAATTCAGGTGGCGCCCATCTCATTTATAATATCCAGCCTGATATAGCAGTTTTTTCCAAAGCTTTGGGAAATGGCTATCCTATCGCTGCTATTATTGGTAAGGGCGATATTATGGATGCTGTACAAAAGACATTTATCAGCAGCACCATGTGGACAGAGCGTATTGGACCAACAGCCGCACTGGCAACATTAAAGAAACATCGCTCATTGGATGCAGGAAAACATCTCGTGTCGATTGGAAAACTAATTCAGGAAGGTTGGGTAAGGTTGGCTGAAAAGAATGATTTGAAGATTCATGCTGGTGGAATTCCTCCGCTTAGTCATTTTTCGTTCGAATATTATAATAACAGTCTGGCATTAAAAGCTCTTTTCGTTCAGTTAATGCTTGATAAAGGTTTTTTGGCTTCAACATCTTTCTACTCCATGTATGCACACCAGCAGAAACATGTTGAAAGTTATCTCCATGCGGTCGATGAAGTATTTAAAGTAATTTCTCGGGCAATTAAACAGGGTGATGTTGAGCAAAAGCTAAAAGGAAAGCCTGCCGTGGCCGGTTTTAAGCGTCTTACATAAAAACATCTTATGGTCACACTACCTGCCACATGTTCTCTTGTTTTAGGAACAGCACAACTTGGATTTCCTTATGGAATAGCTAATGCCAAGGGGCAGCCTGACCAGAAGACTGTAACAGATATAATTCAAAAAGCGTGGGATAATGGTATCAGAGAATTTGACACGGCCCAAGACTATGGGGCCAGCGAAAAAGTGCTGGGGATTGCTTTTGCGAAAATAGGTATTTTGGAAGAAGCAGGCGTTATCAGTAAGATCAATCCTGAACTGGACCACTGTAATCTGCTCACTATGTCTAAGGCTCTGGATGAATCACAAAAAAAATTAGGGGTTCCATGTCTTTCCGGCCTGATGCTCCACAAAGAAGATATGCTTTGCCAATGGTCAAATGGGCTTGGCGATATTTTAAGGGGTTTTGTTGCTGCGGGGAAAGTTAAAAAAATAGGGGTATCGGTTTATTCGCCTGAAAAAGCCTTAGAAGCATTAAGAATGGAAGGGACTGATATGATTCAAATCCCTTCTAATATTCTTGACAGAAGGTTTGAGAGGGCGAAAGTATTCCAAGTGGCAGCAGAAAAAAAGAAACAGGTTTATATCCGCAGTGTTTTCCTTCAAGGGCTTATTCTTATGGATTCGAAAGACCTTCCGGCACATATGTCTTTTGCCGGGCCGGTGCTTGATAAAATTAAATCTCTTTCTCGTGACATGAGTTTAACAAGACATGAACTGGCCCTGGGATATCTCAAAGAAAGATTTCCGGAGGCAAAACTGATTATAGGTGTGGAAACACCTGAGCAAGTAATAGAAAATGTGATGAGTTGGAAAAGAAAAACGGCAGTAGATTTAATTCCGTTAGTTTCGAAATACTTCGATCAGGTTGATGAAAAGATTTTAAATCCCTCATTATGGAGTATTAAATGATAGCTGCATTTATTCAAGCCAGACTGTCTTCAACACGTTTTCCGGGTAAAGTTCTCAAGCCTATTTTGGGAAGACCGATGTTGGAGATGCAGATTGAACGCGTTAAGCTTTGTGAAACAATTGATCGTGTTGTCGTTGTTACAAGCACGCATCCCGATGATCAACAGATTGTCAACCTATGTAAACAGATTAATACGGATGTTTTTTGCGGAAATCTGGAGAACGTTCTTGATCGATTTTATCAGGCGGCAAAAAAGTTCAAACCGGATCACGTTGTTCGGCTTACAGGGGATTGTCCTCTGATTGATCCTAAAGCTGTAGACAACATGGTGCAGCTTTACCTGGAACAAGATGGCGATTATGGAACTAATTGCATGCCGCCGACATATCCGGATGGTCTTGATGCAGAGATTTTTTCTTATAGGGCTCTTGAACTTGCAATCAACGAGGCGTTTCTGCCGTCTCATCTGGAGCATATATCGCTCTTCTTTGAAGAACAGCCGGAACGGTTTAAAATAGTAAATTTTGCCAATAATGCCGATCTTTCTTATCTGCGGTGGACGGTTGATGAGCCGGAAGACTTTGAATTTGTGAAAAATGTGTTTGAGGCTCTTTATCCTTCCAACCAGTTATTTGGCATGGCTGATGTTTTAGAGCTGTTAAGAAAAAGGCCGGAATTAACTTCATTAAACAAACATTTTATCAGGAACGAAGGCCTTATCAAAGCGAAGGAAAAAGATACTGCTTTCCTTGAGCATGGTGGTGCATTGAAAAAACCTAACGGCTGAGTTTAATAACCAAAAAGGTGGCCTAATTATGTGTATGATATTAAATAAGAGAAAAATTTGTGCCGGAAAACCAGTTTATATTATTGCCGAAATGTCGGCAAATCACAACCAGCACTTGGATCGGGCAATTAAAATTATTGAAGCTGCCAAGGATTCAGGAGCGGATGCTGTGAAAATTCAGACTTATACCCCGGATACAATGACCATTGATTCCGCAAATGAATGCTTTCAGATTAAAGGCACTATCTGGGAAGGGGAAAATCTATACAAACTGTATCAAGAAGCTTTTACACCATGGGAATGGTCGCCGAAATTGAAAGAAGTCTGTGATAAACTTGGGATGGATTTTTTTTCAACACCATTTGATTTGTCAGCGGTTGATTTTCTGGAGCGGCTTAATATTACGGCTTACAAGGTAGCTTCTTTTGAATTGGTAGATATACCTTTGCTGAAGAAAATTGCAGCAACAGGCAAGCCGATCATCATGTCCACCGGGATGGCAACATTGGCGGAGATAGATGAAGCTGTTCAAACAATTTATAATTCAGGCAATAATCAGTTGGCATTGCTTAAATGTACAAGCGCCTATCCGGCG
Source organism: uncultured delta proteobacterium (assembly GCA_903907985.1). Lineage (GTDB taxonomy): Bacteria > Desulfobacterota > Syntrophia > Syntrophales > Smithellaceae > MVRV01. Next base: position 25,150 of record CAIVQG010000026.1, read on the forward strand.
CCACCCGAAGAAATGAATTTGAGAACGATTCCTCATCTTTCCGAGGCCTATAATATTCCTGTAGGTCTCTCTGATCACACATTAGGAAGTGCTGCTGCCATGGCGGCAGTTGCTCTTGGTGCTTGCATTATAGAGAAGCATCTGACCTTAACTCGCAGCGATCCCGGCCCTGATAGTGCGTTCTCTACGGAACCCGCTGAATTTAAGGCTATGGTAGATGATATCAGAACTGTGGAAAAGGCCTTAGGTATGGTTTGTTATGAGCTTACGGAGAAACAGAAGGAGAATCGTGTATTCCGGAGATCTCTTTTTGTGGTTAAAGACTTAAAGAAAGGCGATTATTTCTCTAATGAAAATGTCAGGTCCATAAGACCGGGTCACGGAATGCATACTCGATATCTGGAAGAAATTCTAGGTCGGAAAGCCACGAAGGATATTGAAAAGGGAACGCCATTGAATTGGGACATGGTGGGATGATTGCCCGCCGCTGGACATGAGAACATTTCTCAGGCGTCAAATTAATTTTGCGAAGCTTAGTGAAAACGCATTAAATATCAGATAGAGAGAGTAGATGATAAATGTAAAAACAAGAAGTATTTCTCCAGAGTTGCCGGGAACCGATAAAAAACTGGGTCCGGTTTTTCATGATGAAAAATGGATAGCATACCGGAAAAAATGGGATGAATATCCTGCTTATGGAATTGTAGATAAAGTCCCCCTGCAGATTGATCTGTTTGCAGTTGATATATGCAATCTGAAATGCCCCATGTGCCCGAGGCAGGTTTTCATTCCCGGTAAGGGATATATGGATTTTAGTTTTGTTAAGGCAGTAATAGATCAGGCGACGGAGCATGGTTTGTGTGCTTTGAACTTTGCTGGTTTAGGAGAACCAACGTTGTATCCTGAACTTTTTGCAGTAATTAGATATGCAAAAGAAAAAGGTGTTGTCGATGTAAATATGCACACGAACGGTACCAGACTGGGCACGGCATTTAATAAGAATCTCATTGAATCAGGTCTGGACAGGCTCATTATCTCACTCGATAGTGCCGATAAAGAGCGCTACGAAAGAATCAGGGTGGGTGCCAAATTTGAAAAGGTCTATGCGGCAGTTGAAGATTTAATAAAGCAGCGCAACGAGCATCCCCAAACCAGACTGCATATTAAAGCAAATTTTATTGAAATGGATGAAAGCGATCCCACGGAGAAGAACAAATTCATATCTTACTGGGAGAACAAATTGGATCGCATAGCGATTTTGCGATACCTTGATTGTCAATCAGAAGAGGAAGAGCTTTATCATAAAGCAAATTATAATCAGGATGATAATTTCTGCTGTCCGGAATTATGGCGCCGATTGGTTATATTAAGTGATGGCACAGCAACACTTTGTCCGCGTGATATGAAAAAAAGGTATGTCATTGGTGATATCGACAAACAAACGGTTTCCGAGATCTGGGAAGGTGTGATGATGCAAAAAGCAAGAGACCTTCACCGGAATGGCCGTTTTAAAGAATTGGATTTATGTAAAGATTGTCCGGATTCTTATGAAAAGAAAAGTGTTGTAGAATGAAGATCAAGAAGAACTGGGAAATCAAGGCTTCTCTTTTAACAAAAGCTCGTAATCTTTATAGGAAGGGTGGTTTAAACCCCGCATTTTATCTTTATAGATATCGCTTTAGTGCACTGGCTGACAAATTCAAGATAGGGAAATATCCTCTGGACGTAATTGCGGAAACCTCAAATATTTGTAACCTGCGCTGTACGATGTGTTTTCAGAGTGATGAAGCATTGCCTGTTTTGAAGACCACAAAAGTTTCACTAATGGCAATGGATACTTTTAAAAAAATTGCCGATGAGTGTGCAAGTTATAAAATTCCCGCCCTAAAACTGAACTGGCGGGGAGAGCCCATGTTAAATAAGAACTTTACTGAAATGTTGAGATATGCCAAAGGCAAAGGCATTTTGGAGGTTACTTCTTTAACCAATGGAACATTGATGAATGAAAATATCTGCCGGGAAATTGTAGCGGCAAAGATGGACCAGCTTGTTATTTCGATTGATGGATTTACCAAAGAAACATACGAAAAAATCAGGGTTGGCGCCGATTATGATGAAGTAATTAACAATATAAATAACTTGATAGGTATAAGGGGAAAATCAAGAAAACCCTTTATCCGATTGCAATATACAGAATCTGAAATTAATAAACACGAAACTTCCTCATTTTATCAGTATTGGAACAAGAAGGTTGACGAAATTACAGTTTCCTACTGCCAGGATTTCGGCTCTCTCGGGAAAAATAATCCTGATGAAGTGCCAATTCATTCATTCTTTTGTCAACAGCCTTTTCAACGCTTAGTTATTATGGCAGACGGCACAGTAACTGTGTGTGCAACTGATGTAATGGGGGACATCTCTATCGGGAATATTTATGAAGATAGCCTGGAGCATCTCTGGAATGGTTCTAAAATAAACAAGTTACGAGAACAGCATAAATCCGGTAGATATTACGAAAATTCAATGTGCCGAATATGTGCACATAATCGTTTCAATGCAAACAAGCAAGCTGGTCGTTAGTTTTATACATTATTGGCAGGTGTGGTAATTGATAAATAATAGTGTCCGTATTTTAAATACGGAATACAGATATATTTTTCTTGTTCAAAATCGTGATTATTGGAATGCATGTCCATTTGAATATGATCTTGAAAAAGACCTTGTATTATCTTTTGATTTTGCCGTTGTTAATTTGGTCAAGTCTAAGGGAGGAGAAGCGCAGTACATTGATCATATCGTCAGTAGCGAAATAATGGAAAGCTACAATTACAAGACATATGATTTCTTCGCTCATTGGCATTATAATGCAAACAAAGAGGATATTTTTAGTTATAAAGGAATCGAAGTAGGAAGTGCTTTTAGGATAGAGATATGGAACGACCTTACATTTTACGTACGAATATTCATAAATGTACATGAATTATTAAAAAGCATTAAATATGAGAGAATTTATGCTGGGATTGATGATCCCGTCGTCAATGATGTTCTTGAATTTCTCAAGATTGCTAACACCAAATGGCCGAAAAAGAATAATAAAGGTTCATCTGAATATTATTTCCCGATTTTTAAATGGATGGACGACGCCCTTCATCCATCTGATATCAAGTACAAGGCGAGAATATTTATTCTTAGAGTATTGAATAAAATATTCAGCCTTATAAGAAAACTGTTCTGCAAGATAAATGACAAAAAGTATGTGTATGTTGAGTGGTATCATCCGACTAAGGACATTATCTCCGCTCTGAAAAGGTCAAATGCTGTCAATACAGTGCAGAGTGATTTTAGCGGTATAAATAGTATAAAAGACTTATTTAACGGACTAAATCTTCCTATACCTGTTTCTCTAAATGCTGATTGTAGTGATATTGCAACACAAGAAATAATAAAGAGATTTAATGAAGAAAAATGTGCAACTTTATTTATTGATGAAACAGATATAAGTAATGAGCTTCATAAGTTAATTATTAAAAGAATTTCACCTCTTGTAGCTAAATCGTTTAAAATAGTTGATGCCATAATAAAGTTTTTTAACGATAAAAGGCTCTGTCTTATGATTACAATGGCCAGCATTGGAGTAGTAAATCGATTAATGATTAACTACTGCAATAAAAACAATGTTACCGTTTATATGATCATTAATGGATGGCTGGGAAATTCCTTTCTTGATGAGGCTAAATCAGGCGGCACCTGGATCAATTCATATAGCGACGCGATAAAAAAGAACTATTTTATGGGTATGGATAATATAGTTTGCCTCGGAGACCCACGTATGGACAAATTTGCAATGTCTATCGTAGTAAGAAAAATAGATTATAACAAGCCAACTATCGGGATAGGCGCGTCAGGATTTACTAATGTTGATTTGAACTGTTATCTTGCAATTGAATTTGAATTTTTGAATGATGTGATGAATGCATTCAGGAAACTGAAGGAAATGGGCAGAGAGATGAATATTATAATAAAAATTCGTCAAAACGGCTACATTGAACAATACGAGAAATTTCTTCAGGAGTACTACCCGGATATGTCAGTGAGCCTTTTTGATTCTATACCGATAAATCAGATTTATGAAAGAGTTGATTTTTTCATATCCATTTATTCACAAAGTCTTTTTGAAGCTTCATGTCTGGGAATACCAGTTTTGTACTATAAAAATGATACACAGTATTTTCAACCTCCGTTCGATGGTGAATCCGAAATCGTCACGGGATTTACACCGGATGATCTTATAAGCAAGATAGAAGCCTTTTATAACCGTGATGCAATCTATGACTCGTTTAAAGAGAAAAAAATAATGGGAAAATATATTGGCCCTTTGGATGGACAAAATCTAAAACGTAACATGGATTTCATTTATTCTTTGATGCCTGACGATCATGTTAAGACTGCTCATTAAAGTTTCTTGTTTTACCGCTGGTAGTTTTCTGTCGTTTTAACCTGTTGATTTTTTCCTGGTTCACGGAATTTTTCGGGGACCAACCACTCGGGAATCTTAAACAAAACATGTCTGAAGTAAAAAATAATAATTCTGAAGATTCTTTTAAAAAAAGATATTCTTTTAAATTGATAACTAATATTATTGGATTAGGTATCGGCTTAATAACGCAATCTATCGTTCCCCGGGCATTAGGTCCTGCTTCATATGGGAACTTTTCTTTTCTTACCAGCTTCTTCTGGTCTGTTGCCGGTTTTTTAAACTTCAATTCATCCACTTTTTTTTATACAAAGTTGTCACAGAAGCAAGATGATAAAACATTAGTGGGATTTTATTTTTATTTTGTCTTAATCATTGGTTTATTTCTGGGAGTGATTTTAGCTTTCCCGGTAGTGCTTGGTTATAATGAAATTATATGGCCGGAACAGAAATTTATTTTTGTGATTCTTGGTGCCATCTGGGCGTATATGTCATTTTATGTGATGATTTTAGTAGACATGTCCGATGCGTATGGTTTGACTGTTAAATCTGAAAAGGTCAATACAGTCCTGAAAATTGTTGGTTTAACCATAATTTTAATAATGTTCTGGAAAAATTGGTTTTCCCTTCTTAATTATTTTTTGTATCACCTATTAATTTTGGCACTTTCGATAAGTGCGTTAATTTATATTATTTTTAAAAATAAAAAATCTCTTTCTCCTTTCTGGCGATTGGATAATGCACAGGTTAAAAAATATGCGAAAGATTTTTCGAAGTTTTGTGCTCCATTGATAGTATTTACATTTTTGGGAGTTGTTGCCCAGATATTAGAGAGATGGTTTTTGCAGACCTTTTCCGGCAGTGTTAAACAGGGCTTCTTCGCATTGTCTTCTCAAGTTGCCAGTATTTCTTTTCTATTCACTTCAGCAGTAATGCCGCTTGTTTTACGGGATCAAGCCATCTCTTTTGGAAACAAGGATTTAGAAAGGTCGCAAAAAATTTTTAAACGTTCAACTTTTACACTTTATTTATTAACGACATTTTTTTGTTGTTTTATTGCTGTTGAGGCAAAAACAGTCTTGCTTTTTTTTGGCGGTCAGGCCTATTCAGAAGCATTAGTGCCTCTGGCTATTATGTCTTTATATCCTATCCATCAGACTTATGGACAATTGAACGGCAATTTTTTTTTTGCAACAGAACGCGTAGTAGCATATCGGAATATTGGACTGATTTTTATATTTATAGGTATACCAATAACATTCTTTTTGTTAGGTCCTGAAAAATATGGTGCTTTGCAGTATGGCGCGACAGGCTTGGCATTAAAAATGGTCGGCCTTCAGATTATAAGCACAAATGTACAGCTTTGGTTTAATGTTAAATATTTAAAAATATCCTTCAAAGAGTTTTTGGTTAACCAGATTGCCTGTTTTTCAATATGTATGCTTACTGCCCTTGCATGCTCTTATGCCGTTGATGAAATATTAAAGAGTTTCCATTTTTCTATCCGATTCCTAATTTCGGGGCTTTTCTATTCATCATGTATGCTTGTTTTAATAATAAAAAAACCGAATGTGTTTTCATTGGAAGAAGAGGATGTTTTAAAAGTACTCAATTACGTTAAAGGGAAATTGGCATTCCAGCGATAATGAATTCATTAATTAAATATACATGGATGCAATTTAAAGAGTTTATTGTTTCTGCCCGTTTACAGGCAAAAATGGAAAGGAAATATCCAACATGCCTTTTCTATCCGGGCGCGATTGTAGATGATATTTCCAGACTCGGAAAATACAATGTAATTTTTCAGAAATCAATAATTATTGATTCGGTTATTGGAGACCACACATTTATACAAAAAAATTCACAGGTAATATGTGCAGAAATAGGAAAGTTCTGTTCTATAGCCGGGGGAGTGAAGATAGGTCTTGGACGACATCCGCTGACTTTTGTAAGTACTCATCCGGCATTTTATTCTGCAACACAACCGCTTGCCAAAACATTCTGCCAGTCCGACGTTTTTTCCCCTTTCCAGCGCACGTCTATCGGTCATGATGTATGGATCGGAGAAAGCGCCATGATCGTTGACGGAATAAAGATAGGTATTGGTGCGGTTGTAGCTGCAGGTGCCGTGGTTACTAAGGATGTGCCTCCTTATGCAATTGTGGCAGGAGTTCCGGCAAAAATAATAAAATACCGTTTTGACGAAGAGACAAAGAAACAGCTTCTGCAATCAAAGTGGTGGGATATGGACGAGGATGTTCTTCGGAATCATTACAAGTTGTTTATGAATGCGAAGACATTTGTTACAACAAATATTCTAAATAATAGAGAGGGTCTATAGTGAAACGTTGCATATTGAGTATGACAACCAGTGGGCATGGCGTCGGCTGTGCTTTGTGCCTGGATGGGAAAATTGTAGCAGCAAATACTTTAGAGAGATTGACCAGAAAAAAGTACGATATAATGTTACCGATATCGAAAACTGACATGAAGACATTTGGATGGAATTCAAATCCCACGGTTTATCTGGAAAATCTTGATTTGCCTTTCGATTTGATTAATGACTACTCGGATATAGATTTTAACGATATAGAATCCTTCCATGTCCTTATAAATCATGTGTTGGATGCGGGTGGCGTTGAACTGAAGGATGTTGATGCTGTGACATACAGTTATCGTCACAACGAAAAAGCAAAGAAATATTTTACTGACAATAATCCAAAAATAAATTTCATTGTTCCGGAGCATCATTATTCCCATGCCTGCCAGGCGTTTCTTCCATCTTCTTTTGAAGATGCGGCCATTATGATAATCGACGGTCAAGGAGTCCCTCTTAAGCGAGCCGGTTATGATCAGCTTTCCGGATGTTTGGCTTATGGCAAGGGTAATTCGATAAAAATACTGAGAGAGTTTTCCGCCAGACAAAGCCTTGGTGGATTATACTCCCAGATAACAAAATTATGTGGTTTTAAGACGAACGAAGAATGCAAGACTATGGGGTTGGCATCTTACGGAAAACCCGAATATTACGATATGATAAAAGAGCACATTCATTATAATAAATTAGAATTTAATATAAATAATTGGCGCAGTTTATTAAAAAGGGGATTATTACCGGAAAGGCACCTTTATTCTCTTGGAAAGGCACCTTCAATTTTTAGCCAATTTCAAAGTCGCGGGAAAAACGAGCCAATCGAACAGGAGCATATTAATATTGCATTTGCGGGACAGAAAATTATTGAGGATGTAATGACATATCTTGCCAACTGGTTGTATGAAAAAACAGGGTCTAAAAATCTTTGTATTGCCGGTGGGGTAGGTCTAAATTGTGTAGCTAATTATAAGGTCTTGGAAAACACAAAATTCGAAAATATCTTTATTTATCCCAATGCCGGAGATAATGGACTGGCAGTTGGTCAGGCGCTTTATGCTCATAATATAATTGACGGATTTTCAAGAGAATATGTTGCCAAACATGATTATCTTGGTAAAGAATATACGTCAGAAGACGTGCTCAAGGCTGTAGATAAATATAGAAATAAAGACGGCATAAAAATAGAAAAATATAATGACATGGCTGGTCTATACAGCATAATGGCTGGCGCTATTGCTGACGGGAAAATCACGAGTTGGTGGCAAGGGAGAAGTGAATTCGGTCCACGTTCCTTAGGCAACAGAAGTATATTGGCAGATCCCCGGCGCAAGGATATGCAAGATATCCTGAACTCAAGAGTGAAATTCAGAGAAGGATTCAGGCCGTTTACGCCTTCTGTCCTTAAAGAACACGCCCATGAATATTTTACTCTCGACATTGATTCACCTTTTATGCTGCTTGCCCCTTATGTCCAGCCTGGTAAAGAAGATGTTGTGCCTGCAATAACTCATGTTGATAAAACCGCAAGGGTGCAAACAGTCACAAGAGATGTGAATGAACGGTATTATGATCTAATTAAAGAATTTGAAAAAATAACCGGGATTCCGCTGCTCTTGAATACATCTTTTAATGTTGCCGGCGAACCTATTGTTGAGACACCGGAAGATGCAATAAAATGTTTTCTTTCAACTGATATTGATGTTCTTGGCATTGATTGTTTTATGCTCACTAAAATTAAATGAGGATTATATGTGAATAAAGAGGAGCACTTGAATAATTGGATTCTTAGACAAACTGAATGCAGTATATTGCAGTTTGATAAATCAATGGCAACTCACTATCCCGAATCTGTTGCATATCTAAAAAATTCTGAAGCATTTTATAAGAGGATTGTTGAGCAAAGTAATTATCTGGATGCCATTCAGATTATTAATTGGAATGAATATCTTCAGAGTGATTCAACTGTATTAGATTTAGGGGGCGGAGTTGGCTGGTTAAGTGCTTATCTGTCCAAATATGATAGTGTAAAGACAATATACAATCTGGATACCAGTAAATTTTTTCTGAATGAGATGATGCCTGAAATGATTCAGCTGATGAGCGGCAGGCCCGAAAAGATTGTTCCTATAGAAGGATTGTTTTACCCGCTGCTTTTTGAAGATAAATCTATTGATGTTGTAGTGGCGTCCTCGTCATTTCACCATGCGGATAACCTCGAAAAATTATTAAGGGAAGTAGGTAGAATATTAAAAGACAATGGATTGCTTTTTATTCTCAATGAAACCCCTTATCCATATTTTAAATACACAATTTCAATAATCAGGGTCTTCTTATCAATCATGCGTAATACTTTAATTCGAAAATATGAATCTATTTCACCACAGTTATCATCAAGCGGAATCTTGTACGACCCTTATCTGAATGATAGGGCCTATCCTAAATGGTACTGGGAAAAAGTTATTGAAAGCTCCGGTTTATCCATCATAGAGTCTGTTAACACTGGCTTGCCGACATTAAAAAATAGTAGCGGAATAGGTCTAATGCATTTTGTCTGTAAAAAAATATAATGGTAATTATTGCATGCAAACAGTCCGTGTAGCATTAGTTTCGTTTTTGGTGAACAGCATCAATATCAGGACACTTGCTTCCTATATCAAGGCTGATAGCTATGAGACGTACTGTTTTTTTTGCCCTGATTCATTTAATGAGTCTAATCTGGCAGAGCTAATCCGCATTTTAAAGGAAAAGGAAATAGGTCTCATCGGTATCAGTCTGGTGACAGATGATTATCAATCAGCTGTTGAGTTGACCAGCGCAATAAAAAAAGAAATCAATATACCCGTTATCTGGGGAGGAGCCCATGTTAACGTCATGCCCGAGGAATGTTTACTCCATGCGGATATGATTTGCAGAGGCGAAGGAGAAGAAGCCCTTCTTGATCTTGTAAAAGTTCTGTCAACACAGGAAAAAATAATACCTGATATAAAGAATATTTGGTTTAAAACAGAAAACGGTATTGTAAAAAATGAATTACGAAGCCTCGAAGAAAATCTCGACAAATATCCTTTCCCCGATTTTGATTTGTCTTCCCAGTATGTGATGAATGCAAAGGGATTTGAACAATTGCGTGAAGAACATTTAAATGGTGAATACAGTTTAATGAGTTCCCGCGGTTGCCCATATAGTTGTAATTATTGCTACAATAGCTATCGCAGAAAACATTATCATGGGAAAGGTAAATACCTAAGAAAGAGAAGTATTGAAAATGTTATTCAAGAACTCATTCAAGCAAAGCAGATATTTAAGAATTTATCGCAAGTTAATTTTTGGGATGATAGTTTTGTGGCACGCAAGGTCGATGAATTCAACTTGTTCAGTGATTTGTATGCAAAGAAAATTAAACTGCCATTTTTTGCCTTAATCGAACCGATGGCATTTGATTATGAAAAGATCAAGCTTCTAAAAAAATGTGGATTGAGCAAACTTCAGGTAGGGATACAATCCGGGAGTGAGCGAGTAAACCGCGATGTATACAATAGACCGGTGTCCAATAAGAAAATTGTCGAGGTAGCTCATCTTATAAAGCAGTTAGGGGTTGCGGCAGTGTATGATTTCATCTTCAACAATCCCTATGAAAAAAGTGAAGATATTAAGCAAACCATTGAATTGTTGCTTAAGTTTCCCAGGCCTCTTTATTTACAAGGATATAATCTGATTTTCTATCCCGGGACGATAATTACGGAGAAAGCCCTGGCCGATGGTTTTATCACTGATAATAGTGCTGATATTTTTTCTAGTATTCAAAATCCCGTCAATTCGCCTACTGCAATGAAAACTGGTGCGGTCGTCAGTAACCGCTTCTACTCAGTTAATTATGATTCAAAAGAAAAGGACTATCTGAATTTAGTATTTTCTCTTCTGTGCTTTAACTATATTCCACATTGGCTCATTGGATTTTTTATCAGATCAGAGTCGCGATTCCATGAGCTGTTAATTAAAACAATAATTAAATCATATGAAAAATTATCTCAACTGAAGAGAGCCAAATTGTTTGTTGAAAAATGTGCGTAATAATATTTCAGATAGTTACAAATTATTCAGTTGGTCCTCTTAATCATGTGCCATGAGTCCTTAAATTTAAATCACGGAAAGGACGCCGAATTCTATGATAATTGGTATGCAAGTGGATATATGGATGAGTGGCCCGCTGATAAAAAAGAGCGTATCTTTGAAATTATCACTGCATTGAATCTTCCCGAAACCGGAGAGGCTCTTGATTATGGATGTGGTAATGGAGTTTTTACAGAAGTAATAAAAAAAGCCTTACCCCGCTGGAATGTATTCGGGTGTGATATAAGTTCTGTTGCTATCGATAATGCCCGGAATCGGTATTCGGACTGCACATTTTTTGTGCCATCTGACAACAATCCCATTAATAGAAAATTCGACTTCCTGTTGTCACATCACGTCTTAGAGCATGTATCTAATATTGCTGATTCCTGGAAGGATATTAACCAGTATGTGAAAAAAAATGCTTCTCTCTTAATCATATTACCTTGTGGTAACCAGGGAAGTTTTGAGCACAGGATGTGTATGCTTAAAAAAGATGGAATTGATTATAATTCAGGTGGCCGGTTTTTTTTTGAGGATAAAAGTCATCTCAGAAGATTGACAACAAAACAAATGAACGATTTTGCCATCCTGTATGGCTTTACATTAGCAGACGATTATTATAGCAGTCAATTCTACGGTGCAATTAATTGGATTACTTCTTCAAGTATTTCCTTTATAATTAATTCAACAAGGATTGAAAAAACTATAGATACAATTGCCGCTTTAGAGATGATGGGTTTACGCCTATTATTATCATTGTTAAAAATATTAAGATTTCCAGCTAATACTATAGATTATAAAAAGCAATTGATGAGTCGGGGGAAATATTATTTCCTTTCTGTTGCGCTCTTAATGTTTTATCCCCTGTCAAAAATTACCAATTTCTATTTACAGCATAAGTCGGATTTGGAATGGAAAAATGATAGAAACAAAAAAAACGGGAGTGAGATGTATCTTTATTATGAAAGATAATATATTTCAGCATGTTTAAATGAATGATCTTGTGAGTATAATAGTGACTAGCTACAACCATGCAGAATATTTGGATCAGCGCATGGAGAGCCTGCTTAATCAAACATATCCGAATATCGAAATCATAGTAGTCGATGATTGTTCGACCGATTGTAGTGCTGTCATTCTAAATAAATACAATAATCTTCCTCATGTACAAATTGTATTGCTAAGTGAAAATCATGGTCATGCGAATGCTTCTAATTTGGGTATCAGTTTGAGTCATGGTGATTTTCTGATGTTTGCCGAATGTGACGATTTCAATGAACCAACTCATGTAAAGACACTGCTTGATAACATGATCAATGATGAAAATGTCGGAGTGGCATATTGTAGAAGTAAAATTGTAGATGAAAAAGGCAGAGTAATAGGGGACGATTTTGAAGGACAGCAGAAGTCGTTTAAAAAACTATGTTCACATAATACGATAATTCCAAGACATAAAATGCAACGGTTCTTGTTAGGTTCCTGCATTATACCCAATATGAGCGCTGCTATGATCAGAAAAAAACATGTTGATCATATAAAAGGTTTTTGCTCAACGTATAAAGTCTGTGCTGACTGGGATTTTTGGTGTCGAATTGCCGATGCTTGCGATTTCTTTTATGCATCTGAGTCATTAAATAATTTCAGAACTCATGATACTACCGTCAGAAGTACTTCTAAGGCCGATGTGCTGGTATCAGAAGTATTTCAACTTTTATACAATGCCGCTGCAAGAACTGAATTGACTGGAATTGAAAGGTGTATATTTAGAATCAATATGGGTTATGTTTTGGCTTTTTACATTACCCACAATTGCCTTGGAAAATTTAAGAATATTATGAACGTATTGAAAATAGGGATGTCGTTTGAAAAGCCTATTATTTTTTACTTGTTATTTGGTTTTCCAAAAGTGCTGTTCCAAAGATTTAATCCGAAGTTTTTTGCATTATTCAATCCGGCAAAATAAAACAAAATAATTAGTTGTCTGAATGAACTCACCATTAGTATCAATAATTGTACCCTCATATAATGCTTCGCAATATTTGCCGGAAATGATCGATTCCGTAATAAATCAGACTTATCGGAACTGGGAAATGTTAATCGTTGACGATGGGTCAACAGATAACACTTTATCTATAGCTCAAGGTTTTGCAGCTAAAGATCCAAGGATTAAGGTTTTTCCGCTAGGCTATAACAGTGGTGGCCCCGCAAAACCTAGAAATTACGCTATGCAGATTGCCGAAGGAAGTTATCTTGCTTTTCTAGATGCTGATGATCTTTGGTTGCCGCAAAAACTTGAGAAACAGGTTGAGTTCTTAGAAAACAATCAAGATATTTTTTTGTTATATTCAAAATGTATAATCGAAAGAAATGGTGTCCAATTGGGCATAGCTCCACAAAAACCCCAAAAGGGACATATTTTTAATTATTTATTCTTGCATTTCAATATAATAGATTGTTTAACAGTCGTTATGAGAAATAGAAAAGAAAAAAATATTTATTTTTTTGATGAAGATAGAAGACTTATTGCAGTTGAGGATTTTGCAATGTGGGTATTTATTTCTTACTATGAAAAAATATCATTTATAGACGAACCTCTGGCAATTTATAGGGTACACTCAAAAGGAATATCGTTTGGAGCATTTTCCAATTTTAAAAAATGCAAATTAGTTTTAAAAAAATTTAGTCCATTTGTGGCTAAATTAACATTATACAAGGCATTATTTAATTTTTATCGAACGCTGATATATGTTGGTATTATGGTTACATTGATTTCGGTAAAGAAAATTATTGTAGACGGCGCTATCAATAAGTAAATTATTTATTCCCAAAGAGGATTATCACGTGAAAATGTCATTCATTATAGCGTCAATTGACAGAGACCAAGAACTGCAACAATGCATTACTTCTATTGAAAAAGCGCATGAATACAGACAGGATATTTCAATAGAGATTTTGGTTGTTATCCAAAAAACTAAACAAGAAAAAAAGATAAATATCCGTTATCCTCAATATATTGCTTTCTACTACATAGATGGCGTTGGTTTGTCTTTGGCTAGAAATTTTGCAATTGGAAAATGTAAAGGAGATTACCTTGTATTTATAGACGATGACGCAACAATCAGCGAAACTTTTATTGAAATATTGTTAAAAAATATTTCAAGATTTAATAATGTTAATGCATTTTGTGGCAAGCTTATCGATTCTGCGCAAAACATTCCTTTTTCACCTCTTTTTTTGCGCGACAAAGTTAAAAAGTTAAATCGATTTGATTACCAGTATTTCATGGGTAGTGCTCATGTATTAAGCAGAAGAGTAATTAACAAAATAGGGTGTTACGATGAAAACTTTGGTGTGGGTGCGAAGTATTATGGTTCCGAAGAAAGCGACATTTTTTTTCGATTAAAGGCGGCTAATGAGCACGTATTATATTTACCCGATTTAATTTTTTTCCACCCTATCCCTAAAGCGCTTCCTCTCTATGTATATAATTATGCATATGCATTTGGAGCGGTTCTTACAAAAAGTTCTCTCAACGATAAAGCCTATTTATTTGTGTACGGTATTATAGCTATGAAAATAGCAGCAAAAGCATTTATTCGAATATTACAGAAATTGCTTCTGAAGGGTATATATAAAGAAAAAGATGAAAAATACCATTATAGTTCTGTGCTAAATGGAACATTTCAAGGAATTAAAGATTTCATCTGTAGAGAAAGCAGTTCTTGAATTCTAGAATTATTTCCTACAAACAATTAATTACCTTAAGATGTCTGAATCCAAGGACTCTCTGGTTGCCAATAAATCAATGCTTGTGATCGTATAACTATAAATAAATATGAATAATCAGATACAAACTGTTCTAGTAAATACTAAACATGTGTGGTGCATATTAATGGCAATTGTCCTTTTAGGTTTGGCTATAAGGTTATATGGCGTTAATATGCCGTTAGTTGAAAGTCATCAAGTGCGCCAGGCCCAGACGGCAATGATGGCTCGTAATTTATTCGATGATAATATGGATATATTTCATACTCGCCTTGATTATTTTGGTAATGTTCCTGGCTATATTATAATGGAATTTCCTTTAATGCACGGTATAGCGGCGTTGCTATATTATCTCTTCGGGGTGCATGAGACAATCGGTCGACTTGTAAACGTATCTTTTTCCATCGGAGCTATGTTCTTAATGTTTGGCCTCGCACGTCAATTTTTACCAGTAGTTGGTGCTTTTGCAGCATTGGCTTTGTATGCATTTTCGCCGATGAATATTTTCTTTAGCCGGGCATTTATGCCGGAAGCATCAATGATGTTTTTTATCGTAGGCGCAATTTATTTTTTTTTAAAATGGTTAGACAGACAAACTCTGCTTTTATACTCGACTGCAATAATATTTGCGGCCTTTGCCTGCTTGACGAAGCCAACTGCAGCCATATTATTTGTGCCAATACTTACCGCTTGGTTTCTTAAATATAGGTGGACACTGTTTAGACGATCTGAATTCTGGCTTTACATGTTGTTGGCGACGGTACCATTAATTTTTTGGGGTGCTTATGCTAACTACTTCAATGCAATGCAATCTTATATTCCAAGTGGCTTTGGCGGTAATTGGCTAGAGCTGATTAAATCGCGGGGTATCACCAATCACTGGTTTGATCCTGCGTTTTACGTATTTGTGGGAGGGTCAATTATCCTTATCCTCTTGACTCCGCTTGGTTTTGCAGGTACGGCTATTGGAGTATTTATATGTACGGGTGATCGATGTAGGATATTATATTTATGGTTGGGTGCAATAATTGTTTATTTCTTTGTATTTTCCGGAGCAAATGCTGGGCATATATATTATCATTTACCGCTTCTTCCACTAGCGGCAATTTTTTTCGGTTTTGCAGTCGAATGGCTTCTGCATAAAAAAGACTTCTTAAAGGAAATATTTAAAAGGAAATCAATTGTCTGGTTGGGGTCAGGTCTTCTTCTGGCAATTTTTATTTCCTATGGAATAGGTTATTATAAATATTTTCAATATATGTACAGCAACAGAATGCCTTATGTATTGGAAGTTTCTGAAATTATTAAAAAGCTAGCACCCCCAAATCTAGTTGTTGTTTTGAACCAGCCGGGCGCTGAACCAACTGTGTTTTCGTATTATTCTCAAAGCAAAGTATTTTTTTTTAGACCTTTACTCGAATACGATTCAATTGCAGACATAGAATATCTACGCACTCAAGGAGCGACAACATATGTGGCATTAGATACGAAATATGGTAGTGGCGTTCATGAGACACAAAAAAATAAATTATTCTGGCAATATTTAAATAAGAAATACAAACTGGTTATGTTAACTAGTCACTATATGGTTGTTGACTTAAAAGATGGAGGTAGGAAATGACGATACCACAATTATTCGAAGGTGGCCTTGCCATGGATGATCGCGGTGAAGTTGGATTTGCAAATGATTTTAAATTTGACGGGGTAAAACGTTTTTATTCTGTTGCTAATTACAGATCTGGTTTTATTCGGGCTTGGCATGCCCACAAACGGGAGTCTAAATATGTGACGGTTGTAAAAGGATCGGCACTGGTTGGAGCGGTCGAGGTCGATAATTGGGAAAATCCATCGAAGGACAGCAAAGTATGGCGCTATGTCCTTGCGGAGCACAAACCTTCTGTACTTTTTATTCCAGCCGGATATGCAAATGGTTTTATGTCTCTTACTGCAGACACAAAACTGATTTTCTTTTCCACATCATCTCTTGAAGAAACGCAAGGTGATGATATCCGTTTTGATGCTTACTACTGGAATCCATGGCAGATACTAGAACGATAGAAGTTTTAATGTTGCAAAGCTTATCAGAGCTAAATATCATTGTTTATATAAAAGCTGTAATGGAGGTGTCGTTATTAAAGTCTTAATTGTTGGTGGGGCTGGTTATATTGGAGGTGCCCTTACAGACATATTGATCAAGTCAGAGCATGATATTCTTGTATATGACTTGTTGTTATATGAGGAATCATACAGGAAACCAATTCCGTTTATCTATGGCGATATCCGCGATAAAGCTAAACTAAAGCCATACCTGGATTGGGCCGATGTCGTTGTCTGGTTGGCAGCTTTGGTTGGCGATCCCGCTTGTACTTTAAATGAGTCATTGACAGTCGATATTAACACTAACAGCATTCAATTTTTGAAGGATAATTTCAAAGGTCGAATTATTTACATGTCATCTTGCTCTGTATATGGGGCAGGAGATGATGTTCTAACTGAAAACTCGAAGCTAAGACCTCTTTCTTTATATGCAAAAGGAAAAATTGAAGCTGAAGAAATACTAGCGGATTCAAAGGCTATATGCTTCAGGCTTGGAACATTGCAGGGAATCAGCGATTGTTTCTCAAGAATCAGATTTGATCTGGTTGTGAACACTCTGGTAATGAGGGCTGTTTTTCACAACAAAGTTGTTGTCTTTGGGGGTGAGCAGTATCGTCCGCTCTTGCACGTTCGTGATGTTGCTAAAGCAATTTCTATGGTCCTTGATAAGGAGAATACCGGCATCTATAATTTGCATACCGAAAATATGGCTATTATTGATATGGCTAAGCGGATTCAGAGTTATTTCCCGGAATTGGGAATTGATGCAACCGAAGCTATGTTTCAAGATAACAGAAATTATAAGGTCTCAAGTAATAAGGCTCGAAAAGAATGGGGATTTAATCCTACCTTAACTATTGATGATGCCATTATTGAATTAAAAGAACTCCTGGAGCAGGGTCGGGTGAAAAATGCGTTTCTTAATCGTTTTTCAAACTATCTGTATCTTCGACCTTTGGTAGAAGAGCATGTCTCACCACTTGGCAAAGAAATAAAGATGAATTTATGAGGTCGTTTATTTATGAATGAACTTTCTATATTAGTGCCATGTCCATCAAATATTGATTCTCTTCCAGGTTTTATAGATGTTTTAAGCCAGTATCTGATGACAAACCCGGCTGATGCAGAAGTTATCATAATAACGAATGAGAATGAAAAATCAATCATTTCCGTTGCTGATTATATCCAGAAAAAATACCCCTGGTTGAAGTTGCGTTTGCTGCAAAAAAAAGGTGAATCCAATCCCTATGGTGCATTAATTCGTTTTGGGTTGGCCTATTCATTAAGCCGCTATGCTGTTATAGTTTCACCTTATGGGGAAGATGACATCAGCATTATTAATGAAATGCTAGGGTTAATAAGAAAAGGCGCTCAAGTGGTACAGGCTAGTCGATATTCTTCGCCAGATGATTGGAGCACAGTTCCAGTAAGATTTCGAATTTATCAGTATGTGTACCGTTTTTTAACAAAATTAATGACAGGACTCAATATAAGCGATTCAACCTATGGGTTTAAAATGTTTGACAGAGTATTTATTCAATCATTGGGATTGATGCAAAACGGTTACAGCATTTGTCCTGAAATTACCCTTAAAGCTCTTCTTGCCGGAGGTAAAGTTACTTATATATCATCTCGATTTAAGACCATACCTTTTAATAAAGGGTTTAGGCTATATAAAGAAGGAGCAGGGTACGCTTGGCTATTGATTAGAAGTTTTCTCCATAGAATAGGCATCTTTTGGTTTTAACCATTTTTGATAATCAGAATTATTGCTTAAAGTAGTTACCGATATAAGGAGCTATTGCATATCCATGTGTGCAAAAAAGGATATTACCGCCTCGGGACTAAGCTTTTGTGTAGTTATTCCAGTTTATAACGAATCAGCAGGTGTGGATAAGTGTATCCGTTCTGTTTGTAATAGACTGAACTCCTTACCATACCGAACAGCACTCATTGTTGTTGATGATGGCAGTTCAGATGATACAGGCCTGATTTTGAAGAGACTGGTAGCAGAATTTGCTGAATTACACGTTTTAAGTCATAATAAAAACTTGGGTTACGGAAGCGCGCTCAAAAGCGGGACCAAACGTGCTGCTGAAATGGGTTTTGAGTATGTTCTTTTTATGGATAGTGATTTGACAAATGATCCTATGTATTTACCGTTATTCGTAGAAAAGATGAAGCAAGGATATGATGTTATCAAAGCGTCGCGTTATATAGATGGAGGAAGAGTATCTGGAGTTCCAGTATGGAGAACAATTGTATCAGTAATTGGCAATCGAGTGGCTATGATGCTATATCGTTTGCCGATTAGAGATTGTACAAATGGTTTTCGTGCAGTTAAAACAGATATTTTATGTCGATTGCATTTACAGGAAAATGGATTCGCAATCATAATGGAAGAACTCTATCAGGTAAAATTTCTTGCAAGGACCTTTTGTGAAGTTTCTTATACATTGGGTGCACGAGCAAAATCAGACCGTCCTTCCAGCTTTGCTTATCATCCTAAAGTTTTTTTTGTTTATTTAAAGTATGCGATAAAAAGCTTTCTGAAAATTGTTCCACCGCGACTACAATTGTTATAAGGAGTTTATATTTATGGCTAGAACAATATGCAGAGGATGTGAAAGTAACAATTTGGAAATATTCCTTGATTTGGGGATGATGCCTTTAGCCGGTGGATTCCTGTCAGGTGTAGGGGCCATTGCAAAGGAAAATCTTTATCCATTACCAATACACGTGTGTAGAGAATGTGGTTTGGTACAAATATTGGAAGCGATTGATCCGGAGATCCTTTTTCAGGATTATTCGTTTTCATCCAGTACTGTAGGGCCTCTGATCCAACACTTTACAAACTATGCTAAATGGCTGGATGATAAATTGTCTCCCAAGTTAATTGTAGAATTTGGTTGTAATGATGGTATTTTGCTCAAGCCACTTAAGCAATTGGGTATCAAAGTGTGCGGGGTTGATATGTCGGATAACATCACTGAAATGGCCCGTAATGAAGGTTTGGATGTTATTTCTGGATCGTTTGATGAAACTATAGCTGAATCAATCAGACAGCGGTTGGGAGAAGCTGATGTTGTGACGGGCAGTAATGCATTTGCCCACAACGATAAGCCGGAGATTATTCTGAGAGCTGCCCGACAAATTCTAAAACCAAATGGCCATCTCTGTCTGGAAGTGATGTATGCCGGTGACTTATTGGAAATGATTCAATGGGATACGTTATATCATGAGCATCTTACTTTCTATTGTCTTACGACTCTCGCTGTTCTGCTCAAACGCTATGGGTTCAATGTTGTTGATGCTGAAAGAATACCGATGCACGGTGGTTCGCTTCGTGTAGTAGCGACCCAAAATTATAATCAAGTACCCAGCCCAAAAGTAATGGAAATCTTGGCTTATGAAACGGAAAAAGCATTAGCTGATCCTGCAACATGGATGAAGTTTGGCCAGAATATTGGTCGTAAGATAAATGTAGTAAGAGAAACTCTTGGTAAGCTGAGCCAAAATAGTCGTATATGGGGTTATGGAGCAGCGGGTAAAGCCACGTTATGGGTAAACGCTTGCGGGATGAATTATCTGGAGGCTATGGTGGATGCATCTCCTCTGCGGGCAGGTAAACTGATGCCCGGGACACATACACCAATTGTTTTTCCGGAAAAACTAAAAGATAATCCTCCTGACTATATTTTTGTTACTGCATGGAACTACGCCGATCTTATTAGATCTAATGAGCAATGGTTCAGGGGAATTTGGGTGACACCATTGCCGGAATTAAGATTATTTTAGAACACCTGGAAAGGTTTTTCGTCTATGACTATGATTATGATTTTCCGTAATTCACTTTTTAGTAGTTATTTAAGATGACCAGAGTGCTTGTTCTCGGGAGTAAGGGGATACTCGGCCAAATGGTTTTCCGTTTTTTGTCGAGATGTGATGGGGTAGATGTCGAGCACACTTGCCGTGCTCAAAAATCTGATCCTTCTTATTTTGATGTCGAAGATGGACTTGGTAGATTATTCCAAATTATAGAACATTATGGTCCATTTGATTATTTTATAAATTGTATTGGAATAACGAGCAATGAAATTGACGAAACAAATTCAAAATCAGTGCAGCGGGCTATTTTGGTTAATTCGCTATTCCCACATGAACTTGCAGGTTTAGCCAGGGAGATCGGGGTGCGTGTTATTCATATATCTACGGATGGTGTTTTTGCCAGAGATGCAGGTGAATGTATGGAGGACAGTCCTCAACAATGTTTTGACATTTATGGAAAAACTAAAAGCCTGGGCGAAGTAACTGAGACTGGATTTGTGAATTTGCGCTGTTCAATTATTGGACCTGATGATATTAATAAAAAAGGATTGTTGGAATGGTTCTATAATCAACCTCAGGGAGCAGAGGTTTCTGGTTACACAAACCATTTGTGGAACGGGGTAACGACTCTTCAATTTGCAAAGTTATGTTATAAATTAATATTGAATGATTCCTTTGATGCGGTTCGTGATGAAGCACATGTCCATCATTTTTGTCCCAATCAGCCCTTATCTAAATTTGAACTGTTGCAATTATTTCAATCGATATTCAGACCGGATGTCAAAATTACACCATTTACAGATCAGAAACAGCGGGTCTCCAGAATATTAGGTACGCGCTATTATAAACTGAAAAAATTATTTGATGAAGGACAAAATATACAAAATGCAATAAATGAATTAATAACAGAAATGAAAGATAGGAGAAAAAAATGAATAAGAAGCGACTTGCTATTATCCTTGGAATAAGACCTGATGTTATTCGTGCCAGCCTAATCCTCAACTCGATTCGAACTACGAAGGAATTTGATGTGAAATTCATCTGGTCCGGCCAACATTATTCGGACAATTTAAAAGATGTCTTTTTTAGAGAGTTAGGTATAGCTCCCCCGGACATAGAGTTGGGTGCCGGAGGTAACACAGATGCGGAAACATCTGCTGCCGTGATTTCTCTGCTTTATCCTGTATTAAAAGAGATGCAGCCGGAGGCAGTGGTGTTTTTAGGGGACACAAATACGGTTATGGGTTGTTTAGCTGCTGCACAACTCAACATTCCCATCGTTCATATCGAGGGATGTATGCGGTCCTATGATTGGCGTATGCCGGAAGAAAAGTATCGAGGAACAATTGATCATTTATCCGATGTGATTTATACATATTTTGAAGAATATAAAAAGCAGGGTATTGCTGAAGGTCTCAATCCCAAGAGAATTGTTCTTGTCCAAAACTTGATTGTGGATGTTTTGAATGCTTACTATTTTGCAAAAAAAGATTTCTATGATAAAATGGCAACCGACGATTATTTTAGAAAACGCGGAATTGAACGCGGTCAATATTATTTAATGACATGCCATCGGCGCGAAAATGTTCACATTCGCGAATCTTTTGAGAATGTTTTGTCTTTGATCCGTGCGACAAATCGCAAAGTATATTTTCCGGCTAGTTATCGGACGCAGAAAGTACTTAAAGAATATGGATTGTCGCTTCCTGAAAACGTTATTATGGTTGATCCTATCGGGTACCAGGAAATGTTGTTATTGATGGTCAACTCCAGAGGAGTTATTACAGATTCTGGTACTGTAGTTGAAGAGACATGTGTTTTGCAGGTGCCATCGCTGCAGATACGTAAGGCTACGGAACGCCCACAGGTGTATGATGCCGGTTCAAGTGTGAAATTCGATCCAAGCCGACCAGATCTATATCCTCATGATGAGCTATATAGAAAATTTGAAAATCTATATGGTAAGACATGGGAACACAATCTGGGCGATGGCAAAGCTTCGGAACGCATAGTTAACGATTTATTAAATCGTCTCAGAAACGACGGATTTCACATGCACAAGCCAGAGGATTACCATTTGGAAATAACACGTTCTTATCGAGAAGATGGATTGTAATAAAATATACGTTCTTGAAGGATATTTATAACCTTGAGCAACATTATTTGTGCTGATAGCTCATTGGCCAGAAATGCTGCAAAGATAAGTCTGATCAGAACTTGATTTTTAAAGGGTACATATTTCGATGATAGAAAGAATTACTCACAATGATAATCTCATGGCTATAATAGTGAGGAAAAACTTTAAAAAAGATGGAATATCATTTATTACTTCTAATGATTCTTCCCTTCAGTTAGGCTATATGAGCCATCCTGCCGGCCACATAATTAAGCCACATATGCATCATCCTGTTTATAGAGAGACAGTTGGCACTCAGGAGGTGTTGATCATTCAAAAAGGTCGGATTCGGATTGACTTCTATTCTTTTGACAAGGAATATCTAGAAAGCAGAGAACTATCGGAAGGTGACGTAATATTGTTGGTCAGTTCCGGACACGGAATGACTACATTGGAACCTCTCACTATGATTGAGGTAAAGAACGGCCCTTACCGCCCGGAAGAAGACAAGGAGAAGTTCGAAGGGAAGCATCATGATACCCGTTAACCAACCACTTCTAAATGGCCGTGAAAAAGAACTGCTCTGCGAGTGCATCGAGACTGGCTGGATTTCTTCTGATGGGCCATTTGTAAAAGAATTCGAGAATAAGTTTAGCAACTATATTGGTTCTGAATACGGAATAGCAGTATGCAACGGCACTGCTGCTATTGAAACAGCTTTATTTGCTGCTGGTATTAACTGTGGCGATGAAGTCATTATGCCCTCTTTCACAATTATATCTTGTGCTTTAGCGGTTCTTCGTTTGCGGGCAGTACCAGTTCTTGTAGATGTTGAACCTGATACATGGAACATGAATACTGATCAAATTGAGGCACGAATAACGGGAAAAACCAAGGCTATTATGCCAGTACATATATATGGTCATCCTGTGGATATGGATCCTGTTTTAGAAATTGCAAAAAAAAATAATCTTCTGGTTATCGAGGATGCTGCGGAAGTTCATGGTGCGGAATATAAAGGAAATAAATGCGGTAGCCTCGGAAATATAAGCTCTTGGTCGTTTTATGCAAATAAGATTATAACTACGGGCGAAGGCGGAATGGTTCTTACTTCAGATCCAAATATGGCAAAACGTGCTGCATCGTATCGGAATTTATCCTTTCGTTCCGAGAAAAGATTCTATCATACTGAAATGGGGTACAACTTCAGGATGACTAATATGCAAGCTGCCATTGGTATTGCACAAATGGATCGCATTGAGGAGTTTGTTCACATAAAGAGGAGATTAGGAGAATATTATCGCAATAAACTTTCAGGATATAAGGGAATAAAATGTCAAGTAGAAAAACCATGGGCCAAAACAGTATATTGGATGTATTGTATAGAATTGGCAAAGGAAACAGGCCTTGATGCAGATTCCATGATGAAAGCACTAGCCAAAAAAAATATTGGAACACGGCCGTTTTTTTTTGGTTTACATGAACAACCAGTTTTAAAGGATCTAGGTTTATTTAAGGGAGAATGCTATCCGGTAACTGAGAGTATCTCACGTCAAGGTTTATATTTGCCATCAGGGTTAACGCTTACGGAAAAACAGATAGACGAAGTGGCTGAAGCTGTTGGAGATATTATGTCGAATAGGACAGGAGTATGATTGCTGAAGCAGTTAAAGTGCCTCAATCTATAGAAAGGATATATACACAATACTATGATGGAAATAATAAGATACACAAAATGCCGTCTTTGTGGATCCAGTGATTTGCGTGATGTGTTTTCTCTGGGTGAACAATATATTAATGACTTTGTGTTGCCCGAAAATATTGGTAAGGGATTGAAGGCGCCTCTTGATTTGATGGTGTGCGACAATTGTTCGCTATTACAGCTGCGCCATACTGCCCCGCAGGAATTACTATATGCCCGCCATTACTGGTACCGTTCAGGTATAACTTCTACTATGCGCTATGCGTTGCGAAATATTACGGAACAAGTAGAGGCGATGGTGCCTCTGCATGCAGGTGATGTAGTATTGGATATAGGTGCAAATGACGGCACAATGCTTGCCAGCTATACTTCGAAAGGTATCTACCGTGTTGGTTGTGAGCCGGCTAACAACTTGATTGAATTGTTGAAGAAAAACGCCGATTATGTGATGCATGATTTTTGGGATTATGATCGCTACATGACACTTGCAGATCAATGGGGCTTCGGTAAGGCGAAAGTTATTACAGCTATCGGTATGTTCTACGATTTGGATGACCCTAATAAATTCATCAAAGACGCTCAACGCGCTTTAGCTGATGATGGCATCTTCGTTGCTCAATTAATGTGTTTGACTCCTATGCTGAAAAATAATGATATAGGTAATATATGTCATGAACACTTGGAATACTATTCGCTTAATTCTCTGAAGTACTTATTTGAGTCGAATGGGCTTGAAATGTTTAAAGTTGAAGAAAACGATATAAATGGCGGAAGTTATCGAATTTTTGCCCGTCAGTATAAAGGTACGGGTATTTCCTTTGAAGAAAATATAACGCCGGATGCAATTATGGAATTTGCTGAGCGTATTGATTATAATCGTGATCTTTGTGTGAAGTTTATCAAGGAACAGGTGTCACAAGGGAAAAAAGTTTATGTCTATGGTGCATCGACTAAGGGCAATGTGATTCTTCAATATTATGGATTGAATAATACCTTGATTACGGCTGCTGCCGAGCGCAGCCCCGAGAAATGGGGTAAATACACTATTGGTACTTGGATACCGATAGTGTCTGAAGAAGAGGCCAGAAAAGCTCAACCTGATTATTTTTTAGTATTGCCTTATGCTTTTTTCCCAGAATTTTATGAACGCGAAAAAGAATGGCGTTTGCATGGCGGTAAGTTTATAGTTCCACTACCAGAGTTTAAAGTGGTGCCATGAGTTTTATTCAGACTGAAACCTATAAGCAGATTATCGAAGTTTTACCAATTCTTTGCGTAGATGTAGTAATAAAGAGCGGGCAGGGCAAGTATTTATTAGTAAAACGTGAAAACGAACCCAAAAGAGGACACTGGTGGGTGATCGGTGGCAGGGTGCTGAAAGGAGAAACATGTGAAGAAGCTGCCTTTCGTAAGATTCGGGAAGAAGTTTCTCTAAATGCTAAGGCTGTTTATCCAATTGGCTTTTTTGAATTGGTAACCGGCGTCCACCCTTTTGGACTGGAATTACAATACCATGCAGTTAGCATCGTTTATGAGACTTTAATTGATGATAGCCAGGAAGTTAAATTGGATTCACAGAGTGTGGCATGGATTTATGCTTCAGAACTTCCCGAAGATTTCAATATCAAGTATTTTAATGCTTGCGAACTGGTAAAAAAATGACCAGGGATAATCACATATAAAGAGGATTATGAAAAAAGCCTTAATACTAGGTGTGACAGGGCAGGACGGTAGTTATCTTGCGGAGATATTGCTTGAAAAGGGCTATGAAGTTCATGGAATGATTCGCCGTTCAGCGACTGGCAATACGCGAAATATAGATCACCTGATTCAAAACCCTGAACTGTTTAACAGTAGATTTTTCCTTTGTCGGGGTGATCTCTCAGATCCGACTTCACTTTACAGAATTATTAATTCTATCAGGCCGCACGAAATTTATAACGAAGCAGATCAGGATCATGTAGGATGGAGCTATGATATGGTCGGTTTCTCTGCAGATATAACAGGGGCAGCTGTTGGTAGAATTTTAGAAATCATCAGACAGGTTGATACATCTATGCGATACTTTCAGCCTTGCACCTCTAATATGTTTGGTAAGACTGCGAGCCTTAAACAAAATGAAACAACTCCTTTTAATCCACAGAGTCCATATGCGTGTGCTAAGGTAATGGCTTATTATCTTACCCGCTATTATCGGAATGCATTTGGAATATTTGCATCAAACGCTATTTTTTACAATCATGAGTCGCCCAGACGTATGCCGGAATATTTGACACGCAAAGTCACGCAGGCTGTAGCAAGAATATCCCGGGGCAGGCAAGACAATCTTGTTTTGGGTGACATGAATGCACGTATTGATTGGGGTTATGCTCGAGAATATATGGAGGCTGCTTGGCAGATAATGCAACTGGATATACCCGATGATTTTATTATTGCAACTGGTGAGGCACATTCAGTTAAAGAATGGGTTGAAGAAGCATTTGCCGTTGTAAGTCTGGAACCTGATAAATATGTAGCAACTGATCCTAAATTGCTCAGACCGACCAATACATCTACATTGGTGGGTGATATTGAAAAGGCCGGCAAGACATTTAGATTTGAGCCAAAGGTTAAATTTAAAGAACTAGTCAAGATCATGGTTGAGGCTGACATGGAAAGAGAAAGTTAAAATGCAAACAGAAACTAACGAAACAGAAAATTCATCCAGTAAAATAAAAATTTCCGTGTGTATAACTACTCGTAACCGTGACCGTTTTATCGGTGAGTCACTTGAAAGTGTCATATCTCAGGCTAATGATAATATTGAAATTGTCGTTGTTGACGGTGCATCCACGGATGATACTACGGAAGTCATACGGAAATATCAGCAAAAATTTAGAAATTTAATCTACTATCGCGGTGAAGAAAATTTTGGTGTCGATAAAGATATGGCAAAATGCATTGAGCTTTCGCGCGGAGAGTATTGCTGGTTATTTTCAGATGATGACATGCTTAAACCGGGGGCAATTAATAGAATTTTAAAAGAAATTGAATCAAAATATGAAATTTATCTATGCAATGTAACGGCATGCAGTCTTCAAATGCAACCCATATATGATAGATTTTGGCTTTCTGCCGATGTTAAAGATAGAGTTTTTAATCTTCATAATAAAAATGAGTTAATAGAATACTGCAATAAAGCAAATTCAATCGGTGCACTCTTTAGTTTTTGGAGTTCGATTGTACTGCGTCGTGAAGAGTGGAATAAAACAGGGTTTCTTGATGAGTTTGACGGATCAGCTTACGAGTCTGCTTCCGTGCTTCTTTCTTTTATTAAGCGAAAATGCAGGCTTAAGTACATTAGAAATTCTCTTATCTTATGGCGTAATGACAATGAGAGTTTTCAAAATGAAGGAGGATTAGTAAAAAGATTTCTGCTTGATTTTGACGGCTATCTGCAACTGGCAGATAAATATTTCTCAGATGATAAAGACGAGAGAAATGCGTTTTTAAGGGTTATGACACGCGAACATCCATGGTATACAATAATTAATGTGACATCTTTTATCGACAGCCCCGAAGAATGGAGGATGTTTAAAGATAAATTACTTAAGGTTGGTTATAACCACGGAATGGTTGATATTTGCTATGTTCTGGGAAGGTATAAAAATCTTGTGTCTTTGGCTGTCAAGATGAAACGAAAGATAGTTAAGAGCCCTACAATACGGAAAATTGCCTCATTATTATCTTGGAAGTAAATTAAATATTAAAAAATCTCTAAACTCTTTGTTCGAAAATTAATTTCTAGCTATTATAAGAGTGTTGGACAATTTAACTGTACGTGAGCAGCATTTCCATCAAACCTCGACTCCCATAAAAGACAAAGCGGCATTAGCCATTAAGATATTTTTATAAATGATACAGCTTTTTAACTACTTAATTGTTTCTAATATTTTTACAGGCGGATTTGTTTTTTCGACATTTTTGCCATTTTCGTTTCAAATTGGTTACATTATTATAATATGCTTTTTGATTGCATATATTTTCTATTATCAAAATATAGTTATAAATTTCAATTTTCTGGTTATATTAATAGCTGTAACTTTTTTTTCTATTCTAAATGTATGCCTTGAAAACGTTTCCCTGCTTTTTGTGGCAAAACAGGTAATAGGCATTCTAATAACAGGAATTGCATATTATCTGTTAATTAAAGTAAATAATTGCGAAATTGAAAAGTTATTTAAAATTTATATTAAACTTGCTGTAATCGTGGCAGGCATCGGAATTTTTCAGGAAGTTAGTTTTTTAATAGGGTTCAAAAGTGGATATGATTACAGCAATATAATTAAGATGTGGGGATTTACGCCTACTGAATTTGGAATGTTGAGAGTTAACTCTATTTTCATGGAGCCATCTCATTTTGCAATTTCGATGGTTCCAGCTTTTTTTGTTTCAATAATAAGTATTTCTAGAAAAAACTATCTTAATTTAAATTCGCAGTGGGGAAGTGTAATAATCATTGTAAGTTATATTTTAACTTTTTCAGTATTTGCATACGTTGCAATCTTTATAAGTATTTTATTCATTTTTTTTAATGTTAATAACTTTAAAAAATTATTATTACCTTTGATAATATTACCTATATTTGTTTTTATTACATATAATATACCAGATATAAAAATGAGGGTTGACGATACAATAGGAATTGGTACTGGTTCGATAAAACCAAGTAAAGCACATCTAAGTTCTTATTCGATAATTAGCAACGCTTTTATTTCTTATAAAAGTTTTATTGATAATCCTTTGTTTGGTCGCGGTCTAGGCAGTCATCCAATGTCATATGATGAATTTATTGGTTCAGGTGTTTCTATTGGGGTTGGTTTAGAAGATGCTACGATTGTAAATAAAGATGATGCAGGTTCTCTTTTTCTCAGACTGGTTTCTGAAACAGGGCTATTCGGTATTATTGTTGTTCTTTATTTTTTGTTTGGATTTCGCCTTAAAATGAGTGATAAAAATGAGTTACAGATAATAAACAACGCAATATTTATTTTGTTCATATTGCAATTATTCAAACAGGGGCATTATTTCTATAATGGATTGTTCTTCTTTATATGGGTGTATTATTTTGCATATAAGATTTCTAATAAGCCGAATTTATTTTGTTATCATAGCAATTCTATTTGAATCTTTCTTGTGACAGGATTGTTTGATAATGCCTTTTTTCTAAATCCATCCAAGTGTTTTGGAGAAGACTATTGAGAAAAATTATTGTAGTTTCCGCTGTTAACTTGGTTGAAGGCGGGCCCTTAACAATATTACATAATTGTCTTGAATATTTATCCATAAATTTAGTTAATAAATATGAAATCATCGCGCTTGTAAATAGAAAAGAGTTGTGCCCGTTTGAAAGTATAAAATGCCTGGAATTTCCAAAATCAAAAAAAGCGTGGTTAAATCGTTTGTATTATGAATATTATTATTTTAATAAACTGTCAAAACGATTAAAACCCCTTCTATGGTTATCCCTTCACGATATAACACCAAGAGTTATGTCTGATCGATTGGCAGTGTATTGTCATAATGCTTCACCTTTTTACAAAGCAAACTTTCATGTTTTTCAATTGGATCCTAAATTTATGTTATTTAATTTGTTTTATCAATTTTTGTATTCTATTAATATAAACAGGAATATGTATGTTATTGTTCAGCAGGACTGGATGCGACAGGAGTTTATTAAACGATTCAGACTAAAAAACGTTATAGTTGCGCATCCAGAATATACTGACAATTTTGATACCTTTTCTCTCAACAAGTCTGATTTATTTACTTTTATCTATCCTGCTTTTCCCCGTGTTTTTAAAAATTTTGATGTTATTTGCTCTGCCGCTGAAAGGCTATATTTAAAAGGGATATCAAATTTCAAAATAATTTTAACAATAGATGGCAGTGAAAACAAATATTCTCGGTCAATCTACAAGCAATTTAAACACCTTCCTGTTCTATGTTTTGTTGGGTTGCAACCAAAAAACAAAATCCTTGAATATTATCGAATTTCTGATTGCTTGATTTTTCCTTCAAAATTAGAAACATGGGGATTGCCTATTACCGAGTTCAAAAAATATGATAAACCTATTCTCCTTGCCAATTTGCCCTATGCTCGTGAAACAGTCGGAAAATATAGCAAAGTCAAATTTTTCTCCTCTGATAACTCTGAGGAACTGGCTTGTTCTATGGAATCGTTGATAAATAAAACTCTGGAGTTTGATCCAGTGCATGCAGGAACTATTAAGCAGCCATACGCTCAAAACTGGGAGCAGTTGTTTGATATTTTGCTTTCGGAACAACCGGATGCTGTAAGTGTGAAAGACAACTGCTAATGTTGGATTGTAGTGCATCAATCGTAGCTTACAATAATCAATTTAAAATGCTTAGAACATCTGCAGAGAGTTTTCTTTCCAGTTCCTTGAATACCCGGTTGTACATTGTTGATAATTCGCCCCATCCAGTCTTAAAAAATGTATTTAATGATTTACCTGTTGAATACTATTTTTACGGTCAAAATGTAGGCTATGGCCGAGCCCATAATTGGGCCATTAAAAATGGAAAAGAAAGCCGTTATCATCTTATCATGAATCCCGATATCATTATAACGCCAGGTGCAATTGAATCACTCGTAAATTTTATGGATAATAATGAAGATGTAGGTATGGTCTGTCCTCACGTAATAAACGAAGATGGAACAGACCAATATCTCAATAAGCGTTATCCGAAAGTATTTGACCTTTTTGCCCGTCGTTTTATTCCGAATTTCCTTCACTTTTTATTTAAACATCGTATGGACCGCTATGAGATGAAGGACCTTGGGTACGATAAAATCTGTGATGTTGAAGTTGTAAGCGGAGCATTTATGCTTTGTAGAAAAGAAATACTGAAAGCACTTGAAGGTTTTGATCCCAGATATTTTATGTATTTTGAGGACTTTGATCTGAGCCGAAGGTTACAGCAACATGGTTACCGAACAGTATATTATCCGAACGCAACGGTTATGCACTTGTGGGAACGGGCGGCTCATAAAAATGTGAGAATGACAATAATATTTATTGTAAATATGTGCCGCTATTTCAATAAGTGGGGTTGGAAATGGTTCTAAGTTTTATTATAATATGAATTACAATCCTCTTGTTCTTGTAACTGGTGCAACCGGAGTACTCGGGCCTTCTGTGGTTGCGGAATTGGTTAAGGCGAACTATAGGATCCGAACTCTTTCCCTTGACCATCCTGCGGTTGGCATCTTGCCTGTAAAAGTTGAGACTTGCGTAGGTGATGTCACTGATCGTAATACTGTGCAGGATGCAATGGTTAATGTTGATGCTGTTATTCATTTGGCAGCTTTATTGCACATTACGAATCCCCCGTCTAATATGCGAATTAAATATGAAAAAGTTAATGTTGGAGGAACAGCAAATGTTGTTGATGCAGCAGTTAAATCTGGGGTCAGGCGGGTTGTTTTTTTCAGTACGATTGCCGTTTATGGCAATACAAAGGGTCAAGTTGTAAATGAGAACACAGAACCCCATCCTGATACTATTTATGGTGAGACAAAGCTTGCAGCTGAACATCTTGTTCTAAAAGCAAGAGACGCCTATGGTCGCCCCTTGGGAACAGTGCTTCGTTTAGCGGCAGTATATGGTTCGAGAATTAAGGGTAATTATCAGCAATTATTGAGGGCGTTGAATAGTGGTTGGTTTATTCCTGTTGGTAATGGCTTGAATCGGCGCACTTTGATTTATGATAAAGACGTTGCACACGCTGCGTTTCTAGCATTACAACATCCGGTGGCGGCCGGAAAAGTATTTAATGTGTCCGACGGGAAGATTCATAGCATGCAATACATTATTTCTACAATGTGTCAGGCCCTTGATCGAAAGGCACCATATGTGTATTTACCGGCTGGCCATGTTCGTTCTGCAATTAAAATAATCGAAAAAGCGGCGCATGTGATCGGATTACAATCACCAATTAGTTGTTCCTTGCTTGATAAATATATGGAAGATCTTGCAGTAGAAGCGAAACTCATTCAAGAAGAGCTTCGATTTGCACCCAAGTTCGATTTGTATTCAGGTTGGCGAGAAGCAGTGCAAGAAATGCGGAATCTATATGAGTTATAAAAAATATGACATCATCATGTGATAGTCGGTGATAATGCCGGATAATGCTGCAATTTGAAAGGAATAGCTATATAAATGAAAATATTTGTTACAGGTGGCGCAGGGTATATTGGTAGTCATGTCGTGAAATTACTAGGACAGGAAGGTCATGACATTTTGGTGTATGATAATTTGTCAACTGGTCATGAATGGGCGGTTTTGTCCGGCAAACTTGTAAAAGGAGACATCTCTGATTTAGACAAACTAAAAGAAACAATAAAATCGTTTTTGCCTGACGCCGTTATCCATTTTGCAGCATCTATCCAGGTTGAGGAATCAACCCGCTTACCTCTTTTGTATTATCAAAATAACGTATCCAATACGATTAATCTCCTGAATGCTGTTATGGAGAATAATATTCCTTACTTTATATATTCTTCTACAGCCGCTGTTTACGGAATACCAGAAATAATTCCAATTGATGAATCAACTCCATTAAGTCCTATTAATCCTTATGGAACTTCTAAAGCTATGGTAGAGAATATTTTAGATGATTTGACTAGAGTGTCGAAATTAAAATGCGTTTCTTTGAGATATTTTAATGTTGCAGGTGCCGATCCTAGTGGTCAGCTTGGTCAGGCATATAAAGAAACAACCCATCTTATTACTCGTGTTTTGAAGACAGCAAAAGGTGAATTTAGCAAAATATCCATTTATGGTAACGATTATGATACGCCAGATGGAACTTGCATCAGGGATTATATTCATGTAACTGATCTTGCTTGGGCACACATTTGTGCATTATTTTATTTGATTGATAAAACAGTAAAAAATAGCATCGTAATGAATTGTGGTTATGGTCGTGGCTTTTCAGTCAGGGAGGTAATTAAAATGGCAAGAAAAGTTACAAATATTGATTTTAAAGTTGAAGAATCTGCGCGAAGGTCAGGTGATGCGCCTGTAATTATAGCTAATTCACAAAGGCTCAAAGACCTTACCGGCTGGAAAGCGAAATATGACGACTTAGAATATATTATTAAAACAGCATGGGAGTGGGAAAAAAAGAATTAATTCGTTTTATATAATGGCAAATGAGGTTGAATATGGTTTGCAATATTAATGTTGGCTGCTTAGTGTAATATTTCTCAAAGCTTTTTTGCTTCCTCAATAAGCATGACCGGAATATCATTTTTTACCTCAAAAAGCAATTTACACTGGTCGCATATTATCCCGCCTGATTTTTCATCCCATCGAACAGTGCCGTGACATTGCGGGCACGCCAGAATTTCCAGAAGTTTTTCATTTATTGCCATCTTTTCCTCCTTTTAATCTCTCTTCAATTGCTGCCATAACCTGTTGGGGTGAAATATCCTGCATGCACTTTTTTGTCGAACAATTTTTTAAAAAGCATGGGCTGCACGGCAGGTCAGTGCTAATTATCGTGTGCCCTTCGCCATAAGGGCCGGTTCTTTTAGGATCGGTTGGCCCGAAAAGTGCGATGACCGGAGTTCCGACGGCTGCTGCCAGATGCATCGGGCCGGAGTCGGTTGTTATTACCAACAGTGCTTTCTTGTAAAGATAAGCCAGCTCAGTCAACGTCGTTTCCCCGCCTAAGTTTCCTCCCTTTGATTTCATCAAGGTAAGGATCTTTTCTATTGATCCTTTTTCACTTCCTGTAAAAACAACTTCTATGTTTAACTTTGCTATAATTGCATCCGCCAGCCGGGCAAATTTCTCATTATCCCAGAGTTTTGTCTCCCAGTAAGCAACGGGGTTGATAGCAATAAACTTTTTGTTTTCCAGACCATTATTTTCCAAAGTGGACTGAACTCTTGCCTTGGCATCATTATCGGAGGGTAAAGTAAATTCCGGACTGACGATTTTGGCACCGCGATAACGCGGAAAATCGAGATAGCGGTCAACGGCGTGTTTGTTCATATCTTCAGGGATTTTTTCGTTGTAGAACAGGCCGCTTAATTCCTGGAGCGAATCATAGCCCAGTTTTCTTTTGCCGCTGCTCAATAAAACAATCAACGCACTCTTGAACAGACCGTGAAAATCAATGACCAGATCATAAGGACGAGTCCGCAATTCTCGAAGAAAAGATCGAATCTCCCGCAAAGGACGGCAAATTTCACCATTTGAAAAATCTTTGAGCCAGCTTTTGCGCCGCGAAATCAGCACTGTGTTCAGATGAGGATGATTCTGCACGAGTCCTGCCGCCGCTTCTTCCACTACCCAGGTTATATGAGCGTCAGGATAAAGTTTTCTTAACGCCGCCAGAGACGGCAGTGTGTGAATTACATCCCCGATGGCGCTGAGCTTTACGATCAGAATATTCATTTGCTATTCTTCCGGTCTTTTAAAATCCACTGCACAGCTTCCAGGATATCGGCGGCAATAAAATCCGGTGTATTTTCCGGCGTTGCCGTGTCCGGTCCGTCATCCTGCAGTAAATCCTCGCCATATCCTGTTTTTACTAAAATCCCCTTTGCTCCCACTTTTCTGGCTGTTTCCATATCTATAAATCTGTCACCAACAAAATAGGAATTTGCTAAATCGATATTCAACTCCTCTGAGGCTTGCAGGAGCAATCCCGGAGCCGGTTTGCGGCAGTTGCAGTTTTGTAAATATACGCCATTGCCTTCTTTGGGATGGTGCGGGCAATAATAGAATTTGTCGATAATTGCACCCTTTTTCTGCAAATCCGCAAGCAGGCTGTTGTTCACGGTATGGACAAATTCTTCGGTGAAGAAGCCTCTTGCCACACCGGCCTGATTGCTGATAACGACGGCTTTCATGCCGTTTAAATTGATTAATTTTATTGCTTCATAGGCCGTCGGAATAATCTTGAGTTTCTCCAGGCTATCCAGATAACCCACTTCCTCATTAATTGTTCCGTCCCGGTCCAGAAAAACAGCTATATTTCTTTTCATGATTTCAAATCCAGGTCTTTTCTTAATATTTCTTGTGCAACTTGCCAGACGGCTTCAACGGAAATCAATTCCATGCAACGAAAATCGGAAGGACATGTTTCTTTTAAACAGGGGCTGCAAGACACTTCCTGATGTACGACTATGGACTGCTTACCGGCGGGCGAAGTAGTTTGCGGGTTAGTCGAGCCGAAGATGGCAATTGTCGGAATATTTAATGCGCCGGCGATATGCATGAGGCCGGAGTCATTGCTGATAAACAGGCGGCATTGCGAAATTAAGTAAACTGCTTCTTTTAAATCGGTTATGCCCGCAAGGTTAAGTACGCTGGTTTGGGCAAGTCTGCGCACATCTTCTGATGTGCCCCAGTCAGATTTGCCGCCCAGTAAAATTATTTGGCAGTTAAACATCGAGGCAATTTTATCGGCTACTGCAGCAAATCTCTCCGGGAACCATCTTTTGGCCGGGCCGTAGGTAGCTCCGGGGGCAATGCCGATTATTTCTTTTTTGACGTCAGGGATATATTCTTGTAAGACGCTTTGAGCATCATGCCGGTTGATTTTTGTTTCCAGGTGCATTTCTTTATTTACGGCAATACAACCCAGAGCTTTAACCATTTCGAGATAATAATCTATCTGATGCAGCTTTTTAATTTCCTTGTTGCGCTGTACGCGGTGTGTCAGCAGAATTCCGCGTCCATCCGAATTGTACCCTGCGCGCCGGGGAATACCGGCGGCAAAGGACATTATTGCCGCTTCGATGGCATTTTGTAAAAGAACCGCCAAGTCAAATTTCTTTTTCTTCAGTAATTTAGCCAGATGCAAGACACCCAACACATTATCATATTCATTTTCGTAAATAATGACTTCATCGATACTGGTAAATAACTTGTAAATATCGGCCACCCATGGTTTGGCCAGTACCGCGATATGTGCCTGCGGATATGTCGCCCGGATGGAATAAACGGCAGGAATTGTTAAAATCGCATCGCCAATCCAGTTCGTTGCGCGAATCAGGATTTTATTGATTCCTTCCGGCGGTAATTTCTTGTTAATTTTCAGTTTCACTTAAGGTTACCTTCTTTGCCTGGCAGGGCTTTGTCTTCCAGCGCTGATGCACCCAGAACCATTGTTCAGGTGACTTGCGAATTTCTTCTTCGATGATCTTAGTGAAGTTTTGCGTATTGATCAAGACATCATTATTGCGGTCGCCTGTGCGAATAATTTCCACTTTTGGGCCTATCTCCAGAAGATATTTACCGCCGGGCAGGCGCCGGGTAAAAGCAGGCAGTACCGGTGCATCTGTATGCAATGCCAGGAGAGCCAATCCGGAGGTTGTGCAAGCCCTGCGGCCGAAAAAATTCACGAATGCTCCATCGTACCAGGCAACGTTTTGATCAATAAGCATACTTATAGTGGCGCCTTTTTTTAAGAGCCGGATTACCGGCCGCATGGCGTTTTCCTTGGAAAGAGAGACATTGCCGTACGATGCCCGCACACGGGTGATGTTGTCCTCTAGAAAAGGACTGTCGAGGATCCGGTAAAGGAAGACAAACGGCTGTGCTGTTATTGCCAGTGCTGCGTTCCCTATTTCCCAGTTACCGAAGTGCCCGCCAAAAAGCAGTACTCCTTTCCCCTCGCCGCAGGCTTCTGCATAATTATCCAGTCCTTTGATGATAACCGACTTATGTAAATTGTATTTGTTTATATAGGGAATCTCAATAAATTCAGCAGCAACTATAGCAAAGCTCAAATACGAACTCCTCGCAATTTTTTTAATTTCCCCGAGATGCTTTTCGGGAAATGCCCGCATTAAATTATGAATAGCAATGAGACGGTGTTTCAAGGAGAGATGATAAAAAGCTCCGCCCAGGGCGATAGTACAAAACTTGCGCAGGATCAAAGGAATCAGTCTTACCAATTTAAAAGCAATAGTCTGCTGCACGTTTAGTCCTTATTCGGTCGGGCATGCGCCGGATTCCGTCCCACAAAAGCGGGACTCCACCTTCAGCCTATGTAGGGTGGATGAAGCGAAGCGCATCCACCAACTGCTTCAGCCCTCAGTCTTCAGTCTATCTTTTTCCAATTTTCCCAAAATAAAATTTTTCAATGAATTTTCATTAGGAACCATTGCCAGTTCTACGCGCAATAAATAAATATCATTTAGAAATTCGGTAAATTCCTGCAGTCGCATGCCGTCTTTTTCCGTCGTAATAAGAAGATCGGCATTGCTTTTTGAAAAATTACTGCGAATATTCTTCAGTTCTTTGGGGCTGTAACGATGATGGTCAGGGAAAATATCAAAAGATATGATTTGGGCGCCGGCCGCCTTTATTGTTTTTTTAAATGAATCCGGCTGGGCAATGCCGGCAAAGGCACAAACATTTTTATCCTTCAATTCTGCAAGCGTTAATTGTACGCTGTAGTCTCCTTTGATAACATCGACAGGTCTGTGCGAGCTTTCGAAAACAGAAATATTTTCCGCTGCGGCTAATTTAGCGATAGTTGTGTTTATCTTTGTTGCCTCATTAGTTCTCGTCAGAATAAAGGCATCGGCCCGGTGCAATGCGGCCAGAGGCTCTCGCAAACTGCCCCGCGGCAGCATATGGCCGTTTCCGAATGGCACCTGACTGTCCAGCAGCAAAATATTAATATCGCGGAATATTTGTCGGTGCTGAAAAGCATCATCGCAAATAAGGACATTGGCGCCGAATTTATCAATGGCTGTCTTGCCGGTTAAGACTCTTTTGGGACCGGTGATTACCGGAATCCCTCGTAGTGACCGGGCTATTAAATACGGTTCATCTCCGGCAATGGTGCTGGATGAAATAATATTATTGCCGTCGGAAACTATAGTCACTGGCTGAGAATTTTTGCTGCCATATCCCCGGCTTAAAACCGTCGGCTTAAAACCATGTTGCTGCAGCATCTGGGCGAGCCAAATGACACAGGGTGTTTTCCCCGTTCCGCCCACCGTGATATTACCGACGCTGATTACCGGGCAGGGAAGTTTTACTTCCCGGAAAATCTTATAATCGTAAAGCCAGTTGCGCAAATTGATAATCAGGCGGTAAGGCAGAGAAACAGCATATAATAATGTTTTGGTCGGACTGAAACGGTTGTCGCTTCCGTCATCATTCCATATCCTTTGCCAATTGTCCGTTTTTTGCATTATTTCCTTCATCTTTGAACTGCAAATTATAAAGTCGGAAATATTCGCCCTTTTTCGCCAGCAGTGTTTCATGGTTGCCTTCTTCGACAATTTCACCATTAACTAAGGCGATTATTCTATCCGCATTGCGAATTGTGGAAAGACGGTGCGCAATAACCAGGGTTGTCCGCCCTTTCATTAGATTATCCAATGCTTCCTGTACTTCAATTTCCGCTTCGGTATCGAGCGAAGATGTTGCCTCGTCCAGAATCAAAATGGGGGCATTTTTCAGTAGAGCCCGGGCAATAGAAATTCTTTGCTTTTCTCCACCGGACAGTTTTGTGCCCAGTTCACCGATGTTGGTATCGTACTGCTTCGGCAGTTGCATGATGAAGTCATGGGCGTTGGCCGCTTTAGCGGCATTAATTACATCAGCTTCAGTGCGGTCAATATCACCATAAGCAATATTGTTTCTTACGGTATCGTTAAAGAGTATCGTTTGTTGCGTGACGATGGCAATCTGGCTGCGCAGCGATTGCAGAGTCACATCACGGATGTCACGGCCGTCTATAAGAACGCGGCCATCAGAGACATCGTAAAAACGAGGGATTAGATTAACGAGAGATGTTTTCCCTCCACCGCTCATACCCACAAAAGCGATAACTTCACCGGCTTGGATGGAAAGAGTAATATTTTTCAAAACAGGAGTCTGCTCATAGCAAAAAGAAACATTTTCAACATCAATGCTATGGGTAATCGGTGGAAGTTGAGGAGCTCCTGGCTTATCCATGATGTCAGGCACACGATCAATTATACTGAATACCCGATCAGCACCGGCTATGCCTTGCTGGATGGTGTTGTTGACGTTGGTGAGTCTTTTTACCGGCTCATAAAGCATTAAGAGTGCGGCGAGAAACGAGAAAAATGTGCCGGGAGTGGAATTGCCTTGAACAACATTATAACCACCGTAAAAGATCACAGCAGCGATACCCAGTCCGCCCAGGAATTCCATCAGTGGGTGGGAAATGGCATTGACGGAAACTGCCTTCATGTTCAAGGTGAAGAGTCGTTCGTTTTCTTCAGCAAAGCGATTATTTTCATACTTTTCCATGCCGAAGGCTTTCACGATGCGAGTTCCGGAAATGGTTTCCTGCAAAAGCGTGCTTAACGTCCCCATGGTAATTTGTGTCGATGTGGCAACGGTGCGCATTTTCTTTCCCAGCCGGGCAATAGGATATATAGTGAGCGGGAAAACAATCACAGCAATAATGGCCAGTTTCCAGTCTGTATAAAAAATAACACAAATCAGTGAAACAAGAGTGACCGTGTCTTTAATCAGACTGGTAACAGCTTCAGAAGACGCCGATTGGATAGAAACAACATCATTAGTAATTCTCGACATGAGTATGCCGGTCGGATTATTGGTAAAAAAAGATAAGGATTGTTTTTGGATTTGTTCATAGAGTTTATTGCGTAAGTTGGTGACAATTCGCAGGCCGATAAAGCTCATTAAAATTGCTTGTCCGTAATTGCAGATACCTTTAAGAAGAAAAATCACGATGACGGCAAGCGGAATCCATTTTAGCGTGGCAGGATTTTTATTCAGGAAGATGTCGTCCAGAACTGGTTTAACTAAAACAGCTAATGATGATTGCAGCGCTCCGGCGATGATCATGCAAATCATGGCAAGGGTAAAGCGCACGTAATAAGGTTTGGCTAGCCTCAAGAGGCGTTTAAATATTTCCATATTTCCTTCTATAGCATATCACAAGCAAGTTTAGCAGCTCTTATTGCCGCCCCGGGATTTCCCAATTTTGCCCGAATTTCCGCTAAATCTTTTATGATTTCCTGCTTTCTTTGTGGATCGTTTAAAATTGCCAGCGCC
This sequence comes from uncultured delta proteobacterium, assembly GCA_903907985.1. Lineage (GTDB taxonomy): Bacteria > Desulfobacterota > Syntrophia > Syntrophales > Smithellaceae > MVRV01. The sequence continues at coordinate 65,716 of CAIVQG010000026.1, forward strand.
TCTTCGGCAATGCGCTGACTATTAGCTTCATTTTGAATCAGTTCAGGAACAATTGTTTTTCCGGCAATGATGTTAACTATGCCGATATTTTTAACTTTGATAATCATTTTGCCTATCAAATAAGTAAGTGGTGATATCTTGTAAATAATAATCATGGGAACGCCTAAAAGGGCTGTTTCCAGTGTTGCCGTGCCGGAGGCAACTACTGCCAGATCAGTGCAAGAAATTGCATCGTAGGTATGGCCGCTGATAACAGTAACTTTTAGGTTGTATCCGGCAATGATATCAGCGATTGTTTTTTCTTCCAGCGTGTCGGCTAGAGGCAGCAAAAATTGTATATCTGGTATTTGCTTAGCTAAAAGTTCTCCCGCCTGTAGCATTTCCGGCAGTAATTTTTCAACTTCAGAAATCCGGCTGCCGGGGAGAAGTCCGATGGTTGTTTTATTGCCGGGAAGATTAAATTTTTGTCTTGATTCAGGCTTTGAATAATTCGGTTTTACTAAATCCAGCAAGGGATGTCCGACATAATCAACATGGAAATTTTCCTGTTGATAAGTTTCAACTTCAAAAGGAAGAATGACGGCCATTTTATTTACATATTTTTTGATTTTCCTGATTCGGCCTTTGCGCGATGCCCATACCTGCGGGCTTATGTAATAAAAAACTTTAATTCCTTTTTTATGGACTGCTTTAGCCAGACGCAGATTAAAACCGGCATAATCAATTAAAATAACCAGGTCAGGCTGAACATCATTCAGTGATTTCTTCAGTAAATTCATTACATATATAAACTTGCCCAATTTGGAGATCACCTCGGTTAAACCTACAACGGCCATTTCAGAAGCATTAGCCACCAGTTTTACTCCGGCTTCGCGAAGCCCATTACCGCCGATGCCATAGAAATTAATCGTAGGCTCAATCTTTAACATTTCCTGCACAAGGCTGGCGCCATGCATATCACCTGATGCTTCACCGGCAATGATCATTATAGTTTTAGTTTTTGTCATGGGAATTTTTCTTCAAAAGGCACGGTTAATTACATTGGTAATCAACTGGATTTCATCACTTGTTAATTCCGGAAACATGGGCAGAGAAAGGACATTCTGGGCGCACATCTCGCTTACCGGCAGTTTTGTAGAATTATTATATAATTTAAGAAAAACTTCCTGCTGATGCAGAGGCACCGGATAATAAACGGCAGAAGCTATATTGTTTTCCGTCAGGGCATTAGCAATAACATCGCGCTTTGACGAACGGATTGTAAACTGGTGGAAAACGTGTTCGCTGCCTTCAGTCACTGTTGGCAGAATAATATCTTTATTTTGAAGGGCTGCGCAATAGGCGGCCGCGTTTTTACGGCGGGCCGCGTTGAATTCATCGATATGCTGCAATTTAACGCGAATGATGGCGGCTTGAATTTCATCGAGACGACTGTTGTGGCCGATTTCCGAATGGTGGTAGCGCACGGAACTGCCATGATTGCGGAGCATTTTTATTTGCTGCGCCATATCTTCGTTTTTGGTGATGACCATGCCGCCGTCGCCGTAGCCACCCAAATTTTTGCTGGGGAAAAAACTAAAACAGCCAATATCACCGATGGTGCCGGCTATTTGTCCCTTATATTTAGAACCGAAAGCCTGTGCGCAATCTTCAATTACCTTGAGATTATATTTTGCCGCTATTTGCATTATCGGGTCCATATCAGCCGGATGACCGAATAAATGGACCGGAATAATCGCTTTTGTTTTTGCTGTTATCTTTTCTTCAATCCGGTTCGAATCGATATTGAAAGTATTGGGACAAATGTCGACAAAAACAGGTGTTGCGGCCAATTGCGCGATTACTTCCGCCGTGGCAATGAAAGTGAAGGGAGTGGTAATTACCTCGTCGCCGCTCTTGATGCCGCAGGCTTTGAGTGCTAAAAGTAAAGCATCCGTGCCGTTGGCGACACCGATGGCATGGGGTAACTGGTGATAGGCGGCTACTTCCTTTTCCAGGAGGTTAACATTCGGGCCGAGAATGAATTGGGCCTGATCAAGTACTTCCATTATCGCTGCGTCAATCTCTGTTTTTAGAGCACGGTACTGCCTTTTTAAATCTACCATTGGAATCATCTTAGATTACCTCAGCAGTTTTCATTTTTCGGATTATATCAATGGCCAGATCCAGCGATTTGCGTGCATCTTCACCGGAGATAAGGGGGCGAGTGCGGGAAATCACAGCATTAACATATGAGCGAATTTCTTCCTCGAGGGGATCATGGCTGCCTACTTCGATATTGTTGGAATAAATTTCTACCTGACCTGAGTCATTTTTCCTTTTACCCAGAGATAAAATTTCGCGTTTCTGGCAATCAGCAGAGTGGTATCCCTCGCTGCTGAAGAAACGTATTTTCTGCATGGTTTTAGCGCTGATCCGGCTCGCTGTAATGTTGGCCACGCAGCCGGAAGCAAAAGACAACCGTACATTGGCGATATCAATTTTACTCGACAGCACGGGAATGCCGACTGCCTCCACAGAGGTGAGCGGGGAGGCGACAAACTTCAGAATAATGTCAAGATCGTGAATCATCAGATCCAGAATAACATCAACATCGGTACCACGTTCAAAAAAAGGATGCAGGCGATGGGATTCAATAAACATTGGCTTTTCGATGACCTTTTCTAGGGCCATAATCGCCGGATTAAATCTTTCGACAAAACCAACTTGGAGAATCAGCTTTTTTTCCCGTGCCAGTTTTAATAGTTCATCGGCTTCTTCCAGAGTGGCACAAATGGGCTTTTCAATCAGGACATCGACTCCGGCGGCCAAAAAATCCCTGGCCACACGATGATGTTCTCCAGTGGGTACGGCGATGCTCACAGCATCTACCAAGCCTATCATGTCCCGATGGTCGGAAAAAGCTGTGCAGGAATAAAGATCCGCCACTTTCCGGGATCGTTCGAGCATGGTGTCGGCAACAGCGACAATTTTACAATTTTCCAGTTTCGCATATTTCTGGAGATGATAATTGCCGAGATGACCGATCCCCACAACGCCGATTTTTATTTTTTGTCTATTCATAATTCAAGCATCAGCGGCAAACGCCTCTTTTTGATTCCTTAATGAATTTGATAAAATGTTTTACTTCCGGGAAATCTTCTATTTCTGTTTCCGCTTTTTTTATTGCTTCATTCAAAAGAAGGTGGGAACGGAATATTATCCGATACGCTTTTTTCAGCGCTTTAATGGTTTCTTCGGAAAAACCCCGTCTTTTCAAGCCGATTAAATTCAAACCGAACAGTTTGGCATGGTTGCCGGCAGCAGTGGTGTAGGGAGGTACATCTTTGTTTACTCCTGATGCTCCGCCCACAATGCAATGAGCTCCGATCTGGGAAAATTGATGGACGCCGGTAAGTCCGCCGATAATGGCATAGTCTTCAATATGTGTATGACCACCCAATGTAGCGCCATTGGACATAATAATATTGTTTCCCAGTTTGCAGTTGTGGGCCACATGACAGTAGGCCATGATCAGATTGTGATCACCGATAATAGTTACGCCGATATCGGCTGTAGTCGAGCGGTGAATAGTTACGAATTCCCGAATGGTGTTGAAATTACCGATTACAACGCGGGTTTTTTCACCGCTGAATTTTAGATCTTGAGGGCCGGCGCCAATAGAAGCAAATTGGAAAATATGGCAGCCTTCGCCAATATGGGTGAAATCATCAATTACGGCATGCGGGCCAATAATTGTATTATTGCCGATTTTCACATCTGCGCCAATTATTGAGTAAGCACCGATTTTGACGCCTTCCCCCAGTTGGGCATCGGGAGAAATAATTGCTGTGGGATGAATATTCATTTTCTTAACCTTTATTTATTACTCATTTATTTGTTCTTGAAATATCTCTATTTTTCTTTTTAGTTCTTCTAACGTTTTCTTCATTTCCGGAAGTTTTGCCCGGCAAGCTTCAACTTTCAGCCATTGTCGGTAAGGCAATTGAGGAGAACCGGCAATAATTTGTCCGGCTTCAATTTCTTTATGGATGCCGGATCCGGCCGCGATCATAACATTGTCACCAATAGTAATATGGCCGACTATACCCGTTTGGCCGCCGATAATCACGCTTTTTCCCAGCTTTGTACTTCCGGAAATACCAACTTGGGCCGTGATAACAGAATTTTCACCAATTACAACATTGTGAGCGATTTGCACAAGATTATCAATTTTCACATTACGCCCAATCCATGTTTTTCCCAGAGTAGCCCGGTCTATTGTTGAATTGGCGCCAATCTCCACGTCGTCATCGATCTGCACAAAGCCCACCTGAGGAATTTTGTTATTGGCTTTGCCTGGTGCGGCAAAGCCAAAGCCGTCACTACCCACAACCACTCCCGAGTGTAAAATTACCCGTTTTCCGATTATACAACCCGAATAAACTGTAACATTGGCGTAAAGGATAGAGTTTTCACCAACAGTAGTATTGCTGCCGATAAAAACACCCGGATATATCACTGCTCCTTTTTCTATTTTGGCTCCCCTGCTTACGTATGCGCGGGGATATACTGTGGCCTCGTCAGATACACTGGCGCCTTCTTCAATAAATGCATCCCTGCTGATGCCCCGAAAACTGTGTTCTACCGGGTAAAAAATATTCAGCAGCTGCCCGAAAGCAGCATAAGGATCGTCAACAAGGACCAAATTTTTTCCTGCAGCTGATGTCTGGGGCGCTGCTAGAATTGCCGAAGCTGCAGTCGTTTTCAATTGTTTTAAATACTTCGCATTGGCAATAAAAGTTATATCGCCCGGGCCCGCTTCCTCGATCGGGCGGATATTTTCAATGATAACATCATCATTGCCCACAATTTTACCACCCAAAAGCAGTGCGATTCCCTTGAGAGTTATTTGCACCAGGAACTCCTATTTCTTGTTCGCGGTAGTCTTATTGTATTCATCAATTACTTTTTTACTGAAGTCATTATCTTTGGCAAAGTAGGCAACAGGCATACTCGCAGTATCAATAACCAGAGTATATTTTTCCCGTTCTGCTATTGCCCGAACAATATTAACTATTTCGGGAATAAGCTTGGTGGCGATTTCTTCATCTCTGGCTTTGAGCTCTTTATTCGTGTCATCAACTAATATTTGATAATCACGCAATTTCTTTTGATAGGCAGTTTCTTTTTCCTTGTTGGCGGTTTGGGTTAACAGGGCGGTCTGTTTATCCAGAGCATCTTTCATCTTTTTAAGTTCATTTTCTGCCGCTTTAATAGCTTCCGTTTTTTTATCATAGAGTTTCTTGAATTCTTCTCCTGCTTTTTTGCCGGTATTAGAATACTGCATTACTTCCCGCAAATTAAAAAAACCAATTTTGTCTGCGGCAAAAACATTAGAACCTGTGAAGATGAAAAACATCAAGACAAATCCTGCAATCAGATAAATATTCTTTCGCGTGACCTTCAGGTTATTCATATAAAATTCTCCTCCCAAAATTTGTTTTTGTATCAATCAAGGCTAAGCCTTCTATTTCTCTTACATCATCATCCCTATGGAAAATTCCCAGCGGCCGGCGGATTCGCTTTCTTTCCGGTCAAGTACGTATCCATATTCCAGCCTCAGCGGGCCGATAGGTGAATACCAGCGGATACCGGCTCCGACAGTTTGTCTTAAGTCATTGAGGTGATAGCTGCCATCCCAGGTGTTTCCTGTGTCGTAGAAAATGACACCTTTCATGCCGGCGCTTTTAATAAGCGGAAAGATAATTTCCAGGTTAGCGATTAGCATACTGGTGCCACCAAGGACATCGCCGGTTCCCGACCCTCGAATGCCCATATACTGCAAACCACGGATGGTAGTTAACCCTCCCAGAACATATCTTTCAAAGAGAGGTACATCATAGGGAAACTGTTTGTCGGTATTATGGCCTTCAATATATCCGATGCGGCCTTTAGCGGCAAAGACAACATTTAAAGGCAGGGGGTAAAATGCTGCTAAATTTAATCCTGATTTGGTAAAGTTGTTTACCCCTCCTAAATAGCCGCCGGCCTGCTGGACAAATATATTTGTTCTTGTTCCCTTGGAAGGGAACAACGAGTCATCGGTGGTATCACCCCCTAAACCAAAGGTTACGGAACTGGTCATCGCCTGTCCCGGTGGATTTACAACTGTTGGATTATCCGGCCCAATCTGTCCTTGAATGTACCAGGGAGCGGTTGCCTGATTTACACCCTGAATCTCATCAATGGAAATCCTGTAACCTATTGAACCGCTGATTTTTTTCCAAAGAGGATAGGAGAGAGTAAATCCTGTTCCCCGTGAGTCCCAAGTATAAGAATCATAATCTCTTTTATACTTCCATACATCATATTTAAACCATGTGGGCGTATCAAAGAGCCAGGGTTCTGTAAAAGATAATTCATACATGTTGGTTGTCGAACCCAAAGATGCTTTCAGGCTTAAAACCTGGCCCCTGCCCAGGAAGTTTTGCTGGGAAACTTGCGCCATAATAACAGCCTGATCGGTAGCACTATAACCCGCACCGATCATAAACATGCCGGTATTTTTTTCTTTTACCCGGATGTTGACGTCCATCAGGCTTTTATCAGGTCCCTTTTCCGTTTTGAAATCTATTTCTTCAAAATAGCGCAAGCGGTTCAAATTGCTATAGCTTGTTTTTAATTTGCTGCTGGAATAAATATCTTTTTCAATTACATCCAGTTGACGGCGGATAATCTTATCCCGGGTGTTAGTATTACCCGTGATGCTGATGCGGTTGAAATAGACTAATCCACCTTTGCTGACGTTGAAATCCACATCAGCCAATTGCTCTTTCTCTCTTGTGTTAATTTTAGGATTAACATCGGTATCGGCGTATCCTTCACTGGTATAGAATTGAGCGACTGTGTCCAAATCCTTGACGATTGCCTCACGATCGTAATTGTTCCCTTCTTTCGTGATTAAGGATTTCAGTATTTCCGCTGGTGGCTTTTCTGCTAAATCACCGGATATCTCGACCTTGCCTATTTTAAATCGCTTTCCTTCTTTAATTATAATTTTAACATAAATCCCTTTTTTATCATGCGTTACTTCCGGTTCACCTATTTGGGCATTGATAAAACCATTATTATAGTAATAGCTATTTAATTTGCTTATATCCTGCTTTAGCTGATCGTGCTTGAGTAATCCGGAATCTGTGAAAAAGTGCAAGAGGCCATATTCATCAGTGCTCATCATGTTTTTGAGTTCTTTTGCCGTGTAGGCTTCATTGCCTTCAAAGGTAATAGATCGAATATAAAGCCGCTCATTTTCTTTGATCGTGAGAATTATCCGGAAATCCTTTTCTCCGTCTTTTTCCACTGCATCTGTTATTTCGGCATTGTAATATCCCTTGCTGCCATACAAATCTTTAATTTTTCCTATATCTGCTTTAATTTTTTCCTGATTTAATATTTGTCGAGTCTTAATCGTTAAAACATCGTCAATGGCATCTTTATCCAACGCTTTATTGCCGCTAATCCTAATTTCCGATATTAATCCTTTTTCCAGTACGCTAAAGGTAATGACTTTTCCCTCCGGAACATCTGTTACTTCCACTGATACATCCTGGAAAAACCCCATTTTAAAAATTGTTTTGACATCGGCAGTAATGTCGGCTTCAATAAAAACCTTGCCTGTTTGACTCTTGAGTTGCGGAGCTATTACCGCAGATTCAATTTTGCGATTTCCCTTAATTTCTATTTTGGCTATTTTTGAAATTAAACCGGTGCGGGTAAGAATTTCTGTTTTTAGTAGGGTTACCATCTGTGCAATATCAGCCAATCCTTTATATTGAACAGAAGCAGAGGGTAAGACATTTGCAGTATGGGCATTTATTGTTCTGGCATCGATACTGATAGTTTCACCGAATTGAGTCAGGCTTCCCATAATGATAAAATCGGCACCGAGAGACTTTCCGGTAGCGATAGCAATTTTTTCCGTTATTTTTCCGGTACCGGTAAGCAGCTCGTCTGTGGGTAGTACTTGGACCAGTTTTTCTTTTCTAAGTTCTTCCGTTAATTTCTGAAAGAGGGTTTTTCTTAAAGTGGCGTTGTCGTTTTTGCTGTAAATATCAAAGGGTATTACAGCAATCTTTTTTATTTCCTGAGCGGAAACCTGTGTAACTAAAAAAAATGCCAGAAAAAGGAAAGTCAGACATCCTCTGTATATGCTTTTATTTATAGTCATAAATTTTTCCGTCACGCAGACCGATGCTGCCCGACATCCTTTCTGCCAGTAGTGTATTATGAGTTACAACTACCAGAGTAATTTTTTTTGTTTCATTTAATTTTATCAGAACGTCTTCTATCTTTTTTCCTGTTTCCGTGTCAAGGTCTCCTGTCGGTTCATCGGCCAGTAATATTTCCGGATCCATCACTAGTGCGCGGGCAATGGCCACCCGCTGCTGCTCACCACCGGATAGTTCTCCCGGTTTATGGCGGATTCTATGCTCTAAACCAACTTCTGTGAGCAATTGGAGAGCTTTCTGGTGTGCTTCCTTTTTATTTATTCCGCCAATTAAAGCTGGCATCATTGTGTTTTCCAGTGCATCGAATTCCGGCAGCAAATTATTAAATTGAAAAATAAAGCCGATTGTCGAATTACGAAACAAGGCTATTTTCTTTTCTTCCCACTCAAAAACATTGACTCCATTGATAAAAAGATGGCCGTCGGAAGGATGATCCAATGTGCCTAAAATATGAATCAGGGTACTTTTGCCGGAACCGGAAACACCAAGAACAGCCAGCGATTGACCTTTTTCAATCTCATAATTCAGGCCACGCAAAACTTCAATTTTATTGCCGTCTTTAATAAATGTTTTTGATAAGTTTTCCAGTTTGATCATTTTTTTCTAATTTCCAGACTAATTTTATTCGTATCTCAGGGCTTCAGCGGGGTCCAGCCGGGAAGCCCGATAAGAGGGATAAATGGTTGAAATTAAACAAACAAGCAGTGTGCCGATCACAATTATAACTACATCGCCGTAATTAACCCTCGAGGGTAGTTCACTTAAATAATAAACATCGCCGGGTAGAAATTTGAAATGAAACATCTTTTCCACAAATAAAGAAATCTTTTGCAGATTCAGCGCTACAGTCAAGCCCACTGCACATCCTAAAGCCGTGCCGATTATTCCGACAATAAGTCCCTGATAGACAAAAATTTTCATGATGCTGTGGGAAGTTGCTCCCATCGATTTCAGGATGGCGATATCCTTGTTTTTTTCCATTACAATCATAATTAACGCACTGATGATATTAAAAGCCGCAACAAGGACAATTAAGCTTAAAATTATAAACATAACCCTTTTTTCTAGTTTCAGTGCAGAAAAAAGATTTTTATTCATCTGCATCCAGTTGTGGGCCCAGTAGGGGAACCCCAATTTGCTTTGAATATTCCTCGCAATTTTATCGGCCTGATAAATATCATCAACCTTGATATCAATTCCGGTAACGGCATTGCCCATTTGTAAAAAATCCTGACAGCTCTTCAATGATAAATAGGCCAGCGTTGAATCATACTCATAAAAACCGGATTCAAATATGCCCACAACAATAAATTTCTTCATCATGGGCATCATCCCCATTGGCGTGGAGACCCCCACCGGCGAAATAATAGTAATCGGATCGTAAAGAAAAATTCCCAGGTTTTTGGCCATTTCTTTGCCGATGACAATTCCGCTGGCCCGGGCATCTTCCTTCTTATAACGATTTGCTAAATCAGCCGGTAATATATTTAAGTGCTCAATGTTTCCTTCTTTTATTTTCCCCAGATTGATGACTTTAAAGGCACTTTGAGTATCCAAGCCCCGAATAATTACTCCGGTAACACCATTGCCATTACGAATCATCGCCTGGCTGTAAATGAAAGGAGTCGAAGCCACAACTCCCTGGGTGCCGGCAATCCGCTGGCGAACCTTTTCATAATCTTTCATTGGTCCGGCAATGTCCGTGGTTAATTCAATATGTGACTTGATACCCAGGATTTTTGTGCGCAGGTCTTCTTCGAAGCCATTCATGACGGCCAATACGATAATTAAAGCCGCCACGCCTAAAAAGATACCGAAAATTGATATAAAAGTGATAATAGAAACAAATACTTGTTTCCGTTTTGCCCTTAAATAACGTTTGCTGATAAAAAATTCGTACGGCATTTGATAAATATCCTATATTGAAGGCAGTGGGGCTGTTAAAAAACGCTCATCTGCTGCGTCGCTGCAAACCGAATCGTTCAACGTATTTCCATATACGCATCGCGGTTCTGTCTTTGCCCGCCTTGCATCTGAACATTTTTGAACAGCCCCAAAAGCATGGGGTTTTTCAATGACCTCACAGTGATAATAGATATTATTGGTTAATGCTACTCTTTAATTGATGCTTTGTCCCGAAGCAAGGGAAACAAAATGACATCTCGAATGGAAGCGGAATCGGTAAAGAGCATTGCCAGACGATCAATGCCGATACCTTCGCCGGCCGTGGGGGGCATGGCGTATTCGAGTGCATGAATATAATCCTCATCCATTTCGTGGGCTTCATCATCCCCGGCTTCTCTTTCTTTTATTTGCTGCTCGAAACGGTCCCTCTGATCAGCAGGATCATTTAATTCCGAGAATGCGTTGGCCATCTCCCGACCGGAAATGTAAAGTTCAAACCGGTCGGTAAGGTCAGGCTGGTCGTTTGATCGGCGGGAGAGAGGAGATACTGCCACCGGGTAATGGGTGACGAAAGTCGGTTGAATAAGCTTCTTCTCAACTACTTCATCAAAAATCGCCATCCAGGTCTTGCCTAACGGATCGGTTTCTTTAACTTCACAGCCCAATTTTTTGGCAAAATCGGCAGTTTGTACTTTGTCCTGTAAAACATCTGGTTTTATGTCCGCAATTTGAACAAGGGCATCATATACGGATATGCGCTTCCAGGGTGGCGTCATATCAATTTCCGTTCCCTGGTAACTGAACTTTAATCCGCCAAATAAATGCATGGCAAGATCGGTAAATAAATCTTCCGTAAAAGACATTAAATCTTCATAAGTGGCATAAGCCCAGTAAAACTCCATCATGGTGAATTCAGGATTATGAAAGGAGTCAATGCCTTCGTTACGAAAACTGCGGTTAATCTCATAAACTCTCTCGAGGCCGCCGGTTACGAGCCGTTTTAAGTATAGTTCGGGGGCGATGCGCAGATATAAATCCATGTCCAGAGCGTTGTGATGCGTTTTAAAGGGACGAGCTACGGCGCCGCCGGCACGAGATTGCATCATTGGTGTTTCGACTTCCAGAAAGTCGCGCTTATCCATGAACTGACGGATAAGCCTGATAATTCGACTGCGGCGGTAAAAAGTTTCTTTAACTGCAGGGTTGGAAATTAAATCCAAATGCCTTTGCCGGTAACGTGTTTCAATATCAGTCAGGCCATGCCATTTTTCAGGCAGTGGATAGATAGCCTTGGATAAAAGGCGTAACTCTTCGGCTTCTATGGTCAATTCATTAGTTTTGGTGCGAAAAAGCTTTCCCGAAACATAAATAATGTCACCTATGTCCAGCTTTTTAAAAACAAAATATGCCTCTTCGCTTAATATGGCCTTAGCAATGTAACTTTGTATTTGCCCCTTACGGTCTTGAATTTTAATAAAAGCTGCTTTGCCGAAATTACGCATAGCCATTAGTCTGCCGGCAATAGAAAATTTTTGGGTTAATTGCGCCAGCTCATCGCTTTCAGTATTGCTGAATTGAGAAAAGATTTCACTGGATGTATTCTGGGGCTTAATATCGTTAGGATATAAATCTATCCCGGCTGCTTTCAAGGCCGCAATTTTTTCCATACGAACCTTTAAAAGTTCATTATCTTCCATAATTTCTCCACTTTTCAAAAAGTTAATCTGGATATATTTTTTTTGCCAATTAGTCAAGCATGATTGTAGTTAGCCGTTGTTCAACAATAGCTGTAACATTGTAATATCGTAAGCGGCATAAGGGGCCGTAACGAAATGGACTTGCCACCCGTAGGGGTGGTTAGTAATGTAATGGTAATTCATAACGGCCCCTAAAAGCCAGATGCCGAATAGGGCGAAAACAGATCGGTGCTGAAAATTAAATTGCCACAATTGATGATGTTATGTATTATGGCTTTCACTTAATTAATTAAGGGGGAAACGGGGGAACATGGTAAACAAGGCAATATTAGTTGGCAGGCTGGGGAAGGATCCGGAAGTACGCTATACCCCGGATGGGACAATGGTTACAAATTTTAATTTAGCCACTGATGAACAGTGGAAGGACAAAAACGGGGAAAAAGTCCAAAAAACTGAATGGCACAGGATCGTAACTTTTGGTAAGCTTGCGGAAATATGCGGTAATTATCTAGTTAAAGGCAAACTTGTTTTTATAGAAGGCCGGATTCAAACCCGTTCCTGGGAAGATAAAGATGGAGTTAAACGTTTTACTACGGAAATTGTTGCCAACGACATGAAGATGCTGGATTCTAAGGGTCAGGCTAAAGCGGATGGACCTTACCCTGATACTGGTAATACAGGTTCAGGAAATGGACCGGAGGAAGATGTTCCGTTCTAAGGGAATTACGTTTAAAGAGATTAGTTAATAATGAAAAGAGTTCTTTGATAGCAACCTCGCCCGATGGGTGAGGTTGCTATTTCACAGGCCCTTATTAATGTGACAAAGCATTGATATCTAATGCTTTATGCAATATAATCAATCGGCAAGAGACCCCAATAATTATTTCTTGAGCATCACCCTGCAAATCTCCGGCAAGACGGTAGTAATAAAGCTTTACATGTAAGGTAATAATCTATATAGCAGCGGGCGAGAGTAATGTGTCCGCAAGCCCGATTTCAGCGGGAAACATAAACAATTGCTGATGATCTTAGTGAAACTGATGGTAAGCGTAGCGGGCGCTCTCGGACAATTGGGCTGAAGGAGAAGGAAAAATGGTTTCAACATTACGGAAATCTTTACAAACAATAGAGGATTACAAAATAGCAAATCCTCATTACAATGATATTCTGGATATTTTGGGAGAAATTCTGATTGTACGGGAAGAATACCGCAACAACATGAAAGAGTCCATTTTTTCTGTTGATGAAAACATTATTGCCCAGAAAATGGAAGGGGGACTTCCTTTAATCGATTTCACAGGTGGGAATTTTGACTTAACGCGTCCGCGGGAATATTTTAATTCCCTGATTGCAATTGCGGAAAGAAAAATGCCCGAGGATGCAAAAAACATTGTGGAGATCATCGGGAATCAGCAATTTGATTGGGAAAAAATGATCAGGGCATCGTTTGACCATACCGAAGATGAACCTGTCGTTGAAAGCAGGAAAACACTTGAGGATACAGAGGACAATCTGGATCTGATCGATTTGTTCGTTGAGGAGAGCTTGAGACCAGAGCTGGAATATGTTGCCGATAAATATGCTAAAAGTGTTGCCAAATTCGGTTGGACGGAAGGTTATTGCCCTATCTGCGGCAAGGAACCGAAAATCGGTGAGATCAGAGGAGAGGAAGATGGGAAACGTTATCTGTTTTGCCATCAATGTGGCTATAAATGGAATTTCCGGCGGATTAAATGTCCCTTCTGTGGCAACGAAGAACAGCATTCTTTGGCCTATTTTGCAGTAGAAGGAGAAGAGCGTTATCATGTTGATGTCTGCAACAAGTGCCGCCGCTATATTAAAACGGTTGAACTCTCCAAGGCGGCTGAAGAAACAAATCTCGACGTTGAAGATATCGCTACGCTGCATCTGGATATGCTGGCGTATGAGGAAGGCTACAACTAAAACGACCTCGCAAAAACACCCCATATGCGGCGTTACACTGCATTCCTCGTTACTGCGGCGTACTTAATAGCACGCCTCATTCCTCGTAATTTGTGTGCCTTGCCTCTGGGGCCTTTTTTACGAGGTCGTACAAGAGTATAATAATTTGTATTATGCAAGATTCGCATATCAATAACGTAATAAAAATTCTGCGGCGTGAGCTGGCAGTGGGGACAATGCCCATTGTTTCTCATCTGGCGGCGGATCAGCGCGATCCTTTTGTCATTTTAATTTCAACACTTTTAAGTCTGCGCACGAAAGATGAAGTGACGGCAGTAGCCACGGAAAAACTTTTTGGACTGGCCGCAACCCCGCAGGAAATGCTGCAGATACCACTTACAAAAATTGCCAAAACAATTTATCCGGTGGGCTTTTATCGTGTTAAAGCAGACACAATTCATCATGTTTGTCGGGAGTTAATTGCAAGGTTTTCCTCCCAAGTTCCGGATAATCTCGACGATTTGCTCAGCATTAAAGGTGTTGGTCGTAAAACAGCGAATCTGGTTATTGCTCTGGCGTATGGGAAAGATGCCATTTGCGTGGATATACACGTGCATAGAATCTCCAACCGCTTGGGTTACGTGCAAACAAATATGCCGGAAAAGACAGAATATGCTTTGCGCGAAAAATTACCTCGCCGTCATTGGATTATTTATAATACCATAATGGTTGCCTTCGGCCGAAAAACATGCAAACCGGTTTCTCCCCTATGCAGCCAGTGTCCTGTTCTTAAATACTGTGACAGGGTAGGCATTGCCAGGAGTCGCTAAAAAAACATTGACGAGCGCGCTCCATTTGGCTATTATGCCGCGATTTTTAGAATAATTATGTTTGTTTTTTTAAGCTTGCAGGAGGTTGGAAAATGGCCATAAAAATTGCAATTAACGGTTTCGGCCGTGTGGGCCGTTACATGATTCGTGCCTGCCTTGATTATCAAAATATTGAAATAGTCGCCATCAATTCGCGGGCAAAGGCCGAAACGCTGGCCCATCTGCTTAAATATGATTCAGTACACGGCAAAATTAATGCCGATGTCAGTGTTGATAAGGACAATTTAATTGTCAATGGTAAAAAAATTGCCATAACCCAAGTTGCCAATTTGGCTGATTTACCATGGAGGGCATTGAGGGTGGATATTGTTATTGAATCCACCGGAAAATTCCGTAAAGGTTCTGAGCTGGCTGTCCATATTGCAGCAGGCGCTAAAAAAGTTATTCTTGCGGTTCCCGGAAAAGATGTCGATGCTACCTTTGTCATGGGCGTTAACGAAGAGACTTATGATCCGCAGAATCATCATGTTATTTCCAATGCTTCGTGTACAACAAATTGTCTGGGACCGGTTGTCAAAGTCCTCAACGATAGATTTGGCATAGTTCAAGGGTTGATGACAACGATTCATTCTTATACAATGGATCAACGTTTATTGGACGGTTCCCACAAAGATTTGCGGCGTGGCCGGGCTGCTGCCCTTAATATCGTTCCTACTTCCACCGGAGCGGCAAGTGCCATCGGAGAGGTAATCCCTGCCCTTAAGGGAAAACTGGACGGTATTGCCCTACGTGTACCGACACCCAATGTTTCACTTGTTGATCTGTCAGTTGAAGTCGCAAGGCCCGTGACAGTTGCCGAAATAAATAATGCCTTTAAGGAAGCTGCGGAAAACAAGCTGAAAGGTATTTTAGCCTATAGCGAAGAGGAGCTTGTCTCCATTGATTTTACCAGCAGTTCATATTCTTCGATTGTGGATTCGGGACTTACTCAGGTTGTGGGCGAGAAAATGGTGAAAGTTTTCTCCTGGTATGACAATGAGAGCGGTTATGCCTGTAGATTGAGGGATCTGGCAATCTACATAGCCGGTAAAGGATAAAAATGGCCGGGACTATTATTGCTGCCAACTGGAAGATGAACAAAACCACCGGACAAGCCATCGAGTTTGCCCGCGGCCTAAAAGATGCACTTTTAAAAAAGCCTGTTTCGGCGGCAGTGGTGATTGCACCGCCCTTTACCAGCATTGAAGCGCTGGCCGCAGAATTTCGGGGGGGTGACATATCCCTGGCGGCGCAAAACATATACCCGGCTTCTTCCGGCCCGTTTACAGGCGAGATTTCCGGTGAAATGATTGTTGACGCAGGCTGCCGGTACTGTATAGTCGGTCACTCGGAACGCCGGCAACTTTTTGGGGAAGACAATGCTTTAATCAATGCCAAAATAACGGCAGCACTCAATTATGGGTTAATGCCGATTTTTTGTATCGGTGAAACACTGGAGGAAAGAAATTCCGGGGCAGAATTTACCGTCCTCACCAAACAAGTAAAAGAAGGATTGAATAAACTTACAGCCAATGATATAAAAAAAATCGGCATAGCTTACGAACCGGTTTGGGCAATCGGTACCGGTAAAACAGCAACACCCGGGCAAGTTCAGGAAGCTCATCTGTTTATCCGCAATTTATTGAGTGAAATGTACGGGGAAAAAGAAGCTGCTGGTGTATCGATAATTTATGGCGGCAGTGTTACTTCGGACAATATCGGTTCATTGATGGCCGAACCGGAAATAAACGGTGTGCTGGTTGGCTCGGCCAGCCTTGATTTGGCTTCGTTTTTGGCAATAATTAATTTTCATTAAAGAGGATTTCATATGCATACTTTGTTAACAATTATACATGTAGTAGCCTGTTTCATTATGATTTTGGTTGTCCTGTTGCAGGCAGGGAAAGGCGCTAATATGGGTGCCGCTTTCGGCGGTTCCAGCCAGACCGTTTTTGGTTCCTCCGGCGCTGGTACTTTTTTAGGCAAGATGACGGCAACGGTAGCAATAGTTTTTATGCTAACTTCCCTTGTCCTTACCTATTCGGTATCACGCAAAGGGTCGTCACTTTTGGAGAGTTCACAAGCGCCGATTGCCAGGCAGGCTATGCCCGTGGCGCCGGCTCCAAATGCAGCAACTCCGGCAGCTGTTCCAGTAGCACCGGTAAAAAAATAGTATAAGTTCTTTTAATATTGACAACCCCGAATTAATGCCTCATGGAAACGGGGTGAGTTTTGTAAAAAGCAGTTGGTTGCAGAAAGTTTTTTTCATGGTTAGCCGAAGTGGTGGAATTGGTAGACACGCTATCTTGAGGGGGTAGTGGACAAAATCCGTCCGGGTTCAAGTCCCGGCTTCGGCACCATTTAATCAACCACCTCGCAGCAAGCTGTCGAGGTATGAAATGAACGTCATCATGGCGCAGCAAACTACGGAGAATTAACACTCGTCCCGCAACAGCGGGATTAAAGGCCATCAGCAGCGGTTGCGGTTGATATTTCGGGAACGGATTTGATTATGAAGCCTTTAAAAAAAACTGTACAATCCTCTCCAGAAGTTACGTTCACGGCAGCAAGTCATAAACATCTGCAAAATATACTGAAAAAAGTGAAGCCAAAAAGCGGTAAACTATTGTCTAAAAAAGATCAGCCGGAAATATTCATTATTTTAACGGCAGATATTCCCGCCGAAAAACGCACTGAACTTTTAAAATCGAAAAAGGGCATTACCCTTAACCCGGAAGATAATCTCCTCAAACGCCTGCTGGAACTGGAAAAAGAAAACCGTCATTTAAAATCATTGAGTCAAACCGACGAATTAACCGGTTTCTACAACAAGCGTTTTCTTAATAAACAGCTGAAAATTGAAATTACCCGCACTAAAAGAACAGGTCAGCCATTCTGTCTGATGTTTATTGATCTGGATAATTTTAAATCCATCAATGATACATTCGGCCATGCCAAGGGTGATGAGTTTCTGATTAATGTTTGCCACCTGATTTGCGAGAAGATCAGGCCGACGGACTTTGCCTGCCGCTATGGTGGAGATGAATTCGTCATTATTATGCCGGCCACTTTTTTGCTCGATGGCATTTCTATTGCTCAAAGATGGCACAATTTAATAGTTCAGGTGGCTGCACAAATGGAAGTAAATGTTTCATCATCAATTGGTATTGATGAGTTTGATGTCTCCTGCACACTCAAGGCAGAAGAATTTTTAGACAAGGTAGACAAAGAGTTATATAATGCCAAGAATACCGGCAAAAACAAAGTTTCTTATCCTGGCGAGCGTTTAAAAGCCAACAAAGCAGAAGAAAAATTTGTTACACCGGCTGAAAAGGATGCTCTTTATAAAGGTTCGGCACCGCTCAAACAAAAAAGAAAATAACTCAGCACAAAGGGGTAAACATTGAACACCAAATCCAAGCCTTTCATTGTTTCTGTTACCAGCGGTAAGGGTGGGGTAGGCAAAACATTTATCACTACAAATCTTGCCGCTACTCTAGCCCGGCAGGGGAAGAAAGTTCTTGTTGCTGATTGCGATTTGGGGCTGGCCAACATTGATATTATGCTTGGTATTAACCCGGAACTGAACTTAAAAGATGTTGTTTTTGGGAATATGCATTTGCGTGATGTAATTATACCAACTAAAGGCGGCTTTGATTTAATTCCTGCCAGTTCCGGTGTCCGGGAAATGGCGCAACTACTGTTTGAAAAAATTCAAATTATTAAGGACATGCTCTTGGATATAGAAGGGTATGACCTGATCCTGCTGGATACCGGTGCCGGGATTGCGGAAGTGGTGCTGCAATTTAATCTATTGGCCAACCAGAATATTGTGGTGATTAACAAGGAATTAACCAGTCTGACAGACGCTTACGCTATGGTCAAAGTTATGTATCAGGTGTTCGGGCGGCAATCTTTCAGCATTATTGCCAATAATGTTCCTGATGAAAAAAACGGCTTAAGTATTTTTAAAAATATTGATAGCATCAGCAGACGCTTTTTAGGTTTTCCTCTTAATTATCTGGGACATGTTTTGCAGGACGAAGCCGTTGGGAAATCAGTGTTAAAACAGGAAATTGCGGTTATGAGCTTCCCTCGTTCCCGTATTGCCAATAATTTTTCCCAGATTAGCAGAGCGGTGCTGGATCTAAAAAAAGCTTAACTCCATCTCAATTCCCGGAAAGAATTCGTTCCAGCTCTTCGCCATACAATTTGACTTTTTCCGGAGGTAAAACATCCCGCCAGTTATCGCCGCTTTGCACAAGGTCTGACAAGGTATTATCCGGAAGAAACATAAAGATGGCGCGGTTTTCATCCCTGGCCCGCTGAAAGCGCCAGGCATAAAGCTTTTTGAGGACATCTTTATGTTCTTGATTTAAAAAAGGATAACTAGAAATTTTGGTATGTCCCCGCTTGTCAATGGTCTTTTCCTGCCAATTGCAGGCAGCGATTTTGGCGAAGGCGTCTCGGGCGGCTTCTTCCAGGCCTTTTTTGCGCAATTGGGCTAACTGTTCTGTATAAAGCGCCGGCAAATAAGTTACATCCTGGACGCCATATTCCAACTGTTCATCGGCCAGAGGACGAGTATCCCAGCGCGAACGCTGCATTTTTTTGCTTTTCCTCAATTCCATCCCTAAAAACTGATTAATCATTTTTTCCAGCGACAACTGTTGAAGGCCCAGTAGATATGCTGCCCGATGAGTATCGAAAATATTCTCAAAAACAAAGTTGTAATCTCTTTTTAAAAGACGGATGTCGTTATCGGCCGCATGCAGAATTTTTACTATTCCCCTGTCTGCAAGGTATTTGCCTAAAAAGGATAAGTCGAGTTTGTTCAGGGGATCAAAAATATAAGTTGCCGCTTGGGCTTTTATCTGAATGAGACAAAGTTTTTCCCGAAAATAGCGGAAAGAATCGTATTCCGTATCGATACTCAAGACAGATGAATTGTCGAAATCATCAACAGCGCGTTGCAACTTTTTGGTGTTATCTACCAGAAACCAAGATTTATTCATAATTTGTTATTTAGCTGAAACAGAAATTTAAATCTATAAAAATAATTTAAAAGAAACGTCCACAATTTTTAATAATTAAATTCATCTGGAACTACTTGATCACCATGGTAATTCCGGCAACCATCAAGATAACCCGCGAGGCTGCCTGCGCCAGAGATTGATTGGCGAACCCCAGCGCATCTCGGTAGACTCGGCCCAGCGGATAGGGCGGAACAAGTCCCAGGCCTACTTCATTGGACACGAGCAACCACTGCCCGCCAAGTCTGGTCTGCGCGGCGACCAGTTCATCAATCTCTACACGGATTTTGTGCATGGCGACTTCGGTGGGGGCGCTTTCCGGCAATGATAAGAGTATGTTGCTAACCAACAGAGTGATGCAATCGACAATCACTATCTCGGCAATAGGCGCGGTGAGATTACGACCGATGTTGTGCGGCAGTTCGAGTGTTTGCCAATGGGTCGGTCGCGAGGCCTGGTGTTTGCTGATGCGTTCGGCCATCTCCGAGTCACCGGCAGTCGCAGTGGCAATAAAAAGGACAGATTTCCCTGCTTCGCGCGCGATCTTCTCGGCAAACGAGCTTTTTCCGCTGCGAGCGCCGCCCAAAATGAGCGTCAGGCCGCTTACGGGGATTTCAGGAGCCATAAATTATTTCCTTTCGAAATTGCAATCTTCATCTCCATCGGTGCAGACGAGTATGGGAGAGTTGTTATTAATTCATAATTGCTTTTAAGGCCGCGCACGAGGTGAGAAAATCATCCTCGGAAAATACCTCTACAGTCAATACGCCGCAATAGTTGGCATAGACAAGTTCATCCAGTACGGCACGCAATATATCTTTGGGCATATGCGCCAGGGACTGGTGGTCACGGTCGGTGATGCCGTGAATGTGAATAACGCGCGTGCGCGGCAAGGCGTTGCGTAAATATGCCACCGGATCGTGATTGTCGAGCCAGAGATGACCTACATCCACAGTACGGCTGACGGCAATGCGCTCCAGCACCGGCTCATAGAAATCCAGCGGGTAGCCTTCCATGTTTTCAACGGCCAGTTTCTGCCCACCGCCTGCCCACCCTCCGACGATTTTCAGCGACTGGATGGCCTGTTCCTGCCAGTGCTGCATGGTCTCAACCGATGCTTTGTTGCGAGCAGATTTACCGTCCAGATGCAAAACGTAGGCCCAGGGGTCAAGATCTTGGGTGCAGTCAATGACGCGGCGGGCCTTTTCAAGCGAGGCGTGGCGCGGGGAACCGTCGTCGGCCAGGCGTAAATCCAGCGGCAGATGGACAGTGTACGTCAGGTCATTATCAGCTGCGATGCTACGCAGTTCGGCAATCTGTTCTTTTGAGGGGAGGTTGCCTGGGCCGTCGTCCACCTCGAACAGCACCAGTTCCACATCCCGCACTTTCCCGGCCAGGTAGTGAACATTGGGCAAAATATCGGCGGGGATGATGTAGGACGTTGTGCCCAGACGGAAAGGATATGGGGTCATTTTACCCCCACGGTGAAGCTCAGCAAAACAGCCGTTTCCGTCACTTCCACCAACATACCCAATACGTCACCGGTTATACCGTTAATGCGAATCAACGCCAATCCCAAAACGGCTGCCGTTGCCATCAGTGCAGTAAGCACTGCTAAAAAACCAGTTATACCTGACAGAAAGGCGATGACCAGCGGCAAAAGCGCCGTAATGAAAATAGCGCTCCGCCTGAGGCCTGAAGCAAAATCAGCGCCCATACCACCGGTGTGGGCAAGCGGGAGCAAGCCGGCAGGCAGAATAAGCCAGCGGCTCATAGTCGCTGCCAGGATAATGGCGACTCCGGAAGAAGGTGCAAGTAAACTCAAAGCCGCGGCTTTGAGCATCAAGACGAGCAACAGCCCGATACCGGCAAATGTCCCCAGATGCGGATCTTTCATGATTTCCAGCCGTCGCTGTTTTGTGGCCGAACCCATTAATCCGTCACAGCAATCCGCCAATCCGTCCAGATGCAGTCCGCCGGTGAGTGCAACCCATGCCAGTAAAGTCAGCACACCGGCGATTAGCGGCGGGAAATACAGAATCAATATAAGCCAGCAAAGCCAGGTTAGCCCGCCGACAACAACTCCCACCAGCGGATACCAGATTGCGGCGCGGCCGCTATCGCCGGGCAGCCATGCTTCCGGCATGCCGAACGGCAGTGTGGTCAATAAGCCAAAGGCAGTGCGCAGGTTACGCATAGTTTTCCTTTCCTCCGCTAATCTACATCCCCTGTTGTCCGTATGAAACCTTTCGACCTCCGGCGCTTCGAGCCACCCCCGACAGCGGGGGAGACAGGCGGATCATTGTTCTTTATCACTTACGCCAGCTTCGGCGAATGTTGCCATTTCCCGCAGGATGCGCGCCGAGGCTTCGATCAGGTGAAAAGCAAGCACCGCTCCGGTTCCTTCTCCCAAACGCAGATTCAGGTTAATCAAGGGAGTCAATCCGAGGTGCTTGTGCATGGCCTGATGGCCGATTTCCACCGATTGGTGTGAGCCAAAGAGGTAATTGCGTACATCCGGCACCAGGCCGACCGCAATCATGGCGGCAGCGGTAGAAATGAATCCATCCACCACAACCGGGATACGGCGTGCGGCGGCGGCAATCATCACGCCGGCCAGACCGGCAATTTCCAACCCGCCGACTTTGGAGAGGACATCCAGCGCATCGCTCGGATCTGGTTTGTTCACGGCGATGGCCTGTTCGATCACCTTTACCTTGTGCGCCAGCCCGGCATCGTCGAGACCGGTGCCACGCCCGGTGACTTTGGCCACCGGTAATCCGGTCATAACGGCTACGATTGCCGATGATGGTGTCGTGTTGCCGATGCCCATATCGCCGGTGGCAATCAAGTCGATATCTCTTTCGGCGACCTGCGCCAGCACATCCATACCGCAGGTCAATGCTTTTTCAGCCTCGCTACGGGTCATGGCTGGTCCCTTGGCCATATTGCGCGTCCCATGGGCTACTTTACGGTGCAACAACCCGGGCAGGGAGGGTTCAAAATCGGAGGCAACGCCGATGTCGACAATGGTCACGCCGGCCCCGGCCTGACGCGCCAGCACATTGATGGCGGCGCCACCCTGGAGGAAATTCAGCACCATTTGTTTTGTGACTTCGGCAGGGAAGGCGCTGATGCCTTCCTGCGCCACACCATGGTCGGCAGCCATGACGATAACCGCTTTGCGGGAAACTGTGGGGAAGGGATCGGCCTTCATTCCGGCCAACTGGATGGAAATTTCTTCCAGCCGGCCAAGGCTCAAGGCAGGCTTGGTCAAGTTGCTGTGCCTTGTTTGGGCCTTTTTCGCGGCATCTATATCAATCGGGGGAATTGTTGGATAAATCATGGTTTATTACCTTTTCTTAATACAACGCTGTTTCACTTACTACAGCATGGTATTATTATCTAGAATTTTTTATTTCCGGATGTAAAATTAGCGCCATTATTTCGATGGCATCAATAATGCGCGGCGATGCCCGATTAATCAAATTAGCATCAATCGGATAAATATTATTATTTTTTACCGCCGGTATTTCTGCAAATTTCCGCCAATATTTTTTAACCGCCACAAATTCTTTATCCGTGATCATTGGCGCAAAAATAATTATTTCCGGCGATGCTCCCAGAATGCCCTCTGCACTGTAGCTGGGATAGTTGGCAAGATCGCTGCCGGCGACATTCACGCCCCCGGACCTTTCAATAACTTCATTGATTAACGTACCTCTCCCCGCAGTAATTACCGGCTCCAGGCCAAGCTGAAAAAAAACGCGTGGTTTACTTTTATGACGTGTTTGCGCGCTGATGTTGTTTAATCTCTTTTGCAGCTTTTCCACCAGCTTTCCGGCTTCTGTTTCCCGATTTGTTATTTCCCCGATATGTAAAATGCTTCTCAGGACGCCATTTGTATCGGAAGGGTTTGTTACATAGACGGGCAAACCGAGTCTTTCCAGCTGCTCCACGGTATCTTTTCTATTGCCGTCCGCTGTGGCCAAGATTAAATCAGGCTTCAGCGAGATAATCTTTTCAACGGAGGGATTGATAAAGCCACCGATGCGCGTTTTTGCGCGTGCTGACGCCGGCCAATCACAAAAAGTGGTCACACCTGCTATTTTATCGTCAAGACCTAGCGCATAAAGCGTTTCCGTGATACCAGGAGCAAGGGAAACAATCCGTTGCGGCCGAGGTGTAATATTTACACTGCGGCCTATTTCATCGGTTACCGTGCGGGCGCAGGATATGTTTGGACAACATACCATAAGAAAAACAGTAAAAAAAAATATCAAAGTATTCTTGGTTAGGGGAGGCTTAAAACTCAAAGGAGAGTCCTCCCTTAAACGTGATTCCCGGCATGGGATAATAGGTGCTGGGAGCGCCTGCTCCGTATCCCGGAACATTATATGAACCAAATGACGCATACTTTACATCCCCGATATTATCAGCTCCGAAAAATGCTGTCATGTGGGTTTTCCCAAATGATGGTTTGTATAAAAGATAAAGGTTGATAAGTGTGTAACTATCCAACTTATCGCCAACGTTAGAACTGTCCTGAGATAAAAATGAATCCCCCGAATAGTGTAGCTCGGGACGTAGAGTCAGGTCATAGGGCAAATAAATCTCCATGCCTAAATTTGCTATTCTGTTGGGTACGAGCCACAATTCTTTTTTATTGTTAGCGCCATCCTCATAAGTAGCTATGTGATAAGTAAAATTACCATAGAATCTGGCATGCTTTTCCCAGAGGTAAGAAAGAGAAATTTCGGCGCCGTCATGTCGCGTTTTATCTTGATTTCTATTATATCCTGTATTATGACCTGCATCGTACCATGAGATTTCATCTTCCATATCAATCCGGAAAAGAGTCAAACCTGTTTTCAGATTATCCAGTGGATAAAGCTCCGTCCCTGCTTCAGTGCTGATGCCTTTTTCCGGTTTGAGGCCGGCATTAAATAATGTGCCGGCATTCCAGCCATTGTAAGAAGCCACTTCTTCCAGATAAGGAATCCGGTAAACGGTTGCATACTTCGCAAATACCTTTGATTTCTTCCCCCAAAGCCAGGTAAACCCGGCTTCATAAGCTTCGGCATTGTAGGTATTTTTCTGATCCGTAAAGTTGTTTGCCGGCTTGGTAAAATCGACATTGGAACCTTTAATTGATGTTCGTTCGGACCGGTAACCGCCACTGAGAATGAGATTTTTAAGAATGCTGAATTCATCGCGGATGTAGTATCCCAAAGACTCCCGTGTAAGATCAGCTGCGCTTGCTTGTGCAGTTCTCTCGCGATCGTTATAGAAATTCTTTTTGTAGGGTTCATTATAGTAATCTGCCCCGGCAATAACTTTGTTGTTAAACCCGAAGATTTGTCTGTCCAGAATATATTTGGGTGTAAGGCCATAGGTATCGGCTTTGGTGTCGGTAAAGTTGTATGAAGACCATGACGCCATGTTGCCTTGCATATCTTTTCTGCCGTACAGAAAGTTGATTTCAAACTGCCCGAATGATCCCCAGAAAGATTTAATGCCCATATTCACATTGGTATATTTATCCGAACCATCGTCATCGGGAGTTGCACTATTATATAATTCTGGTGTCACTTGCTGGTACTGCCGTCTGTTCTGCTCCATCTGTGTCTTCGTAAGGTAGCCCGGCATTTGATAATCCACTTTATTAAATGAGACGCCGAGCGAAAGATTGAGCAAATCGTTGGCAGAATATCCCACATCAAGACCACCGCCCTGCGCCGAATATTTGGAACGGTCCCTATAGCCGAAACTGAAATTATTTTCTCCTGTTACCGCATAAGTCCATTTATCGGCAGCGCCTGTTACCGAGGCCCGTTCGTTGTTGAGACCGTAGCTCCCCATAAGAGCAGATACGTTAAATTTCGGTTCACCCTTGCCTTTTTTAGTGATGATGTTAATCACGCCACCGATAGCCGCATCGCCGTAAAGGACACTTCCAGGTCCCCGGACAATCTCGATTCTTTCTATTGTGTTGACCGGCATCTGCATCCAGTTGATTGAAGCCATATCCGTTCTGTTCAAACGGCGGCCATCCAGCATAACCAGTGTTTTCCCGTAAGGATTATCGCCGCCCAAACCACGCATGTCAATGTATGCCTGGGAGGAATTTCCGCTGGATGTGCGGAATTGAATGCTTTCGAGTTTATCGAGGACGTCAACAACCGTCGTCGCGCCGGATTTGCTGATTTCTTCAGCCGTAATCACGGTAACATTAGCGGGAGTTTTGCGGGTTTCCTGCCTGTCGCGCGTGGCGGT
>CAIVQG010000027.1 GCA_903907985.1 uncultured delta proteobacterium
GATAGATTTACCCCTGCTTATTGCCCTTGGTACCAGAATTTATGAAGAACCGGAGAAAATAATTGTTCTGCCTGATGGATTGGAAAAAATCCCGGTTAAAAAAGTACAACAGAGAATCATTAACCTTATGAGCGCATGGCACTCGCAGCTCCTCGAGATGATGGGTGCCATGGGAATTCGTGAAGCGCGCCGTCTGCGCGGTGAAACGGGAAGAGCAATCTTCTTTGAAGAAATTGATAACGAAACATTTGGAAAATTATTCAAACAAAGAGAAACAAAAAACGTATGAAACCATCAACTGTGAAAATTAAAAAAATGCCCTCGCGATTCAAGCACCAGGTGCCTAAATATAAAGTTGTCCGGTCGAGCGCCTGCATCAGCTGCGGTACATGTGCCAAAGCATGTCCTTATGGTGTTCATGAACGGACTGAAGGGCACAACAAGGTGAAGCCGCCGATTGACTATAAATGCATCGGCTTTGAATGTAAGAATAATGATTTCTATTGTGTGGCCAAATGTCCGCGCAAAGCATTAAGTCTGACACTCAATCCCATGTATGAAACACTGGGCGATTACCGTTGGACGGCGGACATGATTACGGCAACCTGGATCATGGCGGAAACCGGTTATCCTCCGGAGCGTAAAGATCTGGAGTATAACACAGGCAATTCCGGCGGCGGCTTCGATAAACTGAGGCTCAAGTTTCCTGCCGGTCGGCCCAAAGTCGATAAGTTTGAAATATCCACGGAAATTCCTCTGAACAGGAGAAATGATGGCCGGGCGGAAATTGTCATTTCCACACCTGTTTATGGCGGTGGAATGTCTTTCGGATCGGTAAGTCTGCCCACTATGGTTTCCAAAGCACGCAATGCCACCATCTGGAATACTTTTACCTGTACCGGTGAGGGCGGATACCCGGAAGTGCTTGAACCATATGACAATCACGTAATCACCCAGGTGGCAACCGGTTTATTTGGTGTGCGTGAAGAAACCATTCAGAGGGTAAAAATAATAGAGTTCAAATACGCCCAAGGCGCCAAGCCAGGACTGGGAGGGCATCTTCTGGGAGAAAAAAATACGGCCAGTGTTGCCCGCATGCGGGAAGCGGTAAAGGGAACATCATTGTTTTCACCATTTCCCTTTCATTCGGTCTATTCTATTGAAGACCACAAGAAGCACATCGACTGGATTAAGGAGATCAATCCCCATGCTTTGGTCTCCGTAAAGGTTTCCACTCCCAACGATGTGGACATGGTTGCCGTCGGTTCCTACTATGCCGGCGCCCATATCATTCATATTGATGGTGGCTACGGGGGCACCGGGGCAGCGCCGGACATTGCGAAGAAAAATATTGCCATGCCCATAGAATATGCCATAACAAAGGTCCATAATTTTTTAAGAGACGAGGGGGCGCGGGATGCAATAACGCTCATTGCTTCCGGTGGTATCAGAACTGCCCATGATTTAGTTAAGGCAATTTGTCTGGGTGCGGATGGGGCGGTTATCGGCACGGCGGAGATGGTTTCCCTCGAATGTGTCCGCTGCGGAAATTGCGAATCAGGGCGCGGTTGTGCCCGGGGTATTGCCTCCACCGACTCGGAGCTGGCCGATCTGTTTAATGAAGAATGGGCAACACAGCGTCTTACCAATATGTATCATGCCTGGAATATTCAGCTTGTGGAAATACTCCAGAAGTTGGGCATGAAGAGTGTAAGGGAGCTTGTCGGCCGGACTGATTTATTAGAGCATATAGATTACAGTAAATAACAATATAGGTGTGTAGACTGAAGGTAATTAGGCTGAAGGTAAAAATATTAAAAATGATTATTCTTGCCCTTCAGCCTTCAGTCTTCAGCCTTTTTTACGGAGCTTTTTATAATGGATAATGTTGAAAAAATAATCGGGTCACGGACAGAGATTTGCAGTCAGGTACCGCCTCTCGCTCAGAATACGGATGAAGAAGGCGGTTGCGGAGTTACTGGTTTTATTTGTTCGATTCCTGTAACCGGGAAAAATATCTTTGAGCCGTCTGTGCAAATGCACAACAGGGGCAACGGGAAAGGTGGCGGTATAGGCGCCGTTGGCTTTGTCCCGGAGGCGCTCGGTGTTTCCCGGCAGATCCTTGATGATGACTACATGCTGCATATTGCTCTGCTGGATGCCAGCGCAAGTGCGGAGATTGAAGATACCTACATCAAGCCGTATTTTAAAATTGATAAAGCGGAAAAACTGGCGACCATTGATGACCATCGTAGTATTGGCCTGGATGTCCGTCCGCCGGATATCATGCGTTATTTTGTGCGCGTTAAGGAAGATGTGCTCGATAAATTTATTGCTGATAACAATTTTTCTTCGCTTACCAGACGGGATGCGGAAGATGAGTTTCTTTATCAGAACAGTTTTAAAATTAATACGCACTATTATGCATCTCTTGGTGAAAAAAGAGCCTTTGTCATGTCTCACGGCAGGAATATGATGATCCTGAAAATCGTGGGCTATGCCGAAAACGTTGTCCGGTATTATAAGCTTGATGATTTCAAGGCTCATGTCTGGCTGGCCCACCAGCGCTATCCTACCCGCGGGCGTGTCTGGCATCCAGGTGGTTGCCATCCTTTCAGCGCTCTCAATGAAGCACTGGTGCATAACGGCGATTTTGCCAACTATCAGGCTATCAATGAATATTTGAGGCAGCGCAGCTACTACCCGCTGTTTCTTACCGATACCGAAGAAGCGGCATTGCTGCTCGATCTCTGGAGCAGGGTATATAAATATCCGCTCGAATACGTCATCGAAGCTATGGCCCCCACGTCCGAAATGGATTTTGATATGCTTCCTGCCGAAAAGCAGGAGCTGTATAAAGCTATTCAAACACATCATGTTGGCGCATCGCCGGATGGGCCTTGGTTCTTTATTATTGCGAAAAATGACGTGCAGAATAATCAGTTTCAACTGATCGGAATTACAGATACGGCGATGCTGCGTCCCCAGGTTTTTGCTCTGCAGGAAGGGGAGGTTCAGATTGGTCTTATCTGCTCGGAAAAACAGGCCATTGATGCGACACTCATTTCTCTCTGCAGAGAAGATGCGCGCTTCGGTCCGATAGCCGATAAATACTGGAATGCCCGTGGCGGCAGTCATACCGATGGAGGTGCGTTTATTTTCAGCCTTCAGGATACCCAAAACGGCAAAAAGCTGATCTGTTCTGATAAATTCGGGAAGGTTATTCAGACTCCGCAAGATAAGGTTGTCTGTGACGTCACTAAAAAGATAACAGCCACAGAGGAATTCAAACAAATCGAAGATAAACTTGGCACTTTGTTTGCTGAAAGAGATGCCCAGGCGGCTACTCAGAATATATTTACCTATGTCCGGGACAGTGTTGGCGGATTTACTCCCGATGCGCTCCGTTTCTGCATCGAGACCATTGCGGATTATGCCCGGAAAAAAGATGACTGCAAACAGATCGCCATTAACGCCCTGACGATTCTCAATGACCGGCGCTATAATACAGGCTCAATCAAAAGAAGTTCATTGCAGCATGTTCTGAAAATAAGTTTGGACGAAATCTTTAACGCCACTCCGCTGATCACGGAGACGTCAAATTCGCGGTTCAGCCAGATTGATTTTGACAGCCGCGATCAGTTGCGCGAACCGCAAAACAATGAAAAAACGTTAGTTATTAACGCTGAACATTTTGAGCCGGAAGGCGACAATTGCGATGCCGTGATGATTGTTAAGGCTTTTAAGCTCGGTTGGAAGCGTTTCATAGTTTACAAATACCGGGGCCAGCGTTTTACCGGTTGCGGTTTCGGGCCGGGAACTCCGGATGTCCGAATTGATATTTACGGCGCATCCGGCGACTATATAGCCTCCGGTATTGACGGCATGGAAATTTATATTCACGGCAATGCCCAGGATCAGCTCTGCCAGATTATGAAAGAAGGAAAGCTGGTGGTGTTTGGTGATGTCGGCCAGACATTCATGTATGGGGCCAAAGGCGGTAGCGCCTATATCATGGGCAATGCAGCAGGGCGCCCTTTAATTAATGCTGTTGGCAAGCCGCGCGTAGTAATCAACGGCACCGCTCTCGATTATCTGGCCGAATCATTTATGGCCGGAGATCCGCTCAAGGGCGGCGGATTTGTTATCCTCAACGGCATAGGATTTGACGACAGCGATGGATCGATTCGTGAGTATGATTCGCCTTATCCCGGTTCGAATATATTTTCTCTGGCCTCCGGCGGAGCGATTTATGTCCGGGACCCGCAGAAAAAACTTGTTGATGAACAACTCAATGGTGGAGAGTTTGCTGCAATTACCGATGCGGATTGGGATCTGATTCTGCCGTACCTCGAGGAGAATGAAAACCTTTTCGGTATTAAAATAGAAAGACTTCTGACAGTTGCCGGCAACGTAAGAACACCGCAAGCGGTTTACAGAAAGATCATCCCCAAAAAGGCAACAGCTCATGTAGTCGAAGATGATGACGGACTGGAAGAATAAAACGGGGATTGAAGAAACTATATTGGCTTCATTTGGTTCTTAGGAAATGAAAGGGGATGCCCTTAATTTTCTGAGTTATTACCCCCATAGCTGATATGTCCTGACCAGTGTTTATTTTGACAGACAACGTCAAAACAAGTCCGCCGTTAGTTATCTGTTACATCTACAACTAAATGTTTTTAATCTTGAATTGAAATGAGGATTACTATTGGTAATGTTTGACGGAAACATCAGCCGGAGCGTAGCGATCGGCTGTATTGCTTTCGTTAGGCAATCCTTGATTACGATACCTTTCCATCAATGAGAACGTGCTCAACAGTAAAAAAGACCGAAGATGCCTTCAGATTTACGAATTTTGCTTCGTCTTCAACAAACATCACCCGCAGTTTCTGACCTTCCGGTGAATTGATGGCTGCCAGAAATTCTTCTTCCGACTGCCACCATATCTCGCCAACCCCATCGTGATTTTTACTTCATTATACTTTGGCTCAGGCCCGCTCAGTCAATGGAAATAGCCTGTTTCGGGCACATCCCGGCTGTTTCCCGGACTGCCTTTTGATATTTTTCCGGATGGGCAACGTCGAAATCCGCCTTCATGTACATGCCCCACATCATGAAGACGTCAGGGCAATGATTGACACAAATTTCACAGCCCGTGCAGAGGTTTTTGTCGATGTGAATTTTCATCAGTTCACTTTTTCTTAGCTATGAATACCAGCCGCTGCCTCCTCCCGCGGGATGAGGCATGAATCAGGAGGCTTACAGATCGTAGAGGGTTTCGTCCGTCCGGGGTTTCGGTTTCTTGACGCCCTTTTTCCCTTTCTGCTCAAAGGTAAAGGGCTCTTCGCCCTCCAGTAGGTCTCCCATTTCCGCTTCAATCTTTGCTTCTATTGATACACATATATCCCTACTTGTCTCATTTTCTTGGATGATATTTAGATTGTATAAATAGCCGCCTGAAATAGCTGTGATAATGTCGCTCTTTAATTCAAAATCTTTAACTTTTGATTTAGAGGCAATAAATACTTTGTAGCTTTCGATAGCATTCCTTTTAGCAATATCTAACGCTGCTGTTTTTGCTGCCTGAGGTGATTCATTGTCACCATATTTGTAACAACCTTTTCCTTTTACCGTTTCTTGCTTAGCTATTGCTAATGCAGGAAATGAAAACATGAAAAGAATGAATAAAATGCTATTGATTGTTAGCAAAAATTAACGAACCATTGGAACATCCGATGCGGATATTTTATTATAAACTCCAGCGCCTCATGGAACTGGTTACCCATATCCCATATTTCAGAAAGAAAATCAATGATTGCGGGTTGAAAGACTGCATTTTTATCGGGATTAATGATTTACCGATTACAGTCAACTATCATGAATTCACCTGCGGACAGAAAGTTGTCCGTTGTGTCAGCATGGCATAGATGACACGGATCAACTTATGAGCAGTGGCTAACACAGCCTTCTTGTAAGGCAATCCCTCCTTTCTTCGCTTGAGATAGTAAGCGTTAAAAATA
>CAIVQG010000028.1 GCA_903907985.1 uncultured delta proteobacterium
TGAAGCTGGCGTGAAAAAACGACCGCCGAGGAAAAGCCGCTAATATGTGTTACAAGTATCGGGGGCAAGTCATCTGTTTATGATGACTTGTGCTGGTGCTGGCCGCTTTACTTTCTCTCTCTGCTCTTTGTTATAAAAATATTGTTCTGGGTCATCTTCAAGGTCTTTAAGTCTCTTCTTTACTATATCCTTTGCGAAATCACCCAGTACCTCTTTTCGGTTCTTCAACCATTTTTTTTCCATCTCCACTTTTCTTTCCATTTCCTTACTCATTGCCTTCTGTGGAGCTCGGTATTGAGGTTCGGGTTCTCCAGAAGACTCCTTTAATACACATTTTGTCATCCCATCTTGCGGGCTACTGGTAAGAATTGTATTCCCATCCCTGTCCTCACACTTATACATCTCTGCATTGGCCAGAGATGACAGAGTGATAAAGATGCACAGCGCTACAATGCTTCGTTTCATCGCGTTACCTCCATATCAATATTTATGGGTCAATGAACAACCCCGCAGGAAGCAGCGGGGTATTTAGACCGTAACGATATTGAAAAAATGATTGCCTGTCGCTCTTAGCTTTAGCCTCCCCCACTAAATCAACGGCAAAGTTCTCCCTTTTTAGCCACTTCTAACAATTTGCAATCTCCCAATGTACACGTTTTTTCTGCATCTCGGCAGCCCAGATTGTTATTGCCTTGTAATAGATAAGCACTTCCCCGGTGGAAGTATGCTTCTACATAATCCGGCTCCAGGCGAATAACTTCGCTAAACCCCTCGATGGCTCGTTGACGCTGTCCTAGCATAGCATAAGTAATCCCCAGGCCATAGTAGGCGTCTACAAAATCCGGTTTCAGGCGAATGGCCTTATTGAAATCCTCAATAGCCTTTTGATATTGCCCAAGTCCTCTATAAGCAATCCCCCTGTTAGCGTAAACATTCGCATAATTTGGTTCTAGGCGGATGGCCTTATTGAAGTCCTCAATAGCCTTCTGGTAGTGTTTCAGAATAGCATAATTAAGCCCTCGGCTGATATAAGCAGTAGCATAATTTGGTTTGAGGCGAATTGCTTCACCGTAATCCTTTATTGCCCGCTGGTTCTGATTCATTTCTTCATAAATATTTCCCCGGCTGACATAGGCGTATGCATAGTCCGGTTGTAACTTAATGGCATTATTCAAATATTCGATAGCCTTTTTGTGGTCTGTATATTTTTTCCCATCCCATAATGCATGTGCCTTATCAAACCAATCCGCTGCCGTTTCACTCATTGCCGGGGAACAAAAAAAAGTTAAAACAAGAAAGAGAGAAACAATTATTTTACGCATATCACCTCCGCTTACTGCTTCGCACTTTTATCATATTTGTTAGGGAGCAGTCCTGCACCCAAAATAACCAAATGACCAAATAGCCTATTTGCCTGAACGTACCGGGAGGGCCCGGTAGTAGTCGATGCTGGACTGGTTAATCCAGTTCTGACCGCCAGTGCTGAAACTGAAGTAGGCAACAGTGGAAAAGCTTGTTTCGGATGCCCACGCCCAAGTACACGAAAAACTAGTGAATACTGTCTTTGTTGTACTGCCAGATTCTATTACTATCCCTGAAAAATTCTTTCCAATTTTCGCATTGCCCTAGTGATGGTGCGAGAGTTGTTACCGCCAAGATAAAGGAAAATATAAAAATATTTTTCTGTCGCATAATATGAACTCCATAGAATTTACGATTTGTCTGTAAATTGCTTAACAACGATTTTAATAAGCCAATAGCAACCAAACCATACTAAGACCGCTGGAAGAAATCCCAAAAATACGCCATTTGAATTTAATATTTTGTAGACAACAAGCGTCAAAAATGAACCCCCGCAAACGGCAATCGGGTCCATAGACAATCCCCCTATTTATGTTTATACCATGATGGGTCTTCAAAGAGGAAACTCCCGTATGATTGCTGAATAACATTCTCAACAGTTTTATAGTAGGGAATAGGGGCGTTACAGAGGATTTGAACCATACGCTTATTCCCCAAGATAGAAATCATAGTGGTTCTCATTTGAGATGTGCCAGTCGTTGTCCGCAACGAATACCTGTAAACACTCTTTGTTGCTTTCTTGTTTGACAAATATGTCACGCTGTAACTTTCCAACACAGCGTCGTTAAACCGATCTCTCTTTAGTTTATCAAAAGATTCTTTGGCCATTTCCCGTAACTCTTGGTCAGAATACTGCTCATAAGATATGTCCTGTGGCAGTTGCCATACCTGCATGACAATCGAAGCGCCTTTGTTATCTTCAGCAACGACAGCCGTATGTGGCGTTTGACCGCCACGAGTGGACCAGCCGTCAGGGAAAACGATACTGAAAGCATGTTCCGTATTGCGATAGATGTTTAGTTTTTTTTGAGCGTGTACCTGGGTGCAGGGAAACAGGGTAACGAGGGCGGCAAGAATAATAATGGATTGATATACTTTCTTCATTCCACACAACCTCGTCTGAAAAGTTTATGGTTTTCTATGTTCTGTAAACTGCAAAGAAACTTTGCTTTCTACAATCAGGTCATCCATTAATAAATGTTTTGTTGTCAATAGTCAACAGAATATCCCTCTCGCTTCTGTTAAGTTCGCATATTACATGGAGGCAAACTTGACGATCGAAGAGGCATTTGGGGAAGTAATCAGGGAACTCAGGAAGGTAAATCAAATCTCTCAAGAGAAACTTGCCGAGGTGAGCAATCTCGATCGGAGCTTTATTTCACTACTGGAATGCGGCCACAAGCAACCTTCTCTAATCACTATTTTTCAACTTGCAAAAGCGTTTAAACTTCCCGCATCGAAAATTCTGTCGCTTGTTGAAGAGAAAATCAAAAA
>CAIVQG010000029.1 GCA_903907985.1 uncultured delta proteobacterium
AGCGAAGAAAGGAGGGATTGCCTTACAAGAAGGCTGTGTTAGCCACTGCTCATAAGTTGATCCGTGTCATCTATGCCATGCTGACACAACGGACAACTTTCTGTCCGCAGGTGAATTTATGATAGTTGACTGATATACGCAAAACGTAAGCACCAACGAAAACGCATGACTTCAATCCGCAATAAATGATGTTTATTTCATCATTAAACATGATATAGAAACCACATGAATAAATCACATTGTCCCACAACTGCCCTCTTCAACAAATTCATAGATAACTTCAGTCGCCGTCTTGAAAAAGCCGATGTCAGGCATAAAAAATTCTGTGAAACCAACTGCTTCAGCGGCCGGATGCAGGAAAAAATCCGCAAGCGACTGGAGCTTGACGGCAACGTCAGAGAGGATATCAAGCGAGGGGTTGTCAAGAACCTATCTATAATGTTTGCCGATATCCGCGGGTTCACCACTCGTACATCAATGATGCATCCCGACCGTATCGTGCAACTACTCGACCTTATAATCCCGGAAATGCTCAATATCATCATCGAGCGCCATAAAGGCATGGTGGACAAGTTGCTCGGCGACGGCATCATGGCGGTCTACGGTCATCCATACCGGACGGGAGAAGAGATCATCCAGGCAATTTATTCCGCTATCGACATGCAGCAAGCAACCGCCGCCATGGACCACGTTTTAAAGATCAGCGGTTATGAGCCGGTCTCAATCGGTATCGGAATCAATTACGGCGAAGTGCTCATTTGCGAAGTTGGCAACGACAAATATCGTGAGTCAACAGTCATCGGCGCACCGGTTAACGTCGCAGCAAAAATGGAAGACATCGCTAAAGCATATGAAATATCGATGCCCGCTTTACTCCAACCAGAAATAGAAAAACTGAAACCCAGCTTGGCCCGGTATCTCTTACCCGTAGGAACGCACCACGGGATTGACGTGATGACTTTAAACTGGATAGCATATCTGGAAAATGAGCAGAAGGATGTTGCTGAATGGGAGATACAGATATGATTCTAAGTTTATCTTCCTGAAACAAAGCACATATAGCTATTCGGATGAATACACACTCTTTCAATCGGCAATGAATGACGACTTGCTTAATTCAATCTATATACCCTCCATGAATAATCATGTTGACTAAAGACATCTTTTTGAATAAATACACGCAAAAGTTTGAATATTTTTTTATAATAGGCGATGGAGTTCGCCTTTAACCGCCTTTGTTGCTGATAACTCCTGCCAAATTTAATATCAGGAGTTATCAAATGAGAGGTGATTACATTCCTTTAGTTGTTGGCCTGTTGGTTTTTCTGGCTAGTATCATTTCACTTCGCCTCGGTCTTTCCGTAGCCATTATTGAAATCACGTTGGGCGCTATTACTGGCAATATGGGATTGCATACGGAAGAATGGATGCTCTATATTGCCCAATTTGGCGGCATTATCCTCACGTATCTTGCCGGAACAGAAATTGATACGCGATTATTTAAGGAAAAGTTTAAAGAAAGTTTCCTTATTGGATTTTTCTCATTTCTTGTGCCTTTTATTGCCGCTTTTCTTTTTACCTATTATTTTGCCGAGTGGGGCTATAAACCTTCTCTCATTGCCGGAATCGCCCTATCCACAACTTCGCTTGCTGTTGTGTATTCTGTTTTGGTGGAAACGGGTCTGACAAAAACACAGGTCGGAAAGTTATTGATGGCGGCAACTTTTGTCACTGATATGGGCACAGCGCTGGCTTTGAGTATAATGTTCGTTCAGCCTACTATGTTCACTCTGGTATTTTATGTTGGTTCTGTCCTGCTTATTATATTTGTGTATAGGTTTTCTCATTACATTCTGAATCATCCTATTTATTTTAATAAAGTGATTGAGCCTGAAATTAAATTTATCTTCCTCATTTTACTGGTTTTCATCTTTTTCGCTCAATTGGGTGGGGGACAGGCGATTTTGCCCGCTTTTGTTCTGGGACTTGTCATGTCCAAACATTTTGAAGAGAAGCGTAAAACACGAGTTATCTTAAACCGACTACGTACGGTGGCTTATGCCTTTATCACCCCAATCTTCTTCATTGTCGGCGGCATGAAGGTTTCTTTGGCAATGATTATCACCTCGCTAGGTTTATTTGCCGTACTTTTTGCCGTAAAGATTGTTGCCAAGTTTATCGGCGTTTATTTTCTGGCTGAAAAATATATTCCGAACGGCAGTATGTACACAACATTGTTGATGAGTACTGGCCTAACCTTCGGGACAATCTCCAGTTTATTCGGCTTGCAGGCAGGCATTATTAATCAGACACAATACTCCATTCTTGTCGGTGTTGTGGTCGCAAGTGCCATAATTCCAACTTTTATAGCGCAGAAATGGTTCCTGCCTGTGGATGAAGAAGATATTCTTGATTTTAACACAGCACCTGCAACAACAGAAAACAAACAATAAAGATATAACTTTATCATTGGCATTTATTATCAATTGTTAATCTTCAATACGAAAGATAATAGTTGAAAAGATCCCACAAAACAAGAATTGAGAAGATGTGAAAATTGGTTTTTCCAGGCAAGCACAGCTCCATGAACTACACACAACAGCAACCTCGACGAAAATGCAGTACTTCATCCGGTTATCAATGATATCATTTCCACGACAAGTATGATATAAATAGCATGTTACGTGAGGTACTGGAGCCACGGATACTTTGTTGAGATAATGTGGCACCGCCGGGAAACCGGGCATCAACCGGAGAAAACAAACGGCAACCTACAGCGTCGGGAGGAATAGGAAGTTTATAAGTTAACTGCCCTCTGCTCCGTTTTGCCTGACCTGCACCGACGGTGAAAAGATCAATCTTACGGAGGAAGAATGGATTGAAAGGTGTGTTATGGACATACTTTGCGCAGACTGCCGGAAACAGAAATTCTGGACGCCCTGTACGTGGTGCAAAAAGCCCCTCTGCGAAGCCTGCGCCCGCTTCGAACTGCTCGCGGAAGGCTGCGGAACCGTTGTCCCCGCTTACTTTTGTGCAACCTGCGTGGTCGATCCCTGCTGCAATCCCAATGCGATCTTCTGGCAGATGAAAGAAACAGACGCTCGATGAAAAATCGGGTAAGCAAATGGGACTGTTGTTCTGTTTATTGAATTCTTCCTCATACCATTGGCTAGAAATATTATAATATATAGTAGATTTCGAACACTAATTTGTGATTATATTGCATTGACATAAAAGCCTCTTATGCCATCTTAAATAGAAGCAAATATTAAGGAGCATCCGCATCATTAATAAAACAGAGCAGAAATATCTTCAATCAACTTTCTTTTTCGATACTGATTCTCCTATTGTCAGAGATTTTGCTCATGCCAATGCCCGAGGTAAGAACGATCCAGAGAAAGCTGTCAACCTCTTTTGTGCAGTCAGGGAATTAATCTACGATCCTTACCACATCCGTCTAATTCCCGAAGAATTCAAGGCAAGCCGAATACTTATGAGAGGACAAGGTTATTGTGTACATAAAGCCATCGTGTTGGCTGCTGTTGCCAGAGCCATTGGGATTCCGTCACGTTTGGGGTTGGCTGATGTGAGAAATCACCTTAGCACCGAACGACTTAGAAAGATCCTGAAAACTGATATTTATGTATGCCACGGTTATGCTGAGCTTTTCTTGAATGGGCTTTGGCTAAAAGTAACGCCAACTTTCAATATGAGCCTTTGTGAGAAGTTCGGCGTTAAACCACTGGAATTTGATGGTCACTCGGATTGCCTCTTTCATGAATTCGACAGCAGCGGGAACAGGCATATGGAGTATATCAATTACCGCGGATCATTTGCCGATGTGCCTTTTGACCTGATCTCTTCAACAATGCAGGCCAACTACCCCGGCGCTTATTCTACTAACGGATCTGTTGTCGAGGGTGACTTCGCCGCTGAGGCAAAAAAGGAAATGCATACACTCAAATAAATCAGCACGAGCTGAAACCTATTTAATCTCTTTACCTCGTAAGATGATGATTTCGTTTTCAAAATCGACCGTTGATTCTTCCATTGACATCTTCCTTGTTATCAATAAAAATCCCATCTTCTTCGATATCCAAGCTTTCACTGGCTAATCAGCAGAATTAATCAACTGCCAACTCTATTGACACAATTGCCCACGATATCGGCAGGTACAAACATCCCAAGAGAAAGATAAATCTTGAAAAGCCCTTAAATAATGCCTATCATCTGATGGCACATAGATTGCTCATGATATGAAAATAATTTAAAAGGGAGGGATTTATCCATGAAAAGAATTCTTCTGTTATGCTCCTATGCTGTTCGGTGCTGATTCGTTTTCCACTTCATTAATAGAAAGCACTATTGGTGGATTACTCTGCATTTGGGGAGCCTATAAACTATATGGATAAACAAAGGTAAGGACACAAGTATGAACACAGTTCCATCTGATGCCGCGACTGTGATGCTCCTTAGGCCTTGTCAGGCCGAAGGCGTACAAGACATCGAAGTGCTTCTGGTGCTGAGACATCAAAAGAGCAGTTTTGTTCCCGGCTATCACGTATTCCCTGGCGGCAGTCTTGATCCTGAAGATTACGAAGAAGGTATTGAACGCTTTGTCCAGGGGATTAGCAGAAAGCAGGCCTCCCGGATATTTACAGATATGTCGCATCCCCAAAAAGCTTTGGGTGCCTGGATAGCGGGTATCCGCGAAACGTTTGAGGAAGTGGGGATAATTATCGCCAGGAAAAAGGACGGCACGCCGGTCACCATCCGCTCGCGGGAAGAAAGCCTGCGGTTCAGCCTCTACAGACAGGCGCTCATCAGAGGAGAAATGAAATTTTCTCAGATGCTGGAAGAGGAAGACATTATTCTGCCAGCGGATTGCCTGCACTATTTTTCTCACTGGATTACTCCTGAACTTTTGCCCCAACGCTATGATGTACGCTTCTTTGTGACCGAGGCCCCGGCGGGGCAGACTGTCATCTGCGATGGTGTGGAACTGACTGATCACGTTTGGCTGCGGCCTTCGGTGGCCTTGAGGAATTACGAGGCGGGCAAGATAGGTATGGTTCTGCCCCAGATCATGACGCTTGTCGAACTCTCGCGTTTCAAAAAGGTTGATGAGGTCATTGCCTCTGTGCGAGAGCGCAATATTCCCGCTAATCTGACAAAGATTATGCAG
>CAIVQG010000030.1 GCA_903907985.1 uncultured delta proteobacterium
AGAGAGAGAGTTCGAATATTAATATCGGCTTCCTTTAGAATGCGTGTGGCCTGTTCCAAAGAGCCGGGTTTATTCTCTAAAAAAATTGATATTTGTTCTACTTTCATGCCTTGACTTCCTCCTTTTGTCTTTTATTAGATGCGGCGGTTATCAATCACCTTAGCAGCCGTGCCTTGGGATTGCTGCAGGGTATTGGGTTCTACAAGTTTTACCCGGGCGGCGACACCTAGATAGTCTTTCATGTCTTTGACAATTCTTTTTTCGATTTTTTGCAAGGCTTTGACGCTGCCTGATTCACTAAATGTTTTTTCGCTGACCTCTACGCGCAGTTCCAGAGAATCCAAGGCGCCGCTTTTATCGACAATAAGCTGATAGCGAGGTTCCAGCCCTTCAATGCCGGTCAAAATGGCTTCAATTTGTGCCGGGAAAACATTGATGCCGCGGATGATCAGCATATCGTCGCTTCTTTTTAACACTCTTTCCATTTTAATATGGCTGCGGCCGCAACGGCAAGGTTCGGTAATCAGTCGCGATATATCACCGGAGCGGTAACGGACTAAAGGGAAAGCTTCTTTGGTAAGAGTGGTAAAAACAAGTTCACCTTCTGCGCCTTCGGGCAATACTTCACCCGTTTGGGGGTTAATTGTTTCGACCAGAAAATGATCTTCGAAAATATGCATCCCATTGCGGCCCTCCAAGCACTCCATGGCGATACCAGGTCCCATGACTTCCGAAAGGCCGAAAATATCCAGAGCGGTGATTCCATATATCTTTTCAATTTCATCACACATAGCCTTGTTCCATGGTTCCGCCCCGAAGATGCCAACACGCAGTTTTAATGCTTTCATGTCCACACCGAGGGCTGCACCTTGTTCGGCCAGATGCAGCGCATAGGAAGGTGTGCAGCAAATGGCAGTCGGCCCGAAATCCTGCAGGATCATAATTTGTCTTTTAGAATTGCCGCCGGACATCGGAATGACGCTGGCGCCGATTTTTTCCGCTCCGAAATGCAGACCTAAGCCGCCGGTGAAAAGTCCGTAGCCGAAAGCGTTGTGAATGATATCATTTTTAGTGAGCCCGGCAGCAACAAGGCTGCGCGCCATTAACTCCGACCATGTTTCCACATCACGTTTGGTATAACCAAATACGGTAGAACGGCCACTGGTTCCGGAGGAGGCATGCAGCCGAACTACACTGCTCATCGGAACGGCAAACAAACCAAACGGATAATTGTTCTGTAGGTCTTGTCTCGTTATAAAGGGAAGCTTGTGCAAATCGGTCAGAGATTTGATATCGTCGGGTTTGACCCGGGCGGCATCGAGAGATTTTTTATAATGTCCGACAGTATGATAAACACGTTGCAGGACTTGTTGCAGCCTTTTAATTTGCAATGCTCGAAGCGCTTCACGGGGCAGGGTTTCAAATTCTTCATTATAGAACATATAGTCGCCTCCCTTTATTGATAAATTTCAGTCTAGCAAAACTTTATGTTAGTGGCAAGAAGCTTTACCGGAAATGTCTGTTAGCCCTAAACAAGTTTATGCTTTACTCCCGAGCATTGGTTATGTTACTTCTTTAACGGAATGCATTGCAGAAGACTGCTATTGCGGGTAAAGTTGCTTTTCCCTGAGCAATAAATAGCTATTTTGACCAAACATTGGTCTTCCCATGTTATAAGTATATTATAAGGATAAACAGGTCAATGAAACTTACCATAAGCCGTAAACTTCTTTTCGGTTATCTGTTTATGGCGCTGCTAACATTGCTGGTAAGCGCTTCTGCAATATATCATCTGCAAAAGCTTAATCAGGCAGCATATGACATTACGCATCGCCATTTTATTGTAGTGGAAACGGCTAAAAACATGCGAGATGCGCTGCTGGCGCAGGAAAGCACTGAAAAGAAATATTTTATTTTTAAAGATCCTTCTCTGGAGCAAATCTTCTGGCAGCGTGACGCTGATTTCAAGGCCGGTCTGGAAACGATAAAAAAACTTAATACCGGAAAATACCGGGACAAAAGTTTAAATAATCTTGTTCTCCTGCATGAGCGTTATGGATCTTATTTTTCTCGGGAAGTCGCC
Source organism: uncultured delta proteobacterium (assembly GCA_903907985.1). GTDB lineage: Bacteria > Desulfobacterota > Syntrophia > Syntrophales > Smithellaceae > MVRV01. The sequence goes on from CAIVQG010000030.1 coordinate 2,084, forward strand.
CTGTTAAAAGAAGGTCGCCTGCAGGATGCCATGGCTCTTTCCGATTCTGCAAGCAGAGCATCAATTGACGAAATGGCGTTACAGCTCAAAAATATTCAGATGGGAACAGATAAAGCGATTAATGATAAGATGAATTTTATTACCAGTCAAAGTTCTAATGCGACTACCATGACCTTGGGGTTGAGTTTGTTTAGTCTGTTTCTGGGCATTGGCTTGGCTCTTTGGATTACGCGTAATATTTCCAAGCCACTGCGACAACTGCAACATGCTACTGGTTTAATTGCTGAAGGGAATCTTAACCATCAGATTTCCGTGCGGCGCAATGATGAAATCGGAGCCCTGGCTCAAGATTTTATTTATATGACGCAAAGGCTCAAAATACTTGAGGAACTGAATTTGAATGCCAGCCCCCTTACCGGTCTTCCGGGAAATATTGCCATTGAAAACCGGATCACAGAGATGCTGGCCTCGGGCAGATTATTTTCTCTTTGTCAGGTTGATCTGGATAATTTTAAGCCGTTTGCCGATAAATATGGATATGCCTGGGGCAGCGAAGTACTTAAGGAAGTTGCCGATATCCTTAAGGAGTATGTGGCAAAAAAACCGCAGGAAGAAATATTTATCGGTCATATTGGAGGAGATGACTTTGTCGTAATAGCAAACCCGGAGCAGGCGAAAAGAATCTGCCAACAACTGGTCGCTGATTTTGAAAAACGCATTGGCCGGTTTTACGAGGCACAGGACGCACAAAGAGGTCATATCATTGGGAAAGACCGTCAGGGAGTAACACAGAAATTTCCTTTAATTACGATTTCCGTAGCCATAGTTACTGATGACGGAACAAGATTTAAAAATCCACTGGATATGGCCATGACGGCGGCCGAACTCAAGGATTACGCTAAATTACTTCCCGGTAGCAACTATGTGACCCAGGAAGATTGGGAAAAACACAATATTTTATATCCGGCAGCAAAGCAGGGTAAATTGGAGATGGAACATTGTTAAAAAAAGCCAGAGGAACAATTATTGTTATTATTCTCGCAGTTTTTGTTGCAGGATGTGCCAATAGTAAGGTTATAGATAAATCAAATGGCCAGAAGATAGCCGCACAAAAGCAAGAAAGCATGTTTAGATTATTTCAATCTGATGCGGATCTTATTGATGGCGCATTGATTGCTTTGAATAATCAAGAGGGGAAACCGGACTATATTGCGGCCAAGACTAAGCTGGGATTATTTATTAAAGAGCATCCACAAAGCAAATGGGTCGGAAGCGCTCAATCCATAATTCTAATCCTTAATAATTTACTTGATTTACAGGAGAAAGTTAAAACCGAATCAGCGGCGATGGATAAAGCGAATGCGGAAAAGGCAAAACTGAAGAAGGATTTTAAATATTTCGAAGAAAGGTATCAAGCAGAAACCGTCAAACTACAACAGGAAAATGAGCAATTAAAGAACGACATTGCACTTTTAAAAAAATTGGAAATACAGATGGGTCAAAGAGAAAAAATGCTAAAGTAAAACCACTGGTTCTTGATAATAATTATCAGGAATAAAAAAATAGCATCTGTGGAAGACAGACTTATGATCAACAAGGTAAAAACTAAGGACATTAAATTGGGCATGTATGTTTTATTGCCCAAAAAATGGTTTGCCCATCCTTTTTTGAAAAATGAATTTATTATTGATTCTCCGGGACAAATTGCCAAACTTCTCGAAGCTGGCATCGCGGAAGTTTCCATTGATACGGAGAGAAGTATATTTCCCCGTGAAGAAACAAAAGTTAAAGTTGTTTCGGAAGCAATAAAAGCTTCGCAGTCCATAACTCCCGCGAGGCCGATAATTCCCCCCGATTTACAGGAAGCTATTCATGACAAAAAAATGCCCCCGGCCCAAAAGGCACAAGCAATAAAACATCATTCCGTTGTAATGATTCAGCGGTTGATGGAAAATCCTTCCAGGGAAAGCATTACGGAAGCTAAAAAAGGAATTTCTGAAGTTGTGGATGTAGTCTTGGCAGAGGATAGTACAAATCAACAATTATTAGCACTCACGACTCATGATTATAATACTTATGTTCATTCGGTTAATGTTGGTCTGCTGGCTATTTCCTTGGCCAAATCAATCTTTAAAGGATCTGATATCCATGACATGCATGAGTTAGGCGCCGGTTTCTTTTTGCATGATATCGGGAAAGTGAAAGTCGATATTAATATTATTCTCAAACCGGCTGTTCTCACCGATGAGGAAATGCTGGAAATACGTAAGCATCCTCAATATGGTTATGATATATTAAAACAGACCAACCAGTCGTCGGAAGAATGCAGAAAAGTAGTTTTGCAGCATCACGAAAGAGATAACGGCCGCGGGTATCCTCATGGATTAAAAGGAGATGAAATTCACCTTTATGGCCGGATTTGCTCGCTGGCCGATGTGTTTGATGCGCTGAGCGCGAAACGACCGTACAAGCAATCACTGAGGCCGTTTGAAGCGCTCAATGTAATGAAAGAAGAAATGCTGGAACATTTTCACAAAGAACTATTTCAAAAGTTTGTTCTCCTTTTTCACTAGAGGCACTAGGGAAAATCATTTTAATGATAAAAAAGATTAAAGTCTCTGAACTTAAAACAGGTATGCACATAGAATTGCCTAGTGCCTGGCGTGCCCATCCGTTTTTAAGAAACAGCTTTACGATTAGCTCCCCAAAACAGATCGATAAAATTATTGAATATGGCATTACGGAAGTCAATATTAATGTCGAAAAAAGCGTTACCGTTCAGGCTAATTTTACACTGGAAGAACAACCGGAAAAAGACTTTTCAGCAAACATTGTACCGGAAAAATTAAAGGCAATCGTCCAGGATAAGAAAATGCCGCCGGAGCCAAAAGCGCAGGCCGTGCATTTATATTCGGTTAATATGATTAGCAAGCTCTGGGAAAATCCTTCTGGAGAAAATATTGCCCAGTTTAAGAAGGGTATTGTTGATGTTGTAGATTTGATTCTTGCCGATGATGCCACCAGCGACCATTTGCTGAAGCTTACTTCTCACGACTATAATACTTACCTGCATTCGGTTAATGTGGGTGTCTACGGTGTATCTCTGGCGAAAGTAGTTCTTGCCAAAGGTGATAAGCATGACATGCATGCCCTGGGGGCCGGTTTCTTTTTGCATGATATCGGCAAAGTGTATATCGATGAGGCCGTTATCAATAAGCCGGGTAAGCTCACCGAAGAAGAAATGACTCTAATGCGCCGACACCCGAGTCTTGGTTTTAAGCTTTTGACGGAGACAAAACAAATCAACGAAGAATGCCGATTGATTGTTTTGCAGCATCATGAACGGTATGACGGGACCGGATATCCCCGCAAAACGCGCTGTGAAGATATCCACATTTATGGCCGGATATGTTCGGTGGCCGATGTGTTTGATGCGCTGGTTTCCGAAAGGCCTTACAAACAAAAGCTTAATCCTTTTGAAGCTCTGAAACTGATGAGGGATCAAATGTTGAATCATTTCCAAAAGGAAGTCTTTGAAAAATTCGTTTTACTTTTCCAATAAAATTTCCTTGTTAAGATAAGTGCCCGCCAGAATTATGCCCAGAGCTGTTTTGGCATCGATTATTGTACCGTCATCCACCATTTTTTTTGCTGCGAAAAAGCTTGTCGGTATAATTTCAATGAATTCGTCATCATCGGGAGTTAGGGGCTCTGGGAAAAGGCCCTGGGCAAGGAAAAAGTACATGTATTCATTACAATATCCCGGCAATAAATAGCCCTCAAACAACTTGCTGAATGTTGTCGCTTGAAAGCCTGTTTCTTCGGCAAGTTCGCGTTGGGCGCAAAGAAGCGGTGTCTCGGATGCTTTGTCGATGGTGCCGGCAGGAATTTCCAGGAGATGTGTTTTTACAGCATTGCGGTATTGTTTTATTAAAAGTATTTCTTTTTTATCATTTACGGCAATAATGGCAACGGTTGGTTTATGATCAATCATGTTTTGTTTGGTCGATTTGACGTCGGGTAGAGAAACTTCTTCTTCCCACACATCAAATATTTTACAGTGGTACATTAACTTTGGTTTTTCTTGTTCCATAGAGGATATATTCACATTAGTTAGTTTTTATAATTGACAACAAGCTCTTTTCAATTTCTTCTTTAGGCAGAGCACCGACCAGTCTCTGCACTAACTTGCCGTCTTTAAAAAGCAGCATGGTCGGTATGCTGTGAATTCCATATTGCGAAGCTGTAACCGGGTTTTCATCAACATTAAGTTTGGCCACCTTTACTCCATTGGCATAATCGGAGGCTAGTTCTTCGATAATGGGCGAGAGTTTGCGACAAGGGGCGCACCAGGGTGCCCAGCAATCAACTAAAACAGAAGTATCGCCAGCAAGGACTTCCCGGGCAAAAGAATCATCGGATACTTCAACCGGCCTTGTTTGTTGCTGGGCAATAACCAGCGGTTCATGGCATTTGCCACATAATGGTTTTTGATGGAGGTTTTCTTCCGACATTCTATTTTTAGTGCCGCATTTGAGGCAGCGGATAATCAAATCATCCAGCGGCGCATGGCAATTGCCGCATGTCGGACGTTTCTGAAATTTCTGATTGGGTATGCGATTTTTAGTGCCGCAATTCAGACAGCGAATGATTACATTATCTGGCATATAATCACCTATTTTCTAAAGACAGACAAATCATATAGAAACTTTAACCATAACCGGGTGGAGTATTCTCACTACTTCCGCCGGAGCCATTTGTGCCAGTAATCCCCGACTACCGGCATTAAGCAGAATTGCCGGTAAATCAAGAATAGTCTTCTCCATATATATCGGCAATGTTTTTCTTGTGCCGAAAGGAGATGTCCCACCCACCTTGTAACCGGTATGTTTCTCGGCAATTTCCGGCCGGCAAGGGACAATGGACTTTGCCCCGATGCTGCGAGCCAATGATTTTGTGGAAACTCCCTTATCGCCATGCATTAAAATCACCAGCGGATGGGCGCTTTCATCTTCCATTATTATCGTTTTGATTACGCAATGTTCATCAACGCCCAATTTCAGTGCCGAGACTTTTGTGCCTCCTTTTTCTTCGTACTGATAAGAATGCAATGTAAAGACAGCTGATTGCGCTTTTAGGGCCAGAATAGCAGGCGATGAAGGAATCTTTTCTTTTGCCATGTTGTATAAAGTAATGATGAAAATGTAAAATGCAATGAACTGGGCTTAGTCGATTTTACCGGAATAGGGATTAATCGTTATATCGTCAAAGCATTTAGGGCAGAAAACACGCGTATCGACATGTCCGCAGCCGTAGCCCCATAAATCAAATTTCCGGCAATCCAGGCAAAGGCCAATATCACAGCCATCACAAAGGATTACACTTTGCTTCTTTTGGCAAATCTTGCAGACACCGGCAGTATCAGTAATTATCAAAAGTCCTCCGCTTATTTTAGAGTAGATAATTATTAAGAGAAATGTCCTGTAAATGCAATCTTTTTCTCATGTGATAGAACTTTATCTAATAATAAGCTCCGATACTAAATCCAGAATTCCACCGGGAGTATAAAAATATAACTCATGAGCCGTGACTTGCTGGCTTTTATCGGCGGATTCTTGAAGGATAGGAACAATTTCAATGGCAGTAATATCAAGCCAGCTTTTTTCTAAATTTATCCGGACAATAGCGCCCTGGGCATTGCGTTCATAAGGGATTTTATAAGAAGTCAATACTCGGGCGACGAAATCATTTTTCTGGTTAGTGACGAAAGCTGCCCGCTGTTTTAGCGCCCGAATCTTGCCATATTCCTGCGCTTGTGCTATAGGCCCGCACAATAAAAAGAATATCAATGCCAGTAAATAGATGCGTATCTTCATATATTTCTCCTTTTCCCAAGGTTATTATAACGTAAATTGATTTTACATCTCCTTTTCCTGATATGCCAGACAAAGTTTTCTTGTTTCCTTTTCTTGATTTTGCTTTTCTTTTGAGTTATTGGTTCCACCACAGTTTCTGGAGGGAGATTAAATTTGCAGCAAAACCCCAGTGAAAAACATAAACTTATCCGCAATTCAGTCCGAAGTTTGTGCAGTTGTCTTCAGCTATGAAGTTGACGAATATATAATGGAATATACTGCCCATGGCGCGGATCGGTTATTGGTAATTGATGATCCTGCTGTAAAAAGCTACAGTACGGAACGATACTTGGCGCTCCTGGAAAATCTGGCTGCCGAGAGAGATCAGAACATTATTATGATTGAAGCAACTGATTTTGGCCGCGAATTTGCCCCGCGTTTGGCCAAGCGTCTGAAAACTGGTTTGTCCGCCGATTGTGTGGGACTGGAAATGACCGCAGAGGGACTGTTATTGCAAATAGCGCCTTCTTTTGGCGGCAATTATCAAGCCGGATCATCGTCCGCAGATGGCCACGGTGCGGCCGGAAACTTTTAAGGAAATACCGCACAACTATGAGCGGAAAAGCATTGTTGAAAGACTGCCCCTGATGAAAAATCTACCTCAACCACGGATTCGTCTGGTGGAATATGAACGCTCGGCGGAAAGAGAGCACACCATGGAAAATGCAGCGGTTATTGTTTGTGGTGGCCGGGGCATGGGCAATAAAAAGAAATTTAAAAAATTGCATGGTCTGGCCAAGCTCCTAGGCGGCGATGTCGGCGCTACCAGACCTGTCGTTTATGCAGGCTGGGCAGACTATAATGCACTGGTCGGCCAGGCCGGAAAACACATTAAACCAAAAATTCTTTTTTCTTTCGGGATCAGCGGAGCCATTCAACATACGACAGGTTTAGGTGAAGCGGACTTCATTGTCGCCGTCAATAAAAACCCGCAGGCCACAATGATGAAAATGGCTGATGTCGCCATTGTGAGTGATGCCGGCGACGTTCTTAATATTCTTCTTAAAGGTCTCCGTAAAAGAATTCGGGAATAATATTCTGCAAAATGATGAATTAAAAGATGTATATCAATGGATGTCGATAACCAAAGATGCCCATGGGGTTTATAGCAAATCAGGATTTACCGCAATAAGTCGCCCTGATGATTGGATGGAAATTAGAAAGGAAAGGCCAAGGCGATAATATAGAGACACGTAGGATAATTCCGCTGCTTTACGTTCCCGCCGCTTGGTGCCGCCAGAAATGACAAAGGATATTCCACAACAGACGCTACGGGTTGTTCTGCGCGATGCAGCCAATGGCAAATGGTTGGAGTTTACTGCGCCTTGCCGGATCATGACAACCTATAGAATTGATGATGTTCTGCCGCTTATCCGCCGGATGGAAGAGGCGGTCCGGCTTGATGGACTTTATGCCGCCGGTTTCATCTCTTACGAGGCTGCCCCTGCTTTTGATCCTTCGCTGTCTGTTAAGGATGACGGGGAGTTTCCCCTGCTCTGGTTCGGGCTGTTCGAACAGGTAAAAGAAATTACCCTGCCCTGCAATGGTGATGAATCAATAGCTTCTGTGCAATGGGAACCGTCGGTGACGCCGGAGGAATATCGCCTCTGTCTTCGCCAAATACGCGAGTTTATTGCCGCGGGCGACACTTATCAAGTTAATTTCACCTACAGGCTGCGGGCAAAGACGGATAAAGACCCCTGGAATATCTTTCTGCAGATTGCCGGGGACGGGGAGGCGCCTTTTGCCGCGTTCGTGGACATTGGAGACTGGGCCGTCTGCAGCGCCTCGCCGGAGCTTTTTCTCCAGATCGATGACGACGTTATAGAGTCGCGTCCCATGAAGGGAACAGCGGCCAGGGGATTGTGGTTCGAGGATGATCTAGCCAATAGGGAGAATCTGATGAGCTCCGCAAAAGAACAAGCTGAGAACGTGATGATTGTGGATATGGTCCGCAATGACCTGGGAAGGGTAGCGCTTTGCGGCAGCGTGCATGTCCCTTCCTTATTTGCCGCCGAAAAGTATCCGAGCGTCTGGCAGATGACATCCACAGTCCGTGCCCGTACACATAAATCGTTAGACCACATACTTCAGGCCACTTTTCCTCCGGCATCCATTACCGGAGCGCCGAAGCGCCGCACGATGGAGATTATCGCAGCGCTGGAATCAACAGCGCGGCGCGTGTATTGCGGTACAATAGGTTTCCTGATTCCTGGTGGCCGCGCCCAGTTCAACGTTGCCATTCGCACCGTCTTGCTGCGCAAGGCCGGCGGACACGCAGAATATGGTGTTGGGGGCGGCATTGTGTGGGATTCCAAAGTAGTAGATGAGTACCAGGAATGTCTGACAAAGACAAAAGTGCTGAGACCCAGCACACGCGATTTCGATCTTCTGGAAACGATGCTTTGGTCTCCTTCCTATGGATACACTCTTCTGGATTACCATATGAAGCGTCTTGCCCAATCAGCGGATTACTTCGGTTTTATAGTGGATATACGCCGAGTACAAGACGAATTGGCAAAAGGTGTGGCTGGTCTTATTGCGGGGCCGCATAAGCTGCGCTTGCTTGTTTCCCGCCGCGGGGCCGTTAGCTGCACGGTAAATCCGCTCGAAGCAGATGCCATGAGCTTTGATGATCTTGTTTTATCAAAAAGTCCGATAGATAGCGGCGATGTGTTTCTGTATCATAAGACGACTAATCGTCGTGTCTATGAAGATGCAGTCAGGCTTTGCGAAGGCTGCAATGACGTACTGCTATTAAACGAAAAGGGAGAGATCACCGAGTCCACAGTGGCTAATGTGGCGGTCGAAATTGATGGTGAATTTTGCACGCCGCCCGTGCAATGTGGATTGCTGCCCGGTACTCAGCGAGCCTGGATGCTCGATCATGCTCAACTTCAGGAGAAAGTTATCAGCATTGAGGATGTGCAAAGCAGCCCGAACATCTATCTTCTGAACTCTATTCGAGGTATGCACAAGGTCAGGGTTCGTCTGCCCGGAGAATAATAGAGGCCGCACTGACAAATTATTCCGAGAGCAAAGAATAGAATATTGATTCTTGGAAAACTTCAGATATAGGCAGTCAATAGCAGGTGCAAGGCAATAGCCAAAAGGTGCTGGCAGTGCAAAGATTCTTTAAGACAGCCTCTGGAGAATATGGGGAGGGGAATATAGATGACGGGAACTATTTTTTCAGCAATTCCAGCCGTTCTCTAATATTTTCGGCTTTACTTGTTTCCAGCCGTTCGGAATAAAATTTTTTCAGGTGGGTTAGGTAAGCCCACAGAGGCCTGCGCCAGCCATATTGGGCGGCCGTGTCGATAGCCAGCTGCAAAATATTTTCATCATAAGGCAGGTATTTGATCCAGACGCCGCAGGCAACTAAGCGGGACAGCGGGTCGCTGATGGCCGCGATCTCACGGGTGGCAGCAGACAAATTCTTGTCCGCCATCAACGGCAAAAGCTTGCTGTAATTAGCCGGCAGCTTGTCTGGTTCTATTTGGCCGAAATTACCTTTTAATAAATGATAGTAAGCCCGATTGGCTGCATTGGGTTGTAATTTGTCGATGCGGAGAAATTCACCATCATAAAAATCTTCGAGTGCCGCTGTATGCAAGGCGTATTTATTTAAGTAGATTGTTGCTAAAAGATTTAAATCGTTATTGCTGGAGATGGCTTTTTTGGCTTGGGCAAAGTGGGGTTCGGTCGCATCTTCTTTGTCGGCTAGAAAATTGACCTTGTAATTTTCCAGCTGACGGGAAGAGGTGTCTTTCCACTGGGGGATGGGCTGAGAGCTGCACGCGCAAATGAACATAAACAAGGTGATGACAAAAAGATTTCTCATGGCAGCTTAAACTCCGGATCTTTTTTTGATGAAATCAGGGTATCTAGTTTTTTCACCACATCATCGATAGCATTGACGGCATCATCAATATCGGAGCGTAGCATCCGGAAATCTTTCATGCCCTCGGAAGTATCTTTGCTGATCTTATTAATGTTGTCCACTGTTGTATCCAGCTTTTGAAGCTTACCGGCAATATCCTTCAGAATGGTATTAATATTAGGCAGAGTTCCTTCTTTACCGTAGAGCTGAGCATCCGTTTTATCTGCCATCTTGTCGATTTTAGTTACGATATCCTTAATTTTCTTCAAAGCTTCGTGTATCGACTTGACGCTTTCTTCATCGGCAATAGCCATTTCCAAAAGCGATTTTTTAGTGGATAGTGTCGTTGTTATTTTTTGAGCATTACCTAGGATCAGATTTAAATCCCCCTTGGGATCAGCCAGATTGCTGCTGACGTGCTCCATATTTTCAGCAATTTGCGTGATTTTATCAAGCAAAGGCTGCACCTTCTTAATAGCATCGTTGATATCATTGACTGTTTCCACAACAACAATTTTATCTTCCGGCAGAGGGGGGCTGTTTAAGTTATTCGTTACTACATCTATACGAGCCGCTCCGATTAAAGGACGGTAAAGAATAAACGAACTATCAGATTTGATCCATTTTACATGTCTTTCGGAAATTTTAATTTTAATGAGGACAATCCCTTTATCATTGAGTTCCAGAGCGTTTACCTTGCCAATATTGAATCCGGAAAAAACAACCGGCATGCCTTCGGTAAGCCCGTCACCGGATTTTGAAGAAAGGGTGAAAGTGTAAACCTTGGTAAAAAAACCTTTCTCATTGGCCAGATAAAGCAATGCTCCCAAGATTATTACAGTTGTGCTTACAATAAATAATCCCACTTTAAATTCGCGGCTCATATTTCCCCATATTTTTCGGCCATCCATTGATAGTCATATATATGACAGGTTATGTAAAAGTCATCAATCTTTTTTAGTGCTTGAAAAATAAAAGCGCTGTCTTTCAGGTGCGGGATAATTTTAAAGGGACGATCAATTATAACCAGAGCGTTTTTTACCATGACTGCTCTCAGCAGAAACACACAAAATCTTTCTTCGTCGGTTAAAGAGGGATTTCTCTTATTCGCAATATGAGCGAGATCAAGGCGCTGCAGGGCTTTCCTGGCAATATCTTCAGCCTGATGCCGGGGCATGTTTTCATGATATTGCGGAATTAGGGCTATGTTCATCCAGACATCCTGGTTAGAAATAAGGGGCACGTCAACGGAAACGGGAGCCGCCTGGCGGTTATTTGCTGTAAAATCCCGTAAGGCATCGTTCAGAGCCGCTTCGCTTTCAAAAAAATTTAAAATAACTTTGTTACTAATGACAGCACCTCAATGATAATGATTGCGGTAAAAACGCTAACCATACCACCGGAAACGGCGATAGGAATACTTGTGAACTCGTAAGAAGCACGCAAACCATAGCGAATAGGAATTAAAGTTATAAAAAATCCGAAAACAGCACATTTAATTAAGGATATGACTATATCAGAAAAATTAGCTGAATTTAATAAAATATTTGAATAAACATCCAGACTCATGCCGAAAATTACCCACGAGAAGAGCATGCCGCTGATAATCAATACTATGGAAAAAAGACTGCTGAGCAATACCAGAGAAACAATGCCGTTGATTATCCTGGGGATGAGTAAATAATTGATTACATCGACCCGGAATGTTTCCAGTGTTTTTATTTCGCCATTGACTTTCATTACGGCCATTTCCGTATTAATGGCCGATGATGACCGTAGCGTGATAAAAAGAACCGTAAAGAATGGAGATAGCTCCGTAACAATTAAACCCATCAAAACATTTCCAAAATAATCTGTCAGACCCAGCTGTTTGAGCAGCTGAAAAACAATGCCGATGAGCAATGATCCCAAAACTATGGAAACGATGAGGAAAACAGGTAGAATTTGTACGGAAGTAAAATAAATCTGGTTAACGAGCACCATACGCATGGCGCTGTTGTAGGTAAGGGGTTGAAACATCCGGAAGATGACCTTGCGGGCAAAAGAAAACGTATCAACAACAGATTTTGTCGAGTTTACTCCTAATCTTCCTATATTTTCCAATAAATACATAATTTAGTTTTCTTCCAGTTGGTAATTTATCCTAGCACAGGATGATTAATACTTCAAACAGGGATAGAGACGGATTAATTATAATTGACAAAAATCCGGTAATCGTTATATTGAGAATAGTTTTTGAAACAAGAGTTCAGAAAATCAATAACTTGGCCGCAAAAAGCAATATATCGGCGGAGGATAAATATGAAAAGTAATAATCGAAAAACATTTTTTATGTTTTTAATGGCCTTTCTGGTAGCGTTTTTCATTGTCTCTTTAGTAGAGGTTCTAAGATCATCGTTTGCACCATCCGTAGCACCGGAAATTCAAATGGCCTCAGCTGTATCTTCGGCGGATAGCGTAAAAACACCTCTTTCTTTTTCTGATCTGGCGGAAAAAGTAAAGCCGGCAGTGGTCAACATCAGCACCACGAAAACATATAAAGGACAAGGTGGTTTCGGTTCCCCCTTCGGCCGGTCGCCATTCAACGGACCTTTTGGAGACGATTTTTTTGACCGGTTTTTTGGCGATATTCCGCAACGAGAATTCAAGCAGCGCAGCCTCGGTTCAGGCTTTATCATTAGTAGTGACGGATACATTTTTACCAATAATCATGTTGTAGAGAAGGCTGATAAAATCCTTGTTAAGGTTTCCGATGATAAAGAATATGAAGCCAAAATTATTGGTACGGATGCCAAAACAGATATTGCTTTAATTAAAATAAAACCTCTAAACAGTTTGCCTGTTGTTGAAATCGGCGATTCCGACAAGGTGAAAGTCGGCGAATGGGTAATTGCCATTGGCAATCCTTTTGGATTGGAGCAAACCGTTACCGCCGGAATTGTCAGTGCCAAGGGGCGGGTAATTGGCGCCGGACCTTATGATAACTTTATACAGACAGATGCTTCCATTAATCCCGGCAATAGTGGAGGCCCCTTGTTCAGTATGGATGGAAGAGTTATAGGCATTAACACGGCTATCGTTGCTCAGGGGCAGGGAATTGGTTTTGCGATACCGATAAATATGGCCAAAAGCATTCTGGCTGATTTGAAGAGCAAGGGCAAGGTTACCCGCGGCTGGCTTGGTATATCTGTGCAGGATATCAGCGAAGATATAGCTAAAAACCTGAATCATAAAAGCAGAAGTGGAGCAATTGTTACCGATGTATTTAAAGGTGATCCGGCTGATTTAGCAGGAATAAAAGTAGAGGACATCATTACGGAAATAAACGGCAAAGCTGTGAAGGACACGCATGATTTACTGCTAAAAATTGCTTCATTCCCTGTCGGGGAGAAGGTATCAATTAAAGTTGTTCGTGATGGAAAAGTAATGGCATTTACGCTTACTGTTGCCGAGCGCAAGGATAGACCGGAAATTGCTTCGGCTACGGGATCAAAAGGATACTTCGGTGTTATCGCTCAGGAAATATCGCCAGAGATATCACGGCAATTAGGCATTCCGCAAGGGAACGGGGTAATAATAATTGATATAGAAAATGGCAGTCCGGCGGAAGACGTCGGCCTTCAGCCGCAGGATATCGTTTTGCAGGTAAACAAGGTAAAAATTACTTCCCTGAAACAATATGTGAAAGAAATAGGCAAGGCGGCCGAAAAGAAAAATGTGACGCTTTTAGTTCAGAGGGGTAAATCAAAGTTTTTTGTTAGTTTGCGCATAGGATAATAGTCTGCTTAATATAATCAATCTTTAAAGGGCAAGCTTCCGAGGCTTGCCCTTTTTATTTTAGCCTAGACAAAAGGGATGTAAAGAATTAAACATTACCCATGAAATATTATGACTATTCGGGAGTAATTCACTTCCATTCGGCTTTTTCTTTTGACGGATACGTGGGATTGGATAAAATAATTGATGCGGCCGCGAAAAACGGCATCGATTTTTTAATGCTGACCGATCACGATCATCTGCAAGCGCGGGATGAGGGCTGGGAGGGCTGGAATGGAAAAGTTCTCCTGATTGTCGGTGAGGAAATTGCGCCGCGGTTTAATCATTACCTGGCATTTAATATCAACAAACCAATTAAGAGCCCTGAAGACGGGCAGGATATGCAACCGCAAAAATATATTGATGCCGTGAATTCTTCCGGTGGCTTTGGTTTTATTTCCCATCCCGATCATGAAGGGACAAAAACGTTTCACGTGAAACATTACCCCTGGAAGGATTGGTCGGTTGACGGTTATACGGGTATCAGTATTTGGGATTTTATGACTGACTGGCAAAGCCGCTTAAAAGGATACCTACCTTCTTTGCTGAGCTTTTTCTTTCCCGCTTTCTTTTTACGAGGTCCACGAAGGATAACATTGGCAAGATGGGATGCGTTAAATCAAACAAAGAAAATTGTTGGCATCGGCGAACTGGATAATCACGGCAGCATTGTAAAAATCGGCGCTATTAAAATTGCGGCCCTTCCATTTAGCCGCGCCTTTAAATTTGTTCATACTCATGTTTGCACTGAAGAGCCGTTAAGCGGTGACCACCAAAAAGATATTCCTTTGCTCTTTGATGCCTTGCGCCATGGACGCTGTTATGCAGCCATGGAATATTTTCAGCCTTCCCGGGGGTTCAGTTTTTTTATTGCTGCCAATAACGCTGAATATTCGATGGGAGACTCGCTGGTTCTGAAAGATAGGGCTCGGATGAGTATTGCTCTTCCTGAGTCAGCATTGGTACGCATAATCAGAAATGGCGCTATCTTCGCTGAAGAAACAAGCAAAGATATTATCCTGTCCATAAGGGAAAGCGGCGTTTATCGAGTGGAGGCCTATTTGAAAAGATACGGGAAGTATCGGCCCTGGATTTTTTCCAACCCTATCTTTGTAAAGCAATAACATCCTGTTTTCTGTGGCGGCAATTGCGTTTACCACGGCAACGAAGTTTAGAGGCAATATTTGGATGCGAGGACAAGAGAAAGCAAGAAACCCAAAACGATCAGGGCGACAGTTTCCTCACCTCCCAAGTGCAGTTGGTGCAGGGTTGTTCTTGGTCACTGGGCATAACCTCTGGTCTCCATCGCCTCCGCTAAATCGTCTGCTCGTCGCAGTGCGCTGACCATGAGGGGCATTAGCAGTGTAGCCAGTGACTTCATTCTCCGGTCCAAACGACCTGTTTCCACCTCGGCGCCCCGGGCCATCTGAGCCGTTTTAATCCGGTCATACTCTTCCAGAAGTGTCGGCACAAACCACAGAGCCATGGAAACCATGACGGCAATATCCGAAACGGGGACCCGAATGTGCCTCAAGGGACTTAACAGATGCTCCAGTCCGCAAACCAAATCCGACGGTGAGGATAGCGCCGCTCAGGGCCAGAGCGAGAAACTGCCAGGAGATGAGTAAGCCGCGGACAAGTCCTTCCCCGGTAATCTTGACAGGCAGATACGGAATTTGCAACAGAGGGGTGCCGTCCGTAAAGAAAAGATGCAAGATGAACAATAAAACCGCAAATGAAACCAGCGGTCGGAGTGCTTCTCGAATTTCAGAAAACTTCACTCTGGAAATGAAGCAGACGGCGCAGATGAAGGCGCTAAGCAGAAATATTTCCCAACTACGGGCCTGAAATATGAGAATCGACAGTATGACCATGGCCAAGATCTTGACCCGAGCGTCCAGACGGTGCCCGAATGAATTGCCGTTCCGATATTGGCCGAATGAAATTATGACTGTTCCTTGTGCGTCGCGCCGATAAGTAAGAGATGGATCTCCCGGCCGGCGTCATCTACGGAGAGAATATCCGGTGCCACCGGCCATTTTGCTAAATATTTCCCGGGGAATGCCGTCTTGAATAATTTTCCCCTTATCCATAACCAACAGACGGTCGGCATCAGCAATGTCATTGACATCATGGGTGATATGAATGATGCTGATTCCTGACCGGTGCAGTTGTCTCATAGTTTCCAGAATCCGTCTTCTTCCGACGGGATCAAGAGAGGCGGTCGGTTCATCAAAAGCGATGTAACGGGCTTCATGATTATTACGCCGGCCAGAGACACGAGACGCTTTTCCACTCCGGAGAGGGTATGGGGAGCCCGTAGGGCCCGAGATATCTGCCCAGCAATGCTCCAAACTTACGAAAAGCGTTTGCATTGTTATGGGTACCGGCGGGAGGGGAATCATAATATAAGCCCCGACCGCTGTCAGGGCGCCGAACATGGATGCGTAAGCCATTCCCCGGATGGATCTTTTTTCTGCGGCCATTGAGATAAAACCTCACATAAACGTTATGTCTCCGGAAAACAAGCGCATTTCACATCCCTGTTCATCCTGGAGAATTAAAAAACCATCGTGATCCATGTCCACGATCACACCCTTATTGTTGCCATTGATTGTCCGGATCGACACCTGCTTGCCCACCATGTCCGGCAAGTCTGTCCAACGCGTTATAATGGGTTCAAAACTTGATTCTTGAAACACATTATACCCATGTTCTAACAATTCCAGAAATCAGCACATTAGGATAATCCGGGAAAAGGGCTTGCCCGTTTCCATCAGCACACTTGTCGTTTTTTCTCGAATTTCTTTGGGAAAGCGTTCAGAGTTGCTGTTGACATTGATGCCCAGACCGATAACCATATAATCGCTGGCATCCATTTCCAGAAGAATGCCCCCAATTTTTCTGCCCCTGACCAGTATGTCATGGGACCATTTTACCGTCGCCGTAAGGCCGGTAGTTGCGATCATTGTTTCGGCCGCAGCAACTGCCGTAAGAATTACCATGCGTGACGCCGTTTCCGGCGGCAGGGATGGCCTCAGAATCAAAGATGCACAAATATTTTCCCCCCGGGCGACAACCAGGGTCGATCGAGACGACCGTGCCCTTGGGCCTGTTCCTCGGCAATCACCATACACCTTCCGCCGCGCCCGCGGCGGTTATTCCTTGGCCCTGCTGTTTGTCTAGTCTGTGCTCACGTAACGGCGTATATCCCGCTTATCTAAAACAGACGTATGCAACCTGTTGCGGATCTTGTGAGCCAGCATCAGGTCGGGAATGTCCAGCAGCCGGCAGCCCCTGCGGGTTTTGGACTCAATCTCAGACCCTTCTTGTTTCAGGATTCCGATCTTTTTCAGACAGCAGAGCGCGTCAGGGATAAGCGTTTGGCCAGGAACTCTCTGGAAACCCACTTATCTTGATTTTGTTTGAGAATGTCCAACAGAATATCTCTTGGGTAGGTCACTCTTGAAGGTGTTGCGGTCATAGGGGTCATTTTGTTTTCTTTGCCCCTATCTGTCGGCCGCAGGTTTTTCTTGCTTTGGCCGAACAGGAGCACAGGGGATTGGCCTCCCGGGTAGCCCGCAGCCCAAGGTCGGTAATCATTTCCTGATCCAGGGCGCTGTCCCGTCCGTCTGTTGTTAAATAATTACCCGTCATCAAGGAATTGGCACCGGCTACTATAGCCAGGGGGAGCAGTTGCCGCAGGTTTTTTTCCTTACCACCGCAGAGTTTAATGTCCCGATCGGGGAGCATGAAGCGGAAAACGGCAATGGTCATCAGAATTTCCAGGGGAGGCAGCGGTGCTATGCGGGCCAGGGGCGTTCCTTTGATCGGGGTAAGGATGTTCACGGGTATGGAATCTACGTCCAGTTGCCGCAGAGTTTCGATAAGTTCGATCCGGTGGGTTATTCCCTCTCCCAATCCGATCAGCCCTCCCGAACAGACGGAAAGGCCGGCGGCTTTGGCTGTCTGCACTGTCGCCACATCTTCTTCGTAGGCATGTGTCGTGCAGATGTTAGGAAAGAAACTCCGGGAAGTTTCCAGATTGTGATGGTAGCGGAAAAGGCCGGCGGTTTTTAGATCCCGAGCCCTTTGGGCATCAATAATTCCCAGAGAGGCGCAGGGTTTGAGGCCCATTTTTCCAACTCCATCAATAGCCTTGAAAATTTCCGACCACTCCTTTTTTGCTTTAATCATCTTCCCGCTGGTGACAATCCCGAACATTTCCGCACCGCTGCGGGCGGCAGCTGCAGCCTCCTCCAGGATCGTAGCGGCTTGTTTCAGCCGATAAGATGATACTCCGGTTTCATAGTACGCCGACTGGGCACAAAAGGAGCAATCTTCCGGGCACTTACCTGATTTTGCGTTGACGATACCGCAAAGGATGATTTCTCGGTCCTTGCATTGTTCCCGTATTTCAGTGGCCGCTGCCATAACCCGGAAAGGATGGTCAGCACCTTCGATGAAAAGGTCGAGGGCCTTATCAGCGGCAAGGCCGTTATTTTTAAGGGCTTGATTTTTCAGTTTATCAATTATATCCAACGAATAGTCTCCCCAAGCAAATTCTCCCTGGCTTTTTTAGGCAAAAGGACGCAAAATGTCAACCATAATAATCAATATGGTTTACAATAATTTCTCTTGTCTTCTGGGCATGTTGAATTTTCTTAATATCATGATGCCTTCATTGACCATTTACAGTTTGATAATTGTGCATCATTTAAATATTGTTCTTGACGAAATTCTCTTACACCACTAAACATCTGGTTTACAGGAGAAATCATGCCGAAAAAGGAAATCAAGCAAGTAATGATCAATGGTCGGCTGATTGGTATTTTCGGCCTGGATGAAGCCATCAATGAAATAGCCGAGATTTCCAAAGGCCTTAGTGATGATGAAATTCAAAAAAAGCTTTTGGAATTAATTTCTCGGAACAACTATGTACCGGCGAATATAGAGGAGGCATACGGAAAAGCTGCTTGGCGCGAATTTGAAATAGTCCAGGGGTTGCCTGTTGCGCCGGAATATGTTGCCGGATTTAAAATAGCAGTTCTGGGTATGGGTTGTGCCCGTTGCTCCCAACTCGAATCAGATGTTCGGGACATTTTGTCGGAAATGAAAATCGCCGCCGACTTGCAGCATATTACTGATGCGAAAGAAATTGCGCGCTATGGAGTGATGGGCTCACCGGCTCTTGTCATTAACAATAAAGTGGTATCTGTCGGAGAAGTGCCGCCGAAAAGTAAAATTCGCCAATGGATAATCGAGTCTTATAATCTCCAGGAAGAGAAATAGGCCGGGGCAGAATGTTTTTATGAATGCTTTACAACAAAACCGCAAATTCAAAGTTGCCTCAAAACTTTATCCGGCGGTACGGGAAGCGCTTATTATTGTCATTATTACAGTAATTGTTGCCATCGCCTTCAATGCGTTACGGCCTAGCGGCATCCCTTTATTCGGATTTTCTTCTTCAGAACTTATCAAGAAACAGCAAGCTAATATTCCCTTAATAACTATTGCTGAAGCACATGATATGTATTTAAAAAAGAAAGTAGTTTTTGTCGATGCGCGTGATCCCTTAAGTTTTGAGGAAGGGCATATTGCCGGAGCCATCAACATTTATCCTGATGAAGTCGCCATTCATTTAACCCGATTAAAATCTCTGCTTTCTGAGAATGCTATTGTAGTTACTTATTGCGATGGCCCACAATGCCCTCTGAGCAAAGAAACTGCCCATGCACTATTAAGTCAGGGTATTCCCAAAGCCCAAGTTTTTATTAATGGCTGGAGTCTCTGGCTTCATGCCGGTTACCCTGTGGCGAGAGGCAAAATATGAAAATACGCAATTTCCCAGCTCCTGTTGCTCCGGTGATAGCCCTGATTTGCCGACTGGCTTTAGGAATTATCTTCCTCTATGCCGGTCTGGAAAAAATTATAGCGCCTTCGGAATTTGCTCTTGCCATTTATAATTACCGGCTGTTACCCGATGGGGCAATAAATCTGCTTGCTGTTATTTTGCCCTGGCTGGAAGTACTGCTGGCATGCGGCCTTATTGCCGGCTCTTATGTGCGCGGTTCTTCCTTGCTTTCCGCATTGCTATTTCTGACTTTTTCCGTTGCTCTGACAATAAGTCTGGTACGGGGGCTGGATATATCCTGTGGCTGTTTTGGTGGATCGACCGGAAGCATAAATTGGCTCTATCTGTTCCGCGATACCAGCTTGCTGGCGATGTCAGTTTTTTCATTATTTTTTGACCGCGGATGGAATTCTTTCCTTCTGCGCAAGTCAATGACACTAGCTGAAAACGAGCGTAGCGAAGGTTGAAGCGCTGGTGGAATTGATCCCGAAAGCGAAGCCTAGCGATTGTTGGGCGAAGCTATTCGGGATCTCTATGATTATATTCCCACCAGTTTGTTTTGGGGCTAATGCCTTTTACTGTTGGCAGATAGGGCAATAAAAAGTGCTTCTGCCTCCCTGTTTAATTCGGACGATCTTACTGCCACACTTAACGCATGGTCTTCCTTCACGCCCATAAGCTTTTAACTCGAACTGATTTTCTCCCTTAAGGCCGTACAGATCCCGCCAGTCGGAAATCGAAGTACCTCTTTTATCTATTGCTTTTTTTAGAATTTGTTGAGCTTTTCCGAATATTTTTTGCCAATCTTTATTTGTTAATGTCACCGCCATTTTTTCCGGATGAACACCGGCGGCGTGTAATATTTCACAGGCATAAATATTGCCGATTCCGGTGACCGCCTTTTGATCCATAATAAGATTCTTCACCTTAGTCCTGCGCTTTCCATGCTTAGCGATGAAGGCCTGCCAATCAAAATCATGCAATATGTCGTTGCCGGTCGGAGAAGCTTGTGTCGGTAAAACCTCGATTGTAGCGAAGCGGCGAGGGTCTACCAGATAAAGATCACCTTTGTCCAGAGATATGTGCCAGCGGCTGTGTATAGGCTTGTCTGCTTCCGCCTGCCAGAGCAGTCTGCCCGTCATGCGCAAATGAATCAGAACAGAGTGGCCATCGTCAAGAATTATCTCGATGGTTTTGCCGCTACGTCTGACCGCCACTATAGTTCTTTTTTTAATGTTTCTGACATGAGCCAATTTAGAGTCGTAAACTTCTGCGGCTGCTATTTTCTTTCCGGCTATCTTCTTTTGCAACTGACGACACAGCGTTTCTACTTCCGGTAATTCGGGCATAACACACCTCGCGGTTTGGACTTAGATATTGTTACTAAATTTTATCGGCTTTGCCCATAACTTTTTGTTTGACAATTAATGGCCTGATCTTTATTAACTCTCTTAGCAAACAAACTTGAAGGAGATTATATGGACTATTGGCAAATGACAGCTCCGTGCGGGCTCGACTGTTTTAATTGTCTGCTGTACTCTGCCCAAAGCAATGAGCAATTAAGAAAAGTAATCGCCGATAAAATGCAGATACCCCTGGAAGACGCTGTCTGTAACGGTTGCCGCGCTCAGGGCGGGCAGATTGCAGCGGTGAAGATGACTCAACCATGCAAGGTATATCAATGCATATCGCAAAAGGGTATTTCGTTTTGCTGTGATTGTTCGGACTTCCCTTGTGACCATCTGCATCCTTACGTGGATCTTGCGGCACAGCGACCTCATAACATCAAGGTCTATAACCTTTGCCTGATCAAGAAAATGGGGCTGCAGCGCTGGGCGGAAGAAAAAGCAAAGAGCGGAAGAGAAAAATATTTCCACGGGAAACTTCAATTATAAAAAATAAATTTATTTTTTAGTGCAAAATATAAAAAAAATGTTGACAAATTTTCTAGCTCGCGTAAATTCAATTTCAGAGATTTTTTTAAATAACTTAATTGGAAGGCTACCTTCCTGAAGGAGGAAAGATGGAAAACGAGACCCTGTTTAATGAGGAGGCGGAACCTCCTGGTCCTAAGACCGGTCTTGTTAAGGTTGAAAATGAAATTCTAGATTTTTTTCCACTAAGCACCCAAACCCACCAGCCATATCCGGCTAAGCAAAAGACAGACAGGCTTTTATTTCCTTTTAAAGACTCACCGCGATCGCGTATTTTCCGTAAACGGTTTTATCCCGAAATCACCCGCTTCGAGTGGTTCGATTGGCACTGGCAACTGCGGCATGCGATTCGCGACGTAGACACCCTGTCGCAAATTATTAATCTTTCCGAAAACGAGCGCCAGGCCATGATGCATCATTCGGGATCATTACCAGTTTCCATAACTCCCTATTATGCCAGTTTGCTTAATACTCATGATCCTTCAGCTCCGTTGCGCCGGTGCGTGATTCCCGTTGTGGACGAATGTTTACACACGGCCGGCGAAGAAGAAGATCCGCTTTGTGAAGACACTGACTCTCCCGTTTGCGGTATAGTACATCGCTATCCCGATCGCGTTTTGTTTTTGGTCACGGATATCTGTTCAACCTATTGCCGTTATTGTACGCGCTCCCGCATCATCGGACGCCAAAACCAGAATTTTGTTGATCTGGATAAATGGGAAAAGGCAATTGAATATATTGAAAGTAACCCGAACATCCGGGACGTGCTCCTGTCCGGCGGTGATCCTTTAACTTTATCTGACGAAAAACTGGAGTGGTTGCTTTCCCGATTGAAGATGATCCCTCACGTTGAACTTATTCGTATCGGCACCAAGGTTCCGGTTGTCTTACCGCAACGGATAACTCCGGCCCTCACCGCGATGTTAAGAAGATATCATCCCCTCTGGATGAGCATCCATATAACTCATCCTGATGAATTAACGCCGGAGATGAGTGCTGCTTGCATCCGCCTGGCCGATGCCGGCATTCCGCTGGGTAGCCAGACCGTGCTGCTGTCCGGCATTAATGATGAAGTTTCCACGATGGCCCGCCTTGTTCATGGCCTGATCCAGATTCGAGTGCGCCCATATTATCTGTATCAGTGCGATCCGATTCCCGGCTCCTCTCATTTCCGGACGCCGATTAGTAAGGGGCTGGAAATAATTCAGGGGCTGCGCGGTCATACGACAGGATATGCCGTGCCCACTTATGTTGTTGATGCTCCCGGCGGGGGAGGAAAGATTCCTCTGCTGCCCGAATATGCCATCGGCTGGGACAAGGGTGATTTGCTCTTGCGCAACTATGAGGGAAATATCTTTCGCTATCCGGACAATCATGCAGAAACAAAGGATATCCATTAAGCCGTTGTTCAAGAACGGCTGTAACCTTATAATGTCGTAACCGGCATAAGGGGCCGTAACAAAATGGTCTTGCCACCCGCATGGGTGGATATTTCATGACGGCACCTAAAAGATATGGAGGAAAAGTATTTATTTGAGCAACGCCGTTTTTAAGTTGAAAATAGGAATGACTTATGATTTGCGGAATGATTATTTAAAAGAAGGTTTTACCCACGAAGAAACGGCCGAGTTTGATCTTCCGGATACAATCGAAGCGATTGAAAAAGTTATCTTAGATAGTGGCTATCAGGCCTGCCGTATCGGCAACATCAAAGCACTAACTCGCAGACTGGCCGCAGGCGAACGGTGGGATATGGTTTTTAATATCGCCGAAGGCATATCCGGCTTTGGCCGTGAGGCGCAAGTTCCTGCCCTGCTAGAAGCCTACAACATCCCCTACACGTTTTCTGATCCGCTTGGTCTCGCCCTGACTCTGCACAAGGGCATGACCAAGCATATCATTTCTGATCTGGGTATTCCTACGCCGGCTTTTACCGTAATCAAAAGCGCAGAAGATATCGCGGGTGTTGCTCTGCCCTTTCCTCTTTTTGCCAAGCCCGTTGCCGAAGGAACAGGCAAGGGGATAACGGCGATGTCAAAAATAAACACTGGCGAAGAATTAAGTCTGGTCTGTAAAAACCTTTTGAATACTTTCCGGCAACCCGTTCTGCTGGAAACTTATCTGCCCGGCCGCGAATTTACCGTCGGCATTTTAGGCACGGGCAAAGATGCCCGAGCGCTGGGAGCGATAGAAGTCATCTTGCGGCCAACAGCAGAAAAAAACGCTTATTCCTATGAAAATAAGGAAAATTATGAAAAGCTCGTGCAATATGTTCTAGTAGATGATGCTGAGGCCAGGCAAGCCATGGAAATATCGCTGGCCGCCTGGCGCGGTTTGGATTTAAAAGACGCCGGCCGGGTAGATTTACGTTCCGATATTCACGGAGTGCCCAATTTTATGGAAGTTAATGCGTTGGCTGGATTAAATCCTGTGCGTTCGGATCTGCCCATTTTATGCAATCTGCTGGGCGTCACTTACCATGAATTGATCAGTTCCATAATTGCATCTGCCTTACAGCGTGCGGAAATAAACAAATAGCAATCAATGTCCGATAAAAATAACTTTCCGGAAGGTCACATGAAAAAAGCCATAATCCTCCACAGCGATGTGCCGCCTAATGCCAGCGAAGATGAACTCGATTGCCTGCGACAGGCTGATACAATTGCCGAAGCGCTCCGCGAGCTTGGTTATGATCCTGTTTTATTGCCTTTTGTACTTGATTTGAATCGGACAATAGAGGCAATGAAAACAATGCAGCCCGAATTTGTTTTCAATCTCGTGGAGACGATCAACGGCAAGGGCAGTCTTATACATTTTGCGCCGTCACTTTTGGATTATCTGAATATTCCTTTTACCGGTTGTGGTACCGATGCCATGTTTCTTACGTCCAATAAACCTTTAACCAAGGAAATGATGCAAAGTGCGGGAATTGCCACACCGCCTTGGATTTCGTCTCGTGGCGTTTACGCCGGGAATGCGCCGTCGAACACTTATCTCCTGAAAGCATCCTGGGAAGATGCTTCCGTTGGCCTGGACGAAAATTCCATTTTCACCCTCAACGATAAAACAGATGTCGTCGCTCTCATGGCTGATCGTAAGAAAAATATTGGTGGTCCTTGTTTTGCCGAAGCATACATTGACGGGCGTGAATTTAATATGGCGCTGATTGCCGGAAAGTCCGGAGTGCAAGCTCTGCCGCCTGCCGAAATGCAGTTTATTGGATATGAGCCGGAAAAATTAAAACTGCTGGATTACAATGCTAAGTGGGTAGAGGGAACCTTTGAATACGAGAATACTGCCCGGACGATGGATTTCTCATCCGAGGATGATGCCTTAATCGCCGACTTACAGGATATTGCGAAACGTTGCTGGAATCTCTTTGGGTTGCGCGGCTATGCCCGGGTTGATTTCCGCATAGATAAAAACGGGAAGCCCTGGGTGCTGGAAATAAATGCCAACCCCTGTTTATCTCTCGAGGCGGGATTTGCCTTTGCCGTTGAGCGGGCAGGGTTGAAATATTCCGAAGCAATTGCATTGATTATTGCTGATGCATTAAGATGATTTTATGAACATTTCCCGGATAACATACCGTCAGCAGATTAAACCATCCGATTTGGAGGCAATTGCCAGAATAGTAAAGTCGAGCAGCTTTTTTTCCGCCGCCGAAATTGATCTGGCTTGTGAACTCGCGGCCGAAAAACTCTCGGACGGGAATGCCTGCTCTTACCAGTTTCTGTTTGGTGAAAATGAAAATTTTGTCTGGGGGTATACCTGTTTCGGTTTGATTCCGGCCACTGCCGGCAGTTACGATCTTTATTGGATTGCCGTGGATGATCATTTACGTGCTGGAGGCCTGGGCAAACAACTGCTGAAAAAAACGGAAGAAATTATCCAGAATGCTGGCGGTTCGCATATTTATGTGGAAACATCTTCCCGCCATCAATACCAAACAACTCACAAGTTTTATGAAATTTGCGGATACCTTGAGGAGGCTCTCCTGAAAGATTTTTATGCCGCAGGTGACAGTAAAGTTATCTATTCTAAAGTCATCATATAATTATCTTTTTTGTCGTTATGTTATCTGATCCGGCATCGCTTACTGCTCTTAAATGTAATTCCTGCCCCAGCTTAAAAATCTTGCAATTTTCTTTATAATCCGCTAGAGCACACCGTGAATTAATAATTATATTTCGCTTTTAACCCTAAGGAGGGTTTATTCATGCGTTTATTTCCCAAAGAAGAAAAATTTTTCGATTATTTTGAAGAATTAGCCAATAAAATAGTAGAAGGTAGCCGCTTTTTCCTGGCCATGACCGAAAACCACGATTATTCGGAATCTAATATTGCCAAACTCAAAGAACTGGAGCATGAAGCGGATGTGATTACCCATCGCACTTATGAAAAAATGCACACAACCTTTCTCACGCCGCTGGATCGTGAAGATATCCACGCTTTAGTCAATAAAATGGATAGCATCATGGATATGATTGAAGCCACTGCTGTGCGGATCTATCTCTACAAAGTAAAAAAACCCGATGATGAAATTATCAAGCAGGCTAAAATTTTAAATGAAGCAGTCGCTAAAGTAAAAATCATCATTCATGCCTTGCGCGATATGAAGAATGCCAAAATGATTCTGGAGGCTTGTGTCGAAATTAACACATTGGAAAATGCCGGTGATGTTGTTTTGCGAACCATAATTGCCGATCTCTTTGTGAAAGAAAAAGATGCCATTGAGCTAATGAAATGGAAAGAGATCTTTGAGCGCATCGAAGAAGCTCTTGATGTGTGCGAGGATGTTTCCAATATTGTGGAAGGGATCGTCTTAAAACATGCTTGATTCCATGGGGTTTGTAATTTTTCTGGTTGCTGTAGCCCTAGTATTTGATTTTATTAATGGTTTTCATGATTCGGCAAATTCCATTTCTACCGTTGTTTCCACTCGTGTTCTTTCTCCGAAATATGCTGTCCTCTGGGCGGCTTTTTTTAACTTTGCGGCTGTTTTTTTTGTAGGCACATCAGTTGCGTATACCGTCGGCAAGGGAATAATCCATCTGGATAGTGTTGATAATTTATTGATTCTTTCAGCTTTGTGCGGCGCCATTATCTGGAATCTCACCACCTGGTATTACGGACTTCCCAGCAGCTCTTCCCACGCCCTGATTGGCGGTCTTATAGGGGCTGGTATTGCCAAAGCCGGCACCAACACTTTGGTATGGTCAGGCATTGTGAAAACAAGTATTTTTATCATTGTTTCCCCTGCCATTGGTATGGTCTTAGGTTTTGGTTTTATGGTTCTTTCCTTAAATTTAAACCGCTATTCCAATATGGCTCGTTCGGATAAGCTGTACCGGAAATTACAGCTTGTTTCCGCAGCGGTCTATTCGTTGGGACACGGCATGAATGACGCTCAAAAAACCATGGGAATAATTGCGATGGCTCTTTTCAGCAAGGGGCTTCTCGGTGACACTTTTCATATTCCCCTCTGGGTTGTTATTGCCTGCTATACGGTGATTTCGATGGGAACTATGTTCGGCGGCTGGCGCATCGTGAAAACAATGGGCACAAAGATTACTAAATTGCAGCCCATTGGCGGCTTTAGCGCTGAAACAGCTGCTGCCTGTTCTATTATCGGCGCATCTATTGCCGGAATACCCGTCAGCACCACTCATACTATTACCGGCGCCATTGTTGGTGTCGGCGCGACTCATCGCCTTAATGCCGTACGGTGGGGTGTCGCCGGCAATATTGTCTGGGCTTGGGTATTAACCATTCCGATTGCCGCACTTATTTCCGCGCTCATTTACCGGGCGCTAAAGTATTTTATTGGGTAAATTACGTTCTTAATAATTTAATACAACAAGGAGTTGACCTTCCATGGCGGAAAAAGAACTGCCGTTTACAAAAAATCAACTTGTAGAAATAATTAAAAAATATCCTACACCGTTCCACATTTATGATGAAAAAGCTATCCGTGAGAACGCGCGCGAATTTAAAAATGCCTTTTCCTGGAATGAAGGGTTTAAAGAATTTTTTGCCGTTAAAGCCGCCCCCAATCCCCATCTCCTGAAAATTCTCCACAAGGAAGGTTTTGGAGCGGACTGCAGCTCGCTGGCGGAATTAATTCTGGCCGAAAAGACCGGCATCACCGGCGAAGAAATCATGTTTACTTCTAACGATACCCCGGTAGACGAATTTGTTAAAGCCAAAAAATTGCAAGCTATCATGAACCTGGATGACTTAAGCCACATTGCTTATCTGGAAAAATATGCCGGCCTTCCTTCTTTAATTTGTTTTCGATACAATCCCGGTCCCCTGAAAAAAGGAAATCTGATTATCGGCCATCCGGAAGAAGCTAAATATGGTTTCACCCGGGAGCAGCTATTTGAGGGTTATAAAATCTGCCGTGATAAAGGTGTAAAGCGTTTCGGTATTCATACCATGGTTGCCTCCAATGAGCTCGATGCCGGTTATTTTGCGGAAACGGCTCAAATTCTTTTTGAACTTATTGCCGAGCTGAGTCGCGAGCTGAACATTAGTTTTGAATTTGTTAATCTGGGCGGTGGTGTCGGAATTCCTTATCGACCGGAACAAAAGCGTATTGATCTGAAAGCAATGAGCCTTGGTATTAAAGAAAAATATGAGAAGATTATTGTGGCCAATGGCTTAGGTCCGATCAAGATTTACACCGAATGCGGCCGGTATATCACCGGTCCGTATGGTTATTTGATTGCCCGGGTTTTGCATATCAAAAATACTTATAAAAAATTTGCCGGTCTGGATGCCTGCATGGCCAATTTGATGCGCCCGGCTCTTTATGGAGCTTACCACCACATTACCGTTCTGGGCAAAGAGAAACAAACACCTGCTGTTGTCTATGATGTAACCGGTTCGCTGTGTGAGAATAACGACAAGTTTGCCATCGATCGGGAATTGCCCGAACTGGAAAGAGACGACATTATCGCTATCCATGATGCGGGAGCCCACGGTTTTGCAATGGGCTTTAATTATAACGGCAAACTCCGTTCGGCAGAGCTGCTGCTGCGAGAGAATGGAGAAGTGATTCCGATTCGCCGTCCCGAGACTACTGATGATTATTTTGCTACTTTGGATTTTGCTGGATTGCTGTCTTTTCCGGTTTGATAAATTCCGACTTTTGACGAATTAAACAAATATTTTCAGGTGTGGCCTTACCCCTCGTTTTTTAAAAAAGTTGCTTACAGGCCATTTTAGAAGGTCAGTTTTCTGGTGCAAAAATCTTCTTTTATTCCTGACCCTTATACGCTTCGCTGTCCCAAGCATGGTCATGGATATTGGGAACAACCTCGCGGTCATTAGCCAATAATTCTTCCTGAATGGAAATCTGTTCGCGGGTTTGGAAAATATAATCTGATTGATCATGGCGGTGCGCTGCCAGCAGACGCAGGGCCTCTTCATCATATTTGATGAAGTTTTGACCGGCCCGTGTGGCGGTATATTTGCGAAAGCCAAGTTTGATTAGAGCATCGACGCCCAGGCGTACGGAAGTATCCAGAGACTCGCGGTAGATATTTTCAACGCCGGCGTCCAGCAGTTCATAGGCGTCCAGTCGGCTCTTTGCACGCACCATAACGGTAAGGTTAGGAAATTCCTGTTTTGTTTTATCTACCAGATCCAAATTAATTTCGGGAGAGTCAATGGCGGCAATTAATAATCTGGCCTGATCCGCACCGGCTGATTTCAAAATATCCAGACGAGTGGCGTCTCCATAAAAAACCGTGAAGCCCATATTTCTTAAAAGTTCGACCCGGTCCGAATCATTGTCCAGAATGGTAGCGTTAATGCCACTGGCCCGCAAAAAGCGGCCAATCGTACTGCCAAAATGTCCAAATCCCGCAATAATCACGGGGTGCTCGCTTTCAATATAATCAGCCTGACTTTCTTCCACCGCCTCTCTTGTTCCTAATTGCGGCAGGATCAGGCGCTCATTGAGCAACAGCAACAAAGGCGTGACCGTCATGCTGATGGCCGTCACCCCCATCATCACATCACTGGCCCGCGCGGATATAATATGAAGTTGGGCGATGAACGCGAACAGGACAAACGCGAACTCGCCGACCTGTCCCAATCCTAAGGAAAAGATCATGTTCTGATCAAAACTTAAGCCGGAGATTTTTCCGGTTGCATACAGGACCAGAGATTTTATGGCGATGACACCGCAGACCAGGGCCATAATCTCCAGGGGATTATCGATAATCAGTTTAAAGTTGATGGATGCACCGACGGCGATAAAAAATAATCCCAGCAAGATACCCTTAAAAGGTTCGATATCGCTTTCCAGCTCATGCCGGAACTCGCTTGTGGCTAAAACCAATCCGGCCAGAAACGTACCCAAGGCCGGGCTTAAACCAACCAGTATCATTAAATACGCCGTTCCGATCACAATGAGCAAAGACGCCGCCGTAAAAAGTTCCCGCAGCCGAATGCGGGCGATAAAGCGCAGGAAAGGCACAAACACAAAATGGCCGATTAGCACAACAGCATTGACGGCAATTAACAATGTTACTGTCTGGGCCCATCCGGGCAATCCCGTAAGAAATGTAGACTGTCCGCCGGACGGCGCATGTGTCGCGGATGCAGCCAGCAGCGGCAAAAGCGCCAGAATGGGGATTACGACAATATCTTGAAAAAGAAGCACGGCAAAAGAACTTTTTCCGGCTTGGGTTTTGGTCAGTCCCTTTTCCCGTAATGTCTGCATGACAATTGCTGTGGAAGACATGGCCAGAGCCAGGCCGCAGGCCAGTGCCGCGGGCCAGGTGAATCCGATAATTGACAGAATAGCAAAACACAGCAGCGTGGTTGCGCCCATCTGCATAATTCCGGTACCCAGAATCAATTTGCGCATCCGCCAGAACTTTTCCGGTTCCAACTCCAGGCCGATAAGGAAAAGCATCATCACCACTCCGAATTCGGCAAAGTGCATGATGTCCTTGCCTTCTGCACCGACAAAACCGAAGAAAAAAGGGCCAATAATAATACCGCCGATGAGATAGCCCAGAACAGAGCCCATACCCATTTTCTTGGCAATCGGCACAAAAACGACCGCGGCCGCCAGATAAATCAATGCATCATGTAAAAAGGCACTACTCATGGTTTAATTGCTCTTTATCCGTTAAAAGCCAATCGTTAAGATACTCATACTGTCGAACGTTTTCCAGGTGCGGCTCATCATTAGATAATCGTTGCAGAAGCAGGCGGTACAAGCGAGCGTATTCGACCAGTTGTTGATCGGTCAGCAGGTGCGTACTGTGAACGACAAAAGGCGGTATATAAATCATCTTGCACAGCGCGGCGGTTTGTTCCCAGGGAACAAGAAGCTCGCGCAGTGTAAAACGATTGTGTTCATTGTGCGCGTAAGATTCTCTGGCACCTCCGGCCGTCAGAGCGTTAAAGATTGTTTTATCTTTCAGGGCGTTCCCCCGGGAGCCGTGTGCCCAGCCATATTCCAGTACGACATCTATCCACTGTTTGAGCATTGCCGGCGCGCTGTACATATATAAAGGATAGTGCCAGATGATGATATCATGTTCCGTGAGCAGTGCTTTTTCGCTCGCGACATTAATATTGAAATCAGGATACCTCTCGTAGAGATCATTAAGAGTAATACCGGGCTGTTCTTCAATTTTATCTAAGAGAAAACGATTTGTCCGTGATTTCTCAAAACGCGGATGAGCCAAAAGTATAAGGATTTTTTTCATGGAATGCTCTTAAGTTGTGTTGTAATACCAACAAAGCCAGAGAATAATTAATAGAAACTTGCTTTTACGATAAAGAAGTATAAGGAAAACAAAATTGGCTGTCAATGAAAAGCTGGCATTGCATTCAGCGACGGTATTTTTTGTAGCCGCACCATACCCAGAAGACGCCCCACGCAGCAGCCACAGGTCCCAAGCCGACATAGAGAAACAAAATTGCGTTGCTCTCCCATGGTTGCAGAAAGGCGGCCGAGCCGGCGATCCAGAAGATAGTGATCAGGATGGCCAGACGTATCCATCCTGTGAGTGCCGGCAGCAGTCTAATGTTATTTCGTTCGGGTGTGGGCACGGATTTTCTGCCCATAAATCGGGGAAGGAACAATATCGCCAGGGCGATCGCCGCCACAACCAGAAATTCTTGCATATCTAAACCTCTTTACATAAACTCTACCGATTACCTGATGGTTCCCAGACAATCCGGCGGACTGGCTATAGCACAGATTTATCAATAATCCTATTATTTGCAAAGAACCGTTGACAAATTTGTAGATAATAAGCAACGTTGATTTGACATTTAATATCAGGAAAGGAGATTTCTTATGGATCGTTTAAACAGAATCATTGTCGTTGTTGCTTTTGCATTAATCATGATGGGAGTCCTGCCCTTGACAGCTGTCGCGGGCTCGGAATCGTCTTCTTCCATCGAGCCGATTTTTCAGAAAGCAAAACAGGATTACTTGCAGAAAAAAATCAATTCCTCGGCCCAACAGATTAAAAAGGGAGCAGCTTATATGGAATCTCAAGCTCAAGAAGCGTCGGCAAAGGGGAAGGAGGCTTTGACAGCATCGGCGCAGGAATTGGAAAAACTGGCGGATGATGTAAAAAAAGGAGCGGTAACCTCGGAAAAAAGAATGGAAGAATCATTTGCTCGTGCCTATCTTGCGTTGGCAGTAGATGCCCATATTAAATCAACTGAATCATGGACTCGGAAAGAGGCAGCAAAGGCCGGGGCAGCCCTTGATTTGGCCAATAAACATTTAGAAAAAAGCTTTACCTGGGCCGGGCAGAAAGTAGAAAAAAGTACACAGGATGTGATGAAAAAATCTGATGAGATTTCACTGAAATTACAGAAAAAAAGCAACTTGATTGCGGAAGATGTCGGCAACAGATTGAAAGACGCGGGAAACGAAATTGAAAAATTCGGAAAAAGAATTGCTCCCCGGTAAGATAGTAAAATAGTCTATGAGTTGCAGGGACTGACGCCGGAAGAAATCCCTATCGTGGGTGGAAGCCGAGTATAGAACAAGGGGCTGCAACCCCTGTTCTTATACATCTCTCCATATAAGCAGAGTGTTAGATTTATATTATTTATAGCCGGATTTCTTGCCCGTTATCTTTTCAATTTTGACACTCAGAACTGTTACTTTTTCTAATGCTTCGGTTGCATAGGAAAAATCTTTTTGTTCGGAATATTTCTCCATAAGGTAATCCAGAGCCTGCTTTTTTTCATTCTCTTCTTCCAGAAAAAACGCGCGGCCAAATCCGATCACGCTCAAATATCTGGTGCCCCAGGTACAGGGCACATCTCCCGGAACGATTTCTATATCCATATCAATTTCAAAACACACCCGGTTATTCTTTCGGAGAATATCGATTTTTCTGCCTTTCGAGCTGGAGTGAAAATAGAGATAATTGTTGCGGACAACAAAATTAACCGGAATGATATACGGATGATCGTTATCAGCAAGAGCAATCCGGCAGACGGCGGCCTTTTCCATAATTGCCGCAATTTCCTGGCTGTCTGTAATTTCTTTATCGGACCTCAGCATTCACTTCCTCCCTGGAAAAAATATTAACAAGAAAACTTGCTATATTCCCATTACTTATGATAAAAAATCCATAAGTATTTAGCTTCTGAGTGTTCTTTTGGAAAAGGAGTTTACATGAAGAAAATAAAAAAGTCGACGATTTCTGATTTCATTCTGGGCATAGTTTTAATGCTGATTGCGCTCTTCGCCTTTTTTCTTTCCTGGGGACCACTGGAAACGCTGGAATATGGCATTTATGATTTAAGTGCCAATCTGCGGGTAAAACAGTCTACGGCCCCCGTAGCTGTCATCGCCATTGATGAACAAAGCATTGCCAATCTTGGCCGCTGGCCCTGGCCCCGCGCTCATATCGCCTCCATGGTTGATCTGCTGCAGTCGTATAATGTGAAAGTAATCGGTCTGGACATAATTTATTCAGAAAAAGATTTTAATCAGGGACTCGTCGAGGTACGCAACCTGATCAAAAACATCGAAAGCAATCCGGATTATGCCAAGAAAAATTTTGACATCGTTTTGGCGGCGCTGAAAGAATCAGAAAAAAAGCTCGATAATGACACTATTCTGGCCAATTCGATTGCTGTCAGTAAAAATGTCGTACTCCCGTTATTCTTTGTTCCCGGCAACCCCTCGGGGCGAACCGCTACTAATCTGCCGGATTATCTGCAAAACAACTCTATTGCACCGGCAGGGATCGATAGCAGTACCACGGCGCGGGAAATCGTGCCCCCCATAGCCGAGTTTGCCGCAGTTGCTCAGGGATTAGGACACATCAACATCGTTGCCGACCGCGATGGGACGGTGCGCAGTGAGCCCCTGTTCATTAACTTTGAAGAAAAACTCTTTCCGTCTTTTGCCTTGCAACTGACCTTAAAATATCTCAATTTTGATTTGAAAAAGATGCAATTGGGCAAGCAAATAAAATTTGGCCGTAAAACAATCCCTGTTGATGAATACAATAGGATGTTAATCAGTTTTGCTTCCGGGATTCCTTATTATTCGTTTTTCGATGTCGTCAATAAAAAAGTTGCGCCCGTTGTTTTTAAAGATAAGATTGTCATTATTGCCCAAAGCGCGGCCGGATTAGGCACGATGCAGGTCACTCCGACGGCCCTCAATGTTGGGCCGGGCACAATCATTGCCAATGTTATCGAAAACATCATTAACGATGATCACATTGTGCGTCCGGATTGGGCAACTACTCTCGAATTAATAATGATCATTATCTTCGGCCTCTACATTGCGCTGATCATTCCGCAAATCAAAGCCGGTATCAGCGCCATTGTTTCTCTGGTTCTCCTGCTTGGCTGGATAACAACAACAATTTATCTTTTTGCCTCTTATGATTATTGGGTCAAAGCGCTTTATCCGGCATTGCTATTAATTGTCGGCTACATTCTAATCGTTTCTAAACGTTATCTGCTTACGGAAAAAACCAAAGATCGCATGGAAGCGGATGGTGTGGAAACCAACAAAATGCTTGGTTTATCCTTTCAGGGACAGGGTTTGCTGGATATGGCTTTTGACAAATTCCGCAAATGTCCCGTTGAAGATGAATCTGTGAAAGAGTTGCTCTATAATCTGGGCCTGGACTTTGAAAGAAAGCGTATGTTCAACAAAGCGGTAGCAGTTTACGAGCATGTTGCCCAGGCCGGTAATTTCAAAGACATCAATGAGCGTATAAAGAAGCTGAATACTGCCGGAGAAACCATGATCTTCGGCCTGTCCGGAGCTAAGAAAGAAGCTACCGTAATTATGAATAATTCCGAAATCAAGCCGACTCTGGGACGTTATGAAATAATGAAGGAGTTGGGCCGCGGGGCTATGGGCACAGTATTCCTGGGGAAAGACCCAAGGATCAATCGTGAAGTGGCCATTAAAACTTTAAGATATGAAGAAATCGACACGGAACAACTGGAAGAAGTGAAAAAAAGATTCTTCCGGGAAGCGGAAGCTGCCGGAAAATTATCACATCCTAATATCGTCACCATTTTTGATGTTGGCGAGGATTATGACATTGCTTATATGGCCATGGAATTACTGGATGGATCTGATTTGGCCAAATATTGCCCGAAAGAAAATCTCCTGCCGACGGAAGAAATAATTCGTGTTGTGTCTTGTGTTGCCTCGGCGCTGGACTATGCCCATGCCAACGGAATAGTTCATCGGGACATCAAACCGGCCAATATTATGATTTTAAACAATGGTGAGGTAAAGGTGGCGGATTTCGGCATTGCCCGTGTCATGTCCTCATCCAAAACACAAACCGGAGTTATTCTGGGTACTCCCAGCTACATGTCACCGGAACAAATAGCCGGCAAAAAGGTGGATGGACGGTCCGATCTGTTTTCACTGGGTGTTGTCTTATATGAGCTTATTTGCGGGGAAAAACCTTTTAACGGAGAGAGCATTACAACACTTATGTACAACATAACATCCTCCGCACCACCGTCGATTAAAGAACTTTCCCCCAATATCCCGGAAAAATTGGTTCCGATCGTGGAAAAGCTTCTGGCCAAAGAAGTGGAAGACCGTTACCAAACCGGTAAATTATTAGCAGATGATTTGCTTGCTTGTTTAATTAAATAAGGAGGCTTAATTGAATTTAACTGCCAGCGGTAAAACCGATCAGGGTTTGGTTCGCGCCAACAACGAAGATAATTTTTATCTGGATGAAAAAATGGGTCTGCTCGTCGTTGCCGATGGTATGGGCGGTCATGCTTCCGGCGAGATAGCCAGCAACTTGGCGGTTAATGTGATCAGGGATTATTTTCTGGGGCCGCAAAAGCTGATTGGCGATCCCAATCCTGCTTATTCGGACGCTACTAACAAGCTTGGCTGTGCCATACGGCTGGCCAATCAGGCCGTTTATGAAGCGGCGCAGGGTTCACCGCAGTTAAAGGGTATGGGCACCACTATTGTGGCCGTCCTCCTGACGGGGAATAAATTAAGCATCGCGCATATCGGTGACAGCCGTGCTTATCTGATTCGTGGAGGTCAGATCGATCAGTTAACCGATGATCATTCGATGGTTAATGAACAGGTGAAACGTGATATAATTACCAGAGAAGAAGCGGCTAAATCGGAAATGAGAAATATTCTCACGAAGGCCCTGGGTATCAGTGCAGAAATGGAAACGGATTTAGACGAGCTCACCATGTTCGGCGACGATATTTTTTTCTTGTGCAGCGACGGTCTTAATACTATGATCAGCGACGAAGATATGCTGGGAATCGTATCTGTTGCCGGTAACTCTGCCGCCGCATGTGATGCGCTGATTAATGCGGCCAATGAAAATGGTGGTAAGGATAATGTAACTGTGGTTGTCGGTTATATTAAGAAGAAAAAATGGTATTCGGCTTTGTTTAAATTTGGGGAATTTTTCCGGAGGTGATACATGGCAAAGGTCCTACTTAAATACAAAGAAGCTGTCGTCCAAGAAATTATCCTGGAGAAGGAAGTGACGACTATCGGCCGAAAACCGGACAACGATATCATCATTGATAATCAGGCAGTATCCGGGCACCATGCCCAGATTAAAACAGAAGGTGAGGCGCTGTTCATTGAAGATTTGAGCAGCCTCAATGGAACTTATCTCAACAGCCAGAAAATTGCCAAGGCCGAAATTTTCAATGAAGATGTGATTGTAATCGGTGTGCATAACCTGAATGTCTTTTGCAATAACTACAGGAGGGACGCAGAGGATAAAAAGAATTTTGCCGTGCGGGGCCGTTCGATGGATGAAACGATGGTTATTGCTCCGGATGATAAAAAGAAAATACTCACTGCCGCCGATAAAAGCATCCCGGAACCGGTAGGTGGTTTTCTGGTCATTGAGGGATCGACAGATCAGAAAGAATATGAGCTCAAAGAAAGAGTTTCGGCGATCGGTAAAGAAGACGGTTCCGCAATCAAACTGAAAGGTTTTTTTGCCCCCAAATTAGCCGCGCTGATTAACCGCCGGAAAGAAGGTTATTTCATTACCCCGTCCGGCGATAAGGAGTTGAAGATCAACGGCAAAGCAATAGACCGCCGTTACGATCTGAAAGACGGCGATATTGTGGAAGTTGGCAATTTGAAGTTGCAGTTTTATATTAAAGAGTGACGGCCATGTAAAAAGTCCATATGCTGCGTTGTGCTGCATCTCTCGTCGTTGCGGCGTACGCTAAAAGTACGCCCCACTCCTCGTGCTCTGGCAGCGATTTCCCGGAGCCCGAGGGGCGAAGGGACGCGGGGGGGATGTGAGTCCGTACCAGTGTGCGCCGACAGGCAAACACATTGCGTGCCTTGCCTCTGGATCTTTTCACAAGGTCATCGAAAATGTTTAATTTTTCAATTTTTCATGAGCTAATCATTTGTGGATATAAAAAACAATCAGGCTATAGGCGTATTTGACTCGGGCATTGGCGGTCTGACAGTAGTGCGTGCCCTTATGGAACGCCTGCCTTTTGAAAACATTATATATTTTGGAGATACCGCACGAGTGCCCTACGGCATTAAGTCGGTGGAAACCATCAATCACTATGCCACGCAAATTACCGAATTTCTCCTGAAAAAAGATGTAAAGCTGCTGGTCGTTGCCTGTAATACGATGGCTGCCGTGGCTTATTCGGCCATAAAAGATTTATCACCGGTGCCGGTATTGGAAGTTATCGAAGCCAGTGCCCGCAATGCCGTGGCAGAAACCCGCACAAAATCCATTGGTGTTATCGGCACTCCGGCAACAATTAATAGCAATGCCTATGCCCGGGCGATTCATCTTTTAGTTAAGGAAGTAAAAATTTATTCCCAGACCTGTCCGCTTTTTGTTCCGCTGGTGGAAGAAGGCTGGTTCGATCATCCCGCTACCCGGCTCATCGCTCAGGAATATTTAAAACCGGTGCTGGCCGAACAAATTGATACATTGGTGTTGGGCTGCACTCATTATCCGCTTTTGAAATCATTATTGCAGGAGATTGTCGGACCAAAAATAAACCTTATCGATTCGGCAGAGGCAATGGCAGATGCCACGGCCGATTTGCTCAACCAGCTCAATCTAGGAAATGCAAATAAGCTGCCGCCCGATTATCTGTTTTGTGTCAGCGATGTGCCGTACCGTTTTCAAACAATCGGGGAACGCTTTTTGGGCCGCACTTTAGGGAAGGTGGAGCTGGTAAGACTATAAAAATTCGTTTCTCCGACAGAGCCATTCTTAAAAGCATGAACAGGCATCACGCGGATACAAACTTTCCTAAGTCTTTTAAAAAGAACTGTTGGATTTTCAGCAAAAAGCTGTTCTGGTTACGGCGCATCATCTCCATAAAAGGCGCGGCGTGTTAATCGGTAATGTTGTCTGTCTGGGGAAGTCAATCAAAGCGACGGCTATCGCCAAACAAGGCGAAGAGAAATGAATTTACAAAGGTAAATCATTTCTTTAGCCGATTTTCAGTTGCAATGTTTTGAAGAAGTTGTATTATTCGTCGCTATCAATAAAAAGTTGCAACTCCTTTTGGACACAAGAAGTTATTTAGTTCAAGACATAACCTGAACATTATTGAGGGGGCGATTTAATGACCAATGTTTGGTGTGTACGAGCGAATGGTGGTCAATACACAGAACTTTTCTTGCACGGCAACTATGTGGGTATCGGGTGGAGTGAAATCAAGGATGATCTTGGTCAAATAAAGTCTCGCGACGTTCTTTATCCAATTGTTGGTTTGGCTTATCCCGACCAGAAAAGTCCAATTGTCATTGGTAACTATGTCGGCCAGATTGCGCGCTTCTTGTTTGAGATTCAAGCGGGTGACTATGTGATCACACCGGCTGCCGATACGGAATGGCTGCATTACTGCAAGGTCGATACAGATCCATCCTACTTTTATGCGGCTGATGATGACGGCTGTCCATACCGGCACCGCAGACGTGTTGAGTGGTATAAGCAGCGGCTCAAACGCGGCGACTTCTCTGTGCCATTTCAGAATACAATTCGTTCCTCGCTCACGGTATTTGCCATTTCTCAACGAGATGAATTTCTAGCCACTATCGGTTGCTCAGACCTCATTTCGAAACCTGCAGTAATAGAATATGATCCTTACCGCGTTGTGTTGGAACAAATTCTCACGCTCGACCCTAAAGAATTTGAGATGCTTGTTGGTGAGCTACTTACTGCGCTGGGCTTTGAAGGTTCTGAGGTGACGGGTAAGACAGGCGACGGCGGTGTGGATGCCACCGGCGAACTTAATGTTGCCAATCTTGCCAAGGTGAAGGTCTTTGTGCAAGCTAAACGCTACAAACTCGGGTCCAAGATAAATGCAAATATCGTTAAACAACTCAGGCAATCGATTCCGAATAACGGACAAGGTGCCTTTATCACAACTGCCGACTTCCAAAAGGCAGCTGCTGATATTGCAGTGGAAATAGGGTTTCCACGTATTGGTCTAATTAATGGAAGACAGCTTGTTGATTTGCTAATTGAACATTGGAGTGATATCCCTCAAGAGTTTCAGGAGCGATTGGGGCTAAAACCGGGGTTGGTGCGGACGTAACACAACTAGCACCACTTAGAAGACGATTTTGAAAAATAAGAGGGTTGCATGAATCTAATTACTGAAGGCATAAAGCAAAATATTATTCGACTAGAAGACGATGGAAAATATATTGTCTATTTACATCAAAACAAGCGTCGTAATTATACGAGCCCTGAGGAAAAAGTGCAGGCCGAAGCATTCCTCCAACTCATACTTGTCTATAAATACCCTGTTGAACATATCCATCAATTCGTCTCGGTACAAATGGGCTCCGAAACGAAGGAAGCTGATATTATTGTTTATACAGATGGCACTCTAAAAGCGCCACTTATCGTCATCGAATGTAAAAAATCGGATGTTAGTGAACTCGAATTTGTTCGTGCCGCAGACCAAGCGGTTAGCTATGCCGTTGCAGAAGGAGCGCGCTATGTTTGGGTTACCAGCAAGCTCAAAAACGAGTATTTTGAGATACCAGCTAAAAAACCAAAACTACGAATCACCATCCCTGATGTCCCGCAGTTCGGTATTACCGAGTTAGCGAAATTCAAATTTGCATATGAGGGCGGTACAACCAAGACAGGTCAAAAGCTCTTCCCACTCGAAGTTGTAACTCAGGACGAACTCACCAGGCGCTTCCAGCAGGCCCACCAAGCTCTCTGGGGTGGAGGCAGAATGATCAAACAAACGAAACAAATTACCGCGGATACAAAGCTGCTTTTTCAAGAACTTCTCTGCTTATTGAAATTGTCGTTACACTGTCACGACAATTAAGCTGGTCACATTTCCTGGTGCTGATTCCTATAAAAAATGAGAAGTAAAAGTTTTTATTATAGATTCAATAGGAGATAAGACACGATGAATAAAACCGCGTTAGTAGTATTTGAAAGTAAAAAAATCCGCCGCTATTATGATGATGAAACAGAAACCTGGTATTTTTCGGTTATTGATGTTGTCGAAGCTCTTACCGTTTCCAAAAACCCGACTGATTACCTGAAAAAACTCAGAAAAAGGGATATAGAACTTGGCGCTTACCTGGGGACAAATTGTCCCCAGGTAGAAATGGTAACAGAAACAGGGAAAAAAAGAAAAACTCTCGGGGGATCTGTCCAACATATTTTGCGGCTCGTCCAGGCCATACCATCGCCCAAAGCTGAACCATTCAAGCAATGGCTGGCAAAGGTGGGATACGAACGCCTCCAGGACATGAGCGACCCTGCCCGTTCACTTGACCGCGCCCGTGAATACTGGCGTGAGCACGGCCGAAGCGAAAAGTGGATTCAACAGCGGATGATGGGACAGGAAACCCGCAATAAGCTTACCGATTACTGGAAAGACCACGAAATAACCAAAGAAGAGGAATATGCCATTCTCACCAACATCATTCATCAGGAGTGGAGCGGCGTTTCAGTAAAAAAGCATAAAGATATAAAAGGCCTAAAATCACAGAATCTACGCGATCATATGAATGAGGCGGAATTGATTTTTACGGCACTTGCAGAACTTTCGACCAGGCAGATTGCCGAAAGCGTGGATGCTACGGGCATGGTTGAAAATGCCGCTGCGGGGGAAAAGGGCGGAAAAATTGCAAAGAAAGCGCGATTGGAATTGGAATCAAAAACAGGCAAAAGCGTTATAACATCTGAAAATTATCTTCCACCGGCAAAGAAACAAAAGCAGTTAAAATAGGAAAGGGGAAGAACGTATCTTGTATTGGGTTATGAAGAACGCCTGTTTTGAAGGACAAAGATTGTTACGGATTGATGAAATTAACTTGTAGATTTTTCCTATTATGATAATTTCACATAACTATCAATTTAAAGACTTGATGAAAGCACGGGTATAAAATTTTTATGAAAATTCTTCTTGCCGGTTACAATTTAGATTATGATCTGATCTGCGAACTCCAGAACAAATGCGCGACCTCGCAGGATATTACTCCGGAAACAATTTCGGCTGCCTATGCCCGCATCAGCCGCAGCCCGAAATCGGTTGACGAACTGCGTTCCGACGCCCGTGGGGAAGTGGAAAAAGCACGGAAGTCCAACCGCAATATTGTTTTTGAAATGGGACACAGCTCGGTTGCGGA
Source organism: uncultured delta proteobacterium (assembly GCA_903907985.1). Lineage (GTDB taxonomy): Bacteria > Desulfobacterota > Syntrophia > Syntrophales > Smithellaceae > MVRV01. Next base: position 43,638 of record CAIVQG010000030.1, read on the forward strand.
ACATGCTGTCTTTAATATTGATATAATTGGCGCCTCCCGGTTGTTAATTGAAGAAATTGAAAAATTTCGTTTGTGCTCCTATACGGAAAAATCCCAGCGCTATGTTCTTTTTAATAAGGATTTTGTCATCCCTGAAGAGATAAAGAAGGCCGGCCTAACAGAGCTGTTTGCGGCCACTATCGGCCTGCAAAATGGTTATTATCGCGAGCTATACGAACAGCTGCGGCCTTACGTCTTTACTGCCAATAAAGATCTGGCGGAAAATCCCGCCAACAAATCACTGTTGGAAGGCTGGGCCAAGGAAGATGCGCGTTATACAATTTCCCTGGCGACCCAGACCCAATTGGGTATGACCATCAACGCCCGCAATTTGGAACTGATGCTGAGAAGGCTTGCGGCATTGCCGCTGGCGGAAGCACAGGAATACAGTAAAAAATTATTTGCGGTCACCAAAGACATTGCCCCATCGCTCATTCGTTATACTCAAGCCACCGATTATGACCGCCTCACCAGAGCTAATCTGCAAAAGCAGGCCGCCATATTGTCGAAAAAATATTCTTCTTCGGCCGTTGTTAAAAAATATCCGGTCGTACAAATATCTTTTGTGACGCCTGATGCCGATGTCAGGACCGCTGCCGCGCTGCTTTTCTCGGCAACGGGTTTAAATTACCAGCAATGCCTGGCCCAAGCCGCCCAACTCAACCCTGCAGAAAAGAAAGCGTTGTTTAAAACAACCTTTGAACATATTCAGTCCCATGATGCAGCATTACGGGAGCTGGAAAATATTGATCTGCAATTTGAGCTGGTAGTGAGTGCCAGTTGCTTTGCTCAGTTAAAAAGACATCGGATGGCGACTATTATCGCCCAGGATTATGAACCGCAATTAGGAGTTACAATTCCCCCCGCTATTTGCGCCATCGGGCAGCAAAAGCAGTTTCTGGAAATTATGCGCAAGACACAAGACGCCTATGAGCAAATTCGGGAAAAAGCGCCGCTTGCCGCTCCCTATATCCTGACCAATGCGCACCGCAAAAGAGTGCTGATGAAAGTCAATGCCCGCGAGCTTTATCACCTGGCGCGCCTGCGCGCAGATGGACACGCCCAATGGGACATTCGCCAGCTTGCGGAAGAAATGCTCAAAAAAGCAAAAAAAGTCATGCCGCTGACACTTCTGCTGGCCTGCGGTAAAGATAGTTTTGCTGACCTGTACAAAAAGACCTTCCCGCATATTTAACCATATTTAGTAAGCGTGATTGCATGACAGCGGACAAAAAACAACTGTATATTCTTCTTTGCGCCACTACCCTGAGCTCATTTTTAACACCATTTATGGGTTCGGGCGTATATGTTGCCTTACCCGTTATGGCCCGAGAGCTATCGATGACCGCGCTTACTTTAAGCTGGGTAGCTTCGTCCTTTATTCTGGCGGCGGCAATTACTCTGGTGCCCTTGGGGAGATTGGCTGATATTTATGGCCGAAAAAAGATTTTTCTCTCTGGCGCCGTCATCTTTACCCTTTCTTCGTTTCTCTGCGCCTGGTCACCGACGTCGACATTTCTTATCTTTGTCCGGGTGATCCAGGGTGTTGGCGGTGCAATGATCTTCAGCACCGGCACAGCAATGTTGATTTCCGCTTATCCTCCCGAGGAACGAGGTAAAATATTGGGGATTAACATAGCAGCCGTTTATATCGGATTGACGGTTGGTCCTTTTATCGGCGGCTTGCTGACTGAACGCCTGGGCTGGAGATACATTTTTCTTTTTACGTCCTTACTGGGAATTCTGGTGATCTTCCTTATTGCTTTTATGATTAAAGAAGAATGGAAAGGCGCTGAAAATGAAGGCTTTGATTTCACCGGTTCCCTGCTTTATGGTGTAGCGCTTTTTGCTGTTATGTACGGTTTTTCCTTACTGCCGGAGTTACCGGCAGTCGGACTGATCGGCTTGGGCGTTATTTGTTTTGGTTTCTTTATGCGCCAGCAACTGAGGACACCTTATCCTTTGCTGGACCTTCGTCTTTTTCTGGACAATAAAGTTTTTGCCTTTTCCAATCTGGCGGCTTTGATCAACTACTGTGCCACGTTTGCCGTAACTTTTTTATTGAGTCTTTATTTGCAGCATATCAAAGCGCTGACTCCTTCGCAGACAGGAATAATATTGATTGCCGAACCGGCGGTCCAGGCATTGTTTTCCCCACTTGCCGGAAGGCTTTCGGACCGTTTTGAACCGCGGATTATTGCCTCCCTGGGTATGGCTTTAAATGTACTGGGCTTGGTTCCGTTAATGTTTATCCGGTCGGATACCAGCATCCATTATATTGTGCTGTGTCTGATTGTGCTGGGTGTTGGTTTTGCGCTTTTTTCTTCACCCAATGTTAATGCCACAATGAGCGCTGTCGAAAATAAATATTACGGGATAGCTTCCTCAATACTATCAACAATGCGGCTGGTGGGCCAAATGTTCAGCATGGGCATCACCATGCTGGTTTTTGCCGTTATTTTAGGAAACTCTCCATTGGCCCAGGCCAGCAATCCTTTGCTTCTGAAAAGTACGCAAATAATTTTTTTCATTCTCGGCATCCTTTGCTGTGCCGGAATTTTTGCTTCCCTGGCCCGGGGTAAAGTTCGTCAATAGAAGATCAATACCAACTGCTTTAGTTGGTCCCAAGATGGATAACAGTATGAATAGAGAGAACCATGATTCGTAGATGTATCGACAATGATTTTGCCGCGATTTTGGAGATCATCAACGATGCGGCGCAAGCATATAAAGGAGTGATTCCGGAAGATCGCTGGCATGATCCTTATATGACGCTAGAGCAATTGCAGCAGGAGGTTGCTTCCGGCGTTTGTTTCTGGGGCTTTGAGGAAAAGGCGCGGTTAACCGGTGTAATGGGAATTCAGGACAAAGGTGATGTTACACTTATTCGCCATGCCTATGTCAGAACGAACTTGAGAAATTGCGGGACGGGTTCGCTGCTGTTAAAACACCTGGAGACGATGACGCAAAAGCAAATTCTGATCGGCACCTGGGCTGATGCGGTCTGGGCAGTCACTTTTTACGAGAAGAATGGTTACCGACTGGTTTCCCCGGAGGAGAAAAACCGCCTGCTCAAAAAATATTGGAATATTCCCGACCGGCAGATCGCAACATCCGTAGTTCTGGCCGGAGCACGGACTAATCTTTCCAACAGCGAATTACCGTATTGCTGATGCATGGTTAAAAAGAGGTTGGGTTAGTGATAATTTTAAAAAGAATAATTTTCCAGGAGACAACTTTTTCCAAGGTGGTTTTTTTTGCCATATTATTCATTTTAATATTATTTTCTTCGGCTCTTCAGGCCGGGGAAAATGCCGCTGGTTTAGCTTCGTGTGCTAATGTTGAAAATGATGCAGCACGGTTGAAATGCTTCGATGATCTGACAGGTCGTAAGAAATCATTACTGGAAGCATCGCCGGCGATAACCATGACCGGGCCGGTTCTTCCGGCACCACCGCCGGAGCCAGAAAGACTTTCCCTCATGACTCAACACTGGGATCTGGATCGCGCCCACAGAAAACATACATTTTTATTGCGCTCCTATCGCCCCAATTATTTTTTGCCTGTTGCTTATAATTCATCACCCAACCAGGGTGAGCAGCTGGATGTTGATCCCACCGCCAGAGCTCAGCATAACGAAGCAAAATTCCAATTGAGTTTTAAATTGAAGGCGGTGGAAGATATGTTTAATAAAGACATTGATCTCTGGATTGCCTATACGCAACTTTCTTTCTGGCAGCTTTACAACTCGGCTTTTTCCTCGCCGTTTCGGGAGACAAATTACGAACCGGAATTGCTGGTCAATTTTCGCACTAATTACGAATTGCTTGGTTTTAAAGGCCGTTTTGTTAATGTCGGGTTTAATCATCAATCCAATGGCCGTTCCCGGCCGCTATCCCGCAGCTGGAACCGGGCGGTAGTTAATGTGGGCTGGGAAAAGAAAAATTTTGATCTGCTTTTGAAAACCTGGTTCAAGATCCCGGAAAATGAAGATAATGACGATAACCCGGACATCTTGCGATACATGGGATATGGCGAATTATGGGGAACGTACTATTGGAACAAGCACAAATTTGCCATGATGTTCAGAAACAATTTACGGCCGGGGAATAATATTGGTGCCGTTCAACTGGATTGGGCTTTTCCTTTGCCGTTATTTAAAAGTAACTGGTTAAAGGGCTATATCCAATATTTCAACGGCTATGGAGAAAGCCTGCTGGATTATTATCAAAGCATCAACCGGATCAGTGCCGGAATTATGTTGACGGACTGGTAGGCCTAGTGCGATCATATTGTATGCTCTACAACCTTAAGCAATTTGTCTATCTATTGCTATTATTAAGTGAATTTTGCCACAAAACTAACCTTAAGGATGAATCAATTTTCGGCGGACATCTTCTGTTTTTCGGGGATTGATGGTTTGGGAGTTGAATATTCGATCTGTCGCTGAGATAAATATCTATTATAACTGATTACTTTCCCGTTTTTTGTTTTCGCGTCGATCTGACGGTAGGAATACAGATGGTCCAAGACGCGTTGAACGTACTCTTGTGTTTCTTTGTAGGGAGGGATCTGGTTATTGTGTTTGATAACGCTATTTCTCCCGGCATTGTAAGCAGCCAAGGCGAGGGGAAGATTGTCGGCGAAAAGATCCAGAAGATATCGCAGATAACGAGTTCCGCCTTCGATATTATTTTCTGGATGGAAGGAATCTTCAACCTGAAGGGATTGAGCAGTCTGCGGCATGAGCTGCATCAACCCCTGGGCTCCCTTCGGTGATACTGCTAGATGGTCGAAGTTTGATTCCATTTTGATAATAGCCTTTATCAGGGCAGCGTCCACATTGTATTTTGCCGATGCTTTCGCAATGATATGATTGTATTTGATCATATCGGTGTCTTTGATGTTGAAAATAATTCTTTTTCCTTGATCGGATTTTCCCTCGAAATAATTTCTTCTGAAAGTGGCGAGATACAAATCCTTCATCGTGTGAAGGTAGTCATTGACGGCACGGATCGTCTGCATGGATGAGGCTACCTGTTGCTGTGCCTTGGTGATTTCAAGGGACTCCATAACCGAAGTATCAACTCTTTTCAAAATATTTTCCTTTGTTCCCGGAGAGATCAAGGCATGGAGGTCATTATTTGCCTTTTCCCAAGATGATAACATGGCGTTGAGATCCGACACTTTCTGAGAATAATCGAGAAACTGTTTCTTCATATTATTGTAGCGGATGAAAGAAGGGATCATGTAACAAAGAAAAATTACATTTACGAAGAAAAAAAAGGTCAGTAATACGATGCTGACGGTCGAAATATTCAAATTGATGGTTCTGCGAGTGTTACCCTGAGGGATAAAGAGGATGGAGATAGGAGAAACGGCTTTCCTGTAGAGTATCTTGCATCTACGATAGAATTGCATGACAATCCTCCCTTCAAAGTAAAATATCAGAGCAGTAATATAACGTGACTGATTTGATGATCATCCACTGTCAAAGCAGTGTTATAATGCATGGAACATCGGTTGTTTCTTAATTGACTGGCCTAAACGAGCAACCTGGAGATAAGCAGCGAGCAAAGTCTTTGAATAAACGAGCGCCATTCAGTGCGGCAAGTTATGACACAGCCATGAAGCAAGATGCAAGCATTTATTGCAAATATTTTATAACTAGATGTATTTACAAGCGTATATTTGTAGAGAGGTGAGCATGTAAATTCAGTGATATAGGCGAGATTCGTGTTTAATAGCGAATCTCGCCTATAAGAGAATGGTCTAAGATTAATTCATTAGCCTTTAGATCCCAGGCGCAAGCCGCCGGTAATAAAATAAACCTCTCCGGCCAGCGCTTCATTACGGTAAATTTCAGCAACCAGGGATGCCACTTCCGCCGGTTCAATCAGCCGGCCAATGGGAACATCGGATACTATTTTTTCCAGGGCTTTTTGATCCATGCCTTTAACCATAGCTGTTCCGACATAACCAGGTGCAACGGCCACGCAGCGGATTTTACCAGCCATGCCGCGCCGGAAAAATTCGGCCGTAATAACTTTGGGCATAACCGACATGGCCGCTTTCGTTGAAGAATAATTAATCTGGCCTGCTGTCCCCAGAGATCCTGTTGAAGAGATAAGGCAGATAAGACCCTGGCAGTTATTGTTAATCATCCGTTCCGCACAGTCCCGCACCGTTAGAAATACGCCGGTCAGGTTAATATCGATGACGGACCTGAACTGATCCAGCGTCATTTTTCTGCTTATTTTTCCTGTTTCTTTATCCGGGGAAACCATCATGGCGTCTTTGATAATTCCGGCAAACGGTGCTACCAGATTAATTTTACCAAATCGGGCAATGGCGGCATCGGCTAATTTTGCCGTATCTTCTTCGTCGGTTACATTGCATACAACCGAGAGAACTTCCCCTCCCAGGGCTTTTAATTCCGCCTCGGCCCCTTCGAGGAACTTCGGTAAAATATCGGCAATGACAACTTTGCCGCCATTTTTTACCCAGTATCTGGCCAACTCGAGGCCGATACCTCCTCCACCACCGGTAATAACAGCTACAGCATCTTTAATTTCCAACATAACGCCAGTCCCTCCTTCTTCGGTTGAAGATTTAATCTTTGAAAATAGCACCTGTAGATGCGGACGTGACGAGCCTGGCGTAGCGTGCCAGATAACCGCTCGTGATCGAGGTCTTAAAGGGCTTCAAAGACTTTCTGCGCTTTTCGAGCTCCTTGTCGCTGACTTGCAAATTAAGAGTTTTTGCCGGAATATTAATAGCAATGATGTCGCCTTCTTTCACTAAAGCAATAGGGCCGCCTTCGGCCGCTTCCGGTGAAATATGGCCGATTGCCGCGCCCTGAGTGCCGCCGCTGAAACGGCCGTCAGTCAAGAGGGCGACAGCTTTATCCAAACCCATGCCGACTATGGCTGATGTCGGTCCGAGCATTTCGCGCATGCCCGGGCCGCCTTTCGGCCCCTCATAGCGGATAACTACAACATCACCGGCCTTAATTTTTCCGCCCAAAATTGCTGCAATGGCATCATCTTCACAGTTAAAGACCCGGGCCTTGCCTTCATTCACCTGCATGGCGGCGGCCACGGCTGATTGTTTGACCACCGCTCCGTCCGGTGCCAGGTTGCCGCGCAAAACGGCTATACCGCCCTGGGGCGAGTAAGGATTATTCAAGGGACGGATAACTTTGTCATCCAAAACACGGGCATTTTTTAAATTGGCTTCAACAGTTTTACCGGTTACAGTCAGTGCTTTTTTATTAATAACGCCAATAGTGTTAATGACCTTCATTACGGCCTGAATGCCGCCCGCGGTATCGAGATCTTCAATATGATGAGGCCCGGCCGGACTTAATTTACAGAGGTTCGGTGTTTTCTCGCTGATTTTGTTGAAAAGGTTCAAGTCCAGTTTAATGCCCGCTTCGTGGGCAATGGCCGGAATATGCAAAACGGTGTTGGTTGAGCAGCCCAGCGCCATATCGACAGCAATGGCATTTTGAAAAGCGGCTAGAGTGGCGATATCGCGCGGTTTGATATTCTTTTTGTAGAGCTCCATAATTTTCATGCCGGCATATTTGGCTAAGCGGTGGCGGGCAGCCTGAACGGCGGGAATCGTGCCATTACCGGGAAGACCGAGTCCCAAAGCCTCAGTCACGCAATTCATGGAGTTGGCCGTGTACATGCCGGAGCAGGAACCACAACCGGGACAAGCGCAATCTTCGAGTTGTTTTAATTCGGTTTGGGTCATGCGCTTGGATTTGACCGCTCCCACACCTTCAAACACACTGATCAGGTCAACGGCCTTTCCGGCCATTTTTCCGGCAAGCATGGGCCCGCCGCTGATAAAAATTGCCGGGATATTCAAACGCATTGCCGCCATGAGCATGCCGGGGATGATTTTGTCGCAGTTGGGAATAAAAACCAGAGCGTCAAAAGGATGCGCGCTGGCCATGATTTCAATGGAGTCGGCAATCAATTCGCGGCTGGCCAGCGAATATTTCATGCCGGCATGTCCCATCGCGATGCCGTCACAAACACCGATAACCGGAAATTCCACCGGCGTTCCACCGGACATGCGAATTCCAGCTTTCACATCCTGAGTAATTAAGTCCAGATGGATGTGACCGGGAATTATTTCATTGGCGGAATTGACAACACCGATTAACGGCCGGGCAATTTCTTCATCCGTGTAACCCATGGCCTTAAAGAGCGAACGATGCGGTGCCCTTTCCAGCCCCTTCTTCATTAGATCGCTGCGCATAGTATTTTCTCCATTATTGCTTCTTTCTTTTTTCCGGTCTCAGAGCGCGCACCGCCGCACCGGCCTGCCACATTTCGGATTCCCGCATTTCTTTGAGTTCGGCGTCGAGCTTCACTTTATAGTCAGCCGCGCTGTTTACTCTCAGGACGATTTCCGTTTCTTTGCCGGTGGCCACTGCGTCGTAGAGTTCGGCAAAGACCGGTTCCACAGCCTTGCGGAATTTATGCCGCCAGTCCAAAGCACCCCTTTGTGCCGTTGTGGAGCAATTAGCATACATCCAATCCATGCCATTTTCACCTACCAACCGGATCAGGCTTTGCGTCAGCTCCTCAACAGTCTCGTTGAAAGCTTCACTGGGAGTGTGGCCGTGTTTGCGTAATTCATTGTATTGAGCCTCCATCATTCCGGCCAGAGCACCCATGAGAACACCGCGTTCACCGGTCAAGTCGCTATAGACTTCCATCTGGAAAGTAGTCGGGAAAAGGAATCCGGAACCAATGGCAATACCCAGAGCAAGTGTTCTTTCCATGGCCCGGCCGGTGGCATCCTGATGCACGGCGATGCTGCTGTTAATGCCGCTGCCATCCAGGAAATTGCGTCGTACGCTGGTGCCCGAACCTTTTGGGGCCACCATAATTACATCCACAAAATCAGGGGGAATGACACCGGTCTGTTCTTTATAGACAATAGAGAAGCCATGGGAGAAATAAAGGGCATCACCCTTTTTCAAATTGGCCTTAACCTTGGGCCAGATCATCATTTGGGCGGCATCGGAAACCAGATACTGAATAATCGTCCCGCGTTTTACCGCTTCTTCTATCGGGAAAAGAGTTTTGCCGGGAATCCAGCCGTCGGCGACGGCTTTATCCCAGTAGGCTTTATCTTCCTCGGCCTGACCGATAATTACATTAATACCATTGTCTTTCATATTAAAAGCCTGTGCCGGACCCTGGACACCATAGCCAATTATCGCAATAACTTCATTTTTTAAAACTTCCTGAGCTTTTTTAATCGAAAACTCGTCTACCGTAATAACATCTTCTAAAGTGCCGCCAAAATTAATTTGTGCCATAAGACCCCCTTAATAGTTTAAATATAATTAATCAGTTTGATCATGCAAATACTAGTTTTCCAGTTCCAATGCCACAATGCCTGTTCTGGTAATATCGGCGATCCCCAGCGGTTCCAGCCGGGCAATGGCAAAATCAATTTGCGGTTTATCGCCGGTTATTTCCAGAATAAGATAAGTATTAGCGGACACTATTACTTTCCATTTATATGTGTCAATGGCTTTTTCGATTTTTGCCCTGGAATCTGCCGTTAAGCTCAGTTTGACGAGGATCAGTTCGCGGTTAATGGACTCGACATTGGTTAAATCATCTACTCCAATAACATCGACAATCCTGCGCAGCTGATTTTCAATCTTGGTTATAGTAGTCTGATTGCCGATGGATGTCATCACGATTTTGGATATTTCATAGGAAGTCGTTGTGTTAACAGACAGGCTTTCGATGTTGTATCCCTTGCCACCCAATGCCCCGGCGATTCTGGCCAGCACATCCGGCTTATTGTGGACTAATATTGAAATTATATGCTCTTTTGTTTCCATCTTTCTTTACCCTTTCTATCTTTTAACTTTAATTAATCATTTCTCTGGTGCCCAATTTCATTTCACTGATGGATGAACCCGGTCCCACCATTGGATAAACGCATTCATCACGCGAAACACGGAAATCCATCAACACCGGTCTGTCAAGAGCAAGACCCTGGAGCAATGTGGGTTCTACTTCTTCCGGTTTGCTGGCACGCAAACCGACAATGCCAAAAGCTTCCGCCAATTTTACAAAATCAGGCGCGTAAGTCATGTCGGTGTGAGAATAGCGCTTTTCATAGAATAATTCCTGCCATTGACGCACCATGCCCAGATAACCGTTGTTCAAAAGTACTATTTTCACATTAATTTTATATTGCGCAGCTGTAGCTAATTCCTGGATGTTCATCTGAATACTGCCATCACCGGCAATATCAATGACGTGTTTATCGGGAAAAGCACATTTCACCCCGATGGCGGCCGGCAGCCCATAGCCCATTGTACCCAATCCGCCAGAGGTAATAAAGGTATTGGGCAGATCGAAGGGGAAAAATTGTGCGGTCCACATCTGATTCTGGCCCACTTCAGTTGTGATAATGACATTGCCTTTAGTTACTTTATGGAGCGTTTCAATGACATGCTGCGGTTTGATTATCTGGCCGTTTTGGCAATATGCCAAGGGAAACTGCTCTTTCCATCCGGCGATTTGTTCCAGCCATTCCTTGCGTTCCGCTGCCTGTTGCGTGTAATTATGCTCGGCTAAAAATTTAAGCATATCTCGCAGGGTAGGCTTAGTTGCGCCGATAATCGGCAAATCAACAACTACATTTTTGTTAATCGATGAAGGATCGATATCAATTTGCACAATTTGGGCGTTAGCGGCAAAAGTTTCAATCGTGCCGGTTACCCGGTCATCAAAACGCACTCCCACGGCGATCAGTAAATCGCAGTGACTCACCGCCATATTGGCGTAATATGTTCCATGCATGCCTAGCATGCCCAGCCAGAGGGGATCTGTTCCCGGAAAGGAACCTATGCCCATTAAAGTACCGGTAACCGGGATTTGATATTTTCTGGCTAACTCGGTGAGTTCGGACGAGGCCTTGCCTAGAATGACGCCACCGCCGGTCATGATTAATGGTTTTTTGGCGTGGGAAAGCATTTCATAAACCTGAGCCATTTTTTTCGGAGCTGGTTTATGGATAGGCTCATGATTTCTAATCTGGATAGCGGCGGGATCAAAATCAATTTCCGCAGCCATTACATTCTTAGGTAAATCTACCAGAACAGGGCCGGGCCGTCCGGTGCGGGCAATATGGAAAGCTTCTTTGATGGTGGAAGCCAATTCTTCGATATTACGGACAAGAAAATTATGTTTGGTGCAGGGGCGCGTGATTCCGGTGATGTCGCATTCCTGAAAAGCGTCATTGCCGATTAAGGATGTGGGAACCTGCCCGGTAAAAACGACCAGCGGTATAGAATCCATGTTGGCCGTTGCTATGCCTGTCACAGTATTTGTGGCACCGGGACCGGAAGTAACCAGACACACGCCCACTTTTCCTGTGGCACGGGCGTACCCGTCGGCTGCATGAACCGCACCCTGTTCATGACGAACTAAAATATGTTTTAGTTTGTTTTTATAGAGTTGGTCATAAATATCAAGAACGGTGCCACCCGGATATCCGAAAATAATATCTACTTTTTCAAGTTCCAGCATTTTCAACAGGATTTGTGAACCTTTCAACTTCATTATTACTACCTCCAAAACTAGTGTTTGTTTATATGATGCTTTTTTAATGAGATCATTCGACTCATTTCATTCGCTCTGGATAAACTCGACTAGGGCATTTTACGGCTTTGCCTGAAAAAGCCAAGTCTCATTAAATTAAAAAAGCCGCTTATCTTCTTGCGAAAAAGCGGCTTTGTACCTGAAATAAAAAAGCCGCAGGTTTCAGGGGCCTGCGGCTTTGTATCTTTATTCTATCTTTTAAAGACACAGAGCGGCAGACCCCCTGAGTACTACTACGAGTACCCTTACGTTGCTGATAATCAGGCTCTTGCCGCTAACTAAATCTTTAAAATACATTTCATGTCCCATCGATTTGCTGAACTAGTTTTTCCTATTAACGGAAAAAAAACTATTTGTCAAGACACTTTCTAAAGATTGTTCGTCTCGTTAAAGCTGCTATCAGTCGCATAGAGAGCGAGATTATCTTGTGGGATAAATTTTTGCTACCGGAATAAATCTTCCTTTTCTTCAGTTATGTCGTCAGCTTTTTCGGCGGGTTGCACGCTTTCCAGAAAGGCTTCATAAATGGTTCCTTTGTCTGATCCTTTAACTCGTACGCCTGTTTTCGCGTCAACACGGACAAAAACAATCCCTTCCGGCGTGGGAAATGTTTCTACCGGCGTGTTTTGTAAAAATTTTTCCATGAAATAAAGCCAGATAGGTGCAGCGGCCCGTCCGCCAACTTCCTGCTTTCCCAAAGATATCTCCTGGTCAAAACCAACCCAAACACCGGTAATTACCGAAGGAGTAAAACCGAGAAACCAGGCATCGCGGACGTCGTTTGTTGTTCCGGTTTTCCCGGCTATCGGGCGGCCGATACTTTTCACTCGTCTGCCGGTGCCACTTTCTACAACATCCTGCATGATATAAGTTGTCATAAAAGCGATGCGGGCATCAATAACTTGTTCTGATTGGACTTTAGCTTCTTCAAAAACATTGCCGGTGCGGTCAACAATTTTTTTAATGAAATACGGTGTAACTTTTTTCCCCCCGTTGGCTAATACCCCGTAAGCACGCACCAGTTCTTGCAGCGTTACGCCGGACGTCCCCAGGGCCAAGGATAAGTTTCTGGTGAGCGGAGAAGTTATCCCCATATTCATGGCATAGGATGCCGCGTAATCAATGCCGATGTCCTGCAAAATTTTTATCGTTACAACATTACGAGACTGCACCAGGGCCGTTCTCATGGTTACTGGTCCCAAGAATTTCTCGTCAAAATTTTTCGGTTTCCAGAGACCGTCTTCTTTCGACACATCCTCAAAAACAACGGGAGAATCTACAAAGCGAGTTGACGGATTCATGCCTTTATCAAAGGCGGCCGTATAAATTAAAGGTTTGAAAGCGGATCCCGGTTGACGGCGTGATTGTGTTGCGCGGTTGAATTCACTTTTATTAAAATCGCGGCCGCCTACCATTGCCCGGATAGCACCAGTCTTTACATCCATGGAATAAAGTGCACCTTGAGCGAGGCCCGGTTCATGACTTTCCCGGCTTTCCAATTCGGCCAGACCTTTTTCCATTGCATCGCGGGCATCTCTTTGCGCTGATAAATTAAGGGTTGTATAAATGGAGAGTCCTTCCTTGTAAAGGACATCAGCGCCATATTTTTCCTGCACATAACGGCGGACATGTTCCACAAAATAAGCAGCAACCTTATCTTTCGGTTTTATGGGCCGCATTTTCAATGGAGTGGCTATTGCGCGTTTCATCTCGACTTGCGAAATGTAACCGTCTTCCATCATGCGCGTCAGAACATATATCTGTCTCTGCTTTGCTTTGTCATAATGGAGAAACGGAGAATATGTAGTGGGGGCCTTAGGCAGTCCTGCCAGCAGCGCTGCTTCGGGTAAAGTCAGGGCGTGGGCGCTCTTGCCAAAGTAACCGAGTGCTGCCGACTCAATTCCATATGTGCCATGTCCCAAATAAATCTGATTCAAATATAAATTCAGAATCTCGTCTTTAGTCAGGTATCTATCGATTTTGTAAGCGAGAATGGCCTCCTTGACTTTGCGCATATATTTTTTTTCTGGTGAAAGATACATCATTTTAGCGACTTGCTGTGTTATGGTGCTGGCGCCTTGGACGATGTGTCCTGCTTCGAAATTCTTCAAAACGGCGCGGGAAATGCTTTGCATATCGAAGCCCTGATGCTGATAGAAGCGGGAATCTTCGGCGGAGATAAAGGCATTGGAAACGATCTTGGGAATATCATGAATCTTAACAATTTTTCTGTCTTCCAGAAAAAATTCATCGATTAATTCATTGTTGTCGTCGTAAACACGCGAGGCAATACTGGGACGGTAATCCTTCAAGGCGTCAATTCCGGGTAAGTCCATGGTCAGGATATAATAAGAGGCAGTTCCAGCCACGGCTAGCAATAAGAACAGCACAATTAAACCGAGAGCAAAAAAAGGAAGTCGGGAAGGCTTCTTCTTTTTGCCTTTGGACGCAGTTTCTTTCCGGCGTAAACGCATTATTTTACCAATTATTCTTCTGTTTCTTCAGGAGTTGCTTTTTTCTTTTCCACAAATCTTGCTACAAATATACTTACTTCATATAAAAACATCAAAGGTATTGCCATTAATACCTGACTCAAAGCGTCGGGAGAAGGCGTCAAAATAGCAGCGACAATAAAAATGACTAAAATAGCGTAACGTCTTTGTTTGGATAACATTTGTGCATTGACTATTCCTAATTTAGCGAGGAAAAAGATAAAGACAGGTAATTCAAAAGATAAACCAAAACCCAGTAAAAAAGTTACAAAAAGCGAAAGGTAATCACTAAAAGAAATCATCGCTTGTAGGTATTTGTTATTAAAGCTGACAAAAAATTCAAACGCCGGCGGTAGGGCAACAAAGTAACCGAAGAGAATGCCACTGATAAAAAGCAGTGAAGACGATGCCACAAAGGGAACAACATATTTTTTTTCTTTCGGCATCAAGCCTGGTGCAATGAACTTCCATATTTGATAGAGTATGAAAGGGCTGGTAATTATCAAAGATGCAAAAAAAGCTAATTTCATGTAAACAAAAAATGCCTCTGTCAGGCCTGTGTATATCAGATAGCTGTTTTTCGGCAGCACAGAGGTTAAAGGCCGAGTGATAATATCGAAAATCCATTCCTTAAAATAATAGCAGGCGAAAAAACCTATGCCCACGGCTATAAGCGAACGGGTAAGCCTTTTGCGTAATTCGACTAAATGCTCAGTCAGGGACATTTTTTCTTCGGCAATGTCGTCGTTATTTTCCATAAATACCTGTTTTTAATTAAAAACTTATTAGAATAGCAGACAGTGATATTTTTCGAGGTTATGATTTTTTAGTAGTCTCATCGGGCGCAACTGGCTTAGGTTCTTCCTGTTCAGTTTTTAATAAAAGTGAATCTTTCAAACCATTATCTTTAGGTTTTTCGTCGTGTTGCATGGTTTGTTTGAGGTCATCGGTGATTCCTTCGGTTGCTTTCTTGAATTCACTGAAGCCCTTACCCAAAGTTTTGGCCAGATCGGGCAATTTTTTTGGACCGACAACCAGCAGAGCAATAACGGCAATTATGATTAACTCTTGAAACCCAATACCAAACATGAAATATTAACTCCTGAAAATTTGAATAATTACCATATATTTCGATAACTGCTTTTGTCAATAGTTTTTGCATACACAAAATGTTTGTCCGCTGATGTTGATTGTTATTACTGTGTAATATCCGGAAGGAGATGAATTAAACAGATACATCACCCCTCCTTCCAGATAAAGGAAAGAGGGGTGATGTGTAAGAATTTTAGGAAACGAAACTTTCTTCTGCAATCTCCATGATGGACAGATCATCACTCTTGACGGCTTTGACAACAGCATCAATCTCCGGCAGGATATGCTTGATGAAATACTTGGCCGCCGTAACCTTCCCAGCATAGAATGCCGCATCCTTGTTGGATTTGACGATTTCTCCCAGTTTCAGGGGGTCGCTGCAGAGAGCATCCAGCTTTTCCTTAGCCACGCCGGCCTCCCAGAGGAGGAGCCAGGCCAGAACGACTTTCCCCATCATCATCAGGAAGGGATAGGCGTTACCAATCGGCACCATGAACTTACCGCTCTTCCCGCAGGATGCGAAGTACATGGCGAGATCGGCCAAAGCGTTCACGCCGTTTTGGACATCTGCTGCCATATCTTTCAAGGCCGGATGGTCTTTGTAGCGGGATACCGTTGCTCCCATTTCTCCGAGGAGATTCATGAAGTACATGCCCTTCTTCATACCGAGTTTGCGTCCGACGAGGTCGAGAGCCTGAATGCCGTTGGTGCCTTCATAAAGCGAGGCAATCTTTTCATCGCGCATGAACTGCTCGACGGGATACTCGGCGCAAAAGCCGTAACCGCCATAAACCTGAATGGCCTGCTCGGTTACCTTGAACCCGATATCTGAACAGTAGGCCTTGCAGATAGGCGTCAGTACTTCGAGGATACCGTGATATTTGTCCTTCTGGGCTTCATCGGTTGCTGTTTCAGCGAGGTCGACGCAATAGGCGGTATAGTACATCAGTACCCGCATGCCTTCGACCTGTGCTTTCATCCACAAAAGCATTCTGCGGACATCAGGGTGTGAAATGATCGGTACGCGGGGCGCTTCCGGGTTCTTCATATCCAGAAGGGATGACCCTTGCAGCCGGTCTTTGGCATACTGAACTGCATGCATATAAGCGATGGAACCGCTGGCCAGTCCCTGGAGTCCCACACCGATACGAGCCTCGTTCATCATCAGGAACATGACTTTCATTCCCTGACGTTCTTCTCCGAGGAGTTCGGCGTAACACCCATTATTGTCGCCGAAATTGATCAGGCAGGTGGAGCTCCCGTGAAGGCCCATCTTGTGTTCGATGCCGTCGATTGTAAAATCATTCCTCTTCCCGAGGCTTCCATCTTCATTGACCAGATATTTGGGAACGAGGAAAATGGAGATACCGCCGGTACCGGCGGGGTCGCCTTCAATACGGGCCAGAACGGGATGGATAATATTGGAAACCAGATCATGGTCACCGGAGGTGATGAACAGCTTCGTGCCCTGAATCTTGAACGTGCCGTCCGGCTGTCTGATGGCTTTTGTCTTGAGAGCGCCAACGTCCGAACCGGCCGAGGGTTCCGTCAAACACATCGTCCCGCTCCATTCGCCGGTATTCATCCTTTGCATGTATTTTGACTTTTGTGCTTCCGTGCCGAAGGCCTCAATAAGATGCGAGGCGCCTTCCGTGAGTCCGGGAAAAGCGACAAAGGCAAAATTATGCATGAACCAGTCTTTGGCTGCGGTTGAAACGATAAGGGGAAGCCCCTGGCCGCCAACCTCCGGCGACTTGCTCATCCCCATCCAGCCGCCTTCGCAGAATAGCTTATATGGTCTGCGGAAGACCTCTGGGGCAAATACTTGTCCGTTTTCCAGGCGGCAACCAACCTTGTCCGCTTCCGTTAGCGTGGGCAATATCTCTTCCGTGGCGAACTTTTGTGCTTCGTTGAGAATCATGTTGAACATATCTTCTGAAAAATCGGCATATTTTGCCGCCTTACAGATATTAGCTACATCCAGAAGCTCATAAAGAATAAATTTCTGATCTCTTTCGTCCAGTATCAAACTTGCCATCTATACTTCCTCCTTTTTTCTGAATTATTTTTATTTAGTCGATGTTACTGCCATCGCTGTCATTTTTTGTCATCCGTTACAACGGTAATGGACGTTATGGACTCTCTTTTATACGTCGTAAATGCGGGAGGGATGTAACACAAATCTTTCATTATCAAAAGATAATACTTAATATAAGTCAATAAAAATACAGGAAGTATCACTATATTTCGTTGGACACGAATCAATACATTATCGCTTGATGACCAAAATACCGGATAAATTAGCGCAATAAAAAAACATTGCCGGAAAAGAAGTTTCCCTAGCTTGACAGTAACCGGATCAATCATGTTTTGCTCTTTAGAATCATTTGTGATAAATCAGCGACAGTTTTTAATTTTAAAAAACCTCCAAAAGAGGGTGGCTTGTGTCCAGGAAAACAGGCATCGTCAAAGATAGTCGCTATTTGCAGCATTCTGCCGGTTATGCTCATCCGGAAAGCCCCGAGCGGCTGGCGGCAATTTATGAAATGCTGGACAATCCCGGCATGTCCTGGAAGTTTACGGAAATTGAACCGCGTATGGCTACACAGGAAGAGCTGGCGGCAATTCATTCTCCCGCGTACATTGATTATATTGCCGGCACTGCAGGCCAGGGCTGTGTTATGCTTGATCCGGACACAGTCACTAGCCCGGAAAGTTATCAGACAGCCAAGCTGGCGGCAGGCGGTTTCTGTAACGCCATTAACAATGTTATTACCGGTGATGTGGATAATGCTTTTGCTTTTGTCCGCCCGCCCGGCCATCATGCCGAATCTGATGCCGCCGCCGGGTTTTGCATTTTTAATAATGTTGCGATCGGGGCGATGCATGCCATTTTGAAACACAACATGAAAAGGGTCCTCGTTGTGGATTGGGATTTGCACCACGGCAATGGCACACAGCATAGTTTTTACAATGACCCGCGTGTCTTGTATTTTTCTACTCACCAGTACCCCTATTACCCGGGAACCGGCGGAATGGACGAAATTGGCCGCGGCAAGGGTAAAGGTTACACCGTTAACGTTCCACTGGACGGCGGGGCCGGAGACAGTGAATATATTAAAATATTCCGCAGAATACTGGAGCCGGTGGCACTGGAGTTTGAGCCGGAAATAATACTGTTGTCCGCGGGTTTTGACATTTATTATCAGGATCCACTCGGCAGTATGCGCGTGACGCCGCAGGGATTTGCGGCGCTGATGCGCATACTGATGAATATCGCTGATAGTTGCTGCCAGGGGCGGTTGGTGGCTGTGCTGGAAGGCGGCTATCATGTTCAGGGATTGACAAAATCAGCGAAAGCTGTTTTGGAAGAGATGCTCGATGAAATTCATTGTTCGGATGAGCAGCTTGCGGATTACGAGCGCAATGCCGATGATGAAATAAATAGTATAATCAGTAGCGTTGCCAAAACAATCGCCCCGTTCTGGAAGCTCGGTTAATATCATTTCCAATTCAATGATGATAACTCGGCGAAGCCAATAAAGGCGGCACGCGAAGTGAGCCGTTTAGCCAAAAAACTTAGTCTTGCCATAACCTGATAACCTAACCACCTGAAGGTGGCGCGAGGTCACAAGACCAGCATGGATGGTTATTTCGTAACGGCCCCTAAGAAGGAGAATTACTGATGATCAGCAAACAGGAAGTTGAATATGTGGCGCACCTGGCGCGCCTCGAAATTGACGATGCGCAAAAGGATAAATTTACTTCGCAGTTAAACGATATTCTGCTTTACATTGATAAACTCAACGAACTGGATACTACCGGTGTGGAGCCGATGAGTCATGCGATTGCCGTGACTAATGCGTTTCGTGAAGACAGGATTATGGATTCCCTGGGCACTGAAAAATCACTGGCCAATGCACCGGATGGACGTGGCGAATTTTTCCGTGTACCAAAAGTAATAGAATAAGAAATTCATAATTTTAAATCCCCTGCAAGCCTTTCGACAAGTTCCCCGGCAGGCTTGCGGCGCGACTGGAGTCCGGAAAAGAGCAGTCACTTGTTTTGCTGCTGCCGAGAAATTATTATACGACGGAAAGAAGGAAGTTATGGAGTTAAACCAGTTAACCATTCATGAATTGCAGGAAAAAATAAAAAATGGTCAAACCTCGGCAACGCAAATTGTGGAGTCCGTTTTTAGCAGGATTGGTGTTGTCGAAGAGAGAGTTCACTCTTATATCCGGCTGATGAAAGACCAAGCGTTGTCTGCAGCAAAAAAGGCCGACGAAGATATTAAAATAGGTGCTATCAAACCTCTCACCGGCATTCCCCTCGCCCTGAAAGATATCGTGTGCACAAAAGGGATTCCCACCACCTGCGGCTCCCATATTTTGCACAATTTTGTGCCACCGTATGATGCGACTGTGGTGGAGAAACTGCGCGACGCCGGCGCTGTTTTTGTTGGCAAGGCCAATATGGACGAATTTGCCATGGGATCTTCGACTGAAACTTCCTGGTTCGGAGTTACGCGCAATCCATGGGATCTGGAAAGAATTCCCGGCGGATCCAGCGGCGGCTCGGCAACAGCGGTAGCTGCTGACGAATGCATTGCTTCTATTGGTTCCGATACAGGCGGTTCTATCCGCCAACCGGCAGCACTTTGCGGAGTTGTCGGCCTGAAACCAACGTATGGCCGCGTCTCGCGTTTCGGTTTGATCGCTTTTGCTTCATCATTGGATCAAATTGGCCCCTTTACGAAAGATGTCGAAGACTGTGCCATTATGATGAATGTTTTAGCCGGTTACGACCCGCGTGAATCAACCTCAGTACAGGCAGAAGTGCCGGATTACCGGCAATTCGTAGGCAAAGACATTACAGGCTGGAAAATAGGTATACCTAAGGAATATTTTATTGAAGGCATTGATCCCGAAGTTGCCGCCTCAGTAAAAAAAGCCATTGCGGTCATTGAAAAATGCGGCGGCCAATGCGTGGATATTTCTCTGCCGCACACGGAATATTGTCTGGCCGTTTATTATATTATTGCTCCGGCGGAAGCGAGCTCCAACCTGGCACGCTATGACGGCGTGAAATATGGTCTGCGAACTTCCGAAGCCCGGGACTTGCTGGATATGTACAAGAAAACTCGAACGCAGGGATTCGGCAATGAAGTGAAAAGAAGAATAATGATTGGCACTTATGCTTTGTCCTCCGGATATTATGATGCATATTATAAAAAGGCGTCCCAGGTACGGGCCTTGATCAAACAGGATTTTGCCGAGGCATTTAAAAAATGTGATGTGATTCTTACGCCGACAACACCGACACCGGCGTTTAAAATTGGTGAGAAAATGGATAACCCCTTGCAGATGTATCTTTCCGATCTTTTCACCATCTCTTCAAATCTTGCGGGCATTCCCGGCATATCGGTGCCTTGCGGCTTTACCGCCGCCGGTTTGCCGGTGGGAGTGCAGTTTTTAGCCGGACATTTTGAAGAAGGGAAACTTATTCAAATAGCCTCTGCCTATGAAAAGAACGCTAATCTTGCAAAAAGGAGGCCGCAACTATAATGGAGTTTGAAACAGTAATCGGTCTGGAAGTACATGCCCAACTTTTAACGGATACAAAAATATTCTGCAATTGTTCGACTAAATTCGGCGGAACTCCCAACAGCCATGCCTGTCCGGTATGCCTCGGCATGCCCGGTGTGCTGCCGGTATTAAATAAGAAGGTTGTAGAGTACGGCATGAAGATGTCTCTGGCGACAAATTGCACCATTAATAAATCTTGCAGCTTTGCGCGAAAAAATTATTTTTACCCCGATCTGCCCAAAGGGTATCAAATATCACAATATGCTTATCCTCTTTCGGAGCACGGGTATGTTTTTCTGGAAGTGGATGGAGCACAAAAGAAAATAGGTATTACCCGGATCCATATGGAAGAAGATGCCGGCAAGCTGCTGCATGACGAGCACAATCCTGTCAGTTATGTTGATTTGAACCGCGCCGGCGTGCCGCTGATTGAAATAGTCAGCGAGCCTGATATGCGAACGCCTACAGAAGCAGCCGATTATTTGAAGCGTCTGCACGAAATTCTGGTTTATCTGGAAATTTGCGACGGCAACATGGAAGAAGGCTCTTTCCGCTGTGACGCTAATGTTTCCATTCGACCGAAGGGACAAGAGGAATTCGGCACCCGCGCCGAACTGAAGAACATGAATTCCTTCCGTAATGTGCAACGTGCGCTGGAATATGAAGTCAAGCGCCAGCAATATATTGTGGAAAATGGTGGAAAAATTGTCCAGGAAACACGTCTCTGGGATGACGCGCAGGGCGTGACCAATTCCATGCGCAGCAAGGAAGAGGCTCACGATTACCGCTATTTTCCCGATCCTGATTTAGTTCCGATCATCGTTGATGACGCCTGGATAGAAGTTATGCGCAAAGAGCTTCCCGAGCTGCCTATGGCCAAACGGGAAAGATTTGTTAAAGATTATCAGATTCCTGCTTATGATGCCGGTGTGCTTACCGCCGATAAAGCGCTTTCTAATTATTATGAAGAAGTCGTCCGTCTTTGCGCCAGCCCCAAAGCGGCCAGTAACTGGGTTATGGGCGATGTGCTGAGATTTTTGAACGAAGAGCGGCGCGATATTAGAAATTGCCCGGTAACTGCGGCAAGCTTAGCGGAAATGATCAGACTGATTGAAGACGGCACCATTAGCGGCAAGATGGCCAAAGACATCGTCGAGGAAATGTATAAAACAGGTAGCGCCCCCAAGACCATCATTGCCGAAAAGGGCATGGTGCAGATCACCGATGAAGGCGCACTTCTAAAAACAATTTCAGCAATAATTGATGCCAATCCCAATCAACTGCAAGATTACCGCGGCGGCAAAGATAAACTTTTCGGCTTTTTTGTCGGCCAGGTCATGAAAGCAACACAAGGCAAGGCTAATCCGCAAATCGTCAATGAACTGCTCAAAAAGATGCTGGCCGGATGATGATTAGGACGATTATCTGGAAAAACAATGCGGTTGTTCTGATTGATCAAAATGCCCTGCCGCTGACCGAGCGCTATATTACCTGCCATCATTATTCGGAAGTAATTTCCGCCATCAAAGATTTAACGGTCCGAGGTGCGCCGGCCATTGGCGTTGCCGCTGCCATGGCGGCGGCACTGGGCGCAACGGCATTGCCTGTCAAACCTGCGGAATTATTCCGCCAAAGTTTTTATAAGATTTGTGATGAGATCGCGCAGTCACGTCCGACTGCACGCAATCTCTTCTGGGCGTTGGAACGCATGAAAAAATGTCTGGATGAGGCAATAGCTTCCGGCAAGGAAAAAATAGTCCCGGAATTAGTTGCCCAAGCCAAACGCATTGGCGCGGAAGATATTGCCAATAACCGCCAGATGGGAAAAAAAGGCAGCACGCTCATTGCCGATGGAGACAACATTCTGACCCACTGCAACGCCGGCGCCCTGGCGACGGCAGGTTATGGGACGGCACTCGGTGTTTTGCGGGCGGCGCGGGAGCAGGGTAAAAAGATACATGTCTATGTAGATGAAACGAGGCCTGTTTTGCAGGGAGCGCGCCTTACCGCCTGGGAGCTGAAAAAGGAAAAGATTCCCGCCACCTTGATTACCGACAACATGGCCGGCTTTCTGATGCAACAGGGAAAGATTGACAAGATTATTGTTGGTGCCGACCGCATTGCCGCCAACGGTGATGCCGCCAACAAAATCGGCACCTATTCTTTAGCGGTGCTGGCCTATGTGCATAACATTCCTTTTTATATTGCGGCGCCTCTTTCCACAATAGATACTTCTCTGAAAACGGGCTTGGAAATACCCATTGAGGAGCGGTCGGGTAAGGAAGTCACCAACTTTCGTAACGTTCAAACAGCACCTGACGGCATGAAGGTTTATAATCCGGCTTTTGACATTACTCCGGCGAAATTTGTATCCGCGATAATTACGGAAAAAGGAATCCTCACAAAGCCTTATCTTCGATCTATCCGCACTCTGGAGAAGGGTCAAACTGCCCGATGAAATTATTCCTTTTTGATTTTGACGGTGTGCTGGTGGAGTCATTGGAGATATATGAAAAGATCGTCAGCCTTTGCCTGCAAAAAATAAATAAGCCGCTGACCCGCGGCCGGGAAGAATTCCTGGAATTGTTCAACGGCAATTTTTACGAATCCCTGACGAAGAGAGGCGTGGATTTAAAGGAATTTATGGAAGTTTCCGGTGGTCTGCTCGCGCATGTCGATTACAAAGAGATGCAGCCGGTTACTGCCATGATTGCCGTAGTTGAGCAATTGCAGAGAAATAACATTCTGCTGGTGATTTCTTCCAATGACTCTCAAACGATTTCAGTGGCACTGGAACAATTTCAATTTAACGGTTTTTTTCAGGAAGTGCTCGGTTCAGATTTTCTGTTCTCCAAAAAAGATAAGATGCTTTATGCCACAAAGAAGTATCAAATTGCACCAGAAGATATTTATTACATCGGTGATACAACCGGCGATATTGTGGAAGGTCGGGCCGCCGGAGTAAAAACCGTTGGTGTCACCTGGGGCTGGCATAGTAGAGACAAAATGGCTCAGGCCCAACCGGATTATCTCGTCAATGAGCCGCAAGAATTATTGCAACTAAATCAATGACACTGAAGAAATTATATTGGTCTTGAATTTATATTTATTTTCTGTAAGCTTGATCGTCAGCAAACTTTATCGCAAGGCCATATTTTACTATGACACAAGGTTGCAGCAGGCTTAAGGTCATTTCCGCCGTTTTTTTCTTTCCACTGCGCGCATTTCTTGCGCGGCTGGGAATTCGCTATGATCTTTCCTTCATTATCAATAACTATTATCAGGAGAAATTTAACAGTATTCCGGCTGCTCAAAAGGCCGTGATCCTTCCCCATTGCTTGATTGGTGATAAATGTCCGGCCCACTTTTCCAAAGAGGATGGAATTCTTTGCAGCAAATGTAAGAAATGCGGTTGCGGCGAGATCCGCGCCTTGGCCGAAGAGCAGGGATGGCAATTTTACATCACACCCAGCACAGGATTCACAAAGCGGCTGGTGCAGAGAAAGACGATCCGGGCTGCCGTGGGCGCGGCCTGCAATTTTGAAATCGAAAAAGGCATCAGGTCAACACCGATCAATACTAAAGGCGTTCATCTGCAGCGGGAAAAAGTAATCCCCCAGATAATCCTGACAGCCCGGTATGATTGCCTGAACAATGATATTGACTGGGAGCATTTGAAAAGGATCATCCGGGGGGAAACGTTCTGATTCAAGTTCAGCCTTGTTTTTGCCGATTATTAAGTACAGGAGAACAAATTTATGCCGTCCGCCTTTGGAATTGCTCTAACCGCGTTGAAAGCTTTCGAGAAAAAACTTGACGTAAACGCCAATAATGTCGCCAATGTCGAAACAAACAATTTTAAAAAAAGCCGTGTTAATTTTCAGGATACTGCCAACGGTGGTGTGGTCGTAACAATTAGCAGCATGGATACTCCCGGCATGGAGATTGACCCCAATGTGCAAACCGGCGTTGCGCAGCAAACATCAAATGTTACCCTGGAAGAAGAAATTGCCGATCAGATTCTTACTCAATATTCCTATGAAGCCAATATCCTGACCATCAAAACCGCCACAGAAATGCAAAAAGAGCTGCTCAATATCAAGGCTTAAATTACCCTTCGGGAAACCTCATCTGACGGGGTATTTGTAGAAACAGGCTTTATCCTTCAGTTTTCTTCCATAATTAATTTCAGTGCTTTAAGATTGATCACAGACCCCTTTACTTTGCTCAGGGCTTCGGTTTACCGGTATGAGTTTTCTTTTCGAGCATGGTCATGAAGGCGATTATTCACAGAGGAGATTGCTCGCTTTACATTTTCCGGATTATCTGTATATTCCAAACAAACGCACATGATTAGTCTGAAACCAAAGGGTCGGCCATGGATACGATAAGAAAAGACCTTATTCAATCAGTAGAAAAGATGCCCGCCTTTCCACAGAGTGTGCATCGGGTAATTGAGCTAACCTCCGATATCAATTCCGATCCCAGAGACTTGGTGAAAGTCATAGAGCACGATCCCGTTCTGATTACAAAGATCCTCAAAATGGTAAATTCACCCTACTTCGGCCTTGCCGAGAAGATCACTTCCGTTAACCACGCCGTAGTTTACATTGGAATCAACACGGTTAAAAATCTGGCCTTGAGCACAGCGACCCTAGGCGTGCTTCCCCGTACGAATAATGCGGGATTCGACATGGATGCATTTCTTTTGCATTCGTTATCCACCGCCACTATTGCAAGGCTTTTCGCTAGGAGATTGAAGATTCAGGAAAGGGATGCCTTTGACTTCTTTCTCTCCGGGCTATTGCACGATTTCGGCAAGGTCGTTTTTGCCCACTTTTTGCCCAACGACTTCAAACAGGTGCTGCAGATCGTAAAAGAGGAAGGCCTGCCTCTTTATGAGGCGGAACAGAGAATTTTTATGACCGATCATGCGCAAATCGGCTCATTGCTCGGAGAAAAATGGAACCTTCCCACTCACCTGATCACCTGTATAAAGGATCACCACCACCATGACCGCAAAGAATCGCTGATCATAGACGTAGTTTCAGCTGCCGATCAGATAAGCAAGGAGCTGAAAATCGGATTCGGCGGTGAAAATCGGATTGAAACGATTCCCGATGCAATAATGGATCGCTTTGGAGCCAACTTGCAGGCGGTCATCGACTCTCTGGGCGACATCAATGCAGAAACGGAAAAGGCTTTGGTATTCATCCAGAAATAAATAATTTGGGGGTTGCGGTTTGAAGATACGATTCTGGGGTGTCCGTGGTTCAATACCTTCGCCGGGAAGTAAAACCGTGCGCTATGGTGGCAATACCACATGCATTGAGGTAGAAACCGATGACGGAGAGACGATCATCCTCGATGCCGGCACCGGCATACACCCTCTTTCGCAAAGCCTGCTGAAAAAACTGCCGTTATCTTGCTCTATATTCATTACTCATACCCACTGGGACCATATTCAGGGCCTCCCATTTTTTGTTCCCATTTTCATCCCCGGGAACCAGATACGGATTTACGGCGCCTTCGATCCTGTCCTGCAGAAAGATATCGGAGATGTTCTGAGCCGCCAGATGGAGTATTGCTATTTTCCTGTCCGGGAAGCAGAACTGAAAGCGGACATAAAGTATAATTCTCTTCATGAAAGGCAACCGGTAGAGATAGGATCAGCAAGGGTTACGAATATCTTCATGAATCATCCGGTGCTCACTTTCGGCTACCGGATCGATTGCAATGGCAAGAGTATGTTTTTCACCGGAGATAACGAAAAGTTGTATAACATTTATCAACCCGGCGACGATTACTACACAGAATACGAAAATCAAATCTCCAGGAAAAATGCCCTGCTTGACGATTTTATCCGGGGAGTGGATGTACTGATCGCTGACTCTGCATATACCGAACAGGAATATCCGGCAAAAAAAGGGTGGGGTCACGGAACTTACAATTCCTGCGTTGATATGGCGAAGAACATCGGCGCCAAGGCTCTCTATCTCACACATCACGAACCGCTACGCAGTGATGACGAGCTGGATGGTATTCAAAAACAGCTGAACGCAATAGAAGCACTCCCGGTATGTATAGCGTACGAGGGTCTGGAGATTACATTATAATGTCAGTGAGCGCTTACTCTTCATTTTTTGCTTTAATTCTTTCTTGAACAGCATTGATCAGGGGCCCGTCGGTGCGCCAGGTCCAGCAGGTATCCGCAAGCATATGGATCAAATCCGTTGTAAATCCGGAAGGTCCCTGCAGTTGAAATGCCGCATATCCCTGTATGACCGGGGCACCCATTGCGGTCAGAAGCGCCACCAGATGGTTGCAACCCTGACCATGACCGACCAGTTGCTTTACTTTCAAGGAGAATCCGCCGGTAACTCGTAATCCCTTGGCCTGCTCAATGCTGTTGATGGTCTCCAGGCATTCCTCGCGAGGAACGCAAGGCATTTCCACATGCAGATCCTCGATCTCCAGCGTTGTTTTGCTGACGAGCAGATGAATGATCATCTGATGCAATATGCCGGGGGGCCTTTTTTCACCTGTGGCCAGATAGTATTCCTGGAAGCGATGATCCGTCAAACACCCCTCTACGGCTAATCTCTGTTCGTCATATTCGTAAGTACTTACCTCTATGGTTCGGGTGTGATATTTTTTCCCTTTCGGTTTGCCAAACAAGCTCATTGTGCTCTGTCTCCTAGGGCTTTGATTTTTATAAATATTGGTGCAAGGATGTATATCGATAACCGTCTTATGTGTCAATTTAATATCATTCAGAGGTTGCCAGGTGCCGTGCATTTGTTTTCATCCGCTCACTTCAGTCTTATATATGCTGAAGGCCCAGGCAGATTTAGCCTCCGGTAATTATTGTTTCTTTGGTGATAATGTTGTAGTATCGTTGAAAATAATGAATAAATCAGAGGTGGTATACAATGCCGGATAAATATGATTTAATTGTTGTTGGCGGGGGACCGGGAGGACTGGAAGCGGCAACCTTGACGGCGGGAGCAGGAAAGCGCGTACTGATTATCGAGAAAACCGGCTGGGGTGGTACCTGCACACATCGCGGCTGTATCCCGACCAAAGCTCTGCTCACCTGCAGTAGATATTATGCGGATTTAAAAAAACTCAAAAGATTAGGAATCAACATTGCTTCCGCCACCTTTGATTTTTCGGCGATGAAAAAGCATCAGGAGCAGATAGTAAAAGTAGCGGCGCTCGGTGCTCAAAAAATGCTCGAAGATGCCGGAGTGGAAACAATAGCGGGGACAGGCGAAATTATTTCTCCGGGAGAAGTGAAATTTACGGATCAGTTAGGCCAAGCTCAAATTGTCTCTGCCGGCAACATCGTTATTGCCTGGGGTTCGCAACCACAGGTTTTGCCGGGTATAAATTTATCCGACCGCATTCTCACATCCGATGGAATTCTTAATTTAAAGACCATTCCTGCCAGCATAGTCATTGTAGGCGGCAGCTTCATTGGAATTGAATTTGCGACTCTATTTGCCGAATTAGGTGTAAAAGTAACTTTGATAGAATTACTGGAGCACATTTTGCCTCAGGAAGACGAAGAAACCGCAGATTTTTTAAAGCAGGAATTAACCCGCTCCGGTATCGCTGTGC
Organism: uncultured delta proteobacterium; assembly: GCA_903907985.1. Taxonomy (GTDB): domain Bacteria; phylum Desulfobacterota; class Syntrophia; order Syntrophales; family Smithellaceae; genus MVRV01. Next base: position 72,126 of record CAIVQG010000030.1, read on the forward strand.
ACAACTCCACCGGGCTTACCGGCCTGAAAGAAACAGATAGCGGGGTCGCCATCCAGGCGCAAAAAAATTCCGAGCAACTGGAATGGAATGCTGATTATGTTTTGCTTTGCACCGGCCGGAAGCCTCAATTGAATGAGGCCGAGTTAATCAATTGCGGTATCTCTTACGACCGTGCCGGGATAAAAGTTAATAAAAACATGATGACCAATGTGCCGGGTATTTATGCCATAGGCGATGTTACCGGTGGTATGATGCTGGCCCATCGGGCCGCACAGCAGGGGAAGGTCGCCGCCGCAAATATTTGCCGGTATGATGTGCCGCCGTACAATGAAAGATTTATTCCTTCTGTTGTCTATAGCCATCCGCAAATTGCGCACGTGGGGCTGACAGCGTCGCAAGCTGAGGCCGAAGGCCTGCCCATTGAAGTTGTTAAGTCCAGCTACGGCGCTAATATTATTGCCCGTACCGAACTGCTGAGGCAGGGCTTTGTCAAGGCCGTCTTTTGCCGGGATAAAATTATTGGTGCAACTATTGCCGGTGATAACGCCGCCGAACTTATCGTTTCCTTGAGCTTAGCAGTATCCACGGAGATGACTCGCAAGCAACTGCAAGCCTGGGTTATCCCACACCCGACGTTGAGTGAGATATTCGCCCCACTATTAGGCAGTAAATTTATTGCGCCGGACAAAACATCTTGACAACGTACGAGTATTGTCGTACTTAATGTCGTACGATAAGGAGGTTAAAAAGTGACAACATTATCCGCATCGGAAGCACGAAAACGGTTATATAATCTTGTGGATGAAGTAAAGGATACCCATCAGCCGGTACAAATTATTGGCAAGAGAAGTTCTGCGGTTCTTGTTTCTGAGGAAGACTGGCTGGCTATAGAGGAAACTCTGTATCTCACAGCGATACCAGGCATGCGGGAATCCATCAAAAAAGGACTCAAGACGCCTGTTGAAAAGTGCGATAAGGAACTTAAATGGTAACCTGGTGTCTTGTTTTCACCAAGCAAGCCCAAAAAGATGCGAAGAAATTAGCACATTCCGGTCTTAAGCCTCAGGCCATCCGTTTGCTCAATATTCTGCGCAAAGATCCTTACCAAAATCCACCGCCATACGAAAAACTGGTTGGTGACATGAGTGGCGCTTATTCCCGGCGGATAAACATCCAGCATCGCCTAGTTTATCAAATCATGGATGACATCAAAACAGTGAAAGTTATCCGTATGTAGACTCATTATGAATAATCAGGCAGTTGCAATTTAATTACATACTCTGCAGCGCTTTCGCCGGCCACATATCCGGTCGAAAATGCGGCCTGCAAATTGTACCCGCCGGTATCGGCGTCAATATCCATGACTTCGCCGCAAAAGTAAATTCCCGGGATTAGTTTGGAAGCCATCGTCCGGGGATCAATTTCGTTAAGTGACACACCGCCGGCGGTAACTATGGCTTTGGCCAGGGGCAATGCTGATTTTATATTAAACCGCAAAGATTTCAGCTGTTCGATAATTTTCTCTTTTTCCGGGGCGTTAATCTGGTGCGCCTGTTTTTCCGGGTCAATACAAGCAAGAGCAATAAAAGGCTCAATCATTTTGCCGGGTAGATATTCTTTGATAATACCGCTGATTTTTTTTTTACCGTAATTGTTAAAATATTTTTGCAGACGCGCTCGGAGCTGCTCGCGCGAAAGGGCCGGCTTTAAATCGATCAATATGGATACCGGACCATTGGCCAGCGCTTCCACAATGGCCAGGCTCATCAACAGAATAATCGGGCCACCCAGTCCAAAATGGGTAAAGAGCATTTCGCCGAAACGGCTTTCGATGACCGGCGCACGGGGCGTTTTTTTCTCTCCGCGCCCGTAAGTGACCTGCGGCGTCAACCGGGCATCAATCTCCTTTGCTTTGCCTTGAAACGCTGTAGCCCGGACATTCCTCAGGCTTACCCCCTGCATAGATTTGGCCAGATCTATCTCTTCCACGATCAAGGGTACCAGCGCCGGTTTGAGAGTGACTATGCTATGCCCCAATTCAGTGCTGATTTTATAGCCGTCGCCCGTCGAACCTGTTTGCGGCCAGGAAGCTCCCCCTGTTGCTAAAATCACGGCATTGGCCGAGTAATCGCCCCGGGAGGTTTGAACTGTAAAAGATCCACTTTTTTCCTTGCGAATTGTGGTCACTTTAGAGTTTAACTCGGTATGTGCTTTATGGTCGTCAAGGTAATGTTTCAGGGCTTGCACAACATCATGGGCATCATCGGAGACAGGAAAAATCCGGCCACCCCTTTCCAGTTTGGTGGCAACGCCATAGCCAGCAAAGAAGCTCAGTAGCTCCGGGCGGAAGAAATGATGAAAGGCATTGTAGAGAAAGCGGCCGTTGACGCCATACATGGCAATGAAATTTTTCAGTTCGGCTTCATTAGTCAAATTGCAGCGCGTTTTGCCACTGACGAGGATTTTTTTGCCGCAGCCATCCGTCTTTTCCAGAAGCAGTACTTTCGCCCCGAGCTGGGCAGCCCTGCCTGCGGCCATCAGCCCCGCAGCGCCACCGCCAACTACAATAATGTCAAAAAAAGTTTTCTTATCCGGCTGCATTTGCTTTCCTGTCACCTAGAGTTGAGTCGGCGTAACACAAGAGTGCTAATCCAGTCAATCTATCAAATTCGCTGTGCGCAGGCTTTCCGCCGGAATGGTATAGGTTGACACAGGGGAATCGTGTTGCTGTTGTTGAATAATCTCCCACTGTGTGGGGAATAAATCCCCTCTTTTTGCTCGAAAAAAAGCTGATTAAATAAAATAAAATATTATAGCAAGTAATTTCATGCACATAAGGCGTGTTGAAAACATTTGTTAGGTTGGCATATACATTGCTAATACCATTCTGAAATTGACAGAGGAGGCAGGGCATGAAAAAAGCTTTGGTATACATTACTTGTGCAGCTTTTTTATTATCAGCAATAGCATTTGCTGCTGATAAACCCGCTTCCACGGGGGCCACTGCTGAGCAAGTTAAGGCCGGTTCCGTAAGAATTGCTAAAATGAATGCCACGGGAAAAGTTGTCGAAATTTCGGATAAAACAGTTAAGATTGAACGCACGGTTAAAAATAATGTGGAAACCATGCAATTCGTTCTCGACAAACCCACAGAAAATATTGCTGTTAATGATGCAGTGAAGATAGCCTATATTGAAAAAGATGGTAATTTGCTGGCTTCCCGAGTGGCAAAAATAATTCCGAAAAAAGCAGGGAAAAAAGAAACTGTTACCGAGAAATCGGCGCCAGTTAAGAATTAGTGCTTTTATTTGGAGCTTAATTAATGTGGAGTCCCTTAAAATATTATTGAGGGTAGTATTAAAAAAAACAAATTTAGAAGGAGGATTTTAAGATGAAACGTTTAGCATTGTTAGTTGTAGCATTGGTTTTCGCATTTAGCACCACCGTTATGGCCGCTGATAAGCCCGCCGCACCCGCAGCAGCAGAGCCCGCAAAGGTAGAGAAAGCCGCTGACGAGAAGAAAGTAGAAAAGAAAGCAAAGAAAGCAAAGAAAGCAAAGAAAGCTGAAAAGAAAGCCGACGAGAAAAAAGCTGAAGATGTAAAAGCAGCTCCGGCAGACAAGAAATAAGTTTATTACTAACTTATGACGTAAAAAAAGGACAGGTAACCCCTGTCCTTTTTTTTGTGCACCCGTCAGGCTATTTGAACCGACTGTAAAACAGGTGTTTTTCAATACCCAGCTGGTTAATTTGTTTCCTTTCTGCTATATTCCTTGCCATCATGTTTAAAAATCTTCTCCAGAGAATTATTGCTTATAATGATAACTTTACCGTCCGGGCACGGTTAATCACTGTAACTATCGCCGGCCTTGCCTTTACTATGGCCATTTGGGGATTTATCCAGCTGACGGCACTCGATAGAATCCTTGTCGAACAGCAGGTAAAGAGGCTCGAAGGCGTAGCCGAAACAGTGAGTACTTTTTATTCGAATTTTCCTACCAAAAGGGGCCTGGCCGCGCTCGATTCCGCAATGAAAGATCATGTGCAATCGGATGTGCGTCTGGCCCGTATCGACATTTTTGATACCAGTCGCGGCAATGTTGATTATATTGCCGGCGCCAGTCGCGTTCAGTATGAATGGCCGGATAATATTATTGCCCAGGTTACGGAAAAAAATACCCCGCGTTATGTTAAAATAACAACCGAAAGCGGGCCGGCGCTGGGCCTAATTTATCCGGTATCAGGAGAAACGAAAGATTCCCACATTGTTGTCGCCATCATCGGTTTTTCCCGTGCCAATGCCGAAATTATGGCCCGCGCCAACCAGCTGTTGATCTTGAGCAGCGTCGGTTTATTGCTGCTTATTGTGCTGGTACTGGGCTTGAGTTATGGCTGGATTATCGGCCGTCCACTGAATCTCATCATCGATACAATAGATGAATCTCAAAAGGGACAATACATCAAACGGATTCCGATTGTGCGGCGTGATGAATGGGGACAGCTAGCGGATCATTTCAACATCATGGCAACGGAAATTCAGCAAGTAATGGCCAGCAATCTGGATTTAACCAGACATCTGGAAGACCGTGTTAAAGAAGAAACACTCAAGGTCGTCCAACTGCAAAAACAAGTAGACGATTTAAAACAATTAACGGCACTGGGGCATTTAACGGCTAATCTTGCCCACGATTTAGGTACTCCTCTTCATTCCATCGGAGGCCTCGCCAATCTTCTGCTGGAGCGGGAAGGCTGGCCGCCGGATGTGGCCCACAAACTGCAACTGATTGTTCAGCAAACTCAAAGGCTCGATAATGTTATCCAGAATGTTCGCCGGGCGACAAGATTGCCGGAACCTAACTTTGAGATTTTGACCATTCAGAAAATTTTAAATGAAACATTACCGTTAGTCGAACCACTGATGCAGAAAAACAATATTACTATGAATGTCGATATTGATGCCGACATTACACCATTATACCTGGATCGATACCGCATTCAGACGGCGTTGTTTAATATTATTCAAAACTCTCTCGAAGCAATGCCGGCGGGAGGGAAAATATCCGTCATAGCAAAGGCCATACCTCGGGAACGGATGGTATCGATAACAATCACGGATACAGGTTCGGGGATGTCTCCGGAAATGCTCGATAAGGCCTGCGAACCATTTTACAGTTCCCACAAGGATGAGGGTATGCGCGGACTGGGTCTGGCTATTGTCCGGGATATCGTCAAGGCCCATGGCGGCAAGATGGAAATTAAAAGTTCACCGGCGCAGGGAACTTCCATTACACTTTATTTGCCCGTATCGGATGACGGGTAGCGTTCCTGAGCTCAAAGAAAAGATAAGGTTACATCACTGCGTCTGTGAAAGCGATAAATTGGCGAAAACCGGACAAGACAATTAGAGGAGGTGTCCCGCAATGGCACTGAAAACATCAGAGCAATATGAAGCAAGTTTGCGCAAACTCAATCTTAAAGTCTATCTGCTGGGTGAACTGATAGAAAATCCGGTGGATCATCCCATTATCCGGCCTTCACTTAATTCCGTAAAAATGACTTACGCCCTGGCACACAATCCGCAACATGCGGATCTCCTAACGGCAACATCCCACCTGACCGGACACAAGATCAACCGGTTTTGTCATTTACACCAGAACACCGACGACCTGATCAAGAAAGTTAAAATGCAGCGGCTGCTGGGACAGAAAACCGGGGCGTGCTTTCAGCGGTGTGTAGGGATGGATGCCATCAATGCCGTGGACAGCGTCACCTTTGAAATGGATAAAAAACTCGGCACAAAATATCATGAAAGATTTCTGAAATTCCTGCTCATGATGCAGGAAGATGATCTGACGGTGGATGGCGCCATGACCGACCCCAAAGGCGACCGCAGTCTGCCGCCTTCGCGACAGGCTGATCCGGATCTTTACACCCATGTGGTGGAAAGAAGGAAAGATGGCATTGTCGTCCGGGGTGCCAAGGCCCATCAAACCGGCGCCATCAATTCCCACTGGATTCTGGTGATGCCGACAATCGCCATGACCAAAGAGGACAGCGATTATGCCCTTTCGTTTGTTGCGCCGGCCGATGCGGAAGGTATTTCCTATATTTACGGCCGCCAATCCTGTGATACGCGGAAACTGGAGGGCGGGAATATTGATGTGGGCAATCATCACTTCGGCGGCCACGAAGCTCTGATGGTTTTTGACAATTTATTTGTGCCCTGGGAGAATGTACTGATGTGCGGCGAGTATGAATTTTCCGGCGCCCTGGTGGAGCGCTTTGCCGGATACCATCGCCAAAGCTATGGCGGCTGCAAAGTCGGTGTGGGTGATGTCCTGATCGGCGCCGCAGCTCTGGCCGCCGATTACAACGGAGCGGCCAAAGCATCTCATATTAAAGACAAGCTGATCGAAATGATCCATCTCAATGAAACTCTTTATGCCTGCGGGATTGCCTGTTCGGCGGAGGGACAGCCGACCGCTTCCGGTAATTATCTGATTGATTTGCTGCTGGCCAATGTTTGCAAGCAGAATGTGACCAGGTTGCCCTATGAGATTGCGCGGCTGGCGGAAGATATTGCCGGGGGATTGATGGTTACGATGGCCTCGGAAAAGGATTTGCGCCATCCCGAAATAGGCCCTGTAGTTAAAAAATATTTCCAGGGAATAGCGTCAGTTCCCACAGAGCATCGTGTACGGATTTTGCGGCTGATTGAAAATATCACTCTCGGAACTGCCGCCGTTGGCTATCGTACGGAATCCATGCATGGCGCGGGATCTCCTCAAGCGCAGCGGATTATGATTTCCCGCCAGGGGAATCTGGAACAGAAAAAGAAGCTGGCTAAGACAATTGCCGGAATTAAAGACTAAAGGTTGCCTGCCGGTAGCTTTTCATCGAACAAACCGTAACGTCGAATCTTTAGTCGCAATGTTTTGCGGTCTATTCCCAGAAGTTGCGCCGCCTTGGTTTGATTCCAGAGAGCTTCCTTGAGTGTTTGCAGAATTTTGTCTCTTTCGGCCTGTTCCAGCGGAGTCATGTCGGGCAGATCTATATTTTCCTTATTTGCTGTTTGGCGCGCAAAACGCTGCGGTAAATTTTCCGGCAGAATTACCACAAAAGGTGAAAGCAGCAGTGTTTGTTGCAGAACATTTTGCACCTCCCGGACATTTCCCGGCCAGCTATACGCCATCAACAATTCCATGGCCTCGACGGAAATGCGCACTCCGGGATAACCAAATTTTTTCAACATGGACTCGATGAGGAGCGGAAGATCTTCCGTATGCTCGCGCAAGGGCGGAATCCGCAGCCGTACGATAAACCGGTAGAGCAAATCAAGCCGGAAGCGGCCCTGGTTGACTTCTTCATCGATATTTTTATTGGCTGCCGCCACTACCCGTACGGCGGCATGGCGCACTTCGTGGCCGCCGATTCTCCTTACTTCGCCGTCCTGCATGAAACGCAAAAACTTGCCCTGCAGAGCTGTGGACATTTCCGTGATTTCATCGAGAAAAATAGTGCCGCCCTGGGCTGATTCCAGTAATCCTACATGCTGATGATCGGCGCCGGTAAATGAGCCTTTTTCATAGCCGAAGAGTTCGGATTCCAGTAAATTATCGGGAATTGCTCCGCAGTGGACAACGACAAACTGTTTGTCCCGGCGTGACGACATGCTGTGCAGAGACCGGGCAGTTAATTCCTTGCCGGTACCGCTTTCCCCTTCAATCAAAACACTGGCCGGGGAATCGGCAACACGGGCAATCTGTTTATAGAATTCCACCATTGCCGCAGAGGACCCGATTAATTTCGGTCCTTCGTCTGTTTCCGGCAAATCCAGTTTAAGGCGTCGCTCCCGCAATTCCCTGACCTCGAGGACCTTTTTGACAATGGCCCTGCAGGCATCCGGAGAAAATGGTTTGCTGATATAATCCCAGGCGCCCAGACTGATCGCTTCCATTGTGGTTTCCAGAGAACCATAGGCCGTCATCAGAATTACCGGTAAATTCGGCCATTTTTTTTGCACTTCGCCCAGGAATTGCAATCCGTCCATGCCGGGCATGCGGATATCCGACATCAGCAAGTCATAGCGGGAAAGGTCCTGCTGCAAGGCTTCCAGGGCGGATGTGTATGTGACCACTGCATAGCCTTCGCGCGAGAGCGCTTCCTGCAAAAACTCGCAGGCCACGGCATCGTCATCAATCACTAATATGCGGGATTTCATAAAAAACACCTGATATTATTCTGCGCGTTTTTAACGTTATAACAAGGATTCGTCAATGGAAATCTGCTGCTGGTTTGCTGGCAACTTTCACTCACCTATCGAAGGCAGATTCAGTGTCACTTCAATCCGTCAGATGAGCTCTTCTTTCCTCACCGACTTGGCAATTAATTCCCGTCCGCCCATGAAGCCCTCTCTCTGTGATTGGCTGGCGCAACCTTAAAGCGCTGGTCTGTTTCGAGATTAAACTTGACAAAGAATGTAAAGGACTCCTCGTCATCGATAATTAGACTCCGAATGGTTTCGGCCATAAAAACATCTTTCCTTGTTTTATCTATATTGTTTGCGGTCTGGTAATTGTGCTCCGTCATTTGACGGTTTGGCTTTTGGTTGGGATTGGTCCTCTTTTTGCCGCCAATTCTTAGCGGTTCACCCGGAACATCTTGGTGATGCTGTTCAACCGTTGCTGGACGTAATGCGCCATCCCCTCCCCGTAAAAACCGCCGTGCGCTTTGGCGTAATCGGCAATATATTCCTTGAACCATTCGCCGGTAAGTCCGGATAAGGCCAGACTGGTGCGGTACAAGACGTCCCAGGTGAGTTGCTTTGTCCTATCGTCCACAAAGACGCTCTCCCAGAGGATTTCGCCGTTCTCATCCTGATAATCCTTAACAACGGCGTAGCACTGGAGTTGCTTCTCCTCCATGATTTTATCTCCAAGCAGCTTGCGGAGGGCCTCTGCAAATATCTTGAAGGACTGCCGGGGGAAATAAACCGCATTGGCCAAAGAATCGCTTTCCTTAAGGTAATGCACCAGTACCCTCGTCAGGTGGTCTTGTCTCTTTGCTTTGAAAGTTCTATGCTCATCGTCTTTATGCTGGCTTCGACTGCATTCATCATGAATGGCGTTGATGATTGTTTCCAGTTCGGCTTCGGTATTTTGCAGCGCCTGTGCCAGCATTTCTTTCGGCACACCTTCAGCAACCAGATTTCCGATGAGCAGTTTTATACTCCTGCTGCATGTTTCCCGGCAGAAAACGAGAGACTCTTTTTTTCTGGTTTCCTTTTCCATGATTACCCGATATCTCTGTTTTGTATCCCGGACTGCTTCACGCATCATGTTTTTACAGGCACTGAACAGCCTAATCAAAAAGGCCGGTTTTTTCCATCTCGGCAATCTGTTCCTCGTTGTAACCAAGTTCCTGTAAAACTGTCCTTGTGTCCGCACCGGCGGGGACGCCGATTTTTTTATATTTCGGTTTATAGGTGGAAAATTTGATGGGCAAAGCCGGCTGTCGAATTTTCCCGCCCTGTGGCAAATCGACGTCGACGACCATTCCCCGCTCTTTGATTTGTTGATTATTCAGAGCTTCCCGCACCGTTAATACCGGCTCCACACAGACATCAACCCGGCGGAAGATTTCTGTCCACTCATCCCTTGTTTTCCTCAGGAAAATATCCCGGATTTGCTTTTTAACTTCTGCTGAATTTGCGGGCATTATTCCGGCGGGTGATATTAAATCAGGCCGGCCGATGGTCTCAAAAAATACGGTACTAAACTGTGGTTCCAGGGAGCCGACGCTCATGTGCTTTCCATCTTTGGTTTCATAATAGCCATACAGAGAACCGCCGTTAAATATTGTGTTTTCATGATCCGGAATCTGGCCGTCGATTAAAGTGGAGGCGGCATACACGTTGTTTAAAGCAATCATTCCATCGGTCAGGGAAATATCAATATACTGGCCCTGGCCGGTTTTGTTGCGGCCTATTACTGCCGCCAGTATTCCGATGATCGCATTGGTTGTGCCGGATGCTGTATCAGCGATAAATGCACCTGGTGAAATAGGCACTTCGCCTTTGGGACCGGCATAAGACATGATTCCCGAGCGCGCCAAGTAATTAATGTCGTGTCCGGCCCTCTGGGCTTGCGGCCCCGTCTGGCCATAGCTGGATATGGAGCAATAAATAAGACCGGGATTCACCTGGCAGAGCGTTTCATAGTCGAGGCCCAGTTTGGCCATCGTGCCCGGCCGGAACTGTTCGATGACAATATCATAATGCATGATCAGTTTTTGCACAATTTTCTGTGCCCTTGAATCTTTTAAATTCAAATACATACTGCGTTTATTGCGTCCCAGATAAGCGGCCGAGGCGGAAATTTCATTGCCGGGAAGAAAAGGCGGCTGCATATTTTTGGCATCGGGTCGCGCCTTGGAGACAATTTTCAGGACTTGGGCGCCCATGTCGGCTAGATGCAGCGTTGCCAGCGGCCCGGGAATGAGGTGGGTAAAATCAAGAATTCTTAAACCTGTCAGAGGCACTGTCATCAGTTGAACTCCTTATTTAGCCGGTTGGTCGGTAAACTACCATTTTGCCAGTGAAAAATACAAGGAAAATGGCATAGCGTTATTCGTGAAGCGTATCTCGTAGTTCGTATCTCGTTTTTCCGCTCGCGCCACCTCGTGTGACCTTTAGGTTATCAGGTGGTCACGCTTCACGAATAACTCTTCACGAGGACCGCTTCACGAGATACGATATACGTTCCAAAAGCGGCGGATGCGAATAATAAAACCAGACATATAAAGGATGCGGATGCAAATTAGCCAGATTGTCTTTGGCCAGTCTTTTGAGGGCGCTGATCATGTGATCAGGAGTTCCCGTCAATTCCACAGCCATGCGGTCGGCTTCCCGTTCATAGCGGCGCATTAATGCGCCGCCGACTGGGCTTATGAAGAATCCGCTACAACCAAGATAAAGTGAGACCAGAAAAAGGCCGGCATAAAGCGGCGTTCCCGTTATACCGAAGGCACGATAGAGAACCGGGGCAGAAGCGACACAATAGACCAAATAAAGCCCTATAAGCGAGGCGGTAATCATCAGGATTAATTGCTTTAAAATATGTTTCTTTTTCCAGTGGCCGATTTCATGTGCCAGGACGGCTAATATCTCTTCGGCAGTGTGCGATGCCAGCAGTGTGTCGAACAAAACAATGCGCTTGGTTTTGCCGATTCCGGTGAAATAGGCATTTGTATGCCGGGAGCGCTTGCCTTCGTCCACCGAATAAATGCCCTGAGCTTTCAGGCCTACTTTTGCCATTAACGACGCAATTTGCCCTGTCAGCGCTTCATCGGCGATGGGCTCGTATTTGTTGAACAACGGGGCAATGACTACCGGATAAATCCAGAGCATTAAAATTTGAAACGCCGTAAAAAATACCCAGGCCGCAAACCACCAGCAAGTCGGCAGGTAAACGATAAACGCCATAAAGGCACTTATTAAAATACCCATAAGAACGATAGAAAGGATTAATGATTTGAGCAGGTCGGTAAGCCACAGCCGCCAGGTAATGGTCGAAAAGCCGTACTTCTTTTCCAGAACAAAAGTTGAATAAAGATCAAAAGGCAATCCGGTAAGTCCGCCGATGGCGGCCAGCACGCCAAAAAAAATCAGCGCCTGCCCGATAAAGGGTATTTTACAGGCTATGATCAAGGTGACGAGCAGAGGTAAAAAAAGGAGCACAATGCCTAGTTCCACTAAATCATCAACAAGATTTTCCTTAGCGGCTAAACGGGTATTATCCACCGTGTAGTCCACCATTTTGGTCAATGTGCCCTCATCGATGACACCCTGAAACACAGGCGGGATCTCCTTGCCGTGTTGAAGTAAGTGGCGAATATTAAGCTGCTGCAAGGAATAGCGTAAGACGTACCGTCCGGCAAACAAAGCTAAAAAAAATATTATCAGTGTTTTTTCCATACAGTTGCCGTTACCTCGGTTGTCAGTCTCCTGACATACATTTTGCAATCCTAACCTTTAGAACACGATTGTGCAATATTTAAAAGTACTGCACTAAGCGGTGCGTAACATTCCGGATGCGGCTGGGAAAAGTCGTCGATTCTTCCTACGATTCCGGCTACTTTTATGCCCGATATTTTTTCAATGGCGGTGCTGTTTTCTTCGATCATTTTCCGGGGTGTTGCCTCCCTTCCGCCATCGAGCAGGATAATTCCCGCAGGTGTTATATCCCGGTGACGCAGCGCCTCGATGGTCAAAAGCGTATGATTGATTGTCCCCAGGCCCGCCCTCGCGGCGATAAGCGGTGTTGCCCCTGTCATCTTTATCAGGTCGATGAGCATTAACTTTTCGGTTACCGGAACGAAGAGTCCCCCCGCGCCTTCGATGATCAACGGCGAATCAACGGTGCTTTTAGCGTCTATCTCCTCCATGATTTTCGCCCAATCAATTTCCACGCCCTCGTCTTGTGCGGCAAACAGGGGCGCCTTCGCGTTTTTCAGGCAGTAAACAACGGAATTGCCGGGGTCTTGTCCGTGCAGAGCCGGCACATGTTGATAAATAAACCGGGCGTCACTGTAGGGATCGCAGGCAGTTAAGCATCCTGTCTGTACCGGTTTCAGGTAGAAGGGAGTAAAACCACTGTTGTAGAAATATTGCATGCATAGCAATGACAGTACCGTTTTCCCGACGCCGGTGTCGGTTCCCGTGATAAATAATTTGAGAGATTTCATATTATTGCTGCCTTTTTAAATTTTTCAATGAAATGGGTTACATCGTTTTTAGTATGCAGGGCGGTCATGCTGATGCGGAGAATAGCCTTGCCGAGGGGTACAGTCGGGTAACGGGCCGGCAAAACGAAAATATCCTCTGCAAGGAGTTTTGCGGATATATCGCCGGCGCGTTTTTCATCGCCTATGGTCAGGGCGATAATATGAGCGTCTCCGGATGCCGCAACTCCGGCCTCTTGCAGACCCTGACGCATCAGAGAGCTAACTTGAAGAAGATTTTTCCTTTCGTCGTCGCACTGTTCGATTATCTCCAGGATATGCAGCGCCGAAGCCGCATGTGCCTCGGGCAGAGTAGTTGTATAGATCAGCGGCGAGCAAAAATTAAAAAGATATTCCTTCAAAGTTGAGGATAGCAGGACAAAGGCCCCGAAAAGACCGAAAGCCTTGCCCAGGGTTCCCAAGGCGATGTCGGCTGCCGTGCGACCCAGACCACGCCCTTTGTTTCCCAGAGCACCAAAGGCATGCGCCTCGTCAATAATACTTAAAAATCCGAATTCTTCCTTGAGTCTGCAAAAACCGTCGATATCCAGCAAATCTCCGTCCATGCTGAAAAGTGATTCGGTCAGGACCGCTGTCCTGCCCGGGTTGCTTTTTTCGAGTCTTTTGCGCAAATGGGACAGGGAATTATGATTATAACCCGCAAAGTCCGCACCGCTTGAGACCATTCCTTTGACGGAGCTGGCATGGATGTGTTTGTCGAAAATAATGGTATCGCCTTTTTCCAGCAATGTGGAAATCAGGCCGAGATTAGCCTGATAGCCGCTCGGGAAAAAAAGAGCGTCTTCGTAACCGAAAAAAGCGGCATAGGCTCGTTCCGCCTCATTTATTAACCGGTAATTACCGGCCACAAGGCGCGAAGATGATGAAGATGTGCCATGGCTTCGGAAATTATCCGCGACCAGTAGTTGCAGCCGGGCCGAGGCGCCAAGCCCCAGGTAATCGTTGGAGGAGAAGTTCAATACTTTGCGGTTGCCGCAAAAAAGAAACTTACCCTTTTTCCGTTCTATTTCCAGCGGGGTGCGATAAAGTCCGGCCTGTTTCTGGCTTAAAAGTCTCTCGCGGTATCTGTTTGTAAACATGCAAAAATCCTCTGGTAATGCTGCTGTAAAATTTCCCTGGAAAAGTTCGCATCATAATCCGCCAGGGCAAATAAAAATATTCCTTCCATAATGACTGTGTCGGAGGCAAAGGCTTGCAACCGGTGAGAAAACACTGAGGAGCTTTGCGACTGCAACTGACCTGCGAAAGTGTAGTTGCCGGGCGGCAACGGCCCGGGAGGTAATGAGCAGGTCTTGATCTTCAGTAGAAAGGCGTGTTTCGCGAAGTCTGTAAGATGGCGGACATGGGAAGCTCCCAACTGCGCCAGACTTTCCATGAGCAGGGTCGCCGACGGGGCGGCAAAATGTTTATGCCCCGCAATGCTTTGGGCGGAAACTTCTGTGAGCCGGTCGAGCAGGACGAAGCCGACAAGCCCGGTATGAATGTTTATCTGAATTTCTTTATTCATCGACATTCCCGCTTTTAACGACCAGGGCGCAGTTTTGTCCGCCAAAACCGAAGTTTTCCAAAAGCAGTGTCCGGGCCGCAGAACTTATTCCTTCCCGGACAAAGTTAATTCCCTTGTGGCAAGGCTTTTGGAGATTGCGAATGGCGGGAAGGATGTTGCCATGAAGACAGGTCAGGGCGACGGCTAGCTCCACCGCCCCGCAGGTGGCGGCAAGATGACCGAGCCATGATTTCAAGGCCAGAACGAAGGGTCTGTTGCTGCAGTGTGTGTCCCGGTAAAAAATGCGCTCAATCATGGCGGCTTCCATTACATCGTTGAGCAAGGTTCCTGTGCCGTGGGCGGAGATGACGTCGATTGCGGAGGGATCGAGCGCGGCTTCTTCCAGAGCGCGGCGGATGGCCTCTTCTTCATAAAGGCTTGACGGATCGGGAGCAGTCAGCGAATCCCCGCCGATAGAACTGCCGAAGCCGCAAATCTCACCATAAATCCGAGCGCCGCGGCGACGGGCGTGTTCCAGTTCTTCTAAGAGGAAAAAAGCGCCTCCCTCGCCGGGAACAAAGCCGTCGCGGTCTGCGTCAAAAGGACGGCTGGCGGCTGCGGGATTGCCAGTCCGCCGGGAAATGGCTTTGGCCTTGCCGTACGCTAAGATGCCTCCGGAATGCAGGCGCGAATCGCCTCCTCCGGCCAGAGCAACATCCAGGTAGCCGTCTTTTATCTTGCGGAAGGCTTCGCCGATGGCCTGCGTTGACGCGGCGCAGGCGGCACCTGTTGTCAAATTCTCGCCGTGAATGCCTGTGCGCCCGGCAATGACTGCGGCGGCGGTATTGGGCAGGAAGCGGAGCATCCACAAGGCCATCAGGTCAGGTCTGTCCATTGCACCGTTGATGATTTCGGGAAACTCCGAGGTGATATCGAGATTCGGGCCGGCGCCAACGAAAATCCCGGCCTTGTTCAGTTCGCCTGTGGAGCATCCCGCATCTTTAATTGCCGCAAGCGCGGCGGCCACGCTGAACCCGGCGCCCCGGTTGAGGTAACGCCTCTCTTTGCAAGGTCCCGTGTAATTTCTGATATCAAAATCACGGACCGGACAGACAAAGGTGGTTTCATCCACCGGCGACCTGGTAAACGCCGTCTTGTTCTGCCGAATGCTGGCAATAACCTCGGAGGGACTAGTTCCCAAAGAAGAAATAATGCTATAGGAAGTGATTACTACTCTTCGGGCCATCATCAGATCCTGCGATAAATATAGTCAAGCGGGTTGCGCGGCGGCGGGGGCGGGTCTTCGTCCGCAAAGCCGACAGCAACCAAACATTTTACAGCGATTTCCTTTGCTCCGGTAATCTTATCCATAGTTTTGATAAAAGCCAACGGCGCCGTCAGGATACATGTCCCCAGGCCCAGTTCCTGCGCTTGCAGCATAAATCCCTGGAGGCTAAGCCCCAGTGTGATGTCGCCGTCCGCATCGTCTCTTTTTTGTGGAGTCTTTATTCCCGACTGCCGCAGCTCATGGGCAAAACCTCCTTCCGGTTTAACTGTCCCGACTGCAAAAAGAACGGGTGCCTGCAACATGAAGGCCGAATAGCGCCAGTAGGCGTTAATCCAGTTACGCAAATGTTTGGGACGGTTGCAGACGGCAGCTTTTGTTAAAAGCAGTTCTTTCCCCTCGAGCATGGCCATTTGAAGATTTTGGCGGCTGGCCGCCGATTCGAGGCGAATAAACCTAACCGGCTGCGTGTTGCGCGGCGATGGCGACCACGCTGCCGCCTCAATCAGACTTTCGATCCAGGCTTCCGGGGGAGGAGTTTCCTTGTATTTGCGAATACTGCGCCGCTGCCTCAATAAAGTGTTTAAATCAATCATTGTCTTTATTTTTCGTCTGCCATTCGATGTAGCTTTGAACATCTTTCACCTTGAGCACCGGCCCGCCTTCTATATCCGCCAGAATTTCTTCAATCCTGGCTGTGGTCAGGGCGGGATAGCTTTCCGCTAAGTATTTCGCGGGATCAAAGCCTTCATCTTTGGCCTTTTGCAGATGGAGTCTTAGCGCCTTTACGAAAATTTCATCGTCTTTGACTTCAATATGAAAGTGGGCATTTATTGCTACGGCAAGCTCCAGCAAGTCGATGGATTCCGTACCCAATTCCCGGACCAGATAAGTTTCCGGTGTTATTTCCTGTCCTTCAATATCCAAAATTTCGGTGAGTATTTTTTTTATTTCGTCCAGTGTATCCATTTCACTGCTCCGGTAATTAACAATTTATACCAACTTATTTTTTTGCGTGTCCCCCGCCGGCGGAGGAGATGACACATTTATTTGCCGGTGGTCAGGCCGCCGTCCATGTTTAATTCTGTGGCGTTGAAGCCTGCCGCACTTGTCGAAAGAAGAAACAAGATAGTTTCCGCAACATCCCCGGTCGTCAGGAATTTACCGCCGGGGACCAAACGCAAAGCTTCTCCGCCGTGATTATCCAGATAAGTTTTTCCCCGACCGACCTGGATATAGCCGGGCCGTAGCATTACTGTCGTGATGCCTTTCCCCCCCAGCTCGATGCCGAGATTGCGATAAAGAGCTTCAGAAGCCAGTTTGGCGGCGGCGTAGAAACCCTGGCCAGGGTTGGGTTTGGCGGCAGCGGCGGAAGAAATAAAAACGAACCGTCCATATTTGCGCCGAACCATAATGCGGGCAACTTTTTTGAGCAGTTCCGCCCGGAAGGAGACGTTATTGGTGAAATACTGATAAACCTGTGCTTCATCGGCGGCAGCTATGAGACTTTCGAAGTCTTCCTGAGCAAAATCAACACAAAAATCAATTTCCTCGCCTGTTTGGGCAAGGAATGCGGCCAGCGAATCACGCTCGCCAAAGTTCAGATAGCAAGCCTCATACTTTCCCCTTTGGTTGGACAGGGCGGCGTCAATTTTTCCCCGGCCCAAAGCATTGCGGAAGGTCAAAACCGGATACAATTGTGCCTCGATCAGGGCTGTGGCCAGTGACAGTGCCAAATCGCAACTGCCACCCAAAATCAGGGCTTTTTTGCCATTAAAATGCAGAGTCATCTTTGCAGTGTTCCTTCGGCCATTATTTTTCCGTCGTTGAGCAGTCGGCAGACAAGTCTTTCCGCGCGCATCTCCATTGTAAAAGGATATTTGCCGGGCTGCATAAACTTACGAAATCCGAAATTATCTACCCGGTTGCAGCAAAAATCCGGGTAAAGTTCGCCTGCCGCCTGCAAAAAGGCCTGCAAGATCAAAGATCCCGGCACTATCGCGTGACCCGGAAAATGATCGGCGTATATTCGCTCGTCGGGATCGAAAAAAAATGTTCCGTAGGCCATATCCTTGTTGGCATTCATGGCTCTACCCTTCCGTAACGAGCCTGATGGCTTCATAAGTGACTGCACACAGACGATCCAGTTGATCTGTCGTTATGGACAGAGGTGGCATCAGGACAATAACGTCTCCCAGAGGTCGGATGATGACACCATGTTTGCGGGCCTCTTTGATTACTTTATGGCCGATCCTAACTTCCGGCGCGTAGGAAGCTTTTATTTTTCTGTCTTCCACAAGCTCAATGCCGACCATGATTCCCCGCTGGCGAACATCTCCAACATGGGAAAGCGCAATGAAAGGCTCGAGCGCTGCTGTGAGCTGGCGGATTTTCACCTGTAGGCCTTCCAGGATTTTCTCGCTGGCGAATAGCTTGATACTGGCCAGGGCCGTAGCACAGGCCAGAGGATTGCCCGTAAAGGTGTGACCGTGAAAAAAAGTTTTATTCTCGGCTGCTTCGCCCAGAAAACCCGCATAGACCTCTTCTGTGGTCAAGGTGGCGGCTAGCGGCAGGTAACCGCCGGCGATTCCCTTGGCGACGGCCATAATATCCGGTGTAACTTCCTCCTGATCGCAGGCAAACATCGAGCCCGTTTTGCCGAAGCCCACGGCCACTTCATCGGCAATCAGGAAAATATTATGTTTGGTGCAAAGTTCCCGTGCTTTCTTTAGATAACCGGGAGGTTGCAGCAGGATGCCCGCAGCGCCCTGTACCAGAGGTTCGATGACGAAGGCGGCTGTCTCCGGGGCATGCCTGATTATTGTTTCTTCCAGCTGAGAGAAACATTCGTAATTGCAGCTGCTACGGTTTTTCCCGCAAGGGCAGCGGTAACAGTAAGGTGATTCCACCTGGATTGTCGGAAAAAGGAGCGGCTTGTAGGTGGCGTGGAAAAGATCCATGCCGCCCAGGCTCACAGAGCCGATGGTGTCACCGTGATAGGCGTTTTTAAGGGTGATGAATTTCGTTTTCCGGGGATCGCCGCCATCTGCCTGCTGGTGGTATTGAAAAGCCATTTTCAGAGCGATTTCGACCGAAGTTGATCCGTTATCCGAATAAAAGACACGAGTCAAACCCGGAGGTGCAAGCTCAATCAGCTTTTTGGCTAAGCGAATCGCCGGGACGTTGGATAGCCCCAGAAGGGTGGAGTGGGCAATCCGGCTCAATTGCTCCACAAGAGCTTCATCCAATTCCTTTTTTCTGTGACCGTGCACATTAGTCCAGAGTGAGGATACGCCGTCAATATATTCGTTGCCGTAAATGTCCTTGAGAAGACAACCATCTCCCGCCTCGATCACCAGGGGCGTTTCCCGACTGTATTCCCGCATCTGCGCGAAGGGATGCCAGATATACTTTAAATCATCGGCTTCCAGTTGTTTTTGTATTTCCAGTTCAGTTTTCATCTTTGGTCAGGTTAAACTCCTTAATCATTGCTAAATCCATGGTGGCGCTGCGGCCCTGAGTGGTCAGATAATTGCCGATCATCACTCCATTGGCGCCCGCGGCAAAAATCCAGGATTGATAATCACGCAGAGTTATTTCTCTCCCGCCGCAGATGGTAATGTCTTTTTCGGGATGGACATAACGGAAGAGAGCGATGCTCTTTAACGCTTCCATAGGTGGCAGGAGTGGCATGTTTTCCATTCTGGTGCCGGCCAGTGGATTTAGAAAATTCAGCGGAATTCTGTCCACAGCCAATTCTTTCAGAGTAAAGGCCAATTCCACGCGCTGTTCCCACGTCTCTCCCAGTCCGAGGATGCCGCCGCTGCAAATTTTCATTCCTGCCGCCTGAACATGGGCGATGGTTTGCAAATCTTCGTCGTATTCATGGGTGGTGCAGATGTTGTGAAAAAAGCTGCGCGCCGTTTCCAGATTATGGTGAAAGGTCGTAACGCCGCTCTGGGCCAGCCTTTGCGCCATAGACGCATTCAGCATGCCTGTGGATGCACAAACGGCCAGCGGTGTTTCCCGGCGAATGATTGTGGCAGCGCGGCAGATCCGGCTAAGTTCTTCATCATTTAACTGCGAGCCGCTTGTTACTATGCCAAATTTGCCGGCGCCGGCAGCGGTCATGTTTTTTGCGGCAGCGACCAGTTCGTCAATGGTCATCAGAGGATAATTCGAGATGTTCGTCTGGTGATGAACCGACTGCGGACAAAAGGCGCAATTTTCCGGACAGGAGCCGGACTTCGCATTGACGATAGAACATGTAAAGGCTGAATTCTTTTTGAATTTTCGGCGAATACTGTCGGCGCCCAAAATCAGCTCGAGTGTACGCTCGGCGGGTATGGCGAAAAGCTCGCAAGTTTCTTCAGAGGAAAGAAAGCTACGGCCCTCTTCAACAATTTTTTCTGCAATATTAAGTGGTTGTAAGTCAAACATTATTATAATCCGAGATTGCTTGTTTTCACGCTGTTGGCTTGTTGTTATAGATTTAGCAAAAACCAGTTGCATTGTCAACCTGATATAAATTATAAGGGTGACGACAGTTGAAGGGGTTTACGGTATGCCAAGTACAAAAGAGCAGTTGTTGTCTTTTTTTAAAGAAGTTCAAGGACAGTGGATTTCCGGGGAGTTGCTCGGTGAAAAGCTGCAAGTCAGCCGCAATGCCGTCTGGAAACATATCCGGAAGCTCAAAGGTGAAGGATATGTTATTGAGTCTTCTCCCAGGAAAGGTTATCTCTTGCGGAATTATCCGGATTTGCTCCTGCCGGTTGCGATCCGCGAAGGGCTTTCCACGAAAATTTTCGGCCAGGAAATGATTGTCCACGAAGGCACAATGGCGTCAACCAATACGCGGGCCAGGGAACTTGCGGCCGGGGGTGCAGCGGAAGGAACTATTGTGGTTGCGGAGTGTCAGACCGGAGGGCGCGGACGGCGGGGACGCAGCTGGTTTTCGCCATCAGGCTGCGGGATATATGCCTCCATGATTTTGCGGCCAATCATGTCGCCTGTGGAAGCGCCCCGGATTACTCTGGCGATCTCTGTGGCCTTGGCCGAGGCCCTGAGGGAGCAGACATCTTTGACCGCAATTATCCGTTGGCCCAACGACATCTTCATAAACGAAAAAAAAGTTGCCGGTATTCTCACGGAAATAACCACCGAACTCGACGGTGTCGATTATATTGTCGCTGGTTTCGGAATCAACATCAACACTCCTCGCGAAATATTGCCTGCGGATGTCCGCGATAAAGCCACTTCCCTGTTTCTGGAAACGGGCAGAACATTTTCGCGTCTTTTGCTTTTGCGCTCCTGTCTTGTCTGGTGGGAGCGTTATTATGCAATGTTTGCTCGCGGCGACTTTGCGTCCATCATGAACCGCTGGAAAGAATTCACCGATACTATCGGCAGACAGGTCACGGTGGATGCGGCAGGGCGAAGAGTTGCGGGGCGGGTTGTGGACGTAGATCAGGAGGGTGTTCTCCTTGTCGTAGATGACGCCGGGACAAGACACCGTATTTTTTCCGGGGATGTGACGCCGGCAGTTCTCGTTCCGGATAACAGGTAAAATAATTGGGCAATAGTTTAATTCATACTTGAAAGTTGTTAAATTTTTCATTAGAGTAAGACAACTAATCTCAAAATACAAGGCAGGACAAATATTCAAATCCATCAATAACGAGGAGGATAAAAATGTCTAGGGTAAAAACCGGAGATACATTGAACTGTGAAGTATGTGGGCTGACCGTAATTGTTGACGAAGAGTGTGGTTGCGCTGTGACGGAAATTATTTGCTGCGAAGAACCCATGATGAATAAAGGACCTGTAGCACCGAAGAAAAAAGAGGTTGCCGTGGCGGCCCCTAAAAAGAAGGCTGCGGTAAAAAAAGTAAAGCCTAAGGCCACAAAAAAAGCGGCCAAGCCTGCTGCTAAAAAGCCGGTGGCAAAAAAGAAAGTGGTTGCCAAACCGGCAGCGAAAAAGAAAGTCGTCAAAAAGGCAGCAAAAAAATAAATTACCATAAAGATAGCCCCCGGCATTTGGGGGCTATCTTCTTTTCGGGAAGATAAATACCATTCACCTGTTGACTTTTGCAGCCGTTAGCTCTTATATTTTCCCCGATGAAAAAAATAGTACTTCCCGATCATAATGGTGAACATATTTCTGACGTTAATGCCCAGCAGGCCAGGGAAAACAACTGGTGTGCAAGGTACGGCTATTTTATCGATCTGGCTGCCTGCGAGGCCCGGTCGCTGAGTCGTCCGGTATGCCGCCGCTGCTACAAAACATTAATACAATTATCACTCCCCTTTTAATTCCATTTCTAAATCAATGATGATATCGCGGCGGATAGGAGGAGGCGACGAGGCGTATTGTGTACATACGTTGAGGAAGCCGACAACGACGCCAACAAAGATAGCGCTTGATTTAGAATTGGAATAACAACTCAATTACCCGATGGCTGTACTACCCCGTTCACCGGTGCTGATGCGGATGCATTCGGCCAGATCCAGGACAAATATCTTGCCGTCGCCAACTTCACCGGTATGAGCACCTTTAGTAATAGCGGTTATCGTGGGCTCCACAAAATTATCATTTACGGCAATATCCAGCCGAATTTTTTTCAGCAGTCCGCCGGCCTCTTTGGCGCCGCGATAAACTTCGGTAAAACCTTTTTGTCTTCCCTGTCCCAGAACTTCAGTTACAGTCATCAGGTGTACATCAACACCTTCCAGGGCAGTCTTTACTGCATCAAGTTTATGCGGCTGAATGATTGCGACTATCAGTTTCATGATTCTATCCTCCTATTCAATAACTGTATATGCAGCTTCGCTCTGCTGGGTTAAGTCTAATCCCACGATCTCACTTTTTTCCTCGACCCTCATGCCGATCAGGGCATCGACAAGTTTGAAGATAATCCAGGTCATAATGGCGGCAAAAGCAATGGTGACGACTACCAGTCCTCCCTGAACCAGCAATTGGTGAGTGTTCCCGAAAAAGAAACCGTTGTTGCCTGCTGCATTTACCGCCTTTTCCGCAAAAAGACCGGTGGCGATAGTTCCCCAAATTCCGCCGACGCCATGAACGCCGAAAGCATCCAGAGAATCATCATAGCCCAGTTTGGATTTGACGACGGCAATGGCCACGTAGCAGATTAAGGCGACAATCATGCCGATAAAAATGGCATTCATCGGATTAACAAAGCCGCAAGCCGGGGTAATCGCGACTAGTCCGGCCACAGCGCCGGTTGCGCCGCCCAGAATTGTCGGTGTTCCATTATGCCACCATTCGATCATCGCCCAGGTTAAGCCGGCCGCTGCCGCTGCCGTGTTGGTAGTGATGAAGGCATTGACGGCCAGACCATCTGCCGCCAGCGCGCTTCCGGCATTGAAGCCGAACCAGCCGAACCACAATAATGCCGCTCCCAGAACAGTAAAGGGTAAATTGTGGGGACGTATAGGCCGGTGATTATAACCAATCCTTTTGCCCAGCATGACCGCCAATACAAGTGCCGATATACCGGAACTGACATGAACAACGATACCTCCGGCAAAATCTAGAGCTCCCAGAGCTTTCAGCCAGCCGCCCGTTCCCCAGACCCAGTGGGCTAAAGGATCATAAACAAAAGTAGCCCAAAGAAGCGTAAAGACCAGAAAAGCGGAAAACTTGACTCTTTCGGCATAAGCGCCAATGATCAGGGCCGGCGTGATGACGGCAAACATTGCCTGGAAAATCATAAAGGCACTATGCGGGATGGTGGCAGCATAATCGGCGTTAGGCAGAGGCCCGACACCGCGCAGGCCGGCAAAATCCAGCTTGCCGATAATCCCATGGAAATCGGGTCCGAAGGAAAGCGAATAGCCGAACAATACCCATTGCAGACTGATCACGCACAAAATAATCAAACACTGCATTAAGATAGATAGAACATTTTTCCGGCGCACCAGTCCTCCATAAAAGAATGCCAGGCCCGGCAGCGTCATTAACAATACCAATGCTGTGGACAGCAAAACCCACGCTGTATCTCCCGAATTCATATCATTGCCTCCTTTGCATAAAATATCTAATTTCACTCTTCAATAGAGCAAGGATGATGCCAGCAAGGATGATGCCAGTCAACTACACGTATTAACAAGCTATTTAACATTAAGTCGCCCGTGCTGGTTAGAACAATTTTGTGCTTAACAAAAGAATGCTTGACTAAAATGGGAGAGAAAATTAATAAACACGATACTAATAAAGGTAGGATAAGAATAAATATGTTAAATTTTTTACCGTCTGTGCTAGTCGGAATCATTGCTTTCTCGCTTTTGGTTTTAAACGTTTTGTTCTGGCCGACTCTTTTGTTTGTGGTTTCTATTCTCAAATTTCTGTTACCGGTGCCGCCTTTGCGGCGCGTCTTCGATGTAATTCTGCTGTGGTTTGCGGAAAACTGGATCGCCTGCAACAGTGCCTGGATGAACCTGACCCAAAAAACTCAATGGGACGTAGAGGGAGTAACAGGTTTGAATTACAAAGGCTGGTATCTGATCAGCAGTAATCATCAGTCCTGGGTGGATATTTTCGTCATGCAACATTTGCTCAATCGCCGTGCTCCGTTCATGAAATTTTTCATGAAAAGTCAACTGATCTGGGTGCCGATTATGGGCGTGGCCTGGTGGGCGCTGGATTTTCCTTTTCTGCACCGTCATAGCTCTGAATACTTGAAAAAGCATCCCGAACAAAAAGGCAAAGATTTAGAAATAACACGTAAGGCTTGTGCAAAGTTTGCCCACAGACCGACCGGCGTGATGAATTTTCTGGAAGGTACGCGCTTTACCAAGGCAAAACACGCCCGGCAAAAGTCGCCTTACCGCTACCTGCTGCGCCCGAAAGCCGGCGGTATCGCCCTGGCGCTCGATGCGCTGGGCGATAAGTTTCATTGTCTGCTGAACATCACCATCGTTTATCCCGATGGTATCCCCACTTTATGGGAATTTCTCTGCGGGAAAGTCAAAAAGATCATTGTGCGGATGGAGCAAGTCGAGGTGCCGCAGCAACTTATGCACGGCGATTACGAGGGTGATGAGGCATATCGTGCCGAATTTCAAAAATGGGTGCAGCAGTTATGGCAGGAAAAGGATCTCCAGATTCAGGCGTTGCTGAAGAAATAGGAGGGAATATTATTTATGGCCGATGAATTGCTCTGGCGGAAGACCCACTGTGCACGGATGGACCACGGAGGTTGTGCCCTGCTGGTTGGCGTAAAAGATAACAGGATTGAAGCTGTCCAGGGAGACCCGGACGGGTTCCTGAACAAGGGTTATATCTGTGTGAAGAGCAAGGCTTCCCCTGATCGTCTGACTCATCCTGATCGTCTTGTGCATCCCCTCAAAAGAGTGGGGAAAAAAGGAGCAGGAAAATGGGAGCGTATTTCGTGGCCGGAGGCGCTCAGCAGTATTGCCGGTAATCTACTCAAAACAAAAGAGCAGCATGGCGCCCGGGGTGTAGCTTTTGGTGTTGGCATGCCCAAGGGACTCGACCATTTTATTCTCATCCGCCTGGCCAATCTCTTCGGATCTCCTAATGTCATTGCTTCTCAGGATGTTTGCCATGCCCCCCGCGAGATCACCGGCATTCATACCTGCGGCTTTTATCCAGTGGCGGATTTTCACCACAAGAGCAAGCTGGCTCTCCTCTGGGGAAGCAACATCACCTCCACAAACGAGGAAGGGGAAATATGCAGCATGTTCCTGTCGCAGCTCAAAGAGGGTATGGAGCTGATTGTCGTGGACCCGCGCCGCATCGACCTCGTGAAGAAAGCTAAGCTCTGGCTTCCCTTAAGACCCGGTACGGATGGCGCTCTGGCCCTGGGCTTGCTGCATGTCATTATCGAAGAAGGTCTCTATGATCGGGAGTTTACAGAAAAATGGACTCACGGTTTTCCGGAACTGGCCAGGCATGTTCAAACATACACCCCCGAAAAGGTTTCAAAAATAACATGGGTGGAGTCCGGGCTGATCCGTGAGGCTGCAAGGTTATATGCCCGGTCTAAACCGGCTGTTATTCAATGGGGAAACCCCATTGAGCATAACACCCATACCTTCGATGCGGTCCGCGCCCTCATCAATCTGATGGCGATTTGCGGTAACCTCGATGTCCCGGGCGGCAACGTGGAGGCCCATGATCCGAAGATTATCGGGCTGGGACCTTTGGTCAGGGCCGACCTCATTCCCGCCAAAGCCAAGGAGATGATCAGTGCTCATCATCGTGTCATACCCCGGCTCATGACCATCGCCCCGGCTTTTTTCCGCAAGGCCATCCTGGAGGATATTCCCTACCCGGTCCGGGCGGCTTACATGATGTGCTGCAACCCCATGCTGTCCTATGCGGACAGCCGCCAGACTCATGCGGCTCTCTCGAAACTCGATTTTCTGGCCGTGGCGGATCTGTTCATGACGCCCACGGCAGCTCTGGCCGATATTGTCCTGCCGGTCGCCAGCCACTTCGAAATTGATGATATCGGCCATTTGGGTCTAGGTCACGGCTATATTCTGGCCCGTCCCCGTGTTGTCGATCCCCCGGAGGAGTGCTGGCCAGATATGAAAATCATGAATGAGCTGGGGAAACTCATGACCCCGGCTGAACACTGGTATGATGACTATCACCAGTTCCTGGAAGACGTCGTCAAACCCAGCGGCCTGACTTACAGCCAGTTTTGCGAAAAGGGTTATCTCAAGGGTCCGGACCGCTTCCGGCAGTATGAGGAAAACGGGTTCCGTACCCCGACGGGCAAGGTGGAGCTGATGCTCAGCACGGCCGAAAAATTCAAGCTCAGCTCTTTACCGGAATATAAGGGTCTGCCGGAGGAGGATGATACGGAATACCCCCTGATTTTGACCAGCGCCAAGAGCCGTTACTATCTGCATTCGTCCTACCGGTGGCTGGAAAAACTGCGAAAGCTTAGACCTCACCCGCAGGTGGAAATTCATCCCGCAACAGCCCGTCAATACTATATTCAAGAAGGTGATGATGTCGTGCTGGAAACCAGGTATGGTAAAATCATCCAGAAAGCCCATCTGACGGATACTCTTGATCCCCGGGTTCTCTGCGCCGCACATGGCTGGTGGTTCCCTGAAGGAAACCCGGAAACCCAGTATGACTGGGAAAAATCCAACTTCAACATGCTTACATCCACGCAGAAGCTGGGCCGGGAATTCGGAACACCTAATCTGAAGGGCCTAGGATGCCGGATTTACAAGAGTGCTTAACGTGAATAACATTTATAAGGAATACGATGGGCCACGTGGAATCTAAGATGATTGAATTCTATAAAATGAGTGGCAGCGGCAATGATTTTATCATTATCGACAACCGCGATTTATCTTTAAACGTGGGCGATCTTAGTGAGTTCGCCCGGAAGGTTTGCCGGCAAAAATTATCCGTCGGGGCAGATGGCTTGTTTTTGATTGAGCCTTCCACGGTGGCCGATTTTAAATGGCAGTTCTTTAATTCCGACGGCAGCATGGCAGAAATGTGCGGCAATGGCAGCCGGTGCGTGGCGCGCTATGCTTGTCTTAACGGCATTGCCGGAAAGACAATGTCATTTGAAACGATCGCCGGGATAATCAGTGCCGAAGTTAACGAGGATATAGTAAAAGTGAAATTGACCGATCCTTCATCTGTAATTTCAGGGGAAAGGATTGGTGTCGATGGGCGTATTTTTGTTTTGGATAGCGTCAATACCGGCGTTCCCCATGCGGTGGCCTTTGTGGATAATCTGCAATCGTTTGCTGTGTCCGAGTGGGGACGCAAAATCCGTTTTCACAAACATTTTGCGCCCAAAGGAACAAACGCTGATTTTGCCACAGTTATTGACAGGCATAAAATTCAATTGCGCACCTATGAGCGTGGCGTGGAAGATGAGACACTGGCTTGCGGAACCGGTATGGTGGCGGCCGCGTTAGCGGCAGCTCAAAGAGGCCTGGTGGAATCGCCGGTTGATGTTTTGGTGCAAAGTGGGGAGACACTGTGTATTTATTTTACCCGTCACGATGATCTATGGAAAGAAATATATCTTGAAGGTAAAGTAAAAATGGTCTATCAGGGACTGCTTTTTGAAGAAGCATACAAATAATTATTAATTGAGGAGGTTTACCTTGCAGACTGCGGAGCGTTTGGCGAAGATTCCGCCATATTTGTTCATGGAACTCAGAAAAAAAATCAATAAAGCCAAGGCTGATGGAGTGGATGTTATTTCTCTGGCTATTGGCGATCCCATAGAAGCAACACCGGATTCTATTATCGATGAATTATGCGCGACGGCACGTAATCCTTTAAATCACCGGTATCCGACGGATGAAGAAAAGGGGATGCTCCTTTATCGTCAGGAGATAGCCAAATGGTATCAAACCAGATATGGTGTCAGTTTAAATCCGGAAAATGAAATTCTGGGCTTAATCGGATCGAAAGAAGGATGCCATCATTTTGTTCTGGCGCGGGTCAACCAGGGCGATACCGTATTGATGACCGATCCCGGCTATCCGGCCTACCGGTCCAGTATTCTCCTGGGTGGCGGCGAACCTTACAATGTTCCGATCCTGCCGCAGAATAATTATCTTCCGGTCTTGGAAGATATTCCCACGGATATTGTCAAAAAGGCCACGGCGATGTTTCTTAATTATCCGAATAACCCGACCGGCGCCTGCGCGACTTTGGAGTTTTTAGATAAACTGGTAGCTTTTGCCAGGGAGTCTGACATTGCCATCTGCTACGATAATCCCTACAGTGAGATATTATTCCAAGGCCAGCCCCGCATCAGTTTTTTAATGGCGCAAGGGGCCAAAGATGTGGGCATCGAGCTCAATTCCTTATCCAAACCTTTTAATATGTGCGGCTGGCGGATCGGCATCGCCTGCGGCAATCCCGACGTGATTGCCGCGATCAGTAAAGTTAAAGAAAACACAGATTCCGGAGTTTTTAATCCCATTCAATATGCTGGTATTCAGGCTCTGCGCAATGAGGCGCCCTTTGGGGAAAAAATGCTGGCGATTTATGGCCAGCGCCGCGAGCTGGTGCTCAAAACGCTGAAGAAAATCGGCATTGACTTTAATCCGCCCCGCGGGACGTTTTATCTCTGGGTGCCGGTGCCCCAGGGCATGACTTCGCTGGAATTCACCAACCGCCTGTTTGACAAAACCGCCGTTGTTGTCGCTTCCGGTACTGCCTACGGCAAGTATGGCGAGGGCTTCGTGCGCATATCGCTGACGGTGCCGGATGATCGGCTGGCAGAGGCGATGGCAAGAATAGAAAAGGAATTTAAGCAATAGGTAAATAGGCTGAAGACTGAAGGCTATTAGGTAGTACCTTCAGCCCTCAGCCTTCAGTCTTCAGCCTAAAAATAGAGGCTATTTTTCATGGAAATGGGCATTTTGGGGCTTCCGCAGAGCGGGAAAAGCACCCTGTTTGAAATAATGACCGGCACAAAAAGCAGCGCTTCGCATACCGAAACCTGTGTGCGCGGCCAGGCCGCCGTTCCGGATGAACGTTTTGATCAACTGGTGGAAATTTATCAGCCGGTGAAAGTATCACCCGCGAAAGTTCCGTTTGTCGATGTTCATGCCGTGGGCGATCACCCCTGGGAATCAGTCCGACAGAACTTAAGCGGTACCGATGCAATTCTGCATGTCGTCGACGGTTTTTCCCTGCCTGATGTCCAGGTTTGCATCGATTCCTATCGCAAACTGGAAGATGAATTGATTCTTTCCGACCTTTTGATCATTGAAAAAAAGTTGGAACGCCTGACGAAAATGTCTAAAAAGGCACTTAGCCCTCAGGATATCTCTCAGGTGGAAATTCTGCCGAAATTAAAAGATATTCTGGAAGCCGGCAAGCCGCTGCGGGCTGCCGGCCTGACGGAAGCGGAAGTATTTACTTTGCGCAGTTTTTCGTTCTGGTCGATCAAACCTGAACTGGTTGTAATCAATGTTGCCGAAGATAATATTGCGCTTGCCGATGCTTTTGCTATGGCAGCAAACTTGACGGAACCGGTAATCGGCATTTGCTGTAAGATCGAGGCGGAGCTGGCCTCGCTCGATGCCGCCGACCAAAAAGAATTTCTGGCTACCCTGGGAATTGCCGAACCTGCTTTTGGCCGGATAATCCGGGGGGCATTTTCTCTTTTGGGACGTATTTCCTATTTTACATCCGGTAAAGATGAAGTGAAGGCCTGGGTCATTCCGAAGGGAAGCAAAGCGCCCAAAGCCGCCGGAGCAATCCATAACGATTTTGAAAGAGGATTCATCAAGGCCGAAGTAATGTCCTTTGATGATTTCATTGCCTGCGGCAAGACTGAAGCGGCAGTTAAATCAGCCGGCCGCATGCGCCTCGAGGGTAAAGAATATATTGTCAAAGACGGTGATATCATCACCTTCCGGTTTAATATATGATAACATTTCCCTGTCTCGCGCTACCTTCATGATTGGCAAAGCAGAGCGTGTATTATCGTTAAATGATTCTTATGCAGATCATCTCCAGTAAGTATCAATTTATTGTACTATCTGGAGACAATCGACTATGTTTTGGTAATACTCGCTGAGAGCGAGATTGACGGAGTTCGAAACGTAAGTTTAACTATCACCGAAGCGAAGCGGTGTGATTAGGCTCTCCGCTTATAGGTTCGGTGGTAATCCTTTGTTATTTTTCGGGTGTTGCCCAGACAATGTGCTCACGATTAATAATGACCACTTTGTCTGTTGATCCGGGCATCGAAGCATCATAGATGGTCAGAAAATGGTCGGCATCCTGAGAATTGAGATAATCGGATAACCGGTTATATTTGCGAATATTCAAGCTGCCCTTAACTGTTGTTCCGTCGGATAGACAAACCGCTAATTTAGTCTTATTTGATGCGTCGATCATTTTCCCCTCCTGTAGTTTTAATAAATTTAAGTGGCTAAAAAATGATGCTTTCCAGGGCTTTGTGTATCGGGCTTTACCGTTAGACCCGGTTGTTATCCGGTGCGTTGCGTTGCCGCTCGTTCCCAATCCCGCCGGATAATGTTCAGAAGTTGCTTGGCCTCATCAGAGTATAGAACGATGCTGTCAAAGTAGGGCGGACACAGGAGCTTCTGCATGAGAAAACCGTCGCCGTCAAACCAGCGGGGCAGCGCGCCGCCGAAAAAGTATCCTTTATCCCGGAGTGTTTGAACGGCAGATCCTACCCAGGGTGTGGTCAGATTAAGCCAGGCCTGGAGGACGACGGCTTTTCGGGCGATGGCCTGCATCTCCATGTTGTCCATGGAGGCACGGAAATCGTCTCCGATCTCGTGTACCGCAAACCTGGCTACCTGGGCGAAATCAAAAAATTCCATTTCGATGCGGGAGGTAAGGCCCGCCGGTGCCTGGCCGATGGAAGGCAAGATGTCCCTGGTATCATCGAGACGGGAATAAATCCAGCGCAGTTCCTGTTCGTAAGGCTTGGGGACGTAGATTCGGTGAGGCTGCGGTTTGTAGCAACGGAAACAGGAAAGAGTTGCCACCCGGCCCGGTGCACTCTTTTCCTTCGCGTAGGCGGCAGCAGGCATCAGGGCTATTTCTAAGGCCGTTTCCCGATACCGAAGTCTTTCCACAGCCTTTTGCATGAAAACATGATTGCAGACCGCTTCGCCGAAGAGTTCTTTAATCTCAGGGTTTCCGGGGACAAAGTTATCATGTATGAAGTCGGCTAAACGATTGTTAATCTTCAGATTGCGGTATTCATTTAAAACCAGACCAGCACCCCATTCGTACAGAGATCGGAATGGTGACGAGCGAAACAAATGGCTCACGCCGATGATATTGCCGGATGGTGTCCGGGCAACGATAGAGTAGTAATCACCGATTTCATTGGCGGTAATTACGGCCTGGGGATCGTAAAAAAGCCGGACGGGATATCCTTCCCCATAAACAGACCGGAACAAATGAACAATTCCTTCGGCGTCTTCCGGCCGGAAACATCCTACCTCGAAATTCTCTGGTGCCGTTTCCGGCTTAACCGGCTGATTGTTTTCCATGGGTTTGGAATTCCTTTTCCTGCAAGGTGTTTATGTTTTCCAGTTTACTCCTTCCTCTGAAGGCGTGTCAATAGCACAACGAGGGACAGGGAAAGGAGAATAAATCCGGCGCTGATGTAAAACAGTATATCAAATCCGGCGCCGAACGCAATAATGATTCCACCCAGATAGGGCATGATGAAATAGCCCGCATCCATGGTGAACAGGGTAAGATTGGTGTTGAGGCCACGCAGCGGCGGAGGAGATACCGAAAAAAGCACAGCGGAAAGCAGAGGCAGAACAATACCCATACAAAACCCGTACAATGAGGCGAGCAAGTAGAAGGACAGACGTGTATCGGCCTGAGGAAGCAAAACAAGACACAGGATCAGGAACACGAGACCGGCCTGAAATACGTATAATTTGTTTGTCCGGTCAAAAATCGCACTGCCCAGGGCGCGAACGGCAATCATCGTTACCATGGATATGGTGAAAAAGGGACCCATGTCGCCGATTGCGGTTTGCAGGGAGAGGTCCTTCGTAAAGTAAAAGACAGCAGCGTGAGCGAGATAAACAAGGAAGGCCGTGCCCAGCAGCAACACGACAGCGCGCTGCCGGAAATTCTCCCGGATTTCGTCCATGCGGGGACGGCGCGCGAGGGCCGCGTCCATACTGCCGAGAACATTAGCCAGACGCTTTTTTAAAGCGGCCAGGAGAAAAATCGACATCACGGAAAAGACGGAAACGCCCGCATAAATCACCGCTTCACTTTGCACACGGGGAAGCAGGGTTTCCGTCAAGGTCGGAATCACCGCGTAGGGAATCATCGTGGAAATGCTGACGATGCTGAATCCCTGCCCGCTTTTTTCCTTGGGAATGAACTGGACGATCAGGGCGATGACCGCCGAGGTGAGGAGAACAAAAGCGGCGCCGTGAACGATGCGTAGGACGATCATTAAAGGAACTGTGAATACCCACAGGTACGAACAGGACGCAATGATCATGAGGATAAGCGATGCCGTAAGGACGGCAATTGCATTGCGCGTGTGGATCCAGGGGATCACAAAAAGACGCAGCGCAAACGCTGCCATCGGTTCCAGGCCGACCAGAAAGCCCCGCCACGCCACTGGAATGCCGATGATGCCCAGATAATGATAGAATCCGTAAAACACGGAGACGTTGGCGAATGCCGCAACCAGGATCAGGCAAAGGGCAAGAAATTCGAAGGAGAAAAGCTTCGGGGATTCGGTCAGGTCACGCAAGGTTATACTCTTTCAATGCAGAATTTTTTTCAGGGCACCGACAAAGGCTTCCATAGCCTCCATTTGCGCCAGGGTGATGCGGATGTGATTGGGATAGCGAAACCCGGTCATGGGCCGGATCATTACCCCTTCCCGCATGAGCTGGCGATAGGCCAGAGTATCGCTTCCCGGCAGCCGGGCAATGATGAAATTCCCTTCTCCGACAATGAGGGGAAGCCCCAGGGAGGATAGTTCTGCGCGGAGAAACTCCTTGCTTTCCCTGATCAGATCGCGGGTCCGCTGGATATGGTTTGTGTCATCGCGCAGTGCCGCACAGGCCGCTTCCTGGGCAATGCCGTTTACGGAATAAACAACGCAGGTCCGGCGGATCATGTCGACGATATTCAGATCGCCCGCG
Source organism: uncultured delta proteobacterium (assembly GCA_903907985.1). Lineage (GTDB taxonomy): Bacteria > Desulfobacterota > Syntrophia > Syntrophales > Smithellaceae > MVRV01. The sequence continues at coordinate 105,363 of CAIVQG010000030.1, forward strand.
AGGTAGCCGATGCGCAGGCCCGCCAGCCCGTACATCTTGGAAAACGTCCGGAACACAACTACATTAGGATATTGATCAAGAAGTGTCATCCCGTTGGGAAAATCCTCTGCCTCGACAAATTCAAAGTAGGCCTCGTCGATAACCACGATTTGTTTTCCGTCCACGGCGTCGAGAAAATCAGTCAAGGTTTGCTTTGACCAGTAGGTTCCCGTGGGGTTGTTCGGATTGCATACAAAGATTATTTTGGTATGGTCGTCAATGGCGGAGAGCATTGCCTGATCGTCAAATCCTTCGCGGATCAGGGGGATGACCCGGGCCTCGATTCCGGAAAAAGTGGCTACCCACTCGTATACGGCGAAGGTCTTGTCGGCGGTGATAATGTTGTCACCTTTTTCACAGAAGGCCTTGATGACGAAGGATATGACTTCATTGGCGCCGTTGCCGACGAGGATCTGCTCAGTATCGATATTATGCAGTGCGGCAATCTCCCGGCGCAGGCAATAAGAATCGCCGCTCGGATAGACGGCGCCTTTCGGGGGAGGGAACCGCCGGATCACTTTCTGGGCTGCGGGCGGCGGCCCCAGCGGATTTTCGTTGTTGTTCAGGCGAAAGAGTCTTGCGCAGCCATAGAGTTTCATGAGCTCCGCGTCCGGTTTGCTGGGTATATAGGGCTCAAATTCCCTGACGCAGGCAGGGACAAGGATATCAAGATTTGGTTTCATTATTATACTCAAACATTACAATATCAGACTTTCCGGCAAAAGGCAGAATGATGCCCGGTTTAAACTGCTGGGCCATAAGCAGGGGGATAAGCTCCGCATGCCATGGTATACCCAGATCCAGCTCGAAATATAAATTAAGAAAATGGTCATCGCGGAGAAAACGGATGTGCCTTTCAATGTTGGCCGAAAAATCATCTCCCGGCCAGAGGGGACGCAGAGTGACTGCCTGCCGGTCCCGGTGAACTTCCGCCGCAAAAAGCGAAGCGCCGGAACGCGTCTCGCCCATGTTCTGGACTGTTCGGATTTCTCTGGCCAGGGCCAGCCGGCTGTATTCCCGCTTTAGATAATCAGTGAGATCGCCTGCGGACCAGACCTCAAAACCGGGGTCTTCATGCAGCAGCCGGTAAAAGGAAAACTGATCAACAGGAATCTTGCCTTCTTCCGAATAACGGAGAGAACCGAGTGCCTCAAAATTGCTCCGGATCGAGGCGGGAAGTCCGGACAGGCTGAGCAAACCCAGCGCTTTAGTACGCGCAATACTGCTGATGCAGGCTGCCAGCAAAGTCTCACAGATAATTTTTTCCTGCTCCGGGGCGAAGCAATAAGGACCAAAACACTCGACGTTCTTTTCCGTACGATAACAAAACACGATGCCGCCGCCGACTTCTTTCTTTTGGTTTAGCGCCACAATAGCGCTGTATTCTCCTGACGCAACCATGTCCACCAGTTTGCCGGGATAAGTAAAAAAAGACGGCCGTTGAGACAGGTCATGGGATTGCGCGGTGAGGGTGGCAAATATTTTCAGCCGCTCGGCATCCGGTGTCTCCGTAGATATCTTGTCCGTCGATTGCGGCAGGGGAAGTACTTCCAAAGGTTCCGGGTAAGCCTTTTCCTTTGTAATCGTGAGGCAAATCCGGTTGTTTTTTTCTACAACGATATTGAGGTGATCTACCGATCGGGAGGCGATCATCAGACCCATAGCATCAAGATCGGGCTCGCGATCAGGGGCGATGTTGGAAGCGATATTAAGACCGCTTAAATTCAGTTCCACAGCGGAAAAGCGGAAAAGGACGCGGGTATAATAAAACCCGTTAAAGCATTGTACTTCCAAAGGTTTGCCCTGACAGACGAAATTACTCAGGTACAAAAAAATCTCTTCCGTGGCCAGGCCCAGCCTCAGATATTCATCCTTCTTCATCCCGAAGACAATTGCTGCCGATTCCACAAACGAAGTGACAACAGGCAGGTAAGTGGTGCGGGCGCTGATCCCCAGAGTCAATGTGCGCATCTTGTCTGCATCCATAATGAAATTCCTTTACGCGTATTGCATTTCCGGAAATAACTATAAAACAAAGCTGCTCCATAGTCAAAAGCATTTCCATCGGCCCATAAAGAATGGCCGGGCCGTTATCCTCCGCATTCCTTCCGAATGCGAACAGAAAGCAGGGAAGGAAAAAAAGAGGGGCTCGGCGCTGATAACTAATCGGGATTCCTTCCAAATAATATTTATTAATAAATTGATCGATTCGACCGATATATAGATTAAAGAGACGGGCGTAAATGAAACATAATATGTTGGTAGAAAAAAGAGAAGTAGAGCTAAACGTCATGAATAATAATTCTTTTAGACAAAAAATATGTGCGGCGAGAGTTGCCATTGATCAGACGCAAGCGTTAAATGCGGGAACTAAGCTCTGTGCCTCCAAATTAATAATTGACCCGCGGGATGGAAACCTGAAACTGGCTAATAACCCCGTATTACTTATGACTGATATGATTAAGCGCACCTTTGACGGAAGTTTACAGTTCGTCAATGAATTGGAACGGGAATTGTCGACGGCAATAAATTATTGTGACGGATATATTTGGATAGAAAAAGAAAACGGAGAAATAAAGGGATTTTAAAAATTTAATGCGCTCATTGGAAGAGCCCAACAGCACCCTTGTGTTTTATTGGGTATCTGGAGCATCTCCTCTCATCCATTCAGGGAGAATATATTTTCAAGGCCTTTTCATAATCTTCCGGCGTATCTATGTCCAGTAATATGCCGGGATCATTGCACTGAACATCCCTTGATTTTTCGGCATAGCGTGCCAGCAGTGCACGCATGCCTCCCGCTTCTGCAAATTCGAGAATTGGCCCGGAAAGCGCCAGGGAAATAAGCGGAGGATGCCCGTGTTTGCCCAGGTAACAGGGACGGCAGATATCCGTTTCCCCGTTCGAAAAAGCGGCGATCAGGGATTGAATTGTATCCGGCTGGACAAATGGAATATCCGCCGGTTGGAGAAAGAATGCGAGGCTCTGTCCGCCGAGTTGGCGAACACCTGTTTGAATGGAGGAAAACATTCCCTGGTCGTAATGCTGATTCTTCACGAAGCTTACGCCGAGGCGCGTTAACTCCGGCATTACCAGCTGTGCTTCATGGCCGCAAACCACTACGATATCTTCGATACCCACACCCCGGTAAAGGCCGATGATCCGCTCGATAAAATTATCCCGTCCCAGCGGCAGCAGAGGTTTGAAATCTCCCATGCGCGAAGAGCGTCCGGCGCAGAGAATCAATGCTGCAATATCTTTGCTCTTGATCATGCCTTTGGACCGCCTCTTCTTTTTTCGCGGCCGGCCCTGACTGCAATCAGTTCGGCGGCAATACTGACGGCAATTTCGGCAGGCGTGTGTGCGCCAATGTCCAGGCCGATTGGGCTGTGAACATCCGCCAGTTCTTCGCTGGTAAAGCCTTCGGCCCGCAAGGTCTGAAAAATTATTTCCCTTTTCCGGCGGCTGGCGATCATGCCGATATATCCGGCGGAAGTTTTGAGTGCTTTCGCTAACACGCACTGATCAAAGGCATGGCCACGAGTGGCAATAACCACATAGGCCTGCGTATTAACCTGCAAAGAGGAAAAGCAATCGGCAAAAGAATTCAGGACGATAATTTCATCGGCTGCGGGAAAGCGCTTCGCATTGGCAAATTCCTGCCGGTCATCAATCACGGCTGTGCGAAACCCGGCAAAAGTGCAGATCGTTGCCAGTTCCTGCCCTACGTGGCCGGCCCCGCAGATGAAGACCGTCTCGGGAATATCTATCTGCTGGACAAAATAACGGGTATTATCATGCGCGATGAGTGTCGGTTCTTTTTTCCGGCAGTGTGTCAGGAGATTATTCATGTCCAGGCCGTCTGGGGACAAAGAACCGGTTTGGCAACCTGCTTCATCCATCAGTCCCAGCCCTGTTTCCAGTGCACCAGTTTTTCCCTCTGTCCGGATTGATCGAATCAGCCAGCAGGGACGTCCTTTTTTCTCATGCTGCAACAGCGCTTCGATTATTTCCAGGCAAATCGGATCATTGCCGTCCAGATAGTCCACCAGGATTTCCACGTGGCCGCCGCAAATCATTCCGCCTTCGGAAGATTCATTGTCGGTGAGCGAAAAAGTCCGGCAGGCGGGCAGGCGATTACGGATTGCTGCTGCCGCCATTTCGAGCGTACTTGCTTCGAGAAGTCCGCCGCCGACGGTTCCCAGCGTTTGGCCGGTTGCCGTCAAAATAATTGACGCTCCCGCCTCTCGCGGCCCCGAACCGGATCGCGAGATGACCGTTGCCAAGGATATAATTTCTTTGCGCGCCAGGCATTCCGCAATATAGCGGTAAAGTTGGAGGGGATGACGCAATGAATCTGTCTGGTGCATGATGATAGTTCCCGAAGTTTATTCGTTGAAAGACAAGTTCCCTTGTGTTATAAATTTCGCGAATTTATAGCACATAATAAAATGAAAATCATGCCGTTTCATTTTGTCCTCTGCTGACCGCACTGCGGAGTCAAATTTCAACTTGGCCGCAAGAGAAGGAAACATGCAAAAACCATATATACCAGGAATCGGCAATGCCACTCCCCGGGCTGATGCGGCGACGAAAGTAACCGGTGCGGAAAAATATGCGGCGGACTATTACGGTGACGACCTTATCTGGGCCGGTGTGAAAAGGGCGGGAATTGCCCACGGACTGATCCGTGAGGTGAAGACGGCACACGCCAAGAATCTGCCGGGTGTTATTGCCGTTCTTACGGGTCGCGATGTTCCCGGAACGAACCGTCAGGGAATCGTCCATAAGGATCAGCCGGTTATTGCCGCGGATAAAGTCCGCCACTGTGGCGATGCTGTTGCGCTGGTGCTGGCGGAAGATAAAGACACTCTGCAAAAGGCCCTTGCCCTGATCGAGGTCGATATTGAGCCGCTGCCCGGAATCTTCGGGGTTGACGATGCCCTGCAGCCCGATGCCCCCGTAATTCATGAAGAACATGCCACCGGTAACATCCTCCTTAAAGCAACCGTTGCCTCCGGTAACGCGCAGGCCGCAATGTCGGGCTGCGATGTTGTTCTGGAAGAAACCTTTGCCGTCCCCGTCCAGGCCCATGCCTTTATCGAAACAGAAAACGGGGTTGCCTGGCAGACGCCGGACGGAAATATCGTTATGGTTGTTTCCACCCAGGCACCGTTTCGTGATCGCTTCGAGATCAGCCATGCCCTGGGTATTCCCATGAACAGTATCAGGATTATCGGCCCTTATTTAGGCGGAGCTTTCGGCGGCAAGGACGGCGCTACGGTCCAGTGTCTGCTTGCCCTTGCGGCCATGCACGCAGGAGGCCGTCGCGTCAAAATGTGGTGGAGCCGCGAAGAAAATCTGATTGCCGGATACAAACGTCACGCTGCCCGGATGCATTACCGTTTGGGTGCTGCGTCCGACGGAACGCTAAAGGCTCTGCATTGCCGTCTCTATTACGATACCGGTGCTTACGCCCACCTCGGAGGGGAAGTAATGGCTCTGGGCATGGAACATGCCGGTGGGCCTTATCGCATTCCCCATACACAGATTGAGGGCTGGTGCCTTTACACCAATAATCCCATTGCCGGAGCCATGCGCGGCTTCGGTGTTGTACAGGTGAGCTTTGCTTTCGAGCGGATGATGGATCTGCTGGCGGCCCGGCTGAAAATAGATCCGCTCGAACTGCGTCTGAAAAATGCCCTGCGGTGCGGTGATAAAAATTGCGCGGGCGTGGTTTTAACTCAATCCACAGGCATAGTGGACTGTCTGGAAGAAATTAAAAAACATCCTCTCTGGCAGCAAAGGGCATCCTGGAAGTCTCAAGCCGCTTCCTTTAAAAAAAGAGGAGTGGGCCTGGCGGCGGTATTTAACGGTATGGGTTACGGTCGGGGACTGCCCGATTCAGCCATTGCCAAGGTGGAACTCGCCTCGGACGGTCACATCCGTGTTTACAACGGCGTCTCCGATATGGGGCAGGGCAATGCTACCGCCTTTATCCAGATTGCCGGTCAGATTCTCTGCCAGGAAAATACCGCTCTGGAACTCGTGCAGCCGGATACGGCGAGGACTCTTCCCTCCGGTTCCGCTTCCGCCAGCCGGACAACCTATACCTACGGCAATGCCCTGATTAAAACCTGCGAAGATCTGCGTCAGAAATTGATCGGCTTTGCGGCCCTGATGCTTCTGGCGGATACCATCGAGGACTTGGATTTGCAGCCAGGCTGCGTTCGTCACCTGCCGTCGGGAAAAGAAATCTCCCTGCAACAAATTGCCCAAGCGATGAGCAAGGAATACTGGACATGCACCAGCCAATTTCTTATGCCGGTAGTCCGTGATGTCCCGGATACGGGCAAAGAGTTTACCATCGGTTTTCCTCACCTGTTGTTTTCCCATGCCGCTCATCTGGTTTATGTGGAAGTGGACGAATTAACGGGAGCTGTGGAGGTCAAAGAATATCTGGCGGCAACCGAGGCCGGACGGGTCATCAACCCCCAGTCGTTTGAACAGCAGGTACAGGGTGCCATCGCCCAGGGAATCGGTTATGCCATATGCGAACAGGTTCTCTTAAAGGAAGGCCATATTCTTAATCCTAATTTTGCCACCTATATCATTCCCACGGCCCCGGATATTCCGGAGATAACATCCCTGGCCGTAGAAGCCTATGAACCCTCCGGTCCTTATGGCATGAAGGGTGTGGGTGAGGTAGGAACCAACGGGCCGCTTCCGGCCATTGCCAATGCTCTTGCCGATGCCTGCGGGATCGAGGCGGTGCGCTCGCCGCTTACCGCCGGGTACGTGCTTTCCTGCCTGCGGCTAAAAGGCGTGCCAGAATACGGAGGACAGTCATGAAAATCAACTTCACGCTCAACGGTATAAAAACCGAGATTGACGCGGCACCTGATTGCCGCGTGGTGGACATTTTGCGGGAAGATCTCGGTTTGACGGGAACAAAAGAAGGTTGCGGCGCCGGCGAATGCGGAGCCTGTACCATTCTCGTAGGTGATGAAACACGGCTATCGTGTCTGATGCTGGCCGCTCAATTGGAGGGGCTGGAAATTACCACAGTCGAGGGGTTGGCAGTTGACGGCAGCATGCATCCTCTCCAGGAGGCCTTTGTCCAGAGCGGCGCCGTGCAATGCGGGTTTTGTACGCCCGGCATGCTTATGTCAGCACAGGCGCTGCTTCAGAAAAATCCTGATCCCAGCCGTGAGGAAATTCGGGAAGGGTTGAGCGGAAATCTCTGCCGCTGTACGGGATATCAAAAGATTGTCGATGCCGTTGAGAGTGCTGCCGGTGCTTTATCCCGAAAGGAAAATCCATGAGGCCTGTTTACCTTCCCCGCACTATTGCTGAACTGTGGAAATGCTTGACGGAAAATCCCCGGGCGCTGCTTTACGCAGGCGGTACAGATCTGCTGGTCAATATGCGCAACGGAAATATTGATCCCCCGGCCCTGATTTGTCTGGAGAGACTGGCGGAACTGAAGGGTGTTGAAGAATCGCCAGATACAGTGAGAGTTGGCGCCTGCACAACACTGGCTGACCTGCTTTACCATCCCCTGATGCAAAAACATTTTCCCGTTTTAATCAAATCCCTGCAAGTACTGGGCTCACCATTGATCCGGCAAATGGGAACAATCGGCGGCAATATCTGCAATGCATCGCCCGCCGGCGACACCCTGCCGCCGCTTTACGTTCTGCAGGCAGAAGTTGAACTGAAGAGCGCTGGGGCCCGCCGTACCTTACCCATTGCCGAGTTCATTTGCGGCCTGCGGCAGACGAAATTGCAACCGGGAGAAATTGTGTCGGCGATCATTTTGCAGAAGTCGCCGGAGTACAACATTCATCATTTTGAAAAGGTGGGCTTACGCAAATCCCTGGCCTGCAGCATCGTCAGTTTGGCCGCCTTGTTGAATGTATCTCCGGAAGGAATAATCGAGTCCGCCCGTTTGGCCTGGGGAAGCATCGGCCCGGCAGTAGTTACATCAAAAGCCTGCGAAGAATTATTAATCGGAAAAAAGCTTAACGCGGCAACATTGGCAACCGCCGCCGCAAAGATCAGACAAGAGGTATCACCGATTGATGATGTGAGGGCTGATGCCGCCTATCGCCGAGATGTCTGCGGCAATCTTTTGTTGCGGTTGGCGAAGGAGGCTACGTCTTAATTACCTTTAACCCACACTACTAATGTGCTTTTAACTGACCGGTCACATATTTATGGATTATGCTGGAGATAAGCGTCTGATAAGGCAGACCTTCACCGACCGCTTTTACTTTAATTTTTTCATAATCCCAATCAGTTATTCTGATATTAATTTTTTTATTTTTGCTTAATGTGTTGCTGGCGTATTTTTGATATTTTTTTATTTCTTCTGCCAGATTTGGAACAGCTTTCCATTCCCCGCTTTCGACTTCTTTTTCTAACTGCCGTTCTTCTTTATTCAACATTATTTTTTTCATAACTACCTCTTAAGATACTTTTTAGTCGATGCACGACTTGGGTATATTGTTTTTAAAAAGCATGTTCCGTCATCTTCTTCAACAAAGGGGATATTATAAGCATAGCCATCTCGCTCAACAATAAATACTTTTTGTTTTTCCTTATGGGGATGTTTTAATATGCTGATAAGATGTCCTTCACCAATCAGGCAAGTTATTTCATCAAAAGAAATGTCCCGATTTTCTTTCAGCCACCCATTCTTTTTCGGACTCCAGTCAAATTTCATGATTGAATTGTAGCACAATGCCTACTTTTTGTCTATACAATATCTACACATCTACACGGAAAAAACAATTGAAGAAAACCATGCCGCCAGGCACATCAGGAAATGTAAGAATGATGAGACTTAGCGGCAATTGTCAGTTTAATAGAACGTCCCCAATATTTCCACATCAAAAGCCTGCGAAGAATTATTAATCGGAAAAAAGTTTATCTTAGCGACATTGGAAACCGTCGCCGCAAAGATCAAGCAAGAGGTATTCCCGATTGATGATGTAAGAGCTGAAGCGGCCTATCGAAGAACTGTCTGCGGCAATCTTTTGCTGCGATTGGCTGATGTGCCTGTATTGTAATTCTCCTTTGTCGTTCCGTGCAAGCGAAATGCGAAAAGGAACTCACTATTATCAATCATTTCATGAGTTTTGGAATAACAAATAGAGGGACTATACAAAGGTAACTGAAATAGTGAATTTTCACTTAACAGAGACGTTGCAGGCAACATCTCTGTTAAGCTGCTATCGTTTCTACCGAAATTGATATTTTTCGACATGATCCTACTTCTGCAAGCCTGTTAATAGAGATAGTATATCTTCTTCAAGATGCCCGGTTGGCTGGCATTCCGTCTGTTGTTGATTGCCTGGGTTTGTGAATGAGTTTTTTCGTCCTGAATTGAAACTAATTGTATCCGTCAATGTGGAAGGAAATTTACTATTAACTTTTCGAGCCGAAATATTCCTTGTCAGGATGTATTTTGTATTAATTGTTAATTTTGTTTGGTTACTGCTAATTTCTTCAACAACAATATTCAATCTGCCCTCCAAATTCATTTTTCTATTATAAAATATTAATCCGTGTCCTCTTTCTAAATCCATTACCTCGTAGGTCTGGTTCTCTTTGGATGCAGGAAAGTCGTATGTTCTCTCACCTTGTGCATTTTTTACGTAAGAATAAATCCGACCGCAATCGACATATTTTTCAGGGTCACCACCATAGCTTACGTTTATTATCCCAGAGTTTTTATCAAGATTATTAATTACGTAAAATTGTTTTCCTAACATCGGTATCAAGTATTTCCAGACATCTTCCTTGCTCTTGTTAATGGTTACTTCGTTATTTAAAGTTGGATTAGTTTGTGGTGGGAAGTACTGCAATTTACCTGCACAGCCAATAATAGAAGTAGAAATGATGACTAACAAGAAGATTCTATAAGATTTCATGTATCCCTCCTATCTTGACAACTTCAGTAATAAATAAGGGACAGCGCCCTATTTTTTAAATATATAAAGTGAAACAACTCATTGAAAATAATGCGCAATATACTCGTAATTTTCTTTATATCAATTCTTTTTTTGAAAATTGACTGAAGACCTAAGGCTGAGGGCTGAAGGAAAGACAGCAAAATGACTGGATTGCCACGGAGCGCGAGGCGCTCCTCGCAATGACAAATACGGGTTGCGACGCAGTCTATGCTGGGGAATGACAGGGGGTGACCGGTTAGACGATGTCTTCCTTCCGGAAAAGCCGTAACAAGAGCGCGCCGAGGATAAGGATGTAAATAAGAACGTTGATTAGGGGATATATGGAGAGAAATCCCTGGAACCTTTCACCGCTGATCAGCGAAGAGGCAAACTGCTGGATGCCGGAAAGTTTCGGCCACAAATAGTAAAAAATTTTCCACCCGGAAATATCCGGCTGCGCACCCGATTGCTGCATCATTGCCTGTCCCATCGGGCTTTGGCTCATCGCAAATATTCCGCCGGCCACAAAACTGACTATGCCGATACCCAGCACGCTCAGAAAAGCGATGATATCGGACATGAGAAGCGAAAATAGAAGGACGGCTATAACCACAAAAAGCAGGTTGAGGCAGCAGATAAGCGAGGCCAGGAGATACTCCGGCATGACCATCTGCAAATTGATGGACGCAATAATGAACACAATGCCGTGCAGGATGAACATGAAGATCATCACCAAAAACCAAAGGCCGATAATCTTGCCTGCCACATACTGCCCGCGGGTTACCGGTTTGGACAGGATACACGACTGCATTCCTTCTTCCCGGTCGCGCTTCAATACACGCATCGAAAGCAATGCCGTAAGCAGCATCGCTCCGGCGGCAATAATATGGAATATCGCTTTGGACACAACCCGGACAACGGTGTCGGCATCCAGCGCCTGCCCGTTCACAATGAAATTGCCCTGAGAACAACCGCGGACCAGCAATATTGCGAGGGCGCAGATAATAAACATAATGATGAAGCTCTTTTGGCGAACTTCATCCAAGAGCGTATATTGCGCAATGCGCATGATGGAGGAATGTGTATTTGGTATTTTCATGTCAACCTTTCACCAACCGGACAAACACATCTTCCAGCGTCTCGCCGTCCTTGACCAGCGTGGAAATTTTATCCTTTACCAGAAGCCTCCCGCGATTGATGATGGCGGCGCTATCGCATATTTTTTCCACTTCCGACAACAGGTGAGAATTGAGGAATATCGTCATTTCCTGATTTTTGAGCGATTCTAAAAGCTGGCGTATTTCGCGAATGCCGATGGGATCAAGGCCGGATGTGGGCTCATCGAGAATTAACAGTTTTGGATTTCCTATTAGTGCGGCGCCCAGGCCGAATCGCTGAATCATGCCCTTAGAATAAGTGCTTGCTTTGGTGTGCTCCCGGCCTTGCATGCCGATTTGCTCGACGATGCGTCGGCATTGCTCCGGCGCTTCGGATCGGCTGATATCCAACAGTTCGGCGCAGCGTTGCAGATATTGCCATCCGGAAAGATGCGGCGGAATATGATGGTTTTCCGCGAGATATCCGACTGCGCTGCGGCAGGCTACATCCGTGCAGGGAAGACCGTTTATCGACAAGCTTCCCGTTGTTGGCTGGGTAAAGTCCAGCAGCATCTTAACTATGGTCGTCTTTCCTGCCCCGTTAGGCCCAAGAAGCGCAAAGTACTCGCCTGTTTTGACGGAAAAGGAAACATTGTCCACAGCGGCAAGGGAACCATATAGTTTGGTTACGGTGTTTAATTCAATCATGCGGGGACTATATTTATCCTGTTCTGATATGTCAATAAAATTCAGCCTCTAAACTATCAGGCGTTGACGGGAACCATATTCTCCGGTATCTGGATTGCCACGACTTGGCCGCGGGCGCAGATCAGGCCGTTGGCCGACAGTGTCGATTCCACGATCACTTTGCGACCTTTGACTTCTTTTACCTTGCCGCGGATTTCCAGCGGCACACCCAAAGGCGTGGGCAGCAGAAAGTCTACATGCAGCGAGGCGGTGACGAAGCGCAGCGGGGGCGGGCTGTCCATTTCGCGTTTTTCAGCGCGGTATTTAGCGGCCGCCGCCGTGCCCGTAGAGTGGCAGTCGATGAGGGAGGCGATCATTCCCCCGTAAACAAAGCCCGGAATACCATTGTATTCAGGCCGGGGTTCATGGATGCAGATAGATTCCTCTCCATCCCAGTAGCTTTTAATCTTCAAGCCCGCGTCATTCAGCCGGCCGCAGCCATAGCAGTGGCTGAGGTTATCGGGGTAATAGTCCTGAAAAGCCTTTTTTGTCATGGAATCTCCTTGTAATTTGCTCGATACACTTACCGAAATCCGCTTCACGTTTCACGAGATACGAATTTTCAGGTGAATGTCAGTTTTGTTCCCGACATGTTCAGGATGAACTGTTCGGGCATTTCCTTTTCCATATGCATGATCGCCTTGCGTCCCGTGCAGTGGACAGGAATAATATAACGGAGGGCCAGCTTTTTGAGCTCTGCGGTTGTCCTTTCGATAATGGGTTCGAACAGAGGGCCGGAAAGATGGAAACCGCCCATGACGGCGTGAACCTTATCGATGCCGGTTACTTCCCGGGCATGGGCGACTGTATTGATGATTCCGGCATGGGCGCAGCCGGAAAGGATCACCAGTCCTTTTTCTTTAATATTCATGACGATGGAAGTATCATCCTCAATGGCGTCCCACTTCTCGACACCGTCTTCAACAAAGTGGGCCATGGGAATGCCCTTCTCGAAATCACTTCGCTTCGGTACCTCGCCCAGAAAGAGGCAATTGCCGCCTAAAAGCGCAAAGTTTTCTTTAGTTTCGATTACCTTCAGCCCCGCCTTGGCGACCTTTCTCCGGGTGAACTCGGGGAAGTATATCTTGAATTCTTCACTGAACTTCATGTAGCGGGGGCTTTTGAAGACGCCGGGATGGACGATAAGCGGAAGGTCTTTTTTGCCGATCATTGCCGCGAGATTATCCAGGCCGCCTGTATGGTCGCTGTGACCGTGGGAGAGAACGGCCGCTTCCACCTGAGTCATATCGACATCCAGGGCGGCGGCGTTGCGGGCAGCGCCGTCTGCGGAAAAACCGAAGTCAAACAACAAGGTCCTTGTTTGGTCGCCGGCTGTTGTCTTGACAATGGCCGAAAATCCATGCTCCGCACCGATGGACACCTTGATCTGACCGTCTTTGATGGGCATTGCCCGGGTGACGACAGCGTTGTTGTCCATAGCGGTAATATCAATGTAGTTGTCCTGCAGGGTTAGTATTTCCACCTTGTCTACGGCATTCAACATAACAGGTCCCATCTTTTGCATCCTCCGTTTATATGGTTGGCATAAATTCAATATTGGTGGTCCCAAAATCAAATTTGCTCATTTTCGTCATTCCCGTGCAGGCGGGAATCCAGCGTTTAAGCATTGCAGGCGTTGTTTGCTCTGGATAAACTATCCTTTGCTTCGGCGGCCATTCTCTCCATTAATTCCTTGCAGGTGGGAATGTCGTTAATCAGGCCGATGGACTGACCGACCATTAGCGGCGCATAATTCACGTCGCCATTCTCCCAGGCCTCTTTGACCTTCTGGCCGGACAGCAAGGGAATCAATTCTTCAAAACCGCCGTGCCTTTCTTCAATCGCCAGGACTTCTTCCAGTACTTTGGATTTCAATCCGCGTCCCTGTAGCCCGATGGATTTTCCATAGATCACCGTATCGAATTCCTGCCGGCGAATCAACTCCTGCTTGATGTTGTCATGCACTTCACATTCTTTCGTGGCGATAAAACGGCTGGCCATCATGACGCCCTGTGCACCCAGAGCAAGCGCCGCTGCCATCGTCCGGCCATCGGCAATGCCGCCCACAGTCACAACCGGAATTTTCACCGTTTGCGCAATTTTGGGCGTCAGGATCATGGAAGTGACATCATCACTTAACGGATGACCGCCTTCTTCAATGCCCGCCGCATAGATACCGTCGAAGCCGATTTTTTCCGCATGCAACGCATGGCGCAGCGCTCCAACTTTATGAAACATCTTTACTCCTGCTTTTTGTAGCATTTCGACGGCTCCCATGCCGGCTACTTTATCGACCGGCGTGCCGGAAAACTCAATGCCCGCGACTTTTTCTTCCGCGCAGACTGCAATATACATTTTATGATGTTCCGGTGTAATCCGGACGGAAGGCAGGAGCGTGATCGCTATCATAAAGGGTTTATCTGTAAGTTTGCGGGTTTCGCGGATCGCCGTGCGAAACTCATCGGCTGTTTCATAATTGCCTGCGGTCAGGTTACCCATGCCCCCGGCGTTGGAAACAGCAGCGCAAAAACGTGGTTTACACAGCCACATCATCGCTCCACAGATTATGGGATACTTAATGCCGAACATTTCCGTGATTGCAGTTTTAAACATTGAACACCTCCGCTATATTCTTTTCATTGTTGATAATATCATTCCAGTTTTTTGATGACCTGAACCATATCATTAAGACCGCCGGTAAGTAAAGTATCATCAGTAATACCAACTCTCAATCAATGCGCTATCTTTTTGGCACAGCCTGCCCCGGCGCAGGCCGGGGTTGTCGGTTTCCTCAACAATATCATTTTTTCCCGTACTCCGGATCAATCTTTACCAGCGCGGCCACGATAAATCCGGGAATGGTGGTAAACAAAATCCAGTAATAGAAATTTATATATCCCAGATGATCCTGAATCCAGCCGCTGGCCATTGCGGGCAGCATCATACCGAGGGCCATGATTCCGGTGCCCATCGCGTAAAAGACCGTTTTGTATTCACCCTGCGAGACCATGATCATGTACATCGTGTAAGCGGTAAAGCCGAAACCATAGCCTGCTTGCTCCACTGCCACAGCTGAGCAGATTAGCCAGACATTTTCCGGCTGCGCGTACGCCAGATAGACAAAAATCAGATCCGGTACATGCATGATAATAACCATGGGCCAGAGCCAGAATTTCAAACCGTTGCGGTAAATAACAAAGCCACCCAACAGTCCGCCCAGCATGAGGGCTACCACACCCACCGTGCCGTAAATCCAGCCGATTTCCGCAGTGGGCAAACCCAGGCCGCCGATGGCTCGGGAGTCGCGCAGAAAGGGAACAACCATCTTTACCAGCTGCGCTTCGGCCAACCGGTAAAACAAAAAGAAGCAGATAATAATGACGATATCTTTTTGCCGGAAAAACAAGGAAATGATCCGGAAGTACTCCGCCAGAAATCCCTTACCCTTGTCCAGCCGCGCCCGGTGATCAGCTGCGGGATAAGGCAGGACAAAGAAGTGGTACAGACAGAGAGCCAGAAAAACTGCGGCGGCAACAAGAAATGTAATCGACCAGGCGGAAGGTACCGGATAGCCGGACTTTTGCAAACTCCCGGCAAGGATAACTAGGCCCCCTTTGGAAGCAATAGTGGCGACACGGTAAAAAACAGTGCGTACACCAACAAACGCCGCCTGTTGAGGCGTATCGAGCCCCAGCATGTAAAAACCGTCGGCGGCAATATCATGCGTGGCGGAAGAAAAGGCCATTATCCAGAACATCGCCAGTGTGTAGCGGACAAAATCATTCGCGGGCAGCGTCAAAGCAACACTGGCAAATGATGCACCGATGGCCAGTTGCATCAAAACAATCCAGAAGCGTTTGGTGCGGAAAAGATCCACAAAGGGGCTCCAGAGCGGCTTAATTACCCAGGGCAGGTAAAGCCAGCTGGTGTAAAAGGCGATATCGGTGTTCGTCAACCCCAGGTCTTTATAAAGCATGACGCTAACGGTCATGGCAATCATGTAGGGAACGCCTTCTGCGATGTAGATGGAAGGCACCCAGGCCCAGGGGTTCCGATTCACAGTTGTTTTATCCTTAGATACTGACATGAACGTCCTTTTATTGGTGTCTTTTGGCCTAAACAAGTATTATGTATTGTCGACCGCGGGAAGAAGTCCATGTCCTGAATGTCGGGAGGGATCTTCAGGATATTTCGGTTATTTCGCTTCGGCGAAAGGACATCTTCCGGCTAATTAGTCTCTATTTTTTCCGTGCCTTCTCCAGTTCATCATTGATGAACCAGACTTTAATTTTATAGTAGTTGCAAAGCCACATCACGTATTTCAATTTTTCCTTATCGCCTGGTCGGTGATCCACTATAAAGATGGCAATGGCCGGTTTCTTTCCGGTCTCTTTGGCATAGTGTAATGCCTGACCGATCGCTTCGTGAAAATTATCAAGTTTATCTACTTCAATGGCGTAATCATCGCTGACCAGATCGGCCCGGCCATATTTTACGGGTACTTCCATTTTTGCCTTGCCTTTAAAGTAAGTCTCATTGAAAGCGATCTGGAAATCTCTTTCGGTATATAAAACCTGTTGCTTTGGTCCGGCGCACGCGGCGATAATACAGATAACCGCAAGGGTAAAAATGATCCGTATGTTGATCGGCAGACTATTCTTCATAACTATTCATAAAGTTTTTGCAGTTTGGCCCCGGAAAAGTAATGGGCCAGAATATCCTCGGCGCAAAATCCCTTTTCGGCCATTACTGCTGCTCCGATCTGGCATAAACCTACGCCATGACCCCAGCCGCCGCCATCCAGAACAAAACGCTCAATTACGCCATTTGGAGAAAGCTCTGTTGCAACCACAAATGCGCTGCTTAAAAGGTGGCTCGGCGAAAGCCAGCTGCGGATTTCTAATTCTTTGCCAACTATGACGGTACGTTTTGTGCCTTCAATTTTTAATTTACTGATTCTACCGGAAGGGCCGCGCTTTACGGCAATCAGATTTCTTAATGTGCCGAAATCAATGCCGGATTTTTTCTGAAGAATTTCTTCTAATTCTTCCCGAGCGTAGCTGACCTGCCAGCGGTAAAAATTCATTGTTTCCTGATCAAAGGAAGGCAATATTTTGCCAAGCAACTCTTTATCCTGAGTATTACAGTAAGCAGCCGGCTTGTCCCTCAACCATTTTCCGGCATCATCCTCAGAAGCAATGGCAGCATAATCGGTGGAATGATCGGTCACACTTTGGAGATAGGGAAATGTTTTGTCTTCCCAGGCTGTAGGGAATATTTCTGTTCGCCCTCCGCAGGCTTTATAATAGCGGGCATCACAAATTTTATTATTAGAAACTAAATAAACGCCTCGTGTTGCCGCAATTGCCGTCTTTACATCGGCGGAGGTAATCTGTGAGAGCCCCTGGTAGCGCTGACAATGGTCATCGGCGCAGACGTCGAAAAAAGAATGGTCGTTAGTATCGTGCCAGCGGATTATTTCCTTATCCTCTGTTTGATCAGGAGGGAGAGAATTGGCATTTCTTTTTTTCCGCGTAAGCATGGCGACGAGCCAACTGCGGGCTGTGATGGCCTGAGCTTTTAAAAACTCCAGCGGAGCCTGTGCCGACATTTCCGAGGAAATGACGGAGGTGAGATAATCTTCCAGGGGAATAACATTGATGAGATGGAAAGAGAAATCGGGATTGGCCAGTGCAATTATGCTGCCGCAAAATGTCTGCTGGCAAATGCGCTGCCAGTGAAAGCCAATGCCTATTTTTACATCCAAAGTGAAAGTTGATTGCCCGCACGCCGCGAGCTTGATTTCTTTTTGCGACGCTAATTCTTCTCCCGACGCACTGCTCAGGATAACATTTCCTGCCCTGTTCGCAATGTTAAGAGACTTTGCAGTGATCTGTCTGCCGGTAAGATAAAAATCCCCATTTAAGGTTATTGTAGATGCGCGATAATTTTGTAACAGGGCTACTTTAATTTTCGGTTCACGATCAATCATGCAAAATCCGCAGTATGTATTAATCATTGACACTCGCTCAAAAACGAACGCCGTGAAGTTTGAAGCGTTAGTGGAATTAATCCCGAAAGCGAAGCTGTCCGGGCTCCTCAGGGGCAAAGCAAGCTCAAGGAAAACTTCCCAAAGCTTGCTTTGAATTTATTTTTTATTTGTATGGATAAAAGATTTAGAAGTCAAGAAAGTTATCCATGCTCATATGACGTCGCTAGGACTTCCAATATTTGCCGCTCAATCTGTTTTCCAATTTATTTTCCCCGGAGCAGGACAAAATCTGTACATACATGACCGGCAACTTTTTACCCGATCATCATTAGCTGCAGAAAATAT
The DNA here is from genome assembly GCA_903907985.1 of uncultured delta proteobacterium. Classification (GTDB taxonomy): domain Bacteria; phylum Desulfobacterota; class Syntrophia; order Syntrophales; family Smithellaceae; genus MVRV01. The sequence goes on from CAIVQG010000030.1 coordinate 123,542, forward strand.
TCCGTAAATTCAACATAATGCTTGAATATTATTAATTTATCATGTATGAAATTCAAAAATACACGTCGGATGGCTTATGGCTCATATCTGGCCAATTGGTGGAGGTAAAGGCGGTTCGGGTAAAAGTTTTTTAACTTGTGCCTTAGGACGCCTTTTGGCCGGATTAGGCAAAAAGACTCTCCTGATTGATCTTGATCTGGGTGCGGCAAATCTTCACACCTTACTGAACATTCCTTATCCTGCTAAAAGCCTTTCCGATTTCATTCGCAGAAAATATCCCTCCCTCGAAAACATTGTTCTGGAAACACCTGTGCCTGATCTTTTCCTGATCAGCGGCGCGAATGATACCCTGGATATTGCCAATCTTCCTTATGAACAAAAAATTAAAACGATGCGGGCCATCGGGAAGTTGAACTTTGATTGTATTTTGCTCGATCTCGGTGCCGGAACTTCTTTCAACACTCTTGATTTTTTCCTGATCTCGCAGAACGGCATTTTCATAGCGACACCGGAACCAACTTCCATTGAAAATGTATACAGGCTGATCAGATCTATTTATTTCCGCCGCATCCGGCAGTATTTTACGGCGTCGGATTTTAAGGCGCTGGAAGAAGAAGCTGTGCAGTATTTTGGCAACGGTGCTTATGCCAAGCCGGAATGCATAATGCAAATGGTTCAAAGAATATATCCGGAAACAGGAATAAAACTGGATAATGACTTTAATAATTATAAATTTAAGCTCATTCTTAATCAACTGCATAAACAGGATGATGCCGGATTAGGACCGCAGATCTGCAAGCTCATTGAAAAACATCTTGGACTCAAAATTGATTTTTCCGGGAACATTGCCTATGATGAACATGTCCATGATGCCATCTGTCAGCGGGTATCATTTTTAGATCGCTATCCTTATACGCGGACAGCGGGTGATTTGCGTGAGCTCAGTAAGCAAATCATATATTCCGCCGGCGATCAGTTGATGATCAATTATTCATAATATTGACGGGCGCAAAATGTTACAGGAAAAATACCAGGGAGCGGATATGGAAAAAAAATTTGCCAAACTGAATTATTATGAAATGCTGGATTTAAAGCCGGATGCCACATTGTTTGAAATTCGTCATGCCTATAATGTTTCTCTGCAGCTGTACCAAACGGATTCTCTGATCAGTTATTCTTTCTTTTCCCCGGAGGAAAGGAAGACAATCCAGGATCTCCTGGAAAAGGCTTATCTCACTCTGATTAATGAAAAGAAAAGGCAAGACTATGATGAAGAACTTATACGGCTGGGGGTTCTCGATGAGACAGCAAAGAAACCAGTTGTCAAAACACCGGTGAGTGTTTTTGATATTAACCGGGCGCAGGGTAAAACCGGTCCAATAAAAAATGCCACTGTTGCCTTGCGGGCAAAGGTTATTGAAAATCAAGTAATAAGCGAAATACTTTCCCGTGAGGAAGTAAGCGGACCTGATCTCCAGATGATCAGAAAGGAACTGGCAGTACCCTTGGAACACATTGCTCAGGAAACAAAGATCCGCATTGATTATTTGCACGGGATCGAAGGTGATGATGTGCAGGCATTACCAGCAACTGTTTTTCTCAAAGGCTTTATCAAAGCCTATTTAAAATGTCTCTGCCTGGAGCCTGTTGATGAAATCTGCCGGAGATACATGAATCGTTCGGCTTTTTGCGGAGGGAAAGCATGATCCAGAAGGACTTTACATTCCGCGCTCCGGACCAAACAGAAATATACGTATACAAATGGCTGCCGGAAAATCAGATAAAGGCAGTAATAAACATCAGCCATGGGATGGCGGAAACCGCCGCCCGTTACGAACGATTCGCCGAAACACTGACAAAACATGGCTATGCCGTCTATGCGGAAGATCACCGCGGCCACGGTAAGACCATCAAGGATCCGGCGCACGCCGGTGAGGCCGGAGCAGATCCCATGAACCGGATGCTGGAAGACATTCACCAGTTGTCGGGAATTATTTCGAAAGAAATTCCGGCGGCTCCCCTCTTCTTGTTTGGTCACAGCATGGGTGCTTTTTTGGCACAAGGATACATTGCCCGCTGGGGAGACCAATTAAAAGGGGCGATATTATCAGGAACGGCCGGCCCTGCAGATTTAATGACTTTAATCGGCCAGGGCGTAGCATATCTCGAAAAATTGCGGGTTGGGAAAACCGGGAGAAGCAATCTCCTGAACGCTCTGAGTTTCGGTAGTTTTAACAAACAATTTCTACCGGCCCGAACTGCTTTTGACTGGTTGAGCCGTGATGAAAAAGAAGTTGATAAATATATTGCCGATCCCTTTTGCGGTGGCATATTTCCGGCTGCTTTTTTCTTTGATCTAACAAAATTTTTGCGAGAAATAATTAATCCGGATCAATTGCGGCAGATACCGAAAGATTTACCGCTGTATTTTTTTTCCGGTGGGAAAGATCCGGTCGGAGCTAATACCGCCGGAGTTAAAAAAATAATTCAAATATATCAAAAACTGGGCATTGCCGATGTGAGCTTTAAGTTTTACGAAGATTGTCGCCACGAAATGCTCAATGAAACAAACAGAGAAATAGTTATTGCTGATGTAATCAAGTGGCTCAATCAGCACTGCTGATTTCCGTCACAAACGCCCGACCATTATTACAAAGTTTCCCGGCTTTGGCTGCCGCCTTGTAAACAACGAACTTTCCAGTTATGTATTTCCGGTAATCACAAGCAAATATCGCACTTCATGAGCCAATAGCGTCTTTCTCTGAAAAACAAAACTCCATTGAGTAAGAACCACCGCTAGTTATTACAGCTACCGGTCATGCCAAGATGGTATTATTAAGCCTTTCTAAGATTTGCCGATTTACAGCAGGTCAGGCGAGTCTGCATCAAAACAATGCCCCGGAAATCTTCAATACGGAAAGTAACGGGACATCTCCCGGTCTTTTTCTTTGAAGTCAGAAAACTCGCCAGTGAAGGAAAAGCATTTCATAAAGCCTTTATTAAGGCCGCTTTATTCAAGGTGATCTTTCTGGCTGTTTCATTTCTCATTTTTTAAAAAGGCCTTATTTCAGTGAAACGCATTTTTCGTTTCATATTAGCCTTTTTGGGAAAATGAGCAGCAACAATGATTTAACCTTCTGTGTTTTATGATTATTTATAATTTCAAATTTAAGTATTTTAGCGCATTTAAGATGAAATGGATATTTGCTTTGGTTGCGGTTTAAGTGTTAACAACTACATGTAATCATAATGAAAAGCTATCATAAAAAATAACACATATTGCCTTTCCAATATTTTGAGTTTCCAAAATACTAATTTGTTTCAAGATTGAATCTCAATGTTTTGCGATATGCGGTACCGGCATTCCAAACATTTGGCAGAAACTATGTGAACAAAGAGGGAGAGTGTATCGGGAGGGATGTATTTCAATCTGTTTGGGAAGAAGTTTTTCAATATGGCAAGTATGGTGGTCATAATTCCAATGGCGGGGAATGGATTGACGATCCAGATGCTCTGGATAGCTTGTTTCGCGATCATGATAAAACATACGACTGGGCGGAAAAAATGTTGAAAAAAGGTGAGATTAAGCCTTCCCAGGAACATCTAATGAAGACACAGGCAGACATCCAGTTGTTGGCCGGACTTACGCAATACGATGCCTCTGCCGATCCAACCTGTAAATATCCCGTGAGAGCCCAGAGATATCAATTTCTGGCGATGACAATATTTGGGCCAATTCGGGGTAGATAGGAATGTCTCCGGAGGCGGCCTGGTAATATTTAATTATCTTCTCCCAAATGCAAGTCATTCTCAAGGAAAATCATCGTCAACTCTAGGACACCTGTATCGATGACGGTTTCGATATCTGCCCCCAGCTTCCGAAAGACATGGAGCATCGGCTCATTTTCCATGATAACCGAGGCCGTGAAACCCAAAAGACCTTGCCGCTTGGCCAGATAAGTCAGGTAATGCAGTAATTCCGAACCGATTCCCCGGTTCTGGTATTCGTCCCGGACCATAAAGGCCACATCTGCCGTGTGCGCCTCCTCTGTGATGACGTATTCCCCTACGCCGACCAGGATTTCTTTCGTTCCCGGTTGGCTCATCGCCAGGATCACCGTCTTTTTTGTATGGTCGATGATCACGAATTCCTGAAGCCGGTCGTGATGCATGTCCTTGCGCAGTGTAATGAACCGGCGGTGCATGCTGCGGTCAGACAGGGAATAGATAAATTCTTTGAGCAGTGGTTCGTCACTGATTTTAACCGGTCGGAAGAAAATCTCTTCCCCCGTCTTCGTTGTCCGGTAGGTCTCGAGATCCTTCCGGTATTCTCCGCTTTGTCCGGGGACGAACTTCTGATCACGGTAGATCAATCCGCCCTGCCGCGCCTCTTCAATGAGGCCGGGCCGGAAATCGGGATGGGCAATGGCTATGAGTTCCATAGCCCGCTCCCGGATATTTTTCCCATGCAGATAGGCGATACCATATTCCGTGACCACATAGTGGATGTCTCCCCGGATCAAAGAAGCCCCTGCCCCCTCCCGGAGGAAGGGCACAATTCGGGAAACCCGGCCATGGTCCGCTGTGGATAGAATGGTCAGGATCGTCCGGCCGTTGCGGGCCAGCACTGTCCCGCGCATGAAGTCTGCCTGCCCGCCGATTCCGCTGTAGAAGGTCTTGCCCAGTGACTCTGCCGTGGCTTGGCCGGTCAGGTCAATCTCCAGGCCGGTATTGATGGCCGTCATATGTTCATGCTGGGCAATAATCAGTGGGTTGTTCGTATAGTCGATGGTTTTGAACTCAATAAACGGATTATCATCAATATATTCATATGTCTCACGCTTTCCCATGCAGAAGGTGGCAATCGTCTTTCCCCGGTTGATGGTCTTGCGGGAATTGTCGATGACTCCTTTTTTCATTAGTTCGACAATACCGTCGGATAACAACTCTGTATGAACCCCGAGGTGTTTCTTATGCAACAGGCTGGAAAAGAGGGCATTGGGGATTATCCCGTAGCCGACCTGGATCGTGTCTCCATCGCGGATGAGTTCGGCGGCATAATGACCGACCCGCTGGGCAGCATCGAAGTTGTCCCCGGCATTGTATTCGAGCAGGGGTTCGTCGTAGGGGATAATGAAATCGGTGTCCTCGATACGGATAAAGCCGTCGCCATGGACTCGCGGCATCTGCCGGTTGACCTGAGCGATGACAAGCCCCGCTGATTCTGTGGCGGCCTTAACAATGTCCACACTGACGCCCAGACTCATACAGCCGTGTTTGTCCGGCGGCGATGTCTGGATTAAGGCCACATCAATCGGAACCATCCCCCGGCGCAGGAGGTTGGGCACCTGGGAGAGAAAGACCGGTGTGTAGTCGGCTAACCCTTTGTTGACAGCTTCCCGGGTCGGATGGCCGACAAAAAAGGAATTATGACGGAAGTTCGCCTTGAACTTCGCATCCGTGTAGGGGGCTACACCCAGAGTCCAGACATGCAATACCTCGGCGTCGAAAAAGGCCGTGGGGTTGGATTCCACGTACTTAATGAGAGCACGCACCAGATACTGGGGCTCACCGCAACCTGTAGAAATAAAAATCCGGTTCCCCCGGCGAATCCTGCTGAACACCTTCTCCTCCGGGGCAAATTTCTCCGGATATATATCCCGCCAGTCTTTGAGAATCTGGCTCATTTCATTATCCATATACTCTTCTCCGTGCAATATTTAATTCGTATTATCCATTGCACTATCTTTTGTTGGCGCCGTTATCAGCTTCTTCAACGTATGTAAAAGCGTGACCTCGAGTGACACCGCTCTAACTCTCCCGCCCTTTAGGGTATTAGGTGGTCAGTTTATCCTTACCGATGCCTCTGTACAGTCGCCACAACTCATGAGTCAAACAAAACCCTCTTAATTATTGCCGGCAACCGAGAAAGCTTTGTAAATTCAGACAGTATGGGGCTGGCCGGTTTTGGGAACAGGATTCATTCCCGATTTCAGGTAGCGCAAGGCCAAATCCACATAGATCTGTTTGCCAAATTGCCATAATTCCTTATCCGCATCCCGGACATCCCGGACTACGGAAGCGGGATTTCCGGCAGCCACCTTAGCGCCCGGAATCTCCTGGTTGGCTTTCACCACCGCTCCCTCGGCTACAATAGTCCACTCGCCTGTTTTGGACAGAATGCTGAGGATCGCCCCCATGCCCACCACAGTGTAATCACCGATGACACTGCCGTGAAGAATCGCGCCATGGCCCAAGGTTACATGCCTGCCGATAAGTTGAGTATGACCGGGCGGGGAATGGATAATTACCCCTTCTTCCACTGCTGTACCTTCGCCGACTTCCACCCGACCGTAGTCCCCCCGGATAATAGCTCCGTGGCCCACATAGCAGGAATCGCCGATTACCACATCGCCAATTAACAAGGCCGTTTCGCTGACATAAGAGTTTTTTCCCACAACCGGGAATTTTCCTTCGAATTCGTACAGCATGGAACACCTCCAATTTTTGTTTAATGTCTGATAGCGCATTCCTTGTTTATGGTAGGGGAAGTCGTGTATGTCATTCTTTATCTATTTTCATGGTTATCTTCTCACAACATATTTCCTCATTTCAAGCTATGTAATTTTTCTTTCCGTTCTTTTTTCTCCGCATTGAGCAGGAGAGGATCAGGAACGTCATCGCCAATGTTTGGGGGCCCAATATGTTCGCGTAGGTGAGATAAGTGGTGAAGAAAGTGCCACCTTTAGGAGGATAAAGTATGCAACAGTAAGGGTTTATTCGCGTATAGAGCTGATTAGTACTGTAGAATATTGTGATTCTCTCCGGGTATGCAAGGCTCTAGGTGCGCATACCCGGAGAAAATCAGCCATATTTCTTGCTTCCTAATGGTTCAAGATGATTACATTGCTTCAATAATTACTGAACGGGCGGGACCATTGCCTCCACAGAGAGTGGCCAGGCCTAAATTAACGCCTCTTCTTCTCATTTCATACATCAAAGTAATAACCAGTCTTGCTCCGGTCGGACCACCGGGATGTCCCAGAGCGATAGCTCCGCCGTTGACGTTGGTGATATCTCTGTTCAAACCAAGACCTTTTTCTACGGCTATATATTGGACGGCAAATGCTTCGTTAACCTCAATTAACCCGATATCGGAAAGTTTAATGCCAGTCTTAGCCAGCAATTTCTGCGTAGCCGGAACCGGTCCGTAACCCATAAGCTCTGGTTCAACTGCAGCCAGCGATCCGCCGATGATCTTAGCCAGAGGCTTCATGCCCAGTTCTTTAGCTTTATCTAAGGACATCATCAGGACTGCGGAAGCTCCGTCGTTTAAGCCGGAAGCATTGCCGGCGGTAACCGAACCGCCCTTCTTAAAGGCCGGCGGTAACTTGGTGAGGTCTTCCATCGTCATGTTGAATCTGACGCGTTCATCAACCTTGTAATCCTCAATTTTTCCTCTTCCCTTGGGAACAGGTACGGGAACGATTTCTTCATTAAACAAACCGTTCTCGATGGCTTTCTGGGCACACTGATGGCTGCGCAGCGCGTATTCATCCTGTTCCTGGCGGGAAATGTTATATTTGTCGGCCAGGTTTTCGGCGGTCAAACCCATGATGATGTTGCCGCCGCCGCTCATGCCTTCCCACAAACTATCGACTAGTACGTCATTTTGCAATTTGACACCGGTGCGGTGGTTTTTTAATACAAAGGGCATCTGGGTCATGCTGTCAGATCCCGCGGCCATAACCACCTCTAAATTGCCCAGTTGGATGTGTGCGGCAGCTATATCGATGGCTTCCATGGATGAAGGACAAACGCGGTTAACGGTCATGCCCGGAACTGTGGGGGGGAATCCCGCCTTCAGGGCAGCTACGCGGCCCGCGTTGTTCTGGGCTGCATCATAACCTGTGCATCCCAAAATTACATCATCGATCAGTTTGGTATCCAGGCCGACCCGATTGGCTGCTTCCTTCAAGCAAATCGCCGCCATATCTGTTGTTGATATGCTCTTGAGAGAACCCAAAAGCTCTCCGATGGCGGTTCGACAAGCTGAAACAATTACTACTTCCTTTAAATTTGCCATTTCTTTGCTAACCTCCTTAGCTATTATGTTTTTATTTCTTTCGAGATTTATGACTTTCAGTATGGACAGTCCTTGCTCATTTGTGTCTAAATTAGCATGATATTAACACAGTCTGTTTGTGTCATGCAAGATAAACACCACAAACTCATCAAGGTTGTAAGGCTTCTGTATTACAGGAAAAATCATCAAAGCGCTTCTCGGCTACCATGGTAATACACCATATGTTGTTTTCGGCAATCCATATATGGTGCATCGACTTTGTTTCTCTTTCCCCTCTCCACGTGTATTCAGGCTTCTTAATTAAATTTCTTCAGGTAGAACAAGGGGATATCCATTAAATTGTTCGTGTCTAATGGCTGTGATGCTGGTCAAATTGTAAAGATGAAGATCCAATATTTTCCGCCGAATTGTAATTAATGTCTTTCGTTATGCAATTCTCGATGGAATTAAAATTAAATTTTTATATTTAATACAACGATATAGAGATCAATGTACTTCATAGTTCTTGAATGTGGCCATGAATTGTGTTTAGTCATGGTCATGCCCTACAGGAAAAAATCATGACTGCAAAATCCCAACCTGCCGCGATAGATTTTAATCCCGAATTCCAGCGGGCGCTGACGCTTCTGGAAGACTCGCAACGAAATATCCTGATTACCGGTCGCGCGGGAACGGGGAAATCAACGCTGCTGACATATTTCCGCGATCACACTAAAAAGAAAGCGGTAATTCTTGCGCCAACTGGCGTGGCGGCAGTCAACGTTTCCGGCCAGACAATTCATTCCTTTTTTCATTTCAAGCCCAGTGTCACACCGTCATCAATCAAGAAGAAAAAGAGTGCGGGCAAGCAAAAGACAACAATTTATAAAAAACTTACAACAATTGTGATTGACGAAGTGTCGATGGTGCGTGCCGATCTGCTCGACTGCGTCGACAAATTTCTCCGCCTGAACGGACCGGAAGAAAAACTGCCCTTCGGCGGTGTACAGATGATTTTTATCGGTGATCTGTATCAGTTGCCGCCGGTAGTAACGGCCTCCGAGCGCGATATCTTCAAGACGCATTACTCCAGTCCTTATTTTTTCAGCGCCAAGGTATTTGACCAGTTGGATATGGAATTTCTGGAGCTGGAAAAAGTCTATCGCCAGAAGGATGATGAATTTGTCCGTTTGCTCAACACAATTCGTAACCGGACTTTGACGGACGACGATCTGGCCAAATTCAATTCCCGTTGTGATCCGCAATTTGAAGCGCCTGCCGGTTCCTTCTATCTGTCGCTGACGAGCACCAATGACCTGGCCTCCATAATCAACGAAAAGCGTCTCGCCGAACTGCCGGGGAAAACCTGGAAAGCTACAGGAGTCATAGAAGGCGATTTTGGCAAGGAATATCTGCCGACAGGCGTGGATTTGAAACTGAAGAAGGGCGCGCAGATCATGCTGCTCAATAATGATTCTCTGGGACAGTGGATCAATGGTACCATCGGCACAATTAAAAAATTTGAAAAAAATGATGATGATGAGGATGTCATTGTAGCCGAACTGGATAACGGCGATACGGCGCGTATTTCTCCCTATACGTGGAAAATCTACCGGTTCTTTCTGAAAAATGAGGAATTGCGCTCTGAAGAGGTCGGCTCATTCACGCAGTATCCGGTACGCTTAGCTTTTGCGGTGACCATACATAAGAGCCAGGGAAAAACATTTGAAAATGTGGTTATCGATGTGGGACGCGGCACGTTTGCCCACGGACAGATGTATGTCGCACTGTCGCGTTGTACCACTCTGGGTGGCATTGTCCTCAAACAGCCGTTGAAGAAAAATCATATTATGATGGACTGGCAGGTGGTAAAGTTTCTCACGGGCATTCAGTACGCTCAGGCCGCCAAAACGTTCAGCCGCGAAGATAAACGGAAAATGATCGAGCAGGCGATTAGCGAAAAAACAAATATCGAGATTCTCTATCTCAAGGGGCAGGACGAAAAATCCCGTCGGGTAATCCGTCCGCTGCGCATCGGCGAAATGGAATATAAAGGATACCCCTACCTGGGATTGGATGCCTTCTGCGTGGCTCGCGGGGAGAAGCGCCGATTTAATGTAGATCGAATTCTCGAAATCAACATGTCTGAATAGGGATGCTGCTGATATTAAGCCAGCTTTTTCATCAACCACGCCATATTTTCGCCAAGAGCTTTCATCGTCGCAATGCCCTCTTCATCCTTCAGCACATCGCCGGGATCTCGGCCGATGCCGATGCTCCAGTAACTGGCGCCAGGCATGACCATTTGCATATAATGAAGAAAAAGGTTCATGGAATTGAAGGCGGGAATTGCTCCTGCCCGCCGGACGGCAACAACTGAAGCTCCGACTTTTCGTTTGAGCATGTAATCATTAGCCCGGGCGACAAAACCGCAGCGCTCGATGAATGCCCGCATGCCCGCCGAAACATCCGAAAAGTAGGTGGGCGAACCCAGCAGTATACCGTCAACGCTTTCCATTTTTTCCAGCAGGTCGTTGAGGATATCCTTTTTGACAGCGCAACGTCGATCCTTATTCTGGAAACACTTATAGCAGGCCCTGCAGCCGTTTATTGATTGTCCTGCCAGTTGGATCAGTTCTGTCTGGATGCCTTCCTTTTGTAGTTCATCTAAAACAATATTTAGCAGTATTGCTGTGTTACCATCTTTTCGGGCGCTGCCGTTTAAGGCTACAACATTCATAATCCGCCTCCCTTATTCCATTTGGTAATCAAAGTTTATTGAGACTTTCATTGCTTAGGGCATTAGGTCTATTGTCCCGGATGACGAAAACAAAATAGAAAAAGCGCCGTCCGCTGTCAAGATAAATTAATGAGATTTGACCTTTTTTAAGCCGATGCCACAGAAAAATGGTTTAGTCGAATTGATCCGGAGCGAAGGCAATGAGGCGAAGAACCCAGGATTTAAAATTACTGACGGAAAACATGCCGGAAGGGGGATTTATTCCTATCGGTAGCGGAAATTTGCGCCAGTCTGGGAGCATCGTGCTCATGATCTACCGTTCATTGCCAGAAATATCTTGACAAATAGGCCAAGTTGAATAAGATTCCACACGAAATTGTGTCCATTGTGTTCCATCGGCTTCAAAATAACAAGGACCTATATTCTTTGTATAAGCGGGCGTAATTCAGTGGTAGAATGTCAGCTTCCCAAGCTGGACGTCGCCGGTTCGAGCCCGGTCGCCCGCTCCAAATTAATGAGACTCGAAATTCAAAAACGAAGCGAATTGAAGTTCGTAAGTCGAATTATCCCGCGGAGCGGAGGGTATAAATTCCAAAGCCCGCTTCGAAATTTATACCCGTGGTTGATAAGCCCAGAAGGTAGTGGTTGCAGCATTTTTTTCTTGCAATGCCAGTTTTAGTGTGCTAGCTAAACAACAAACCATCGCTTTCTGTGTAAATTTGAGTGGGCTTTTGCCCACTTTTTTATTTTCTGAGCCATTATGTTTGATGATTTGAAGGAAAAAGTAAGACAGCTTGCCGAGCCGGTTGTTGCGGCGGAAGGAATGGAGTTGATCCATGTCGAATGCCTTAAAATGCAGACGCGTTGGATTATCGGGCTCTATCTGGATAAAGAATGCGGTGTTACGCTTGATGATTGTGCGGTCGTCAGCAATCAACTCGGAGATATCTTTGATATCAATGATCTGGTTGACAATCAATACACTCTGGAGGTTTCTTCTCCCGGTTTTGACCGGCCGATTTCGCGCGATCAGGATTTTGTGAAATACAGGGGCTCTCAAGTAAATATCAAAACAAATGCAAAAATTGACGGGGTTAAAAATTTTCGGGGTCATCTCGATGATTTTATAGAAGAAGACGGTCGGAAAGTGATTGTTGTGGAAGTTTCCGGGAAAAAATACCGGATTCCCAAAGCGGAAATTATCAAAGCTAATCTGGCCGATACCGGATAAATAAATTGCGATAGTTTTTGTTTATTGTTTTCGGAATTAATGCCGACAGGCTGAAATTTTGTTTTATATCAGCGAAGAAAGAGGGAGGAATTTGTAAATGTTTCCAGAACTTAAACGTCTGATTGAGCAGATGGGTAAGGACAGAGGTATAGATAAGCAGATCATTACCGAAGCTCTTGAAGCGGCAATGCTTACGGCTGCGCGCAAAAAATTGGGGCAGCATGTAGATATCGAAGCCCATTATAACGATGAGGCTGGAGAAATTGAAGTTTTTCAATTCAAAACAGTCGTCGATAAGGTGCTTGATCGCGAAACACAAATTGCCAAAGAAGAAGCAAAAAGTACGCTTGATGAAGACGCCGAGTGCGGCGACAGCCTGGGAATGAAAATCGAAACGAGTTCCTTTGGCCGGATCGCTGTGCAAATGGCCAAGCAGATTATCATTCAGCGAGTCAAAGACGCCGAACGCGATAATATTTTTGACGAATATAAGGACAGAAAAGGCGAACTGGTCAACGGCTTTGTGCAAAGATTTGAAGGTGGCAGCATTATTGTCAATCTGGGACGTGCGGAAGGCGTTTTGCCTCCGGTTGAGCAGATTCATCGCGAAACATATAAGCGTGGCGAAAGAATTCGTTCTTATATTGTTGACGTAAAAAAGAATTCCAAGGGATCGCAGATACTTTTATCGCGCACCCATCCATCCTTCTTGAAAGCTCTTTTTGAAGTGGAAGTTCCGGAAATTTCCGAAGGGTTGATTGATATAGTGAGTGTGGTCAGAGAACCGGGTAAAAGAGGCAAAATTTCCGTCAAAGCCAAAGACAAGGATATTGATCCGGTTGGCGCCTGCGTGGGCATGAGAGGATCACGCGTCCAGAGTGTTGTTCAGGAATTGCGTGGGGAAAAAATTGATATTATTCCATATACGGAAGATGCAGCCAAATATGTCAGCTCGGCTTTATCTCCGGCCAAGGTCAACCGTGTATTTATTGACGATGAAAACCGGACAATGTTAGTAATTGTGCCTGATGATCAGCTTTCTCTGGCAATCGGTAAAAACGGGCAAAATGTCCGTCTGGCCGTGAAGCTGACCGGATGGAAAATTGATATGAAAAGTGAAACAATGGCTGCCGCTAAAGATGAAGAAGGCCATAAAGCTCTGGAGGAAATTACAGGTATTGGACCGGCGATAGCCGAAAAGATTTTCAACAAAGGAATTAAAAGCATCACTATGCTGGCTGCAGCTGAACCGGAAATGTTGTCTTTAATTCCCGGTGTGAGCGAAGCAATGGCCAAGCAGTGGGTTGAAGATGCCGGCAAAATTTTAGATCAAGAAGCAACCAGCAAGAGTACGTAATGCTTCTGTATAGAGAAATTTAATTTAGGGAGTTTCATTGCATGCCTAAAAAGCGAGTTTATGAGTTGGCCAAAGAACTGGGCCT
>CAIVQG010000031.1 GCA_903907985.1 uncultured delta proteobacterium
GTCATACTACGGGCTGCTTGTTCGCCTCCGGTTGCTCTCCACCCCGCTTCACAGCGACGCAGTTACCTTCGGCTAACGGGGGTGAGCATCCCCCGTGAGAGGACTTCAACCTCTCAGATCGCGCCCGCTCCCAGGCGCACGGATACCGGCCTACGCCGGTATTACATAATTGCTTCTTTTATGGAGTTTTTCAAATATATTAAACTTTTCAGAAAAGGAATAGAAATAGCAGTATGAATCAATTACGCTACGAAAAAATTGCTCAAGAACTGAACATATCCGCCAAACAGGTTAGCGATACAGCTGCCATGATTGCCGAAGGGGCAACTGTGCCCTTCATCGCCCGCTACCGCAAAGAAGTAACCGGATCGCTCGATGAAGTGGCGATCACTGCCATTCGCGACCGGCTCACGCAACTCGAAGAGTTGGAAAACCGCCGCACCGCTATTTTAAAATCCCTGACCGAGCGCAACTTGTTGACAGCCGAACTTACAGAAAAGATTGCGGCTGCGGAAACCATGTCCGTTCTGGAAGATATCTATCTGCCGTTTCGTCCCAAACGCCGTACGCGGGCGACGATTGCCCGGGAGAAGGGGCTGGAGCCGCTGGCAGTCAAAATATTTTCTCAGGAAGAAATGGATATAGCCTTCGAGGCCACCGCGTTTATCAGTGAGGAAAAGGGAGTTGCCACGGTTGATGAAGCTCTCGCCGGAGCTCGCGATATTATTGCCGAGTGGGTAAATGAAGATCAGGATGCCCGGGCGAAAATGCGAACACTATTTATGGACAAAGGAGTAATCTCCTGCAAAGTTTTGCCGGACAAGATAGAGTCCGGAATTAAATACAAGGATTATTATGAATGGGAAGAGCCTGTAGCAACTGCTCCTTCCCACCGGGTTCTGGCGATGCGCAGGGGCGAACGCGAGGAGTTTCTTATGCTGCGCATGGCACCTCCGGAGGAGGAAGCGTTAACCATTCTGGAAGAGTTGTTTGTCAAAAATGAGAGTCATGCGGCAAATCAGGTCCAACTTGCCGTTCATGACAGTTACAAGCGTCTTTTGTCGCTGTCCATGGAAACGGAAATCCGTCTGACAACAAAGAAACGTGCTGATGAAACAGCCATTAAAATATTTGCCGACAATCTGCGTCAGCTTCTTCTGGCGCCCCCTTTGGGACAAAAGGCGGTACTGGCTGTTGATCCCGGTTTCCGGACTGGTTGCAAAACCGTCTGTCTGGATCGTCAGGGAAAACTGCTCGGGCACGAAGCAATCTTTCCACTTCTCTCCGAAAAAGCACGGGAGGCGGCAGGCCAGGCTGTTAGAAATTTCTGTAGCAAGTACAGCATTGAAGCAATTGCGGTAGGCAATGGCACGGCCGGCCGGGAAACAGAGGCATTTTTAAAGAGCCTTGATTTACCCAAAGAGATACCGGTGGTCATGGTCAACGAAAGCGGTGCATCAATATATTCCGCTTCCCAACTGGCCCGCGATGAATTCCCCGATGAGGATATCACCGTCCGCGGGGCGGTATCCATTGGCAGGCGTTTGATGGACCCGCTGGCGGAGCTCGTCAAGATCGAACCCAAAGCCATTGGTGTAGGCCAGTATCAGCATGATGTGGATCAGGACGCTTTGCAATGCTGCCTTGATGACATGGTGATCAGCTGCGTCAACGCTGTCGGCGTGGAAGTCAATACAGCCAGCGCACAGCTCCTTGCTCATATTTCGGGCTTGGGACCTTCACTTGCGGAAAATATTGTGAAGTATCGCGACGAGAATGGCCCCTTCCCCGCCCGCGCAGAGCTTAAAAAAGTGAAGCGTCTCGGAGCCAAGGCATATGAGCAGGCGGCAGGATTTCTGCGGGTACGCGACAGCGCCAACCCGCTCGATGCCAGTGCCGTTCATCCGGAGAGTTACTCTATTGTGGAAAAAATGGCGCAGGATCAGGGCTGCTCGGTTGTTGATTTGATCGCCGATGATGCCAGAAGACAAAAGATTGTTTTAACCGACTATGTCTCGGAAAAAACGGGACTGCCAACATTAAAGGATATTCTGGCTGAGCTGGCTAAGCCGGGACGCGACCCGAGAGAGCAATTTGAAAATGTTATCTTTGCCGAGGGTATAGACAAGATATCCGACCTTACCCTCGGAATGAAACTTACCGGCGTGGTTACGAATATTACGGCATTTGGCGCCTTCGTGGATATCGGGGTTCATCAGGACGGCCTCGTCCATTTAAGCGAAATGGCCGACAGATTCATCAAAGCTCCTGCGGATGTAGTCAAAGCAAACCAGAAAGTGGAGGTAACGGTTCTGGCAGTCGATGCCCAAAGAAAACGGATTTCCCTATCGATGAAAAAAACACCGGGGGAAAAGCCTGTCCGCGACAAAGTTGAGCAGCCGACTCCTGCCGCTGGATCTCCCAGTGAGTACAAAATTTCACTGTGCCCGCCACAGCGGAAGAACAAGGATAAAAAGCGCGGCAAAGAACTGCCCAAACCGTTCAACAATCCCTTTGCCGACGCCCTGCGCCGCCGTTAATACTGTTGCAGACATTTTGCCGATATTTGATGGCTTCGTAAAAAAGCTATAACCTCCCTCTCCCTTGATGGGAGATGGTTCGGGTGAGGGTGAATATACAAAATTATTTCTATACACTATAATCCCCCTCCCGCCAGTGGAGGGAAAAACTAATTTTGACTAGAGCGTTATATTTGATCAAGCAGAAAAAATACTCCCGGAAAGGCAATACGGTGAAAAATACACTTCAAGAAATTTACGATCAGTTTGCGGCAACCTATGACCAGAGCCGTGGACTTTTCGACATGTCGGAAGTCCTGAATTCTTTTTACAGAGCCCTGAGCGTAAAAAAAGGAAGACTGCTGGATATGGGCTGCGGCGCAGGAGAGCCTTTTGCACGATTTTTTATTGATCACGGCTGGGCGGTTACCGGTGTGGATTTCTCGCAACAAATGCTGGAGCTCGCGGCAAAATACGTCCCGGAAATGCAGACTATTCGCGCCGATATGCGGGAAGTGGAATTCGCGCCGGATAAGTTTGAGGCCATCACGGCGATTTACAGCCTGTTTCATATTCCCATCAATGATCATGCGGCTTTATTTGCAAAATTCTACCGCTGGCTTTGCCCTCAAGGAAAAGTGCTGTTTACCTATGCCACAAAAGAATATACAGGCAGTGATGAATTCGACGGTTATAAGGAATTTATGGGACAGGAGTTATATTACAGCCACAAACGCCCTGCTGCACTTTGGGATGATTTGAAAGATACCGGCTTTAATATTGAGTCCCGTGATTACCGGAAAATCGGCGGCGAGACATTCCTATGGGTAACTGTGAGCAAACCCGGATAAAGAGCAATGGCACAATCAACAACAACCAAGAATTGGGTCGTCTATATCCTAAGTTGCCGTGACAATACAATGTATACCGGCATAACGAATAATGTTGAAAAGCGATTAATTACTCATAGCAAAGGAACGGCTTCCCGTTACACAAGGGCAAGACTGCCGGTAAAGCTAATGGCCGTAAGCAAGTGTATGTCGAAATCAGAAGCGCTTCGCCTGGAGATAAAAACAAAAAAGCAGCCCAAAGAAAAGAAGATTAAGTATCTGGTGGCAGGCTTCAATTAAAGGATATAATTATGAATGGAAACAATCGATCTGATATTAAGGTGGGCATGCAGGTCAAGGTAGTCCAGAAACCGGATCAGCGCACAGGCAAACTGACAGATGGCATCGTCGCTGATATTCTGACAAAGTCCGGCACACATCCTCACGGCATCAAAGTGCGACTGCAAAGCGGGATTGTCGGCCGGGTCAAAGAGATAGAAAATAGTGAAAGGATCTAGATGAGGATATTCATCGATGCCGATGCATTTCCGAATGTCATCAAGGATATTTTAGTGCGGGCATCGGTGCGCCTGAATGTCCCCCTTGTTTTTGTGGCCAATAAACCTTTGAGGGTTGATGATGCTGCCCATATCTCGGTCATTGTCGTTCCAGCCGGCCCCGACGTGGCCGATGACAAAATCGCGGAGCTTGTCCAACCTGGCGACCTGGTAATTACCGCCGACATTCCGCTGGCCGACCGCGTAGTGGCCAAAGGGGCTTTTGCGCTCAATCCCCGGGGAAAGCTTTATACTGAAGAAAATATCAAGGATAGCCTGGCCATGCGTGGCCTGATGAATGAGCTGCGCGACAACGGCATGATTACGGGCGGCCCGGCAATATTCGACAAGAAAGACCGCCAGGCTTTTGCCAATGGGCTGGACAGTTTTTTGATCAGACAGTTGAAAACGGAAAACAGACACAAACATACTCTTTAAAAAGTTTTCTGTATGTCGTCAGTCCTCTCTAAGTAATGATATATTGGCAATAGGATGACGGGAACAAACTCCAGCTGGTGCCTTGAGGGTCAAATAGTCATCTTTGACTTCTACTACCTCATGGGATGGATACGAACATTGAGACCCCATCTTAATAAAGCATCCGCAACAGCTTAAGTAAAGTTCGCATTTACTTCCGACATGCTCTATTAAAACATCCTTGAATGCCATGCTATTCCTCATTCCTCTATGTAATGTTGTTTAAGCGCTACTGATTTCAATGTAGCATAAAATGCGAAAATGGAAAAACAGGACTTACATGAAGTTATGCATCTTGGTTGTTTTTTTATACTGGCTATCAATCTATTTGCCAGACCGCACCGGGAGTACACGTTCGTAGTATTTGCCGGGCTGCCCCCCCTTGTCTCGCCTGCCACTATAGAAGCTGAAATCACCACCTTCAACGCCGTATGTTTCCGTTGCCCATAAGATAAAACAGGTAATCTCTATCAACTCGGTAGCAACATGAATAGGATATTGATAATCACATGGCCCCGGGCGAGCTTTGCTGCTGTCAAATAACCCCGTCAGTTCATGCTGTGTCGGCAGCCGCCAATCTGTATAGCCACCGCCGCGATTATTCTCGCAATAGGATTTGGCCTGATGCCAATTTATAACACTACCATTGTCCCTCGACGCCCACATTAGGTTTGTCTTTGTGTCCAGAACAGTACCGTCATCATAGGCCACAAAGCGGCCATCGTTCTTGATTTCCCTGGGCAGCGTTTTACCGGCTGCACTGAGCCTTACCAACTTTTCAAGCCGGTTACTTGCATATTGCCGAATCTCATCAATCCTGGTTGTGTGCTCTTCAGTCAGGGTTGCGCTGAATTGTTGCCACACCTGAATTTTCTCGGACATGCTCGAGCTTTCTTCTTCAATCTTCTTGGCGTCCTCAAAATCCTTAATGCACTGGCTTTCTTTCTCCCGCTTCGCCTCCATCTTCTTTTTTAGGTCGGCAAACGACGAAGTCTCCAAGGTCTGGACTTCTTTTTCCACCTCTTCCTTCTTAGTCAGCTTTGCCTGTGCTTCTTTTGTCTCGGATTTATCAACCGCCGTTTTTGCGGAACCGGTCCTAAAATAGAAATCCCCCTCCAGGGAAGATAGCTCCCAGGGCACCTGACCGGTCTCTTTCTTTACTTTGCTACGTACATTCATAAATACTTTGTTGATGGTCAGTCCGGGTTGGGAAATATTCTCCAATAGAGCTCTGGTGTAAGGACTGTTTTTCCCTTCGCCATCACTTGCTACCTGGCCCGGACTTGTGGAGTAGGAGATAAACGAGCCCGATGGGGAATTGCTTACAATGGCCAAACCACGGGAGGCGCTGCGGAAACTCTTGCCAAAAGGGTTGTCCCGGCAGGCATCCAGCAGCACAATGTTCATACCATTGTTGGCATTTGCCATCTCATCAAGAATCCGTCCTACGTCTACGGCCTTATACCGGACATCGGATTCCTTGTTAATTTTCGCATTTACGGGGATCAGATAGTTGATGCCGTTAACCTGCACACCATGGCCGGCATAATAGAAAAGGCCGACACCACCCCTTTTCAGCCGGTTCCCAAAATCCTCGATGACTCCCTCCATCGTCTCCAGATTAGCATTCTTCTTCAGAATCACTTGGAAACCAAGCCTCTGGAGAGCAGCGGCTATATCGGTGGCATCATTAACCGGATTCTTCAGGGGTCCGGAACTGTAAGCGCTGTTACCGATAACCAGTGCAATGCGCTGTTCAGCCGCCGCGTAGGATGAATGAGGAATGCAGAAGACCACAAAAAGGGAAAACAGGGTTATTTTTCTCAAAATTGTTTGCATTGACATGTCCCCTTTCCCCCAATCTATGGGGCATAAATACAGCAAATATGTACAAGATGCAATAACATGCTAAAGATTGCCGTTTGAGGAAACAAAGCATTATTTATTCTGATGGCACATCGGGTACTACAATCATGGCCCGTAATATATCACAGACAATAGCTTTATGTTCGACCATGACTATTTTGATTGTGCTGTCTTTGCCCGTCATCAAATGACCGAAATCATTGCTGTCCATATTAATAAGACAGCCAAGCAGCCTCGGAGAGTGTGCCTTCAGGATTTGCCCGATATGCCGGTAAAGACGCCCGGCGCCATCATTGGAAAATAAAAGCAACCGTGAAATCCGTTTCCCGTAAGGGGCAGCCGTACGTTCGCGAACATTGGCTATACCCATTCTTTCACTTTCCAGTTTAGCGGCGATATCTTCGAAGCCGCAACGAATGTGACCTCTTAGTTTTGCTTGACGAAGCGCAATTTTCAGTGGGTCTGTCATTTCTATCCGGGGAATAACAAAATCACTCTCCGGCCTGATTTTGACTGTATGGGCAAGCAATGCTAGCCTGATGCTTTCCGCCGTATTATCTGTTTCCAACTCCCGGGGAAACCGGATATCGGCTAAATTCATTTGTAGTTGCTCAATTTGCATTGTTGATATCACCGTATGCGGATTACGTTAAAGAACAGGTATCGATAAATTCAACCAGCTGCTTTTCCTGCAAGCCGACTCCTGCTATGCCGTCGAGTCTTTTCGCCAGTACCCCATTCTCAAAGAAAAGCACCGTCGGGAAAATCCCAATAGAGTATTTATCGCCGATAGTCTCTTTATCATCCTGCACCAGCAGGAAATTAGTCTCTTTTCCTTGGGCCTGTTGCTTAAATACAGGCAAAAACCGGGAGCAAAAAGGACACCACGACGCATAAAAAAGAGCGATGACTTTATTCTTTGCCTGCAATGCGGCAGCAAGATCCTGTTCATTATTTAATTGAGTGCATTGATTGTTTTCTGTCATCATATTTTCCCCTCCGACCTGATGCAGGACGTCTAATTTGTTGCTATATACGCGCAATCCCAGTAGAATAGCAACCACATATGGGGAAAAATAATGATTAAAAACAGTTCAGCTTCCGCTCTTACCTGGCTTACGGCAATTTTGCTCTGCTTAGGACTGCTGATGATGTCGCCCACCGGCTCTTTTGCTGTCTTTGTTCTGGCCGCACTGTTTGCCGTAGCACCAGCTCTGTTTGGCAAAAAAAAGGTTCGTATCATCGCCATTATTTTTCTTCTGGCAGCAATCATTCTTGCGGCGAACCAATACCCTGAATTTCAGAAAGAACGCGCAAGATTTTCAAAACGCGGCAAAATCACTCAGACACAACCGCTTGGCACTCACGGTTATTATTATAATAAATCAAGTAATTATTATCAACAGCGGCCCGACTTTTCCACTTGAAAATAATAAAGCGAGCTCCCCATGAAATTGAAAAAATACCAACCCGGACGGACTGATTTTCTTATTAATACTGATTGGGGCATTCCAGCCGACCTAATGTCCACAGAAGATGCCAAAAGCAGTGGAAGAAAACTTTTTCATAAACGATGGGTAACCAAAGAAGAAAGGAAACTGCTGCTGGAAGAACAGGCCACTTATCAATCTATCCTGATTATCGGCGGTCTCCTGATAGTCATTCCCTTATTCCTCTTCATCAATATTGGAAATATTTTTAAAAGCGGAATCATCACTACGTTATTTGCGGCGGTTTACGGCGGCTTTATGCTGACCGCGGGAATAGGACTGCTAAAATTCAAAATATTCGCCCGCAATATCGCCGTATTTGTGTTTCTCTCTTTTCTGTTTTTACCTTTTACTCCTCTGCTGGGCGACGACAAAGGATCACCTTTTATTGTCATTCTGGGAATAATCGGCCTTTATTATATTTTACGCAGAACAGCGCGGAAAGTATTTGCACCTCCCTCCGGACAGAATGTTGATGACACAAAGCATAAAAACACTGTTGTCCGCAGAGCTGTTTATGCGGTTTTATTGCTTCTGGCGTTTTTGACTATTTATACTTTTTATGACATGAGACAAGCCAAGCTTATGACTGTTGATGCCTGCAATCGTGCCGCAAAAGGAATGCCTCTGGAAGATTTCCTGAAAACATTTTCCCCGGAAGATTACAAAATAATTCAGAGATCCGAATACACATTAATAGTTCCGAAAAGAGGAATGGGCCGCAATTCCTGCACTGTTTCCCATGAAGGGCAGAAAATCACAGGAGCAAAGACAGGGTTCAATGATTAAGGCGAGCGTATGAATAAAATTTTTTACCGGATAAATAGACGGAGGGAACATGTCTCGATTTAAAGGTTTATTGCGCTTTTTAAGGGTCTGGTTGGTGATTGTTGCTATATTGCCCATAAGTTCAGTTGCAGTTTCTGCGGCCGATCGGGCGTCATTGGGCGTTATGATCAAGTCTGTTCCGGCTGACTATGCCCAACTCATCGGTCTGGACGAAACGGAGGGTGCCTATATCGTTTCGACGTCAGCCGCAGGCGACTTGCGGCCCGGCGATGTCATTCTGAAGCTTGATGACAGGAGCATCAAGGCGCCTGCTGATCTGCAAGAGGTCGTAAGGCAATATCTGCCGGGTGATCAGGTGCAGCTACAGATTGCACGGGGCAAAGAGCGCATTCAGATCAGCTACACTCTAAAGAGGGCTGCCGTTGCACAGGGTACGGCTCGTGCTAATCAGCCAAGTCGGGCTGCTACCGGATTGGGCTCTATCCCGACCGTAGAAAATGCGCGCTTTGAACAGGAGGTGTTGAAGTCTGACCAGCCGGTGCTGGCCTATTTCTATGCTAACTGGTGTGTACACTGCAAAACCTATCTGCCGATCATCCAGCAGGTAAAGGAGCAGTATCCCGAGGTTAAAATTATCGGCATTGATATCGATAAAAGCAGTGATATCGTCATGCGCTATGGCATTTCTAGAATCCTGCCGACGGTCATCCTGTTCAATGGTGGCAGGGAAGTTGACAAGTTTTCGGGAGGTGTGTCCCGTAAGCAGATAGATGACCTGGTGGCAAAGACACGTAACGACAATAATGAGATTGAAGTATTTCCCTCCATCGGCAAGGGTGACTACATCGTGCAGGTTGCTTTTATCAAGAATAGTCCGTTGATTGCTGCCCGAGATGACGGTCATATGGTTTTTGTCTGGAATTATCAGGAGGGCGCCCTGGCGAGAACCTATCGTGCAGAGGCAACAGGCTTGTCACCCGACGGGGCTTATGCGGCCCTGACCGATAAGAATCGGACCGCCGTCCATATTGTGGATATCGTTCAGCAGCAGCAGAAAACCATTCAGACACAACAGCTTGTTGAAAAATTGGCAATATCCCCGCTGGGCACTGCGGTTGCCAGTTTCGGAGCAGACCGAAGCGGTAAGTACAGTGTCGACATCTGGAGCCCGGACAACAAACTTATCAAATACATTCCGGTTGAGCGTCCACCTAATAAATATACGGTGGAGTTTGTATTTTCGCCGGATGGCAGCGCTTTTGCACTTTCAACATCGAACATACTTGAACTGTTCACCACAAAAGACTGGACGTGTGAAACGGTTGTCCCCAAGCCAGGTTTAGTGAAGTTGCAGTTTACTTCCGACAGCAAGGCTATTCTGGTTGCGGGGGGAGTGATCGACCTGCAAGGAAAGAAACAGGGCGGCTCTGACCCTGGCGGCAGTTACACGGTTGTTGCGGGCAAGCATGATGATCGTCTGATGATTGTAAATACTGGCGATAACACATTTCGTCTGCTGAGTAACCAATCCGCTGGCAAGGGGCTTCGTTTAGTCGGTCATCGGGCAGGAGTCACTGCGGGGGCTGTCAGCGATACTGTCCCATGGCTGGCCAGCGGTAGTCCGGATGGAACCGTCAGGTTTTGGGATCAGGCAACCGGTAAGGCGGTTGGGCAGTTTGTTGACTGTGGCAATGGAGAATGGATCGTGATCACCCCGGAAGGCTACTACAATTCCTCGGCCCGTGGGCATGAATACCTCAGCATCCGCCTGGGCAACAAGGTTTATGGGATTGACCAGTTCTATGATGTCTTTTACCGCCCCGACATCGTGAAGGCCAAGCTCAAAGGTGACGATATTACGGGTCTGATCAGACTTACAGTTGAAGAGGCGATCAATAATCCTCCACCAACGGTGAAGTTTTCTACAATCCCCGGCCAGACCAGTGATGCAAAGGTAAAAGTCTGTTATCAGGTACAAAGCACCGGCGGTGGCATTGGCGAGGTGCGTCTGTTCCAGAACAGCAAATTGATCAAGTCCGATGGATTTTACCGTGAAGTTGCCGCACAGAGCACAACGGCACCTCTCAAGCTGGCAGCATTGAACAGCAGGGCGGTGTATCAGGATATGCGTTCCTTGACGATCAAGGAGAAACAGAGTCCCGGCGCAGTTGTTGGACGAGCAAAGGGTGAGTCGTTTGATGAATGTGTGGAAGTGGAGACGATATCCGGCGAAAACGAGATCGGCCTTACCGCCTTCAACGCACCCAACACTGTGCAGAGTGTGATGGGTACAGCCAGTTTCACATCCACTAGAACACCCGATGAGCCGCGACTGTATATTCTGGCCGTCGGCATTGACCGCTACCGCGACGCCTCTATTAATTTAAAGTACGCGGCTAAGGATGCTAAAGATTTCATCACGCAAATGGCCAGCAAGGCCGGGACCATCTATAAGCCGGCCAACATTCACCTGACCAGCCTGTTCAATGAGCAGGCCAGTAAACGAACCCTACTGGCTGCCATCGATAAACTGGCTTCACAGGTAAAGCATGGCGATAGCTTCATCTTCTTCAACGCTTCCCACGGCTATCTGTGGCAAAACCAGTACTACATCATAACCAGCAGCTTCGACGGCAGACTGGACACAACAGGTAGCATGATCAGCTCCAACGAGATCGTCGAGATGTCCAAAAAGATCAAAGCGCTGTCACAGCTGTTTATTTTTGACACCTGCCATGCCGGTGGAGTGGATAATATTATCAGCGGTCTGTATGACGCCCGGATGTCGGTGTTGGCCAAAAAGATGGGGCTGCATATTTATGCCTCAGCCGGGAGCGTACAGACCGCCCTGGACGGCTATAAGGGCAACGGTCTATATACGCATACACTGCTTGGGGGATTAAACAACGGCACAACGGTGGACAAGGACAAAAGCGGTGCGGTGACGGTTAAAAGCCTGGGGATCTACTCCAAGGATATGACCACGGAGCTTTCCTCGAAACTCGGCCACCCCCAGACGCCATTGATCATCAACTTCGGCAAAGACAGCAAGCTGTTTGAGGTGCGTTAAGCAGATCGCAAAAATGAAGTGGCAACCGTGAGAATATTGGTGATTTATGTGGAAGAGCAGTTGCCGGAAATCACAAAGAAGTATAAACAGGAAGCCAATATCCTGTTGTGGATTCCCGGGGAATGGATTTCCCGCTGGTTAAAGCGAAATAAGATATAAATGGAGGCTATAGTGAAACCTTTAGCAAAATTATTTGTAGTCGTAATGTCTTTACTGACACTTCTCTGTGTCCCGGCTGTCCAGGCAGAAGATAAAACGGGCACAGTCAATAATTATGAAAAGTACACATCGGATGGAAATTTTTTTGCGGCTATGGTTCCTTCAGGTTGGGAGAAGGACGAAGATATAACGCTGGGGAGATCGGCAAAAGAGTATGGCGTAATTTTAATCGGCCCGCGCGGCAGTCAAGGAACTCCGGCAATGATATCCGTTTTATATTACGGCGACGGCAAAATACCTCACGATTCGCTAAAAAGTGCGGATGTTTTCATTACACGGAACTCCCGACCGCACCGCTTGCCCTTATTACCGGATGAAGAATATTCAAACATCGGAGAAATCGCTCTGGCTGGCAGAAAGGCCCGGACATTTACCAGCAAAACTTATGTGACCGCTTTTCAGTCAAAAAAGATTTTGATCTCTAAAAAGTTTGTGGTTCTCCCCGCGACTGTCGGATTTTATCTGCTGCAATATGAAGCGCCGCCAGACTTGGCGAAAAAACATGAAAGCGTGTTTGATCAGGTGATTAATTCATTTAATCCCCATGTGCCATAGCATGTTGCCGGCATTACCGCTGCAAATTGGCATGATCGAGTAATAAGGAAGTGCCCCGCATCGCGGAGCGTCAATTCAAGAGAGCTCAATATCCCACCGTCTCACCGAGCGGACAGGCGTTTCCCGTGGGAAAGGTAAAGTTAAGATAACACAAACAATAAACGTATCACCTTCAGTGGGGGAGAATAAATGCAATGATGATGCCCAATAACCAGGCTTCTTTTTTTCGACTGATTCGTGGCGGGCTTATCGCCTCGCTTGTTTTGCTGATCCTGGACGTTGCTGTTTACGGAACATTCATTTCAGCAATTATCTGCCCAATCTGGTTTATTGTCAGCCTCGTCAAAGCAATCAAGAAGCGCCCAGGGTGGAAGGTAGGCCTTTCCAGAATTATGATTCCCGCTCTGACCCTGGCTATCGTTGGCGTCAATGCTACCCTGCAGATAAAGATTGCCGAGGCCAACGCGAAGCAAATTGTCACGGCCTGTGAGCAGTACCGCACAGACAACGGCAAGTTTCCGGACAAGCTCGCGGAACTTGTACCTACGTATTTGAGCTCCGTACCTCGGGCCAAGTACACTTTGACTTCCGGCGACTTCCGGTACTGGAATCAAGAGGGAAGCCATCAGCTAATATGGGACAAGAATCCACCATTCGGCAGAATGACCTACTCATTTGAACAACGGACATGGCGTTATCACGCCGATTAGACGGCATAACGGATCGAGCAACCTCGCATCCCCGCGGCGAATATGAAGTAAGATAATTATAATATTTAAAAGATCATACCGGTTCTGGAGATTGCCGATGTTAAGAAATAAGATAATTGCACCACTTGTAAAAATAGCACTCACTATGCTGCTGCTCACTGTTTTTGTGACGCCCCGGGAACTTATGGCCGGAGAACCGGCACTGAAATCATGGACTTCACAAGGTGGGTTTTTCTCCGTATCCATACCCCAAAATTGGCAGCACAGCGAAGACTTCTATTTCCACGAAGGCGGTGAATACGGGGTAAAAATATGGGCGCCCGGCGCCAAAGATTTATCTTATGTTCTGATAGAGTTTGTCTGCCAGAGCGCGGAATACATGACTGCGGGAAAATTTATCTATGAAAAACTGCACCCACCCCTGTCGCCCAAAAATGAAGAGCACAGCTCAGTTGCCGACGTATTCCTTGCCGGCAAAAAGGCAAAAATATTTACAGTTAAAACCAGCAGGTTCACGCTCCCCGGTCAGGACACGGCGGAAGTTAAAATCATCAAAAAATATGTCGTTTTTCCCCTTTCTTCCGGCTTCGCCTTCGCGCTTTATGAGGCGCCAC
Organism: uncultured delta proteobacterium; assembly: GCA_903907985.1. GTDB lineage: Bacteria > Desulfobacterota > Syntrophia > Syntrophales > Smithellaceae > MVRV01. The sequence continues at coordinate 13,697 of CAIVQG010000031.1, forward strand.
AGAATATGGCCAGTCAGTATGAATCAATTTTTGACAAGATGGTTTTAAGTTTTAAGCCACTAAAACAAAATGCGCGACTGCAAAATGATGACGATATTGAAGATGAAGAGTACAAAGTATTCACCGATTTTCTGCAAATCGAAAGCAAACATATTTCCGCCGCTGAAGAAGCCGCTCTTTCGGCCCAGGAAAAAGCTGAACGACAACTTTTGAAAAATTTTGATTTCCCTTCGCTGGGCAGCATTAACAGCGTTGTTGGCCAGTTGACAGCAAACAACAGAAGACTCGATAAAAACATTATGAACACTCTGGGTATTGACGATGCGACGATGGTTGCCGATTACGAAGCAAAGAACAAAAAAATATATAAGCTCAAGAATAAATTTTTAGTGAAAAATATCATCACCATCCTCCCCGAGGAAAAAGCAAAGAAGATATTCAACTCCCGGGGCGGCTGGATAGAATTCCACAAGAAATATCCGTTTGCTTCCGGCATTATTTGTCTCTCCCGGATTGGTTTTAACAAAGAAAAAACGCGGGCTGTTTTTTACGCCGCCAATCCGGTGGATTCCGAAATGGGCAAAGGCTATATGGTTTTAATGGAAAAGAAGGAAAATGCCTGGAAATTAATAAACTTTATTAATCTCTGGATTTCTTAGTAATGCCATGTAGCTTTCGAGAGACAGCTTCGGCGAGATAGCAATATTCAATTACTATGGCGGAGGTGCATATGGAATCAATCTTTCAGCCGGGAATTGCTTTTATAATATGGTTGCAGGGGCTGGGCATATGGCTGGAAATTCCCATGAAACTTTTTTCCTTCCTCGGTTCAGAAGTATTCTTCCTGTTGGCTTTGCCAATTATCTATTGGAGCATAAATGCCAATGCCGGTTTACGGATCGGCACAATATTGTTAGTCTCCGGAAGTCTGAATGACACTCTGAAACTTATCTTTCATGGCCCGCGCCCTTACTGGTTCAGCACCCAGGTTAAAGCGCTGGCGGCCGAAACTTCTTTCGGTCTCCCCTCAGGGCATGCCCAAATCGCTGCCAGCCTGTGGGGCATGGCGGCAGCGCTGGCAGCGCGTCCGTGGACATGGGCAGCTGCTGCTTTTGTTATTTTCATGATCGGCCTGTCACGCCTTTACCTGGCTGCTCATTTCCCGCATGACGTTCTGGTCGGCTGGGCTCTGGGCGCACTGGTGCTCTTAGCTTTCTCGTACCTATGGGATGCTGTCGGAACCTGGGCAAAAAAGAAGTCTCCGGTCAAGCAGGTCGGTCTTGCCTTCGCCCTATCGATGTTAATGCTCGGAACCGGAATAATTGCTTTCGGTTCATTGCGCGACTGGGTAATGCCCGCCGTTTGGCTCGCCAATGCCGTGCAGACCGGGGCAGATGTTCTTCCCGCACCGGCAACACTCAATAATGCCGTTACATTTGCTGCGGTCTTATTCGGTATGCTGGCAGGTATGGCCTGGATGGATTCGCAAGGAGGTTATTCTGCGGACGGAGGATTCGGGCAAAGGGTTATGCGTCTTTTGCCCGGAATAGCAGGGATTCTGGTTTTATATCTTGGCTTGCGCGCAATATTCCCCCGCGGAGACTCATTTGTTCCCTATGTCTTGCGTTACCTGCGCTTTGCCCTCATCGGTTTGTGGATTTCTGCTGGCGCGCCCTGGTTATTCATAAAGTTTAAACTCGCCCGGAATTTAAGACCAGAGTAACATCACCTTTGCATTTTAACAGGTGGTGGAGTCAATATTACACCTATCGAAATCTTATGGTTTAATCTGCAGGATTAAACCGACAAAAGCGAATTGGTATTATTTAGCCTTGCCCGTCGACCGGATTTTTTTCACGACATACAGGATGATCAACCCGATAATACACAGCAAAAGAATCCCGAGAATCAAAGCCCCATATGTAATGGCATTGCCGCCGGCAATCAGTTTGCCGGGATTCCAGGAGGGCTCGGCCCGATATCTTCCTTCCGCTTTCATATATTTTGCCGGTATCTTGGAAATACCTTTTTCACTCTTAAAAGAACTCGTGTATTCAGCTAGCGCCAGCCATTCTTTGAGCTCCGAGGGCTTAGGAGATTTCTTATCCACGTAGATAATTGCCGTTTTAAAATCCGGCAGAGCCTGGCCGTTTTTGTCTTTCGGTTTTACATTCAGCAGACCATGCGTCACCCTGCCGACATAATTTACCATTTCCACCGTATATAAATTGGCACAAACCCGATAAAGCTTTTGCGGATCAAGAGTTTTATATTCACCGGTTTTATCCTGTACCAGAACTTCTGTTACCCGGTCAAAAAATATCCGGTGCGGATTGTAGGAAAATTTTACTCCGGATACCTGTAAATAGGCGCCCACTTTCTTCAACGGCGCCACAGTCGTATGCACCTCCAGGACATCTTTGAGTTCTTTGCCGCTGATATAAAAGGCCACTAAAGGATATCCGGCAACACCATCCATGCCCACGCCCAGGGAAAGCACCTGAAAGACATCGGCAACTGTTATTTTACCTTTTTGGAAAGAACCACGAATAAGGCCCAGCGGCTCTATGGCCAGATTAATATATTCATAATCCCTGCCTTCGGTCTTTTTTATGGCAAAACGGTAGGCATCGGTAATCATATTACCCAGCCCCATTTCTCTGGGTTCGGCATATGCCGAGAGCAACGATTCCATATCAAAATCACTCTGGCTAATTACCTGATCAAAAGACAAATGATAGGAGGCAAGAAAATTCTTATTAACAAGCGCTTTGTATTTTCCAACTTCCGCGGCAATAAGCGGATTTTCCGGAATATCCGCGGAAATGCTTTTTATTTCGTAAGACGCCAGTTGTACACCCTTTTCGCGGGAATAATTAATTCCCAGCATACCGAGATATTCGCTGTAACTACCGGAGGAAGCAATGATGGTTTTCCCAATTACTATCGGCTTGGGTAAAACAGTGTGCGTGTGTCCGCTGATAATCACATCAATTTGCGGTACTTCCCGCGCCAATGCTTCGTCTTCCGATTTATTTTTTACCGGTGATGTTCCGGCATGAGAAAGGCAGATAATCATATCCACCTTTTCTTTGTTTTTCAGAATATCCACCATACGCTGACTTGCCTTAACCGGATCGGAAAAGGTAATGGGTTTGGCAAAGGGTGTATCATCCTGGGCATCTTTGCCGATAATACCGAACAATCCAATGCGGATGCCGTTTCTTTCGATAATGGTGTAATCTTTGACCGGGTAATCCTCAAATGCCTGTTTGAGCGTGGCATCGCGAGGATCGTCTTTGCTGAAAATTACATTGGAGGCGACTACTGTGGGCAATTGTTTGCTTCTAGCTTTAGCTTTCTCCAGAGTCTTCGCCAGACCAGCGGGATGGAAATCGAAATCATGATTGCCGAGGGTTATCACATCATAGCCGATCTTTCCCATAAGTCTTAACTCCGAGGCTTCATCAGTAAAGGATGTGTGAAAAAGTGTCCCCATGGAAAAATCACCGGCATCAATACGCAGGGTTTTATTCTTGTGCAGTATTCGCTGTTCATTTATCAGGTAGGCCAGCCTGGCATAGCCACCCTGCAGTTCCGATTTTCCTGATGAAGTTAAATTACTATGGGGCTGAAAGTATGAATGCAGATCGTGGGTGAAGAGGATCATTAATTCCTTGCTTTCTTTTCCTTCAGCAGCAAAGCAACTCGTGGCCAGGACAACTATCAGCAATGATAAAACTATGATGGTGATTTTTTTAATCTGTTTCATAATTTCCTTCCTTTAAAGATCAAATTCAAAACCGGCACTCATCATCTTGGCAACTGGATTCAATCCAATTTTTATTTCGAATTCCTTCCATCAGCTATGAATCATTTTGTTTTGCCCGTAAGATAATCGATCATCGGCCCAGTAACCAGCGGAACAAGATCCCCAATCATATGCGGCATCAGGGTATCCATGACTTTGGGCATCAGCGAAGGCATCTGTGCGATCATATAATCGGGCATCGGTATTTTCGCGGCAACTCGCTCCAGCATAACCGGCATGACTTTCGGCATCATCATGGGCAGCAGGATTGGAAATAAAACCGGAAACATCGGTTTCATCAAATTGAGCGCTCCGGGAATTTTGCCCATAGCCCGCATCATTGGCCCCATGCCAAAAGGCATGGCTTTAATTAATTCCGGCCACATCGTTCCCATCAGAGAGGCAAAGCCCTGCGGGGTCATCAAACCGATAAAGGCATCAAATACACCCCACTGGCTATGCACAGAAGGATTGGGATCGGGAAATTCATAACCCAGGGCAGAGCCTGCAAAATGTGCCAGATCAACAACTTCAACAGGGACGTTTTTACTCTTCGCCGAGACTCGCAATTGGACTTCACAGCAGGGACAGAGCGCCAGCACTTTCTGTGCTCCGACATCCACAGCTTCCTCGAGCCTCATTTTACCTATATCGGCAGCTATCGGCGGGTCTTTAATTAAAGTTAAAACAGAGCCGCAGCAATGAGCTTTTTCCCGGTTATGCTCCATTTCTACAAATTTAACATTGGGAATGGCGCGGATCAGATCGCGCGGGGCATCGTAAACACCGGATACCCGGCCGATATGACAGGAGTCATGCCAAGTCACCGTTTGCGGGCTTCTATTATTTTCGGGGAATACAAATTGACCGGATTTTATTTTTTCGGCGATGATTTCAGAGTAATGCCGGGCCTGGAAATTAAATTTGACCCCCAATTTTTTAGCCCAGGCCGGATAGATATGCCGCCACATCATATCGCAGGCGGGGCAGGATGTGACAATTGTATCCGCGCCACAGCTCTGGGCAACTTCGATATTCTTTTTCATGGTTTCGCCGAAGAGTTCCCATTTACCTGCTACCAGCATCGGCGTACCGCAGCAGTTTTCCGGATTGCCTCCGTATGTAAAATCTACCCCGGCATGATCCAGCAGGCGTACCGTGGCAATGGCAATATCATGCTCTACGTAGCTTGCCGTGCATCCGGCAAAATACATAATTGATGCTTTACGACCGGAACCATGCTTTTCCTTCAGGTCCTCGGGAAACCAGTCCGAACGGTTCTTACGGTAACCGGCCCAGATGTTGCCCTGAGTGCGTAACGCTTCCGCCATCATTTCAAAAGGCGGGAAAGTCATGCGCTTTTGTTCTTCAATCAGCACTCCGCGAAGTTTCATCCAGGACGGTTCAATAGGCAATGAAGCCGAACAGCGTAAGTTGCACAGTTCGCATGTTGTGCATACCAGGAAAGTATCCACCTGCGCCTGATTCCATTCTTCACGTCCTTCCAGATATTCACGCAGCCAGTACCACTTGCCGCGCGGACTCTGGCTCTCCCAGCCCCGCCCGTAAAACTGATCGCATTCTTCCACACAATAACCGCACTGGGAACAACTATATGCATACCAGGCGACGTCCGGGGGAATATCACGCAGCGGATAGGTGTGACGTTCACCAATTTGAGTAATTACATAATTGCCCAGAGGCCTGGTCAGCGGCTCCAGAGCACCACCCAGACTCATGGCAGCATCCATCAGACCATAGCCCATAACTTTGCCGGGATTGAAAATTCCTTTACCGTCAATCTTGTCTTTAAATGATTTGAGCTTAGCCAATCGATCCTGGCCGAATATTTTAGGGGCTTTGGATTTGAAATACAAACCGGTGGCATAAGCACGCCCGCCGTTTCTTTCAGCTATGTTCATGATGGACAGAGAAAGACTGAAAACAAAATTGTAACTGAAGCGGCGTTGATCCGCGGGAATAAACCCCAGGATGACAATTTCCGGTTTACCATCTTTGCCTTTGCGGATAACGGTTCCTTCTTTAACCACAGGTTGATTGATTTTATTTTCCACTTCCTCCATAAAGTTACCCAGTGCCGATAGAGGAATTACAACTTCCGCCGGGACAAGGCTGGGACCAAGACGCTTGACAACCATAATTTTGAAACGGTTTTTCCATTCATGTGCTGCTATCCGCTCGCTTAAGATTTCTCCCTGACATCGATGTAAAATATCCGGTAATACCTTCATTACCGTTGATATATCTTTTTTACGGAAAGCCAGAGTGGCTATATAAGAAGCAGGCAACAACACCCTCTCCTCAATGGGATGATTATTGTGTTCCATTAAAGGAGAACGATTTTTCATTTCCGCCATGCGCGGATTAATAAATACGAGTGACCACAGCGGCAGCTCTGCCGCGATAATATCCTCGACAATCTTTTGCAGATTCCGGGCATCAGGGCATCCTATAGCGATAATTTCCAGTTCTTCCTTGAGTTGAACTTTCATGGTCAAGTCAAGAATAAATCCGGTAGTGCCTTCGGCATCGGCAATTAAATCCAGATCATCGCCAGTAAACGTGCGGATGGAGCCATCCGGCAGTAAAACACGGGCGGAGACAACATTTTCCCGAAACCATCCGGACTCGTAAGAACCGAACCCCGCACCACCCTGGGCTAACCAACCGCCGACTGTGGAACCCGGATAGCTGGAGGGATAGAGTTTTACTGTCAGTCCTTCTTTTGCCAGAGCGGCATCAACCTTTTCCCAGACTATGCCCGCCTGACAGGTAACCGTCTGAGCCTCTTTATTGATGGCCACAACTTGGTTTAACCGGAAAAAATCAACTATAATGCCCTTTTTAACAGGTATAACACCGCCATAACCGGAAGAAGCTTTTGCCCTGGGCGTCAGAGCGATGTTGTTTTCATTGGCCCAGACAACGAGCTCCACCAGTTCCGTTTCATCTTGAGGTTGAACTATGGCATCGGGCAAGGCATCGCCAATCAACGATTTTATTAAAGAAGGAATAGCACCGACATCGTGACTGTAAAGCTTGCGCTCGACTTCATCAAAGTTGACACGTTTCCCGAATTTTCCGTTAAGGTAAGCTCTTTGATTCTGATCCATCGGACAACCTCCTTTTCAGGGTTAGGTATGTCTGTTATTCCCTCTATCATCCTGAACAAAACCGGGAAGGAATCGGACATTACAGCAGATCTGGCCACCCGTTTTTGCGCCGCTGTAAGGCCATAAAAGCAAATTGATTTTAATGCTTTTTACATAACATGATCTAAATATTATTTCCTTAATTTTTATAACTATATACGCTTCTGCTGTTCCAATTACGGACTAAAAAAACCAAAGGGGCCACAGGAAAAATCATAATTGTTCTGGCGCTATTAACACCATCATGTATTTTCTTTGCAGTCCCGGCAAATTGTGATAGGAGACACGCCTTAATATTATTAAGAAATTTTGCAATTTATGAATCCAAACAAAAAATCGGTTTTCCGACTTATAAATACATCCGATCAAAACTGGTCGGACTGGCACTGGCAATTTAAAAACCGTATTACCAAGCCGGGAATATTGGCTAATTTACTCCATGAACCGGCAGAAAAGCGGGAAGAATTACAACGAGCGGCGACAGTTTATCCTCTGGCAATAACTCCTTATTATTTCTCATTAATTAACCATACCAACGAAAACGACCCGATAAAAAAACAGTGTTTCCCAGACCTGCTGGAAATTCTTCAAACCTGCACACCGGAAGATCCTCTGGAAGAGGACTCTCATATGCCCGTACCCAAGCTGGTACATCGCTATCCCGACCGCTGCCTGGCTATTGTTACCGAAATTTGCGCTACCTATTGCCGGCACTGTAACCGGAAGCGATTCTGGTCTTCCTCCCCGCAAATAAGCATGAAGACCAGGCTGACAAACATGATCCGCTATATTTCTGCCTCTCCCCAAATTCGTGAGGTAATTATTTCCGGCGGCGACCCTTTAACTCTGGAAGATCATGTTTTGGAGGAATTGCTTGTCTCTTTGCGATCAATCCCGCATGTGGAAGTTTTACGCATCGGCAGCCGAGCTCCGGTGGTTATGCCGATGCGCATTACTAAAGATCTTTGCCGGATACTAAAACGTGCCCGTCCACTCTGGTTTAATACTCAATTTAATCATCCTCACGAAATCACACCAGATTCTGCACGGGCCTGTAATATGCTGCTCGAAGCCGGTATACCTGTTTCCAATCAATCAGTGCTGCTGGGTGGAATTAATGATTCCACAGAAGTAATGAAGAATTTGCTTTACGGCCTGCAGAATATATCCGTCCGTCCTTATTACCTTTTTCATTGCGATCCGGCAAAGGGTTGTGAGCATTTTCGCACGGATGTGAAAACGGGCATGGGCATGATGGAAAATATCTGGCGGCAATGCTCCGGTTTGAGCCTGCCGCAATATGTCCTGGATGTGCCGGGAAGCACCGGAAAGATTCCCTTGAACGTAATGTCCAGGGCAATCAAAAAAGACTTGCAGAAGCATCAACATTTTTTTGACAAGTTCAAGTAAATAGACTAGTAAAGGCAATACAAATATCATATAAGTTCCTATTAACAGGAAAAATAACGGGAGAAGAAGTTTTATGTACACAGCCAGTGAGTTAAAGAAAGGATTACGGATTAAAATCGATAATGATCCTTATATCCTTACCGAATTCAATTTTGTCAAACCGGGCAAAGGACAAGCTCTATACCGCTGCAAACTGAAAAACATGCTCAACGGCAACCAGTTCGAACGCACCTTTCGTTCCGTTGACACCTTTGAAACGGCCGATTTGCGGGAAAAGAAGATGCAGTATTTATACAAGGAAGAAGGCAAATACTGCTTCATGGACAATGAAACTTATGAACAGATTTACCTGACAGAAGAGCAGATGGACGACGCCAAAAATTTTCTGATGGATAACATTGAAGCGGAAATTCTGCTCTTTGAAGACAAGGCTATCGGTATTAGCCTACCAAATTTTGTTGACCTGATTGTCACGGAAGCTGAACCATGGGCCAAGGGCGATACGGTATCCGGCGCAACCAAACCAGTCAAAGTGCAAACAGGGTATACCATTCAAGTGCCAACCTTCGTCAATGAAGGCGAAAAAATTCGAGTTGATACGAGAACGGGCGAGTATATGACCCGCGTCAAGGGTTAGTTCAATTTGGACGAATCAATAGCAGATGAAAATTTTATCCTGGCGCGAAAGCGTGATGCTCTGCAACTTCGCGCCAGTCTGATCCAAAACATCCGCCTCTTTTTTATCAATAATAATTTCCTGGAAATTGAAACACCGGTAAGAATCCCGGCTCCGGCTCCTGAAGAGCATATCGAAGCACTTCCTTCCGGCGACTGGTTTTTGCAAACCTCGCCGGAACTCTGTCTGAAAAGATTGCTGGCGGCAGGATATCCGCAGATATTCCAAATCAGCAAATGTTTTCGTGCCGGAGAAAGAGGGAAATTGCACCTGCCGGAATTTACGATGCTGGAATGGTATGTAACCGGTTTCGACTATCAGCAATTAATGAACCAATGCGAAGAAATGATTATCAGCGTAGCCAATGATCTGGGCTTTGCCCATGGTCTTGTCTGTCAGGCCCGGCAAATAAACCTTGCCTCACCCTGGGAAAGAGTTACAGTGCAGGAAGCCTTTGAAAAATATGCGCCGGCAACTTTGGCCGAAGCTCTGAGTAAAGACAATTTTGATGAAATATTGGTCGAGCACATCGAACCAAATTTAGGCATTGCCCAGCCCACTTTTCTTTACGATTATCCCGCCCAACTGGGTGCGCTGGCCAGATTGAAACAAAGCGATAAATCTACAGCGGAACGCTTTGAGCTCTATATTGGTGGTTTGGAATTGGCCAATGGTTTTTCGGAATTGACCGATGCACAAGAACAGCGGCAACGTTTTGTCAGAGCGCAGAAACTCAGGGCACAAAAAGGCTATGCCGCATATCCCCTGCCGGAAAAATTTCTGTCCGCATTGGAAAATCTGCCCGCCAGTGCAGGTATTGCTCTCGGCATTGATCGTCTGGCGATGCTCTTTACGGGTGCGGCAAGTATTGATGATGTCGTTCCCTTCCCCCCCGAAACATTGTAGCCATAAGGCACATTACCAACTTCATTACTTACTGCCCTTATGTTCCTCTTCAGCTTTCTGCCTGGTCCAGACCTCGGTGCCATTGACAAACGTTTTCATCACCCGAATGTCTCTCAGCGAATCCGGGGCAACTTTGAGCGGGTTTTTGTCCAGGATGATAAGATCGGCATACTTGCCCGGTTCAATGCTGCCGATTTTTTTGTCCATGTTGAGTTGCCAGGCTGCGTAAAGGGTCAATGCCTTTAGCCCATCCATAACCGGTATAGCCTCCTGAAGCCCTATGATTTCACCCTCGCGGGTTTTCCGGGTAACGGCAGTCTGAAGTAAGCTGAGGGGCTCTTCCGGATACATGGGAGCATCGGCATGCAAAGAAAAATACATCCCATTTTTGCCGGTGCTTTTGACCGGTAGCATTTTTGCGGTCCGCTGTGCTCCCAAAATGTCATTTTTGAGAGCGCTTCCGTAATAGTAAAGGTGGTTGATGTGAAAGCTGGGCGTTATATTCAGTCGCTTCATTTTGCCTAAAAGTTCCGGGGGCAGGAGCATCCCATGTTCGATGCGGTGACGCAAATTTTTTACCGAAGATTCCGACTGTATCTGCTCAAAGACGCCCAGCACCTCTTCAGTGGACTGATCACCCTGTGAATGCACACTCACTTGCCAACCCAGTTCATGATATTTTTTTACTGCGTCATAAAACTCCTGTTTATCGATGACCGGTTTTCCGCTATGATTAACAGGAATCTTCAGTCCCTTAGTCACCAATGCTGAGTTTAGATATGGTTCTTTCATGTACATGGAACCCGTATAGGGCGAACCGTCATACCATAACTTGACACCGCACACCTTGAAGAAGTCATCACCATTTTCAACCTTTGCGGGAAACAGTGACGGTGTGGTGTGCATGAGGTATACAAAGTGTCGCACGGTTGGTTTCCGGTCAGGCAGCATCCCGATCATATCCAGCACATTATGCTTAAATTTCGGGTGGTGCGTTGAAAGGTGTTCATACAAGATAAATGCCTTGCTGTTGGCCAGCCCCATTGTCGTGATGCTGGTTATTCCGTTGCCCAGGTAGTCATCGGAAACTTTGCTGACATTATCTTTGATGTTAAATACCTTAATCGCGTCCGCGGCTACCGTCATTATTGCCTTAGTTTCCACAATTAACCCGGTGAGTTCTCCGCGGCTATCTTTTTCGTAGTAATTCCCCGGAGCCGGGTCAGGCGTTTTCCCTGTTATCCCCATTTTTTTAAAGGCCAGCGAGTTGGCCCATGCCGAATGCATGCTCTGGGCCAGTATAAAGACTGGATTATCCGGAGCAATGGAATCAAGATACTTGATATCAGGGGCTGTCAGTCCCGAAACGAGCATTGGGTCGAAGCCCCGGCAAAAAATCCATTGACCTTTCTTCGTCTCTTTTACCGCCTGCCGTAGCCTTGCCCACACCTCATCTTGAGTTTTGTATGTAAACCCACTGAGATCAACATAACCGTAAAGATACGCTGCCAGATCCGGGTGGGTGTGTACGCCGACAAATCCCGGCAGAAGAGTATTTCCCTGAAGATCGATGATTTGTGTTGCGTCGGTTTTATGCTTAAAAATCTCCTCTTTGGAACCCAGGGAAACAATTCTACCGTTTTCCACGAATACGGCTTCAACAACCATAGAAGGCGTATTGCTCATCGTTACAATATCGCCTCCATAGAATATCATTCTGTTTTGCTCGGTTTTTGCGCATCCCGCCAAGAGTAATACCAGCACAAAACAGGCGACACAATAACAGAGATTCCTGTTTGACGTTGGATCATTTACTGTCTTTGCCCGAATCCTTTTTGACGGCTTAGTCATCGTTTTATCTCACCAATGTTATGTTTAATAATGTTGAAATCTCCTTTTTCACGGCGGGAAGATTCAAGGAGCGATTTTGTGTGTCAATGGGAAATGGAATAAATAATCCAAAAGTAAGTTGAATCTTTTATAACGGCTTGCCGGGGCAGGTCAGTCTTCCAACATTTTACGTACACAGGAGCTGCGCCTGCATGTGCCGGGATAAGGCCCGAACAAGTTCACGGATATTTTTTCTCTTCAGAACGGCTTCCGGCAAATCAAAGCCGTAACGGGAGGCTATTGTCCGAAGGTATTTGTTTGCCTGATCGCTGACAACAGGGTCAACTCCAAAACGAAGAAGCTGAATTTTGTTCAGCAATGCGTTCTCTTCGCCATCCTTGGCCGTAATCAGAGCGCGCTCCATCAAGTTTTCAACATCAAACTGAACAACACTGCGCAACACTACACGGTCTCCGGCATCATAACGCCCCAGTAACGAGTCAAATTGGTGCAGAATCCACCCGTCAATGCTGCCCAGATAGCCGGCGGCAATACCCGCTATCATTATAACAAAATGCATCTGGCCCCAATCAACGCATTGTTTGATAAGATCACGGACAATATGCCCTTCTTCTTCAGTGATAATAATATTTCCGGCAAACCCGTCCCGCTCATCAGAAATGATCTGGGCCAAAAGCAAAAGAAGCATCGCCCCTCCCATAACCCTCTTCGCCGGAAGGATAGCTCCTTGAGCCAGTTTCAGCAGCTCGGGAAAACGGGAACGAATTCTTTCGGTAAGTTGATCATGGGTGCTTCCCCAACGGTATGCCTTATGCAGATAAAAGCCAAATATTCCGCTGCTCCTTATAGTCATTACACGGATCATCTGGTCTACGTCATCGGATGTTTGAACACTTAGATGCGCAACCACATTGCGCGGCAAAATCGATACTATTTCTTTAATAATCAAACACCGCTCCTCAGGCTTAAGGCTGGCCCAATTCAAAAGATATCCTGTCACAGCCTCAGCTTCCATACATTCTTCGGGATCGGCAACGATTTCATATATCTTCACACGGTTAAACACGAAAATGTCATTCATCAGTTTTGCTATGTACGCGCTTACCAGCTCATAACGCTCATCATTGCCAATACCCAGTGTCCAGATATAAACAATCAGGCTCTTGTTTACTTTTGTCAGAACCTTTAAAAGCATTTTGTAATCGTTTCTAAATACCTTGGGTGCATTAATCAGGTCATATAACAGCGTTCTTAACAAAAGCCACTCGTTCACATCCACGACACGCCTGCCTTCCAGATGGCCTGTACGTAAAAACTCCGTCAACTGCAGATGATCGATATTATCATTGCGTAAAACCTCGATCATTTTGCTGTAATTAATGTTATTCCTCATCAAAGAGGTGTTCATGTTACGAACTGTGCCCCATAACTTTTCAAAATAAACACCTGTTCTTTTCTCGTACCGGGACTCATTCAAAACATTCAGCCTTTCCAAAAATGTCTCTTTGGAAGAATAGCTCATAAGCATGATAAAATCATCGCCGAGTTCCGGACTCTTTTGTCCTGACATGCACTCCAATAAACTGCAGCACTGTTCTTCTCCGGTTGACGGGGAAAGACTGTAAAGTTCACACACACTTTGCTGCTCGACAGATTCATCAAAGCTCAAATAACGATTCCAGGTCTTCATAGCAGCCAGATAGATATTTTCCTTTTTATATTCTTTTCCCGATGATTGGATGATGGAAAGCATTATCGCATAACCAAGACTTAAATAAACAACCGGCTTCCAATCTTTCTGATCGATTAAAGGATGAATATTAATAACAACGTCTTCACCTTCATACGCCACCATCCTTACGCTGGATTTGCTGCCAAATGTAATTCTGTATTGCTGAGTCCACAGATAATCCACATAACGGAAAGCATAATTTTTCACAACCTTGTGAATAAAACCCGTAACTTCTTCCAGGAAGTCAGGATTGACAAGCGGAACTGCTGCAACAGGGGAAACATCAATCTGCAAACGATACCCGTCGTTAGCAGCTAAAATCGAATTAAACCATATTCTTGTCGGGCGGATGTGATAAAGATTCGGTTTATTGAAAATGTCCAAAGAGGCCAATAAAAGTTCGGGCTTGCTCCTGTATTCGTCGATCACAATGTTCCTTAATTCATTCTTCGCCGCCTTGGGATATTTTATGGCCAAGGCCGCATGATGAAAGGCTGCATTGGCAAAAATGTCCAGGATCTCAGAATGGACAATAGGAAGTATTTTGATCTGATTAAAATACGGGACAAATAAATTCCAATGTGCTTCAATAATAATATTTATCCCGTCTTGCCTGATCTTTAAAATCGCTGCCCGCCGGCCAATAATATTGAAGGTAATACTTAAATTCTCACGCTCGGGCCACAGAGGTGCCAGCAGCGTCTTTAAACGTAGATCGTCCAGCGCCATCACTCGATCGGATATGTTCTCATTATTCTTGAGAAGTAACTGCTGCTGGGATGAGGTCGAGAGGACAAAGGCATCCTCATCTGCTTTCTTGCAAAACGAGAAATCAGGCAGGTCAACACCATCCGCAACGGCCGGATAAATAATAACTTTGGTGGATTTCACACACGAAACAGGAGAGTGTTGATTAAGAACAACTGCTTTCCCCATGCCACCTCCGAAAGACAAACATCTGTTTCCCTTAACTAATTTTTTGTTTGACAAGACATTGCCTTCTGACAGGGGGAATATAGGGACATTCCTTTTTTCTGTCAATTATTTATTTCCTCAAGATGAAGTCCTCATTACCCATTGCAATATTGCCTGGATGAAAAACCACAGAGACAATCTCTTTCGGGAAGAAGTCGATCCTTAGAACTGAACCTCCCCCTGGCTAAAGCCAAGGGGTTCTAACGGCAAGACCATGCATCTCTTCGCGGCTCTCGCCTCTGCAGGCTACAACATCCGCGACCTCGATGAAGATCGATCCGTTTTCAACGGGCGAACAGCTCTGTCTCCGGGATATCCCGAAGCTCGCGGGCAGACGCCCACAGTTTGCTGTTTCAGTGATCCTTGACATCGCCCGTCGCAGCAGCGGTTCCGCAGCAGACCAGGCGGATTTCGCCTGGTGAATATCAAGGGTATTATCAGTACAATGTTTTGCCAGATACGCGGAGAAAAGATCTCTCTGGGATTTGACTCCACAGGAGCAGCCATGGTGTCTCTGCTTGAGTGGCTTCTTCACTACAGTACCGCAGATACAGGTTTGCGACAACTTTGTTTTCCGGGTATTGATATCCTCAACTCTTCCGCCAGCATTTGCAGCTTTGCGGATGAGCTGTGTGACCAACATCCCTGGGGCACGGACTGTCACGCTACGGCCATGGTTCTTTTGAAATGATTTATACGAAAGTTTCTCGGTTTTTATAATATTGCCGATGCTCAAAATTCTATTACACATCTCGCCGTGCTGCTTTTTTCTGGTGGCCGCAAGCGTTCTTTGACATTCCGCGATACGTTTCTGCCGCTTCTTGTAGCGGTTCGACCTGTGCCACTTGCGGGAGTCTTTCTTTACAGTGCCATTGTCATTGTAGTTGTCGGGGTTTGTTACCCGCCGACTCCGGTCTTGCGCCCTCTGTTCACACCTGATTTCTTTCCAGGGTTGAACAACTTCATCGCAGAACTGGGAGAGAAAAGCATCGTTTTCACCCACAGCCGCAACGGTAGATGGCCCTATATCAAGACCACAAGTATTCATGGAGATGGTATTCTTCTCCTTCTGGATGGGCAATCCATCAAGAACAAGCTGCACAAACCAACTGTCCTCCTCCTTAATGATCCGTTTTACAAGCCGCAGATATTTAACCCGGCAAGACAAGGAATGGGCTTCGACTCCGTATTTATCCTTAAGATCGAATAATGGCTCCAGATTTAAGCCGTTCCAGAGGACACGGCCATCACGCCAGCGGATACCGGAAGCATTGCTTTTCCCTTCGACAGAACTGAACCAGCCTTTTCGCTTGAATCGCGGCCTGCCTCTCACACCATAGGCATATTGCTCAACCGCACCAAATGCGCGGGTGGCAACCTTCTGAATAGTGAATGCGTCAAGATGATCACCAATCCAGCAGGTCTTGCAGGTTTTAGTGGCAAAAGAGTGGAGAGAATATTCCAAAAAATCATGGTTGTTGCGGCACGCGTTGAAAGCCTCATTACGGGCCTTGCCTTTCGGCAACTCTCTTGCGGACTTATACAGTTTCGATTCACGCATAAGATCAAGACGTCTGAGCGATTCTCTTAGGCAGGCATTATAGAGATTTCTTGCCGCATCCAGGCGCACGTCAAGTATCGCTCCATCAGAAGGCGTTGTCTTGAGTGGTAGGCCATGGATAAATGTATCGGTCTTATTCATGCGTTCTTTTGGTTCTCAATATACTGTTTAATCATTGCCAACGGAGCCCCGCCGACTGTTGATACAAAATAACTATTCGTCCAGAGCGTTGGCAACCGAGTCCTGATGTGTGGAAATTCCTGACGTAGTATCCGTGATGTTTTGCCTTTAATATTTTTGACCAATCGATGAATACCGTATTGAGGATCAACCTCAACCAGTAGATGCACATGATCCGGCATAATTTCAAGTTCTATAATTTCAGATTGCTTTTCAATTGCACTCTGCCAAATCAATTCTTTGAGCCGAATGGCAATACCGCCTGACAATACCTTTCTCCGGTACTTCGGGCACCATATAACATGGTATTTACATGAATATATTACATTATTATTGCTCTTATAGCCCATGGTGTAGTATTATACATCTTATCGCTATATATTGCAACACCTATTTTA
>CAIVQG010000032.1 GCA_903907985.1 uncultured delta proteobacterium
CTGTTGTGCCCAATACTCGTTATCGTCGCTTTTGTTTCCGTTCACGTAGTACCTCTTGAATGCGGATGCCTGTCAGGGCAGGACTCTTAGCTTGTATAAACCATCCCTCATTTAATAAGTAACATGAAAAACGGAATTGTCCAAGGTGATTATTGATTGTCGGCACCGCTGCGGGATTCGGTGCGAGGGGAAAAAAGGATGCTTACCCCAGACCCACCGGTAGGACCCGGAAATCGCAACAGGGTGGGCGTATGGGTCCCTTTTATCCCAACCATGTGTTTAACTTGACGCCCCTGGAAAAATTTTTCCCCAGCACCCCCCCCTCGTCCCAAAATGAAGTTCCTATATGAAAGTCGCTTGCCGGAAAATTTTAAAAAAATATATCAGGTGTCGCGGATGGATTAATGATAGGAGAAGAATACCAGTACGTAGAACTTCCTGAAAGAAACAGATCGTTATCCTTGTCGAGTATGCTAGACTTCAATCAGTAATAAACACAATTCACACCAGAGGACAAATATAAACACCATAACTAACTTTTTGCGGTCATAATTTTTCGACAAATACACTCATCTATTTTATAAATGTTTTTCAGGGATGCAAAATCATGCCAGCATCTTTAAAACTGCAATTCCCGATTTTTTCAACACGGGTTTTACATTGCTCCGACTAATCATTGACCATACTTATACCAATAGTTATGATGAAACAATTTGGTGCTGCTGAAAGTCTTGTAAATCCAAAGGATCAACCTAAAATTAAAAAACAACCACTGAAGTAATTACACCAATAAGAATAATCCAAGGTAGTTTTACATTAAAAAGCAAAGCCGTAAAAGTGGTGATCGCAAATAATATTCGGGGAATATCCCATGTAATGTTTAGTGTGAAATGGATTACAACTGACATAAGCATTCCAACAAAAGAATAAAGGATGCCCCTGATAGCTCTGTTAAAATACCGGGAACGTTGAAGATTGGCAAAATAAGGTTCTATCGCGATTACCAGAATAAATGAGGGCAAGAATATGAAAATCGTAGCTATTATCGCACCAGAAAACCCATATAGCAGGTAGCCAATAAATGTTGCTGTAATAACAATTGGTCCCGGCGTAATCTGCCCAAGGGCAATCCCATCCATAAAAGTAAATTTATCGAGCCAACCGCGAACATGAACGACCTCGTTGAGCATAATGGGAAGAGAAGAATAACCGCCACCGAAAGCGAATAAATCAATGCGGGACATAAGAAAAGCAAGGTCGAAAAGTGGTCTGCGTAAAATGAACAGCAGGGCGATGGCAATAGCGGCGAGCAGAAGTATTAATAAAAACGATTTATAAGGATAACGATGTTCCGGAACCATTGCTTGAATAGAAGGTTTATTCTCTTTGCCATGTAAGCCCAGCCCGCATATCATGGCCGCTATAATGACCAAAATAGGATTTATGCCAAGGCCGAACATCGCTGCCGCCATCAGAGCAACAAACATTCCTCGCCAATCCTTTAACCAAGTTTTGCCGAATGTAAAGGCAGCATGTGCCACGATAGCCGTAACTATAACCTGAAGACCTTTGAATGCGGATATTATGGGAGGTAGTGAATGGCCTTTTGCATATGCCACAGAAAGAACGACCATAATAAGAAATGCAGGTAGCGCAAAACCGATAAAGCTTGCACCAGCGCCGAATGTACTCCTTGTTTTGAAACCGACATAAGCAGCGGTTTGCATCGCCGTTGCGCCCGGAATCATCTGGCACAGGGCAACTCCGTCACGAAAAGTTGTTTCGTCGAGCCATTGCTTTTGCTCTACGGCCATTTTACGAATATGAACAATCATTGCCGGGCCGCCAAAAGCAGTCCAGCCCAGTTTGAAAAAGGAGAAAAAAAGTTCTTTAATTGATGGGGTACTATTCAAGGTAACCTTTACCTTAACCTGTCCTGATTGGATCCAGACAAATCCCGGGAAATCTATCCATGAGTTCTTCATCGGACAATTCGTTGTCTTTGGTGACCGTCAAATATGGGGTCCCGGTGGTGACGTCACTATTTCCATTCCCTTCAGCCAATGGTCAACCCTGCTCCTTTATCGGAACGATTGGCTGAGCCTTCAGCCTCTTAAGAATAATGAGTTCCCGCTTTTCCGCGTAAAATTTATGGACAACAGCCAAAACCAGGAACGGCGGATAAAGGGCAAGGACCAACTGAGCGATATACCGCAAGGCCAAAAGGCGCTCGTGACTTTCAAAAAGACTGAACATTCCATAAAAGCCAAACAGGATAGGCAGTAGGGCATTAAGATACTTTCCGATAATCTTGACTTCCCCGGTCTTCCTGTCGTGCCGGCGGATGCCCAGATCATCCAACGACCACAGAAATGAGAGCAACAATGAGGTCGTAACGGCAACGGCCGTGGCGATCAGAAATCGTGCCCAATTGAATTGGCCCGGGGGAAGAATGACGGAAGAGTTGCTCACCCCGTTTGTGGAGATTTGCACCAGGAAAATGAGTTTAGTTGCGATAAGCATGGCCAAACCAATGCCCTGAAACGGCCGGATAAGCCAAATTTGCCAGGGGATTCTGACGGGACGAGTCTCCTCTGCCTTCTGAACTTGGATCAAACGACGATTTCTCCTGTTCAAGAAACCCTGCATGAGTCCGCAGACATGGGGAAGTAATGGAAGCGGAATGACCAAGATGAACGAAAATCGCAGAAATCGCAGAATAATTTTCCATATAGATTGCATTCCTACGGCGAGAGCAATGTCTGAAAAAAAGATGGAGATCACCATGGTCAGAAAAATAAAGGCGACCGCGGGCCAAACTTCAATGGCCGTTTTTTTTAAGAGGTCTTCTGTGACACGATCAATTTTAAAAACTTTCATGATGATATTCCTTATCACAACTTTACAGAACCGAGTCATTTTTCATCTGTTGAAATTACGTTGGACATTTTTTCAATTATACGCTCATGCGCTGGCAAAATTAATGATTTCCCTTATTAAAAATAATATCCCACCCGCAGTTCAATGCGGTAATCGTTTTGTTTTTCGCCGAAATCAGAGTTTCTTGCGCCGACGATAAAACCTGAACGGATGCGGAATTCCCAATTGGTGAAACCCGTATAAAGCAATTCCGGCGTCAGTGACCAGCTCTGGTCATCCGTATTCATCATCCAGGTGAGTGACGGCGTGAAATAGAGGATGTTGAAGGGCTCCTTTTGGCTTAAACGGACGTACAGATAATTCTCCATGGCACTGGAACTGCTGTAATTTCCCGCTGCCATTTGCTGGGCATTGTTCAAAACCGTCGCATTGCCTGTTGCTTGATATGTGTTGTACCCGCTAGCGATGTATGCGTAATAGTTTTTCATATCATTGCCGCTGAAGCCCATGCCATTATGGTAGTATTCGATGATGGTGGTAAGATCAAATGTGGTCAGATGACGGATGCCAGCGACATAACTCAAGGTTTCCCCTTCCACCTGACAGGTTTTGCCGGTTAGGTCTAATGCATTTTTCTGAAAATTACGCAAATAGGCCACCTCGCCGTGGATTTCAAAATTAGTCGTGATATTACGGGAAAAATCGAAGCCGTAACGGTCGGTCTTGCTGCCCCCGGTCATAAAGAGGAGATCGATGTCTGTGTCGTATAAAAGAAAATAAAAACGACCGGCAACATTGAGTTTATAATTACTGCCGAAATTATCATTCACGTGATCGTAAACAGGAAACAGAACAGGCGTGAAGGAAAAGGTCTTCAGTGGCCCATCCATGCTCTTTATGTAGTCGGCTGTCGCCAGAATGTATCCCTCTAAGGCCTGCTCCGGATCGTCGGGATCTTTCGGCCTGTCCACAAAGGCCACAGGGTTCCAGGCATACGCCTTCCCCCACTTCATGGTTTTCTTGCCGACATCAATCTTTAGATTCGACGATGGTTTCACCGAACCATAGAGTTCGTAAAAAGTCGATCTTTCCGATCCTCCCGAATAGGAAGACTGCAGGTCTGTACTTGTCTTTGCATATATCCGGAAAATATTCTTTTCATAACTGCCTTCCAATTGAACCCTTCCGTTCCACTCCGGCAGATTTTGCCCCTGGTGGTTATTGAAAAAGCGCAGTTTGTAAAAGGCACTGTCATGATCAAGGCCATAAAGAATTGGCTTGATCTCGATGTATCCTCCAACATAATAGGGTTTCTTCTCTGTTTCGGCTGGGTCGAAAGTGTACGTCTCCTCGGCAAACGCCATGACGGGGATAAAACCAAATGCAATAAAAAGGAGGATAAACCATGACTTTTTCATTTGCGTAGCGACTCCAGATTCGGCATAAAGGTCAAAGTAAACACTTCATCCTTGAAATCTTTCTTCTTTATCTTGGCAAAAATCATGACGGACTTGTAGCCCTTGTAAAGGGGGCTGTCCGTTTCAATTACCGCCGGCCGGACGATGCCGCCGCCAAAATCTTTGATGTCCTTAAAATACAGCGTTTTGATAAGCATCCCTGCTTCTGTCGAACATTCAATCTTGACGGGTATCTTTTTATCCTTGTCTACCCACATCTTCAGACGGTCATAGGCCACGGTCTTGTTTTTGGCTTTCAGGTAGAGGAGATACTCCTTGCCTGCTTCGTTAACCTTCTCGACGTTGTATTCTGCCGAGTAATCAAGGTTCAAAATATCGGCGTTATTAAAAACACCCCCGATGACGGATTGCAGACTGGTGATGCGAATCGGTTTGCCCACATTGGGAATGTAAAGCCACATGTTATCGCCTACGCGGAGGGTGCTGCGCCCTTTGTCGCTGGCCGGGGCCAGAAAAAGAGCCGCCACTTTATCGGTCCCCTTTTTTACTGAAAAGAGGGTATACTCCTTTTTTTTACCATCCGGTTCTATGTTGATTAGCTTCCGGTACAATTCGTAGGATTCAGGGTTAAGATTCCGGTCGATCTGGACCAGAAGCTCTGGTCCATCAATTGCCGCATGAGCAGGCAGCGCCATGGCCAAGATGATAAGAACAAACAATATTTTTGAAATGCTATGCATATTAGAACACCTCTTCAGTGAATTTATTTCTGATGATCATTTTTGGATTGCAAAACATTTTTAATTGATTCATCTACGCTACCCTTGAAGGAAACAGCTCTGATGCTTTTACTTGCCAAGTCTCCGACAATTTTAGGCCCGAACCCTTCGGCCACGACAACTGTCGCTCCCTTACCAACAAGAAAATGAACAACGGCAGTCCCCGGGCTAGCTGCATCCTTTACCGGACTAGCAAGCGTTTCAATTAATTTCCCCTTGTTATCGAAGATCAGGAAAAAGGCTGCGCCGCCTGCCTGAGCGCTTACCGTGGAAGTCTCCGTTGCCCCGTTTGCTGCCACTACGATTGTTCCGTCTTTTCCCGCTGCATGGCTGGCTACGACCGCTTTATGGTTAGCTACAAGCGCATTTTCTTTTAATGCTGCTGGCACTTGTCCTTCCGCCACTTTTGCAGCGGCTTCTATTGCACTACCTTCGACATTATAAGCGGTTATACCCTTGTCCTTCAGGATACCGATGATATCGCCGCAATAGTCTCTGCCGATTATTGCTGTAACACCTTTTTCAACAAGAAAACCCAGCATTAATTTGCCAGCCTCATTCTTGCCTTTGAAAGGATTATCGATGCTTTCAACTAAATTCCCTTTCTCATCAAAAATTATAAAGTAGGGGGCGAGCCCTGCTTTGTCGCTGACCGCAGCCTCAGAACTCTTTTCCTGAGTTGCCACACAAATATTCCCTTTCTGTTCTGCAAAGGCCAGACCAGATGCCAAAAATAAAGTTACAAGCACTACACAAATTAATCTCTTCATTAAAATTTTCTCCTTTTTATTTGGATTGTAAAACATTTTTAACCGCTTCCGCTGCACTGCCTTTGAAGGAAACGGCTTTTATCCCTTTGCCTTTCATCACTTCACCAATTTGACCACGTAATTCTTGGGCTACGATAACTGTTACTCCCTTATTCTTAAGCCACTCAGCGACTAACTTTCCCGCACCCTCTTTGTCTTTGTAAGGATTTTCAATCGCTTCGGTCATTTTCCCTTTGCCATCAAAAAAAAGGAAAAAGGGAGCAATACCTGCCTGCATACTTACCGCCGCCGCAGAATTCTTTTCCTGAGTTGCAACACAAATTTTCCCTTTTGGTTCGGCAAAGGCCAGGCCAGATGCCAGAAATAAAGTTACAAGCACTACAGCGATTAATCTTTTCATCAAAATTCCCTCCTTCTTGGTTTTATTTACGTTTACCGATTCTGCCATTTTGTTATTTCCTTATACGTGTCTAAGTGCTTTGATCGGTTCCATCCTGGATGCCTTCCATGCAGGCTGCAGGCTGGCCAGAACAGAAATAAGAATAACGATCCCTGATATTATTACGACATCAAGCGGGGCAATTGTGGCTCGTAGAATAAGCCCCGTCTGTCTTCCAAAATCAAAAGTAATACCCGAAAGGTTCAGGACAAAAATGATGCTCAACCCTATTAAATTTCCGATAACCACACCCAGCACGCCGAGAGAAAAACCCTCGATCACAAACATGGCAAGTATCTTTTTCGGCAGGGTCCCAATAGCGGCAATCGTTCCAATTTCTCTTACCCGCTCATAAACCGCCATGATCATGACATTCATGATGCTAATCAAAACAATTGCGACCAACATAACTTTGACAAAGATCGACATCACGTCAATCATTTGAGCGATGTTATAAAAGGGCGAAAGTTTTTCCCAGGAATGGACGTCGAAGATAGGCTTGCCCTTTTGGTTTAATTCTTTGCCGAGCAATCCTATAAGCTTTTTCGTGAATGCGGACTCCTGACTGAAATCTTTGATGCGGATGGCCACCTCACTGACCTCTACTTCTTCCATCCGTAAGACCTCCATAGCGTCCTCAAAATTGATATATCCATCCCTTCCGCCCGGGCCTTGCGCGCTCTCCAGAATGCCGGAGACCTTAAACTGCTTCCCGTTCACCGACCCGTCTTTGTTGGTTGTGACGATAACGATAGCGTCCCCCGGCTTCACGCCCATACCCACGGAGAGCAATTCCGGCACCAGAATCTCTCCTCTGTTTAAATGCTTTTCCCCTTTGATGATCCGGGTGGGCAGCAGAGGCGTTGTTTTGAATTCACGGTCCGGGTATACGCCATTTAATCTTATGCTGGTTGTCTCGACAAAATTACTGAACATTCCCCCGAACCTGATACGCGGCGAATAAGCTTCCACTTCCGGTTGGCTCTTTAGGGTATCCTCCAATATCTTGTATGGTCTTGGCTTTAGATTCATGTTCAGGGGTAGGCTCTCGACGGCGGCCATATATCCCTTTCGGTGTACTTGCAGGTGCCCTAAAGATGAGTCTGTGATCTGTGCTACCATCATATTCTTAAAAGATCCGGCTATGGAAATGTATGCTAACACGAAAACAACCCCTATCGTGATGAGAGATGCCGTCATTAAAGTTCGTCTTTTGTATCGAAGTAGATTGCGAATAGCGATTTTAAAAAGATTACGCATTGTTATTTCCCCCTTGCACATTTCTGCTGACTAATTGCCCATCTTCCAACACGTAGATGATTTCTGCCTCACCGACAATCTTGGTATCATGGGTTGAAAAGATGAAGGTTGTCTTGAGCTCGTTTTTCATCTTCTTCATGAGGTCAATGACGGTGTGGGCAGTTTTAGAGTCGAGATTAGCGGTAGGTTCATCAGCCAGGACAAGTTTCGGGTGCGTAACGAGAGCCCGAGCAATTGCCACCCGCTGTTTCTGGCCACCTGAGATTTGATCCGGATATTTGTCCTTTTGATCAAGCATCCCGACGGCATCCAGTAGCCGTTGAATCCTTTCCCTGCGCTCCGGGGCTGGCACGTTCTGAACCATGATCAGAGGGTATTCAATGTTTTCATAAACTGTCAGAACGGGAAGCAGATTGAAGTCCTGGAAGATAAATCCAATGTGTTCACCCCGGAAACCGGCACCCTTTTTCTGGGTAAAAGTAGAAACATCTGCTCCGGCAACAGTCAAATGGCCATCCGTGGGTTTGTCCAGACATCCAACAAGATTCAATAAAGTCGTTTTGCCACTTCCCGAAGGTCCGATAAACGAGACGAAAGCGGCAGGCTCAATCTCAAAGCTAAGCCCTCTGATAGCCGGTATGACTACCTCCCCTATCTGATAATTTTTGGTTATGTCTTTCGCGATTACTAAACTCATTTTATAGCTCCCTTTCCTACCGCCAGTTAAAGACGCCAGGTTTGTAGAAGTTGCGTCCGGGTTCATAATCCGGCACGTACTTCTGTTGTTCCGGAGTGAGGATCTTAAGAATGTCCGCGCGAAGCGCTGCAAACTTTGAATGCATCAGCTCATGCAGCTTCGCCGCTTCACCTTGCAGAACCTTGATCCTACCCCTGTCGGGCTGCATTTTCAGCCATTCCGCTTTCAATTCTTGCCTTTTATCGTATAATTGTTCGATGATCGGTTCCATCTCCAACCTATGTTTTTCATCCAAGACACGGATCTGGTCGGCCTGGTCCACCGTCAGTTTCAGTTCGGCGTTTGCCGTTAATCGGGAACAGTCATATCTTTTTTCATAGCTTATCCTTCCCCGCTCGCTATGGTCCCGACCCGCCCAACCTGCCATGGCTGTTCCCTGCATCAGAAGAAAGAACGCTGATAAAATTGCAATTGTCTTTTTCATGGTTCATCCTCCTTTTGTCTTGCTTTCGTCATCCTCAGTGTGAGTTTCTTGATCTCAGAGGAGAGAGCAGACATTAAGATTCTTTAGATAAGCGAACCAGTGCCGCGCTTATTGTGAGAAGACTTGTTGCTGCCGAAAAAATCAACAGCGAAGCGGTATGGAGGTGAAGCTGATGTTGGAGTAAATAGATTCTGAACCGATAGGCAGAGCCTTTTGAAGATACAATAGACCTTGATCCAACGGGGTTGAATGGCCTGTTACGCCCTCAAAGTGGTTCTGTGAGATGAGGGAATGGGCGGAGCAATTCTTGTGTCCGCATGCATTCTTATCCTGACACTGTGTACAAGTCCCCCCGTGAGCCAGTTTATTCGCCAGCTTGAGGGGAATCATTCCCAGCAAAAGGGGGATAAGAAGCAATGTCGGTATTAGAATTAATAATTTTTCTTTGCAAAACATGAATTATTCCTCACGGAACGTCTATTAAGCAATATTAATACCCAGCTACTCTCAAAATCATAACTGCATGAAATATAACACCTATTTTCTGTCACTGGTCCGCGCGTCCGTTTGCTAGACGCACTGGTCAGGCTAAAACTGGATACAAAAGATACAGAAACATGTATCCACCTGGCTAAAAAGTATCCATATCGACGATCAGAAACATAAAATATTATGATACCTGATGAGTTGTTGTCTAGATAATACGGATTCAGCGGTCTTATCTTCAGCAAGTGATTTATCGGTATTTAGATTGCGACGATCTCCACGATGGGTTTGTCCAATCAAAAAACAACGATTCAATCGGTAATCCTTGCTCCATCTCTGAACTGAAAGTTGAGGATAAGTAGATGAAAGCTGTAACCCATGACAAATCACCGCCAGTAATGAATACTCCTCAACTCCCGATTCTTTATTCTGAAGACCGGTTATACGCGCGGCTACAAGTCTATTTTTTGATTTTCTCTTCAACAAGCGACAGAATTTTCGATGCGGGAAGTTTAAACGCTTTTGCAAGTTGAAAAATAGTGATTAGAGAAGGTTGCTTGTGGCCGCATTCCAGTAGTGAAATAAAGCTCCGATCGAGATTGCTC
>CAIVQG010000033.1 GCA_903907985.1 uncultured delta proteobacterium
GCAAGCGCGGTATCGTTTCCAT
The DNA here is from genome assembly GCA_903907985.1 of uncultured delta proteobacterium. Taxonomy (GTDB): domain Bacteria; phylum Desulfobacterota; class Syntrophia; order Syntrophales; family Smithellaceae; genus MVRV01. The sequence continues at coordinate 23 of CAIVQG010000033.1, forward strand.
GTGTATCGGCGGTGGTATGGGTGCTGCAGCTATTTTTGAGATGCTGTAGAAAATGATATAGTAATTCAAAGCATGATTATTACAGAGTTGGCGGCGCTTTTTGAATAGAGCGCTGCCAACTTTTTTAACTATTATCAATATTTACAAAATCAGGAAGATGAACGATAAATACCTCGTCCTTAATTTTTTGCAGATACATTCTTCCCTCTCGGGTAATGTGAATAATACCCTTTAAGTTTAAGGCAACACTTTTCCCGCCGGCCAGATGATGCTCGCAGACTCTTTTTAAGAGCGGAATGGACTCATCATCGAGTATGCCGTCCACCTCAATGGTAGTGATGTATTTCTGTTGATCAGCTTCTTTGATGTAAATCATGGGAACAGCTTCTTTCGGGTAAATATACTTCTTCGACAACAATAGGCAATTCCTGTGCCGGACAAATTTATTATTTCATAAGTTTGCCCAAGCGCTGTGCGCTACGCCTCTTTTGAGAGTTGAGAACCAGCGCTGAATTGTTCCTACTATTGACAATTTAAGACAATTCAAATCAGAACAAACCGGTAGTAATAAAATATCGAAAATGGTATAAATAAGAATCTGGTTGTATTTTGTCCTAGTGAGAAGGAAAATATAAAAAAGCACAATATGTGGATTATTTTGAACAACATATGGTGCAATAAAATGGCACAAGATACGGTAGATGCTAAGTGCTCTAACGATTATCCATCTAATATTTCAGACTTTATAAATTTAAATAGGTTGTGGCATCTGTCTTGCAATTCGAGATGTTGTTATTCGTTCTAATTGTGCTTTACTAGGGTTGTATTTGTTTCAACACAACGGTGTTAGGAGCTGTCAATGCTGAAAGTTACAAATCTCGAAACGACCTATAATGATATTATCCTGTCGCTCAAGGGGATTTCCCTTGAAGTTCCACCTGCTAAAATCGTTGCTCTGCTCGGGGCCAACGGTTCCGGCAAAACTACCACACTCAATACAATTTCCGGTATCCGCAAGACGATTGATCTAGCTGTCGAAGACGGCGTAATCGAATTCGAAGGTCAGGTCATCAATGAAAAAGAGCCTTATCGTATCGTTTCCATGGGCATCTCCCAGGTTCCTGAGGGAAGGCGGATTTTTGCCGAACTGACCGTTGAGGAAAATATCATGATTGGTTCCTATGTCCTGGCCGATCGCAAGAAATTTCCCCTCAGTCTGGAGACGGTCTTTGGCTACTTCCCCATACTGAAAGAACGCCGCCGTCAGCTGGCCGGTTACCTCAGTGGCGGGGAGCAGCAGATGCTGGCTATTGCCCGGGCTCTCATCGCCGATCCCCGGCTTATTATGCTGGACGAACCGTCCCTCGGGATTGCGCCTCTGGTCGTAAAAGAAATATTCGAAATTGTCAGTACCATCAATAAGGAAAGAGGTGTGGCCATTTTGTTGGTGGAGCAGAACGCCAATGTTGCCTTATCGATCGCCCATTATGGTTACATTCTGGAGAACGGCAGAATCGTGATGGAAGGATCAAGCGAAGTATTGCGTGAAAACAAGGATATCAAGGAGTTTTACCTTGGTCTGACGGATGTGGGCACCAAGAAAAGTTTCCGGGACGTTAAACATTACAAAAGAAGGAAAAGATGGCTGTCATGAATCAGGACAAATCGCTTCAACTGGAGATAAAAGATCTTTCCATGAGCTTCGGTGGAATTAAGGCCATTCGGAATGTTTCCATCAGTGTGCAGGCAGGGGAAATCTATTCGATCATCGGGCCGAACGGAGCCGGCAAGACAACCATCTTTAATTGTATCAGCGGTATCTACAAGGCCCAACAGGGCAGCATTCGGTTTGAAGATCGGGAGTTGCTCGGAGTAAAGCCGGACCGGATTGCGCAAATGGGTGTGGCTAGAGCTTTTCAGAACATTGCCCTTTTCAAAGGAATGACGGTTCTGGATAATCTGATGTCCGCACGGGTCCATCTCATGAAATACGGACTTTTAGGGGCGGCCCTATACCTTGGCGCCTGCCAGCGTGAGGAGGTTCAAAACCGCGATGCCGTGGAGGATGTAATTGAGTTTCTGGATTTGCAGTCTGTGCGGAAGTCACCCGTAAGTAGTCTGTCTTATGGTCTCCAGAAACGGGTGGAACTGGCGCGTGCCCTGGCCATGAAACCGAAGATCCTGCTGGTTGACGAGCCTGTCAGCGGAATGAATCTGGAAGAGCGGGAAGATATGGCAAGGTACATAATCGATATCAATGAAGAAATGGAAATAACGGTTGTGCTGATCGAACACGACATGGGGCTGGTCATGGACCTGTCCGATCGGGTTACTGTGCTTAATTTCGGCACCAAAATCGCTGAAGGCACACCTGGAGAAGTAAGTTCGAATCCGGAGGTGGTCAAGGCCTACTTGGGAGACGAACAATGAGGGCCAAGCGTTTATTAACGATGATCAGCAGGCGGGGGGAGCAACATTCATGGAGAGGGTAAATACGACATTACCGAAGCTTCTGCTGGAAAAAGTGGAGCTTTATCAAGACCGGGTTGCCATGCGCGAAAAGTTCAAAGGCATCTGGCAGGAAATCTCTTGGAATATGTACTTGGGAAAGGTCCGTGAATTCTGTCTGGGTTTGGTGGATCTGGGCATGAAAAAAGGAGACCAGGCCTCGATTTTGGGCGAGAACTGTCCGGAATGGCTTTTTGCCGACTTGGGAATCCAGAGCCTGGGGGGAGTGGCGGTCGGTATTTATCCCACAAATTCGGCGGAACAGGTGAAATATATTCTCGAGCACTCCGAATCGAGATTTGTTGTTGTCAAGGATCAGGAACAGGCGGATAAGGTTCTGGCTGTTAAGGAAGAATTGCCGCAGCTCAAAAAGATCATAGTTATCGATATAAAAGGATTGCGTCACTACAATGAACCCCTGATCATTAGTTATAAGGATGTAGAAGCTTTAGGCAGGGAAGTCCTCCGGAAAGACCCGGCGGCTTTTACCCGTCTTGTTGCGCAGGGCCAGACGGAAGATGTGGCTTTTATAGTCTATACGTCGGGAACAACGGGACATCCCAAAGGTGCCATGCTTTCACATCGTAATGTCATTCACCAGGCTGTATCTGCGCTGCAGCCGGTATTGCAGTTTACTGATCGTGATACACTGGTCTCCTATTTACCGCTGTGCCACATCCTCGAGAGAAGCCTTACCATGAGCATGCCGCTGGTGTTCGGCTATACGGTAAGTTTTGCCGAATCGATCGATACGGTTCAGCAGAACATCCAAGAGATTCGCCCCTCGTTTTTTGCCGCCGTTCCGCGCATTTTGGAAAAACTTCACTCCGGCGTATTAATCAAGATGGAAGACACGACCCGTTTTAAGAAATTCATGTATAACTTCTGGCAGCCCGTTGGCCTGCGGGTATCAAGCTACCGAATGAATAACGAGAAGGTTCCGCTGCAATGGCTTTTGTTATATGCGTTGGGGTATCTCTGGAGTTTTCGATCCGTCCGCGATAAGATCGGGATGATCAACTGCCGGTGTCTCATGAGCGGCGGTGCGCCGATTGCCCCGGAGGTCCTGACATTTTTCCGCTCGCTGGGTGTGCGGACCGTGGAGATGTATGGAGCTACGGAAACGTCCGGAACGATTTCCGGTCCCCATAAGAAAATCAAACATGGATCTGTGGGAGAGCCTTGCCAAGGGCTGGAATTCAAACTGGCTGATGATGGGGAAATTCAGGTTAAGGGAGATTCCATCTTTGTCGGTTATTACCGCGACCCCGAAGCCACATGTGAGGTCGTGCGTGACGGCTGGTATTGTACGGGTGATGTGGGCCAACTCGATGAGGACAATCACCTTTACATCGTTGATCGTAAGAAGGATATCATTATCACTTCCGGAGGGAAGAATATCTCACCGTCGGAAATTGAAAACAAGCTTAAATGCAGCATGTATATAAAAGAGGCGATTGCCATTGGTGACCGCCGAAAGTATATAAGCGCGCTCATTCAGATCGACTACGAAAACGTGGGGAACTGGGCGCAGAAGAACAAAATTGCCTATACGACCTATCGGAGTCTGGCGGAAAACCCGAAGGTTAAGGAACTGATTAAGCAGGAGATTGACGTGGCGAATGAAGGCCTGGCCAATGTGGAAAGCGTCAAGAAGTTCAAGATTCTAGAGAAAGAACTCGACCAGGACGACGAGGAGTTGACCGCCACACAGAAAGTGAAACGCAAAACAATAGAGAAGGTGTTTGCGAAGGAAATTGCGGAAATGTACGGCGGCCGCTGAGAGTCCAGCCGGGAGGAAAATTCAGAGAGGGTATTGCAATAATGGAAAAGATTATCGAGATTCTGTTTAACGGTTTGTCCATGGGGGCGATTTACGCCCTGATGGCCCTGGGTTTTGTTCTCATCTTTAAATCGACTGGCGTGATTAACTTTGCCCAGGGGGAGTTAGCCATGGTCGGTGCCTTTATTTGTTACAGCTTTGCCACCATGATGAACGTTCCATATATTTATGCCTTCTTTATCGCTCTGATCGGCGGCCTGATTCTGGGTGCGGTTGTTTACCAGGTCTTCTTTAGGACCATGGTGGGTGAACCACTTTTTTCCACGATTATGGTCACCGTCGGCCTCGCAAGCATCCTCACGTGTCTCGCGGGACTTATCTGGGGGCACGATGTTTACTCGCTCAATTCCCCTTTTACAGACAAGGTTATTCACCTGGATAAGATTACTTTTGCCCAGGGTTCGATCTCCACTATTATTGTGTCCATTGTTCTGTTTGTCATTGTCATTCTGTTTTTTAACCGCTCTCTGCTGGGAATCTCCATGCGGGGTTCCGCGGAAGACCCGGATACAGCGGGACTCATGGGCATCAACGTGAAGAAAATTCATATGGTGGCCTGGGCGTTGGGAGGGCTGGTGGCGGCTGTGGCCGGTATGTTCCTCGCGGAGCAAAGCTTCGTCCGGCTGGCGATGAGCAATGTGGGGCTCAAGGCCATGGCGGCGGCGATTCTCGGAGGAATGGAAAGCATCAGCGGGGCTATTGTGGGCGGCATCATTATTGGCGTTGTCGAGGGGTTGGCGGCGAATTATTTGAGTGGCATGTCGCTGGGTAATTTCCATATGGGTGATATCAAGGACGTGGCCGCCTTTGTGATTATGATCATCGTTCTGATGATCCGGCCGCACGGCATTTTCGGCAAGGAAAAAGTGGAAAGGGTGTAAAAACGTTTATGGCGAATTTTAAAGTCAATTACCGGGAAGATACGGCGCTTTTCCAGAACCTATGGGTCAAGTCATGGTTGGTTATCTTTATCGTGACGATGCTGGTGCTCCCTTTTCTGCTGTCCCGCTATCAGTTGAGTATTCTCGACGAGATGGGGATTGCCGTGATCGGCGCTTTGGGACTCAATCTCCTGATCGGTTATACAGGGCAGATTTCGTTGGGGCACGGGGCCTTCGTGGCCATCGGGGCCTACACGTCGGGTCTGCTGGCGGGAACGCTGGGAGTACCCTTTATAATTTCGCTGCCTCTTTCCGGCATGACCGCAGCCTTGCTGAGCTTGATCGTGGGCGTTCCTTCTCTGCGGCTGAAAGGACTGTATCTGGCCCTCGGTACATTGGCCTTTGGTTTTATTATAGAGTATATCCTGTTTCATTGGGATCTTACCAGGGGAGATACAGGCATGGCCGTTCCCAAGATCGGAACGGAAGGATTTTTTATTGAAACGGAACGGCAGTTCTTTTACCTGATCATGTTTTTTGCGGCCGTTGCCACACTTGTGGCGAAGAACCTCGCCCGGACGAAAATTGGCCGTTCTTTTGTAGCCATCCGCGATCGCGATATAGCGGCGGAGGCCATGGGGATTTCACTTAGCAAATATAAAATAATGGCTTTTGCCGTTGCCGCCTTCTATGCCGGCGTGGCGGGAAGCCTGATGGCATATTACCAGAAATGGATCGTGCCCGGTAACTTTGATATTACCTTGTCTATCGCCTATATTGCCATGATCGTTCTCGGAGGCATGGGAACTGTTCTGGGTTCAATCCTGGGTGCCATTCTGATCACCGGCATTCCCCACGCGATCGTTTACCTGACCGACGCACTTCGCGGTACATATCCCAATCTCAGCAACTTGATCGTGGATTTAAAACTTGGCATCTTCGGTCTGGTCATTGTCCTGACGCTCCTGCTCGAACCACAGGGTCTTGTTGGCATCTATCGACGCATCAAGGTTTACTGGAAGACCTGGCCCTTTAAGTATTAAGTGGATTGCGCAGCTTCCCCTTGCTGATCCAGGGAATCGGGAACGGATTAGCAATAAAGGGAGGAATATTTTTATTATTAGGATTGAAAAAGGGCTGTTGATCAACGCGGGAGGATCGATGGCAAAGTGTTGTTGACCACATTATGACCAGAGGAGGAAAGAGATGAGAAACAAATTGTGGGGATGGAGCGTGTTGTTGGCGGTTGTCCTGTGTCTGTCGGTGAACAGCGTCTGGGCAGCAACCGTGCGCGGCGTTACGGATAAGGAAATCAAAATAGCCTGTCTTGTCGATCTCTCGGGGCCGGGGAAATACGGCGGTCCGCCGATAGCCGATGCGTTTCGGGATTATGTGGCATGGGTAAATGATACGGGAGGAATTAACGGCAGAAAAATCGATCTGATTGTCGAAGACAACGGTATCCTGCCCACCACGACGATGAATGCGGCCAAGAAAGTGATCCTGAAAGATGAGGTCCTGGCCATCGCCTTCAACCTGGGTAGTGCCGGTTCCAGCGCCATAGTGCCTCTGTGTGCCGAGAACAAGGTCGTCCTCATGCCCCACGGGGCCAACAAGGGATTCTATCATCCCGGCAATAAATGGGTTTTTGTGCCTCATACTGTTCAGTTCAGTATGGCTTCCCGTGCGGTTGAGTATATTCTGAGTAAAAATAGCAAGGCGCGGATCGGAGTCATCTATCAGGACGATGATTTCGGCAAGGAAGGCCTGGAGGGAGCCGGCGCAGCAGCCACGTTCATGAAGACCAAACTGGTGGCACAGGCTCCTTACAAAACCGGTACAATCGATTTCACACCGCATATGAATACGATGAAGGAAGCCAACGTGGACGCCATCGTGCTTTGGACTTACCTGCCCCAGTCAGCAGCGATCATTAAACAGAAGGTCAAGATGGCCTGGGATGTTCAGTTAATATCTAACAATACCACAGGCGTCCCGCCGCTTTTTGCCTTGACCGGTGAGGCGGCAGACGGTTATATGCTAGTCACGCCTTACGCGCCGGTGCACACGGATCTGCCGGGGATTAAACGCATCAAGGATATCAACAAGAAATACGGCAATGCAGCCAAGACCTTGGAAAATCCAGCGTACCCGGACTATCTGTATCTGGCCGGTTGGGGTTACATTGAGGCCATGGTTCAGGGTCTTCGTAAGGCCGGTAAGGATTTGAATCCCGAAACCCTGGTGAAAGGACTGGAAAGCGTCCATAATTTTGATATGGGCGGCCTTTGTCCGAACATTACTTTTGGACCCAAGCAACATGTGAGCAGTTTCTCCAGCCTGATCCTTAAGGCGGACGGTAAAGCCAAGCGTTTTGTCATTGTCGATTCCATTAAGGCGCCTAAGACGCCGCAATAATAGCCGGATGGATTTTCCGTCTGACCGGGGATTGAGATTTATTAATGTCAGGGGGCAGGTAGGATCAGCCTCCTGACATTAACCGTTTGTCGGAAGTTGAATTGCGAACACGGGGAGGGCTTTTTGCCGTGCTCCTTGGAGGGAAAGCAAAGGGTTTGATCTGCCGGAGTGCTAAAAGGGGTGTGTCTGCGCAATATATGGGTGGCCACAAAACCGTATGTTGTGCAAGCTTAGATGTTTTCGGGGAGACTTCCAGGTCAAGCCTTTGAAATAAAAAGCACTTAATGTAATCAGATGGTTGGCATTTATCTTGCAGTAAGTGCTGTCTGTTCGTATTGTCTGGCAATAAATATTCGGAAAAGGAGAATAAATCGTGGATACATCCTATTTATCATTGGAAGGGAAAGTAGCAGTTGTTACCGGAGGGAGCCGGGGCATTGGTGAGGCTATAGCATTGGTTTTTGCTGATGCGGGAGCCGATGTGGCTATTTGCAGCCGTAAACTGGAAGATCTGGAAAAGGTTGCTGTGAAAATCAGGGCCATGGGACGTAAAGCCCTTGCCGTGCCTATGCACAACCGGGAAATAGACAGTGTAAAGAGCGGAGTTGAAGCTATCATCAAAGAATTCGGGCGGATTGATATTCTGGTGAATAATGCGGCCACCAATCCCGGCATGGGATACCTCGTTGATATGGACGAGAAAATGTATGACCAGATCATGGTCACCAATCTAAAAGGCTATACCATAATGAGCCAGTTAGTCGGCAAGATTATGCGCGAGCAGAAGAGCGGCAATATAGTTAATGTCTCTTCTGTCGGCGGTGTGACCCCGGATAAAGGTTTGGGATTGTATTGTATCAGTAAGGCAGGCATCGGTATGCTGACTCGCGCCATGGCCAAGGAAATGGGCGAATTCGGTGTGCGTGTGAACTGTCTCGCCCCGGGCGTGACAAGGACTAAATTCAGCAAGGCTCTCTGGAGCAACGAAGAGCTGATGAAGGTGGAAATGGCTCATATGCCGATTAAACGTGTTGCAGAGCCGGTAGAAATGGGTCGTATAGCATTATTCCTTGCATCGGAGGCATCGGCATACATGACGGGACAGATTCTTGTTGCGGACGGTGGCGGATCGATCTAATTGAAGTGTACAAGGTGATGTGTTTATCAGAAGGAATTCCCTGTTTATTGTCGCGGTAATTCCAGACTGAAAACAGGGTGATCGATTGGAAAAACGGCCCGTCTGCGGGTCGGCAGTCCCCATTTGGGGAAATCAGATCATCAAAATAACCCGTGAAGGGTAAAAAATCAGGAGGTATAAATTACAATGGGCTTAATGACAGCAGATCAATATAGAGAGAGTTTAAACGACGGCAGGGTCGTCTATTACAAGGGCAAGAAGATCGATAATGTGCTTAAGGATCCAGATATCCTGGCCTGTGTCAATACGGTGGCCGTGGATTATGAAATGGCTCACGATCCGCAGTACAAGGACCTGGCGCTTGTTTACGATGAAGAACTCAAGGAAAATATCAGCAGGTACAATCATATTCCCAAAAACGGCCAGGACCTGTTGAAGCATCTGGAACTTATCATCAAGGCAACGGAACTGGGTGAAGGCTACATTCCCCTGGCTCACGATATCGGCGCCGATGCCATGAACGCCATTGCCATTACCGCCAGAACGATGGGCGAGGCCGGCAAAGAGTATGCCGCACGCATCGAAAATTATCGAACGTACCTGAAGAAGACGGATAAGTGTGTTGTAGCAGGAGTTACCGATGTAAAAGGTGACCGGCATCTTAAACCTTCCGACCCTGGTCAGGCGCATCCTGACTTTCAGGTTCGTCTGGTAAGTAAAGATGATAAAGGGATTATCGTCCGGGGCGCCAAGGTTCACATAACTGGAGCCGCCTACTGCAACGAATTCTTCGTTATTCCCTGCAAGGCCATGAGCGGCCCCGAGGAAGCTCCCTACGCTGTTGCATTTGCCATTCAGGCCAACGCGAAGGGTGTCCGGCAGATCATCCGTCCGTTCCATGGCCGGATCAGTCAGGATGAATTCCCGCTGTCAAACATGGAAAGAAAAATGCATACGGATTCCCTGATTATCTTCGACGATGTTTTTGTACCGTGGGACAGAGTATTCCTGTGCGGCGAGTGGAAGTTTGCAGCGACGATGGTTTACAACTTCGCTCTGATGCATCGCCGAACTGGTTGCGCTTATCGCATACCCATGAGCGAACAGTTATTGGGTATTGCCCAGGCTATTGCCGAATATAACGGCATTGCCGATGCCCCTCACGTCAAGGAAAAGATCACCGAGATCGTGATTTATCTGGAAACGCTCAATGCACTGTCGAGGTCGGCCTGTCTGGATTTTGTGGATCATGCCGGTATTCCCGTTCCCAATCCCATCACCACGAACATTGCCAAGTACCATTTTGCGCACAACTACCACAAGATTGTCGAGATCATTCAGGATCTTTCCGGCGGGCTTCTGGTGACCGCTCCGACCTACAGAGACTGGATGAATCCCGAAACGCACGATGATATTGATAAATATCTTAAGGCCAATCCAAAAGTTTCCACGGAGAATAGATTGAGAATGTTTGACCTCATTCGACGGTTGACCGCAGGCGACTTGGAAACTATTTGTCTCCATGGCGAAGGTTCTCCTTTTGCGGAAAGAATGACCATTCTCATGGAAGCGAGGAAGGTCATTGCCCGGTGCAAGAAGCTTGCTGAGGAAATGGCTGGTATTAAATAATTAAATTAACATTGGCTGACGGATGCGGCGACCGTAAATGGTGGTCGCATCCGGAAGGCCAGGTGTTCTTGGCGGGGCTGATTTGAAGGAGCATTAGAAAACAAGAATGGCCCGTGTCAAAAATTTTTCTCGTCACTTTTAAAAGTGACAGCAATAAAGGACAAATTATGGTGTCCCGAATTTCAACAGAATTCACGGCTATGATGGGAATTCGTTATCCAATCATCGGGGCGCCAATGTTTTTGGTATCATATGAAGAACTAGTGGTCGGCGTCTGCAATGCCGGAGGATTGGGGATGCTTCCCCTGCCGAATTACCGCACGACGGAACAGTTGCGGCAGGCCATGGAAATCATCCGTTCCCAAACGGAGGCGCCGGTGGGTGTTAATATTCATCTCTCCGGGAAGTTTCCCTGGCAGGAACAACTCTCCATCTGCCTCGATTACGGTGTTAAATTTTTCATTACATCTCTGGGAGATCCCCGCCTGATTCTGGATGCCGTGCATGCCCGCGGGGGATTGGTTTTTGCTGATGTAGTTTCCCTGGCCCAGGGGCTCAAAGCCCGCGAGGGCGGCTTAGATGGTTTGGTTGCTGTAGGGGCAGGGGCAGGGGGGCATGGCGGTCGGGTGTCAACACTGATCCTCGTGCCCTATCTTCGGGAGAATATCGGACTGCCTGTTATTGCGGCCGGTGGAATCAGTACCGGCGCGCAAATGGCCGCAGCTATTGCCTGCGGCGCCTGTGCGGTGATAGTGGGGACGCGGTTTGTCGCCACACCAGAATCCCGTGCTTCTGAGCCTTATAAACAGGCGCTTATCGATACTGATCCCGATGGGATCATCTGCACGAACCGGGTAACGGGAAATCCGGCAAACTGGATCGCTGCAAGTATCGCGGATATGGAAGAGAGGCCGCCGCTGACGTCGAAAAAGTGGCTTGATTTTTGGAGTGCCGGGCAGAGTGTCGCCCAGGTGCAAGACATTAAACCGGCGGCACAGATTGTCGCCGAAATGGTAGCTGAATATTGCGAAACGTGCCGGCGGCTGCCGGGCACGTTGGTGTCAGACGAATTGTGATCATGTAAGGAGGTCAACCATGAGTAAACTGAAAGGTAAGGTGGCGTTTATCGGCATTGGCGAAGTGCCTACGGGACGCTTCCCGGAGACAGCGGCGATCTATCATGCGATAGAATCCGCTAAGCTGGCGATACGTGATGCGGGGATAAACAAGGATGAGATTGATTATGTGCTGCCTTGTGCGGCGTTGTTCAGTCCGCAGTTCAATACGGAGCTGGTGACCTGCCGGATTGTGGAAGAGCTGGGGCTGAAGAATGTGAAGAAGAACTGCCAGATATTTGCGGGTGGTTCGAGCAGTACCTGCGCGACGGATATAGCGGCGAGCCTGATCAACAGTGGCTCGGCCTCGACTATTTTATTTGTTCATGCTGATCGTCTGGGGACAGGAGTGAGTCTTCAGGGTGGCATTGATCTTTTTTCCACAGCTGGGATTTCATCGGAATGGGAAGTGCCGTACGGTCAGCACTATTCTTCCATAGCGGCGCTGTCCACAATGCGTTACAAGCATGAGACGGGATGCACGGATGAGCAACTGGCGGCGGTCTGTGTGTCGAACCGGAAATGGGCAGAGCTCAATCCGAACGCGTTTTTCCGGAAGCCTTTGACGCTGGAAGAGGTGATGGCATCCAAGATGCTGTCAACGCCGTTGCGGGCAAAAATGTCGAATATGCTTTTCGATGGCGGCTGTGCTTTTATTATCACGTCGGCGGAGCGTGCCCGGGCTGTTACTCAGAAGCCGGTGTATCTGCTGGGTGAGGGAGGTGTGGTGACGCACTTTGTGTTTTCCCAGGAGCCGGATGTGTCACGTTTCGGCTGGGCGCGAGCGGGGAAGGCCGCGTTTGAGATGGCGGGGCTTAAGCCACAGGACATGGATATTGCGGAGATTTATGATTCCTATCCCATCTATCAGATGATCGGATTTGAAGAGCTGGGCTTTGCCAAGCGCGGCGAGGGTGGCGAGATGTTCCTCAAGGGTGATACGTGGCCCGGTGGTAAGATGCCGACGACGACCAATGGCGGGATGCTGTCGCAGGGTCATACGGGAGCAGGTGGCGCCTGCGCTCTAATAGTGGAGACGGTGCGTCAGCTGATGGGCAAAGCCGGAGATCGTCAGGTAAAGGATGCGAAATTCGCCGTGGAAACGGCTGTTGGAGGAACCTACATGGATGCCCAGGTGACAATTCTGGGAACAGAGATTCCGTAGGATGAAAGGAGATACGAAGATGGATACACCCGTAAAACCAAAACCGGTTCCCGTAGTCAATCCCTGGGCGAAGCCCTTTTGGGATGCTGCCCGGGAAGATAAGCTGGTGATTCAGCATTGCAAGGACTGTGGCTCGAATATTTTTTATCCGCGGATTGCCTGTCCGAATTGTTTTTCGGATAATGTGGAGTGGATTCAGGCGTCGGGAAAAGCGACCGTTTATACCTACACGGTGGTGGAGAGCAATCCCCCGTCGGCTTTTATTGTCGACCTTCCGTATGTGGTAGCGGTGGTCAAACTGGCGGAAGGGGTTCAGATGTTGAGCAATATAGTGGGTTGCAAGCCGGAGGATGTGCGTTGCGACATGCCTGTGGAGGTGGTGTTCGAGACGCTCAACGAGGAATTTAAGCTTCCCAAGTTCCGTCCCGTGAGTAAGCCGTTGTAGAAGATAACTAGGTCGTTTAAATGGCACGACGGCATAAGGATCCGTAACGTAGTGGTCAAGAAAATAACATTTATTATGTAACGGCTCCTAAATAGGGAACTGATATTTTAAGGAGAGTCAACGATGACGCAGAAATATTACGAAGATTTTGATATCGGGTTTAATTTCAAGACGCTGTCCATTACGGTGACGGAAACACATGTGGTAAACTGGGCCGGTCTGACAATGGATTTTTACCCTCTGCATATGGACAGTGAGTATTGTGCGAAGACAGTATTCAAGGAGCGGATCGCCCATGGTCCTTTGATTTTCGGAATGGCCGTTGGTATGGTTGGTCTGGCGAAGGTGGAGGGCAGTTCGATCATCGCCTGGATGGGCGTTGACAAAATGAGGATGTTGGCCCCGGTCAAGTTCGGGGACACGATTACTGTTCATGTGGAAGTAGTGGAGCGGAAGGAAACGAGTAAGCCGTCGCAGGGATTGCAGACTTGGCGCTATACGATTAAGAACCAGCGCGACGAGGCCGTCATGGTTCTCGATATGAAGTTTCTCATGCACCGGAAGGTTGCAAACGCCTGATCGATTCGGCTTGACCACTTGGGGAAGGCCGAACTGAAATCTTCGGGAGGAGATCTAAAGTGGATTTTAATTTTACAGATAAACAGAATGCATTGCGCGACAAGGTGCGGGGATATGTTGATGCTAATATTACCCCGGCCGTGATCCGAGAAATTGAAGAAAAGGATGAATTTCCCCATGATCTGGTGAAGAAATTCTGTGATCTGGGTCTGGCCAAAGTAAATATACCTGAGGCTTACGGCGGCCTGGGCGGAGACATTGTAGACCTGATGATCGTCTTTGAGGAGATCGCCAAAAAACTTCCGGTATTGTGCTGGAACCTGGGCAACATCCTCTTGTATGGCAATGAAATTATCGGAGTGAACGGTAATCAGGAACAAAAGGATGAATTCCTGCCGAAACTGGCCCGGGGCGAAATCATGTTCAGTTTTGCCATTACGGAACCGAATGCCGGGTCCGATGCCGCCAGTATTAAAACGCGGGCATTTTTCGATAACGGTCATTATGTGATCAATGGCGGCAAGATGTTCATTACCGGTGCGGGTGTTTCGACCTATGCGGTGACGTTTGCCCGGACGGCCGAATCGAAATACGGTGGCATCACGTCCTTTATCGTTGACAAGACTCTGGAAGGCTACAGCGCTAAAAACATCAAAAAGCTCGGTTTTCACGGCTCCAATACCTGTGAAGTGGTTTATGACAACGTTCGGGTGTTGCCGCGTTTCATTCTGGGCGGCGAAGAAAAGGGACTTAACAACGGCTGGAAGCAGGAGATGAAGCTTTTGAATCAGGAACGCCTGGTCCTGTCTTCCATGACACTGGGGATGGCGCAGGCCTCGTTCGATGAGGCGCTGAAGTTCGCCCGCGAGAAGATGAAACGGACGAGTCCGTCGACGGATGTGCAGTCCATTCAGCACGACATCGCTGAAATGGCGTCCGAGCTCGAGGCGATGAAGGTACTGGCCTATAGCACCGCCTGGAAAGAGGCTCAGGGATTGGACCCGGTTCGGGAAACCTCTATGACCAAGTACTTCTGCGCCGAAACGGCCAAGCACATTATCATGAAGGGCATGAACGTTCTGGGTGAGAACGGCGCTTCGATGGACTACGATATGCAGAGAAATCTGAGAGAAATTCTTATTTTTTCTATCGGCGGCGGTACTTCACAGATACAGAAGAACATCATCTGCAAGACGTTCGGACTGTAAAAATCGAAAAAGGGAGGATATCAATACATGGGACAGATTTTTGCCTGTGAAAATCAGGATGGTATAGCCGTAGTACGGTTTGATGTGCCCGGCGAACAGATGAATACGTGGACGGAAGCAGCCATTGCTGATTTTGCCGTCACGTTGACATCATTGGAAAAAGAAAAAAGCGCCTATAAAGGAGTGATCTTCATCTCCGGTAAAGAATCGAATTTTCATGCCGGCGCCAATCTGAATATGCTGGGTTCGGAAAAGAATCTCGACGACTTCCGTAAGGGATGCGATGAGTTTAACGGTATGTTTGTCCGTCTGGAAAATCTCGGAATTCCTACGGTGGCCGCCATTAATGGCCCCTGCATGGGTGGGGGTTATGAATTTGCCCTCACGATGACGGCACGGATTGCGACGGATAGCAAGCGGACGACCATCGGTCTGCCCGAGTGTAATGTCGGTGTGATTCCCGGCGCGGGCGGAACGCAGCGTCTTCCCCGGCTGATCGGCTATCCGGCCCTGGATTTCATCCCCCGTGGCGCGGTGTTGCCGGCAGTCAAGGCAATGGAAGCAGGCATGATCGACCGGGTTATCCCGGAAGGTGACAATCTGTTGGCGAAGGCGAAAGAATTTTTGTTGGAAATCATTGCCGGTACGGCCGGATTAAAGAGGGCGAAGCCGGACCTTTCCGCTCTGGATGCCGCCCTGGAGACGGCGAAAAAGAATGTGCTGAAGGCAACACGGGGCCGGGCGATTCCGGCGCCGATGCTGGCCCTCAAGGCTATGAGCGAAGGTTTGAAGGTATCGATTGAACAGGGCCTGAAGATTGAAACGGATTGTTTTATCGAAGCACTCAAAGCGCCTGAATCCAAGGGGACAATCAACACGTTCTTCCTGAAAACCATGTCCGACAAACCTAAGGCAATGATTCCCAAAGGTTTTGAACCCAAGCCCATCCGGAAATTCGGTGTTCTTGGTTTCGGCACGATGGGGCGGGGGATCATCATCAACATCCTTACCAGAACCAAACTGCCGGTTGTCGTCAAGGATGTTCCCGAGGCTTTGGAGCCGGGAATGGGATTCGTTCGCAAGATTCTGGAAGGGATGGCGGCAAAGAACCGTCTTAAAGATACCGTCGATAGTCTTATGGCCCTGGTGAAACCGGTGGCGGAATGGACGGATGATTTTAAGGATGTCGATGTGGTTATCGAGGCCGTCTTCGAGGATCCCGCCATCAAAGATAAAGTTTACAAGGAGCTGTGCCAGGTTGTGGCGAAAGACTGCCTCCTGGCGACGAATACATCGAGCCTGCCGGTCGATACACTCGCGGGAAGCGTCCTGAATCCGGAGCGGTTTATCGGCGCCCACTTCTTTTCCCCGGTTTGGATGATGGAACTCCTCGAGGTGATCCGGGGCAAAGCGACCAGCGAAGACGCAGTGAACAACATGCTGGCGGTCTGTGCGGCACTGGGCAAGCGCCCGGTCGTCTGCAATGACAACCCCGGGTTTGTGGTCAATGCGATGCTCTTCCCCTACTTCATCAAATCCTTTGAGCTCCTGGCAGAGGGCGTGGCGATGGAAAAGATCGATGCCGCCATGATGAAGTTCGGCCTGCCCGTGGGCCCCATCCGCCTGACCGACGAGGTTGGAATCGACGTTTCTTATCTTGTTCTGACGAAATCTTTAGGAATGGTGCCGCCTGTGGCTCTGGAAAATATTTACAAGGCCGGCCGTTACGGACGCAACAAGAACGGTAAAGGATTCTATACACAGGAAGGAGCCCCCGATCCGGAGGCTCTGCCCCTGATCAACCCGGCCAATAAACAAAAGGAATATTCTGTCGCCGAGCTGCAGGACATGCTCTTTACTCCCTTTGTCAAAACCGGATATGAGCTCTTGCAGAAGAAGGTAGTTGCCGACCCCCGGTCGATCGACATCGGCGCCATTTGGGGAATTGGCTTCCCCTCGGATAAGGGTGGTCCGATGAAATGGGCCGATCTTATCGGGTTGAGTGAGAAGCTTTATGGAAAGAAATTTTATAAATAATAACTGAATCGTCAGCCGCCGGATCGCCTGTTGTGGCGATCAGGATGACCGGCGAAAAGAGGAGGACTATTATGACAACAATGTTTCACGGTATCAGCTGTGCGGACTTGTATGACCGTTCGGTCGCGGCTTTCCGGCAAAATACCGCCATTCTTTTCAACGATGAAAAATATACCTACGATGACCTGCAGAAGAACGCCTATTCGTTGGCTAACGCCATGCACAAGCTGGGGCTCAAGAAGGGCGATCGGGTTGGTTTTCTTATGGCCAACTGTCCGCAGTATATTTTCTCTGAGTACGCCCTGGGAAAGTTGGGGATGGTTCGTGTTCCTCTGGCCGTCCTGCTCAATTCCAATGATCACATTTACATGATGAACCAGGCCGAATGCAAAGTGCTGATCTATCATGAGAAGATGGCTACCCGGGTGCAGGAGATGATCCCCTCACTCGAGACGGTTAAACATTTCATTTGCGTGGCTAATGATCCGGCGAATGTTCCGGCTGGCCATGAGCACATGCAGAGTCTCATCGACAAAAATCCACCGGAAGTGCCCAAGGTCGAGCATGATTGCGAAGATCTGGTCGGTATTTTTTATACCGGCGGTACTACGGGCCTTCCCAAAGGCGTGATGCTGACCCAGAATACCTGGGTGGGAACCTTTATCAGCGAGATGCTGCACCTTGGTCTGGATTGGGATGAAACATTTGCCTTTGCCACGCCGTTGACGCATGCGGGAGGATGTTTGATCCTGCCGGTTCTTCTGAAACGGGGAATCTGCGAGATCCATGACCATTTTGACCCGAAGATCTTTCTGGAACGGGTGGAGAAGGTGAAGATCACTTCGACCTTCATTGTGCCCACGATGATCTATGTTCTGCTCGACCATCCGGACCTCAAGAAATACGACCTGTCGAGCCTGCGCAATATCATTTACGGTGCATCCGCGATTGCTCCGGCCCGCCTGAAGCAGGCAGTAGATACCCTGGGGCCGATATTTACCCAGCTTTTCGGCCAGACAGAAACTCCCATGATGATCAGTGCCCTGTCCCGCCAGGAACATGTCATTGCCGATCCGGAAAAGCGGATGAAGATTTACACATCCTGCGGCAGGCCGGTGATGTCAGCCGATGTGCGCATTATCGGTGAAGACGGCAAGGAAGTTCCTCAGGGAGAATCCGGCGATATCGTCTGCCGGACGATCAACATGATGTCCGGCTATCTCAAGAATCCCGAACAGACGGCGGAGACGATCAAGGGCGGATTTTTGTGGACCGGAGATGTGGGCAAGTTTGATGAAGAAGGCTATTTATATATAGTTGACCGTTCCAAGGACATGATTGTCAGCGGCGGCTTCAACATCTTCCCCCGGGAGATTGAGGATGTTCTTCATGAACACCCGGCAGTGAAGAGTGCGGCAGTTATTGGTGTTCCGCATGAAAAATGGGGCGAGCTGGTAAAGGCCATTGTTGTTTTGCACAAGGATAAGCCGGCCACAGAAGAAGAATTGATCAATTTTGTGAAGTCGAAAAAGGGAAGTCTGGTTACCCCGAAGAGTGTTGAGTTCTGGGAGGAGATTCCGCTGACGAATCTGGGAAAGATTGATAAGAAAAAGATCCGGGCACCCTTCTGGAAAGGTCATGATCGTAAAGTGTAAATAATTATCCTTACGGGGATATGGGGACAGGCAGACCGGTAGAGGTCTGCCTTCCTAAACTAAGAATGGAAAGAAAAGGAATAAAAAATGGATTTCGCACTGACTGAAGAACAGGGATTTGTTAAAGATACGATAAAGAAGTTTGTGGCGAAAGAGTGTGAGCGGGAAGCCATTAAAAAAATGGATGAAGAAGGGATGTTCCCAGGAAAGCTCTTTAGCAATGTGGCCGATATTGGTCTTTGCGCGTTGACCGTTCCCGAAGCCTATGGCGGCGGTGGCCCCAATACATTGGGCGCGGTGATTGTGACCGCGGAACTTGCGGCCATTTATCCCGCATTAGCCGGAGCTTTTGCCACCCAAAGCCTTTGCGGGGGCAAGGTGATTGCCGATGTGGGGACCGAGGCGCAAAAAAACAAATATCTTCCCGGTGTGATCGATGGATCAGCACTGATTACGCTCGCCCTGATGGAACCGGAGCAGGGTTATGAGGAAACGGGCAATAATACGATAGCCCGGCCGGATGGTGAACAGATAATTCTCGACGGGACAAAAACTTTTGTGCGTTTGGCCGATCGGGCCGCTTTTATGATTACACGCGTTGCGACGGGCAGCGCCGAAGGCACTCCGGCGTTTATGATTGTCGATATGAAGGTCCCGGGGATCAGTGTCCGTTCGCTCGACCAGGTCGGATTTCACGGCATGAGTCTGTGTGAGGTATCGTTGAAATCTGTTGCCGTGGGGTCAAGTGAGCGGCTGGGTGGTGATGCCGACGCAGCCACTGAACGGAAGAAATTCGAACTGATCATGAGCGCCGAACATCTGGCCGTGGCGGCCTGCGGTATGGGACTGGCGAAGGGCGCTTATGAATATGCCCTCAATTATGCCAGGGAGCGCTCACAGTTCGGCCGGCCGATTATCAAATTCGGAGCCGTTCAGGAGATGTTGGTGGATATGGCCCAACATGCCCGTGTGGCTGAACTGATGACCTGTCAGGCTGCTTCTCTGGTTGATCAGGGAAAGGATTGTCTGTCTGAAATCATTCAGGCGCGGCTGGTGGCAACGGAGGCGGCGCGCAAAGCATCACTGCATTGTGTACAGATTTTTGGCGGCTACGGTTATGCTATGGAATACGATGCTCAACGTTATCTAAGGGATGCCATGGTCGTCCTCAGTGGCGGAGGAACCAAGCAGGTCTTGAGCAACACACTGGCTTCCCTCTGGGGTTATTGAAGCATCGAAGGTAGGGTGGCAACCCGATTACAGCCACGTTCTTTGGAAAGAAAAAGCTCTTTATTTATGGGACGATGTGCCAGTAATTCCCATAATGCGTATGTAATAGTATCAGTATCAACTTGATTGCAAATTGAAATCAGAGGCTGTGGCCGTATTAGCGCTGCCTGGAACAGTTACATTATTCTGATTGATGAGGTCGCAGGAAAGGGGGCTGATGTCCGAAAAAGGACATTTCGCCTTTTCAAGGGGGGGGAGAGTATGGACTTTCCTCGAAGGAAGCTTTGATACTTTATTGTTGAGGAGGTTACGTATGAAGAAGGGTTTGTTTTGGATACTGTTGTTGATCATTTGCATGTCCCTGCCGGTTGCTGCAATGGCGGCCGACTCCCCGGGTGTGACGAAGGACGAGGTCACCATCGGTATGACCTGTCCCATGTCCGGACCGGCAGCCCTATGGAGCGCCATGGCACTCGGCAATTCAGCCTGGGCCAAACATATCAATGATCAGGGAGGTATCCACGGACGCAAGATTAAATTTGTGGCAAAAGATGACGGGTACAATCCGAGCCGGGCATTAGCCAATCTTACAGAAATGAAGAACGATGTCCTCGCGTTCGGATGCGTTATTGGATCGGCCACGGCCAATGCCAGCAAGGATTTTCTGTTGACGAGCAAGGTGCCGGTTGTGCATGTTCACGCCAATCCCCGCATCTGGTTAACGACACCGGTCGCCCAGCGGCGGCACATTTTTATCGCCTATCCTGACTATGTCGACGAAGCCGAAGCTGTTACCAATTATGCCGTTACCAAGCTGAGTGTCAAAACCATCGCTCTTTTCGGCCAGAATGACGACTGGGGAAAGGGTGCCGAGGAAGGCATTCAGAAAGCAATAAAAAAACTGGCCGGTAAAGGAAAATTCGCCGGTTTCATAACCTTCGAGCCGACAGATCGTGCCGTTGGCGGTCATGCCCTGAAACTCAAGGAATTGAACGCTGACGCCGTTGTCATCTATGGACCGCCTACTCAGGCGGCACTTATCATTAAAGAAATGTCCAAGATCGGTTATAAACCCAAGATTTTCACCGCCAACCCGCTGGGTGATCCCCTGATGTACAAAATAGCCGGACCACTGTGGGAAGGTGCCTATCCCGCCGCTTCAGGCAATGTTTCGATGCCCGGTGTCGAGCCTCAGGCGGATAAGGTTGTTGATATTCTGCTGAAGTACGAACCGACCTTAAAGGGTCGGGAGTTTCTCGGTGTGACTGGCGCAACGACAATGATGCTGATTGCTGAAGGCCTTAAAAAAGCGGGACCGAACCTGACGCGTGAGAGTTTCGTTAAAGCGATGGAAAGCATCAAGGATTTCAAATGCGAGGGGATGGGCGCTCCCATTACCTTCTCGGCTTCGCAACACCATGGATTGAATGCTATCCGGGTATGCGAGGCGAAAGATGGAAAGCATGTGCCGATCAGCGGGTACATGATCTTTAAACCCCTATTTTAAGGTGATTTGAAGAAAATGAGCTTATTGAAGGTAGATAAACTGACCGTTCAGTTCGGGGGTATCAAAGCCCTGACTGCAATCGATTTTGAGATGGAGGAAAAAGAAATCCTCGCCATCATCGGTCCGAATGGGGCGGGTAAGACCACCCTCTTCAACTGTGTATCCGGAGTTTATCATCCGACCAGTGGAGAGATTCTGTTTGCCGGGGAGAGCCTGCTCGGGCTCTCCCCCGATAGAATTGCCCAGCGGGGGATCGGCAGAACATTTCAGAATATACGTCTTTTTAATAATATGTCTGTTCTGGACAACCTCATGTTGGGCCGGCATATGAAGTTCCAGCGGAACATCCTCCAGGCCTTTCTGCGCATACGAAAAGAAGAACTGCTTCATCGGGAGAAGGTGGAAGAAATCATCGACTTTCTCGATCTGGCGGCCTACCGGCAGGCCCGGGTTATCGATTGCCCCTATGGTGTACAAAAACGAGTGGAACTGGGGCGCGCAATTGTTATGGAACCAAAACTCCTCCTCCTGGATGAACCGGTGGCGGGGTTGACGGTTGAGGAAAAGAACCGCGTGGCTTATCTGGTGACGGAGATGCGGGGCCGTTTCGGCTTTGGAATCCTGCTCATCGAGCATGATTTGCGCATTGTTTCCCGCCTGGCCGATCGCATGGTGGTTTTGAATTTCGGACAGAAATTAGCAGAAGGCAATCCCGCGGAGGTGCAGCGAAACCCCGAGGTGATTCGTGCCTACGTCGGTGAAGGATAAAATGAGCCTTTTAAAAATAGCCAGTATTGAAACCCTGTATTTCGATCGTATCTACGCCCTGCAAGGGATTTCCCTGGATGTGAAGGAGAACGACATCTTTGCCGTGCTGGGACCCAACGGGGCAGGGAAGACCACGCTTTTGAAGACTATTGCGGGGCTCCTCAAAGACCAGCCTAAAAAAGGGATTATAGAGTTTTGCGGTAAAAAGATCAGTGGTCTGTCTCCCGAGAAGATTGCTTCTATGGGCATTGTTTATGTGCCGGAGGATCGCGGTCTTTTCCGGGAATTGACGGTTAAGGAAAATCTTGATCTAGGCTGCTGGGGCCGCCGCGACAAGGACGTGAAAGACGACATAGACTTTATCTACGATCTCTTTCCTATCCTGAAGGAGCGAGGCGAGCAGCAGGCGGAAACGCTTTCCGGCGGCGAACAGCAGATGCTGGCCATTGGTCGGGCCATCCTGCGCCGTCCGAAGCTTCTCATGCTGGACGAGCCATCCCTGGGGTTGTCCCCCATTATGGCCCGCACGGTTTACGATACGCTCCGCAAGGTAAGTAAAAGGGATATGACGATCCTCCTCGTCGAGCAGAATGCGAAGATGGCGCTGGACATTGCCAACTACGGATACATTATGGAGACGGGCCGGATCGTTCTGAAAGGGACATCTGCCGAGCTCAAAGAGAACGACGATGTGAAGGAACTTTATCTGGGAATGGAGCAACAAGGGGCCTCCGACAAGGGGTACCGTTTTTATACGAAGCGGAGGAGATGGTAAATGGAATTTCAGGCAAAAATCATTCCCCGGTCCTTTTTCGAGCAGACGGTGCGCTACCGTGACCGGGTGGCATTGCGGCACAAGCAGTACGGTATCTGGCACAAGGTTACCTGGGTGGAGTATGGCGACCAGGTGCGCACGGTGGCGTCCGCGATTCTGTCCATGGGCCTGCCGAAAGGTCAGACGGTCTGCATTCTGGGAGACAACCGTCCGGAGTGGTTAATCTGCCATATGGCGGTTATGACGCTGGGGATGGCCACCTGCGGGATCTATCCGACCTCATCGTCCGACGAGATCCGTTACATCATCGATCATTCAGAAGCAAAACTGCTGTTTGTGGAGAACGAGGAACAGCTGGACAAGATCATGGATATTCTGCCGGAACTCAAGCTGCAGCAGATCGTGGTGTGGGATGCGAAGGGTCTGTGGGGTTACCGGCATGACCAGGTGATCTTTTTTGAGGATTTCCTCAAGCAGGCCGAGGGGTTTCGGAAGGCGAACCCTGATGCCGTGGACAAGATCGTGGAAACTATCGTGCCCGATGATACGGCGATGGTGATCTACACATCGGGAACGACAGGGCGTCCCAAGGGAGCTCTTTTATCCCATAAGAACATCTCCACGGTCATCCAGGCCTTTCTGCAAATTATTCCCATCAACGAGAATGACGAGGTGGTGTCCTACCTACCTCTGGCCCATATATTCGAGAACGCCGTATCGGTTTTCACACCGGTGTTCACCGGGGCGACGGTGAACTTCGTCGAAAGCATGGATACTCTGGCGGCGAACCTGCGGGAGACGTCTCCGACGATTTTCGGCAGCGTACCCCGGATTTGGGAGAAGTTCGCCTCGAACATCCACATCAAGATGGACGACTCCACCTGGCTCAAGCGTTTTCTGTATAAACTCAGCTTCCAGGTGGGGAAGAGATACCTTACGGCCAAGTCGTCGGGGGATGCGTCCCTGACGTTATGGAGGGTGCTGTATTTTGCCGCCTACTGGGGAGTGTTGTACCATCTGAAGCGGCAGCTGGGTTTCGAACGTATCCGTTGGGCCCTGTGCTCAGCGGCGGCTGCCTCGAAGGAGCTATTCGAGTTTTTTAACATCCTCGGCATTCCGCTCCGTGACGGGTACGGCCAGACGGAATCGACGGGCATCATTGCCATTCAGCGTCTGAACAAACTGCCTCGGTACGGATACGTGGGCGAGGCCCTGCCTGGTCTGGAGATGAAGATATCTGAGGACGGGGAAATCATGGCCCGGGGGCCCGGCGTCTTCAAAGGGTATTTCAAGAATCCCGAGCTGACAGCGGAGACAATTCGGAACGGCTGGCTGCACACGGGGGACCTGGGGGTCATCGACGAGGGCTGGCTGAAGATTGTGGGCCGCATGAAGGACATCATCATCACCTCCGGTGGTAAGAACGTCACGCCGGAGTTCATCGAAAACAAGCTGAAGTTCAGCACGTACATCCAGGACGCGGTCATTATCGGTGATGGGAAGCATTACCTGACGGCTCTGATCCTGATTGACGAGGACAATGTGATGAAGTTTGCCCAGGATAACCGGATTCCCTTCACGACCTACGAGGATCTGACGCAGAACAAGGAGATCAACAAGCTCATCGAAGGGGAGGTTACAGAGGTGAACAAGACCCTAGCCCGGGTTGAGACGATCAAGAAGTTCCGTCTGATCCCACGGCGGTTCTATGCTGAGGACGGCGATGTCACGCCGACGCAGAAGGTCAAGCGGCGGAATCTGGAGAAGCAGTACAAGGATATTATCGATTCCATGTACAAGGGCGGAGAATAAACGGGATCGCGCCTCAGCGTCGGAGGCCGGGCCGATACCTTTATGCAAAGTGAGAGTGAACTCCTATGAATTTAGTGGAAAGTTATAAAGACGATCTCAAATTGATTGAAAAACCATGGACGGGATGCTGGATCACGATGACCGTTATTGCCCTGTTATTACTTCCCTGGTTCGGCAACGAGCATCTGATTTATATGGGCACCCTGATTTTCATCGTTTCCGTCGGTATCATGGGGCAGAATATTTTGATCGGCTACACGGGTCAGATTTCGTTAGGCCAGGCGGGCTTTCTTGCCATCGGCGCCTTTAGCTTCGGCCATATGGCCCAGATGGGACTACCGATAGGATTGGCGCTTCTGGGGGCGGGATGCATGGCTGCCTTTTTCGGCGTGTTGGTCGGTTTTCCTTCCCTGCGTCTGAAGGGGCCCTATCTGGCGATCGTAACTCTGGGGTTTGGCATTGCCGTGTATCAGACCTTTGCCAGTTTTGAGGTCCTTTCCGGTGGCCGGATGGGTCTTGTTATTCCGAAATTTCCCGCTCTCTTCGGTCTTACCCGGGAGGCATCGATGTACTACTTTTCCCTCTTTTTGGGGATAGCCTTTACGCTGGCCACTTACAATCTCATTTCATCTTATATGGGCCGAGCCTTTGTCGCCATACGGGACAACGACATTGCGGCGGAGGTGTTAGGCGTAAATCTCACCAGGTACAAACTCCTGTCCTTCGCCATCAGTTCCTTTTATACGGGGATTCATGGCGCCATGTTCGCTATGTTCATGGGGTTTATTGATCCCCAGATGTTCAACTTTTCCGAATCCCTGATCATCTTCGTGGCGGTCGTCATTGGCGGTTTAGCTTCGGTGGAAGGCGCAATCTTCGGAGCTGCTTTCGTCATCCTGGTCCCGCAGGTGTTCAGCGGTTACAAAGAATTCGTTCCCGTAATCTTCGGGGTGACGGTTATTTTTATTATGATCTTTGAGCCTCTTGGACTCGCGGGACGATGGTTCAAGATGCGCCTTTACTACCGTAACTGGCCATTCCGCTAACGATGTCGAGGAGGACGCACATAATATGGTAAATTTCATCCAATATCTTATTTCCGGTTTGTCAGCGGGTAGCCTTTATGCACTGGTGGCCTTAGGCATTGTGCTGATCTACCGCTCTACAAGAATCCTGAATTTTGCCCACGGGGACATGGCCACGATGGGAACTTTTTTTGCCTTCAGCCTGCTGTCCTGGCGTTTTCCCTTCTACCTCGCCCTGCCGCTTAGCATGTTGTTCGGTGCTTTGCTGGCGGTGGCCTTTTATTTCTCCATCATTGTACCGGCGCAACGCCGCGATGCGACTATGCTGGGACAGATTACTCTTACCGTGGGGTTAAGTATGATCTTTCAGGGGGCCATTATCTATCTGTGGGGTACGGACTCCAAGATGCTGAGCTTTCCCCTTTCGGATACAAAAACCTGGCAACTGGGGCCGATCTACCTGAACGAATTGAGCGTTGGTACGCTGATTGTCGGCATTCTGGGAAGTCTGCTTCTCTATATCCTTATTCAGAAGACCCGTCTGGGATTGGCCATGAAGGCCACTTCGGAAAACCTGCCCGCAGCCCAGACACTGGGCATTCCGACGCGGACCATCCTTGCCACATCCTGGGGCCTTGCCGCCCTTTTGGGGGTTGTGGCGGGGCTCTTTTTGGCGCCGGCCCTGATTCTTGATCCTTTCTTCATGCTGGAGCCGTTCCTGAAGGGATTCGCCGGGGCGATTCTGGGAGGAATGAACAGTCTGCCGGGCGCAATTATCGGGGGTCTTTTGATTGGCATTATCGAGAATCTTTGCGGCGGGTACATTTCGCTGGAATTTAAAAATACGGTGCCCTTCATCATTATCATAATAGTTTTGTTATTTAAACACGAAGGTCTCCTGGGGAAAGAATTCAAGGAACGTATATAACAAAGTCGGAACAAGGAGAAATTACAGACGGGGAAAGTGCTCTGCCAAACATACATGAATATGCCGGTGTATATGGAGGAATCTCTTTTACACAAGCGTAAATGTAATATAAGAAAAGTGAGGAAATGATGGAAAAATTTAAAGAAGTTTCAATGGCGGCTGTTTTTCGGAATCGGGTTATGGAGCATGGTGATGAGGCGTGTGTGGCTTATCGCAATGATGCCGCCGAGTGGTTTGATGTCTCCTGGAACCAGATGAGTGAGATGATTCACAATCTGGCCTATTACCTTATGGAAAAGGGGATTCAGCACGGTGACAAGGTGGCAGTTTTTTCCCCGAACCGCTATGAATGGTGGGTTGCCGATATGGCGATTCTGTCGATTGGGGCGGTGAACATTCCCATATACGCTACGAACACTGCAGAGGAAGTGCGCTATATCCTTGACAACTCCGATTCGCGGATCTGTTTTGTCGGCACTAAGACGCATATGGAAAAGGTCGTTGCCGTGCGCAACAGGCTGCCGAAACTAATGGAGATAGTCATCTTTGACGATCTGGATAAGAAAGTTGAAGGCGTGATCACCGTCAAGGAGGCCTTCAAATTCGGGAAAGATCATGCCGACGAGACTCTCTTCAACCGACGGCTGACGGCGATCAAGCCCGAAGATCTGTGCACCTTCATCTATACCTCCGGGACGACCGGAGATCCCAAAGGGGTTATGTTGTCGCATAAAAATATTGTCTCCAACGTCCACCAGTTCAACGCCTATTTCCCGGAAATGATCAGCCGCTTCCACAAGGCTCCGTCGTTCCTCCCCCTTTCTCATGCCGTTGAACGCACCGCTGTTTACTACTGTCAGGTTTTTTGCGCCAACAAGATCCACTTTGTAAAGAGTATCGATACATTGCTGGAGGACTTGCAGCATATCCACCCGTCCATAATGGCCTCGGTGCCCCGCGTGCTGGAGAAGATGTACGAGGCGATTACAGCCAAAGTGGCCCTGGCGCCGCCGATCAAGCAGAAGCTTTTTGCTTGGGCGCTGAGTGTCGGTAAAAAGAACGTTCCCTATATCTGCAAAGGGAAACAGCGGACAGGGCTGTTTGCACTGGAGTACAAACTGGCCGATAAATTGATCTTTTCGAAATTGAAGGCATTGATCGGGCTGGATCAGATCTATTTTATCGGCTTGGGTGGGGCGCCCATGTCTCAAAAAGTTCTCGAATTCTTCCTGGGAATGGATATTCCCTGCTGCGATGCCTATGGATTAAGTGAAACCTCTCCGATGGTCACCTGCAATTACGTCGGTCACATCCAGCCGGGTACCATCGGTGTGCCTGTGATTAATACCGAGGTAAAGCTCAGCGACGAGGGTGAAATTCTTATCAAGGGCCCCCAGGTGATGGTCGGTTATTACAAGAATGAAGAAGCCACAAAGGAAGCGATTACACCGGACGGATTCCTGAAAACCGGCGATATGGGCAAATTCGACGCCGAGGGAAATCTGAGCATCACCGGCAGGATCAAGGATATCATCATCACTTCGGGCGGGAAGAACATCTCACCGCAGAATATAGAGAACAGTTTGATGTTTTCAGCGTTCATCAATCAGTTGGCCATTATCGGTGACGGGAGAAAATACCTTTCCGCTCTGATCATCCCGGCCTTCGAGGTTCTGGAACCATGGGCGAAAGACAACGGTATCTCGTTTGCCAGCCGGGCGGAGTTGATCAAGCATGAGAAAGTCCAGGCGTTGTTTGAGACCCAGATCAAGGAGTACACGAAGGAATACGGACAGGTCGAACAAATCAAGAAGTTTACCCTCCTGGAAAAGGAGTGGCTGCAGGAAACCGGCGAGTTGACCCCGACCCTCAAGGTTAAGCGGCGCGTGATTACATCGAAATACTCAGAAATGATCGATAAAATGTATTAATAAACACACCCGGAAAAGGCAGAACGCCCATCTATGGATGAGGCCATGGCTTCATCCTATAGATGGTTTTTTATGCTTCCGGCCCGCCGTGGCTTGCACCTTTAGGCCTGTGGATACCTAGCCTATTCATGCGGAAGGCCAGCGTGGACGGGGGAATGTTGAGGAGTTCCGCCGCTCCGCCTTTGCCCCTTACCTTCCAGTTCGTTTGTTGCAGCGCCCACAGGATGTGCCGGCGTTCATTTTCCATAAGGGTCATCCCATCCCTGTCGGTGGAGTAGTCTTTTTGTGTTGATCCGAGGTCGGGTACCCGGAAGAGGGGGCCGGTATTGAGGATCGTTCCTCTTTCGATGATATTCTCCAACTCCCGGACGTTTCCCGGCCAGTCATAGTGGAGCAGTTTTTCTATTTCAGCATTGGGAATCTTGGAAAAATTCTTTCCCCGTTTCTGGGAGTAGATCTTGAGAAAATAATAGGCCAGGAGGGGAATGTCTCCTGTTCTTTCCCGCAGGGGCGGCACGTGGATGGGAAAGACGGCAAGACGATAATAGAGATCTGCCCGGAATTTCTGTGTCTTGACATCCTTTTCCAGATTGCGGTTGGTGGCCACCACAAGACGGAAGTCGGAACGCAGTGTTTCGGTTCCGCCAACCCGCTCAAACTCACCGTTTTGCAGAACCCGCAGCAGACGAACCTGAATGTCCTGGCTGATCTCGCCGATTTCATCGAGGAAAAGGGTGCCGCCGTTGGCCAGTTCAAAACGTCCCAGACGCCTTTGTGTAGCGCCGGTGAAGGAGCCCTTTTCATGACCGAACAGCTCGCTGGGGATGAGACTCTCCGGCAGGGCGCTGCAGTTCACCTTGATAAAAGGTTTGTCCTTCCGGCGGCTATGGCGATGGATGGCCCTGGCTACCAGTTCCTTGCCGGAGCCGGTTTCACCTATGATCATCACAGTGGCGTCGGTTTCCGTCACCTGGTCGACCTGAGAAAGCACATGCTTGATCTCCGGGCTTTCCCCGACAATGTCTTCAAAATGAAGTGTCTGCAGGTGTTCTTCTTTGTAATAGAGGGTTTCCTCGCTGAGATTCTGATTCAATCGCCTGATCTCTTCGTAGGCCTTGACATTATCCAGCGCAAATGCGGCCAGCGCGGCGAAATAAGAGAGTAGTTCCAGGTCGGATTCCCGAAAGGCACTGCTGAGCAGGCGATTGTCGTGATAGAGAACTCCCACGGTTTTGCCGCGGAGGATCATGGGAACGCAAATGCGGGAGCGGATGGCCGAAGAAGCAACGGAATTTTCGTTTTCCTCCGTGCCGAGAATACGGCCCGTTCCCTTTGACGCAACTTCCTTGATTAGTTTCATGGAAGAGGAAAACCCGTCATTTCCAATCTGTTCCGTGGTGAGGTTCTTGGAGGCCCTCAACAATAGCTTTGGAAGATGTTTATCGTCCTCGAGCAGGAAGATGGCGCCCCTCTCGGCGCCGGTAATTCTGTTTAATGTAGACAGGATGTGCTGGACGAGGTCTCTGTGGTCCTGAATGGTGACAACCTCCTGTCCGAGGGTCAATATCTCCTTGAGGAGGTTTTCGTTAAGCGGCCGGTCTTTGATGAGAGCCCGCAGGTCATCCGGTACCAGCGTTTCATTGATGACATCGAGTACCTTGGTGGCAATGAGGGTCAGTTCCTTAGCCCTGTTATTGTCGCCCAGAAAGAGGTACTGCCGGGCGAGTTCCAGTCGCGATTTGGCCAGCTCAATCTCGCTGCCGGATTCTTCCAGCCACTTGATGGAATTCTCCAGCGACGAGATGATTTTCTCCCGGGACTCCCCTGACATTTGCCGGAGGATGGCCTCGTAGCGGTAAGCCACGCCCTTGAGGAGGATGTTTTTCCCGCGGATCATAGCCTGAATCTCTTTTTCAATAGAGAGTCCCTCCACGGAAGGAAGTTCTCCCATTTTTATGGCCAGGCAGAGTTCCAAAAGGTAAGCATAGAGATAGACTGTTGTCTGGACCCTGCGGCTCTGTTGCAGGAAGCTCTGGAGGCATTTCGTCGCCTGTTTTTTTTCTCCCTTCAGATAATAGGCATAAGCGAGGGACGTTTGCACCGAGATCCATACCCAGTCATTATGGGCCTCCTGCGCCTCCCGCGCCGACCCTTCCAGAAACACGATGGCCTCGTCGATACGGCCGATGTCGAGGAGAATGACACCTATATTGCCCTCCGCGTAGGCGGTCAGGTAAACATCACCTTTGTCGAGCCCATGGGTGCGCAGGGCGTCGAGCATCCCCAGTCCCTGGGTGATCTGGCCGGTCTGGGCGTAACAGTAGCCGACCGTGATAACGGCCAGGAGGGGAAAACCGCCCTGAGGATATCTTTCGATATCCGGTACTGATTTTTCGTAGATCCGAATTGCCTCCCGGAAGCGTCCCTGCCAGAAGAGAAAAAAGGTGCTGAAGTTGGTGGCCACCAGCATCAACTCGGGGTCACCTATTTCATGGGCCAAGGACCAGCCCTCTTCAAAAAATTTCAGGGCACTGGTGTATCGCGAGCGGAGCCATTCATTTTTGGCCATGTGCATCTTCAGCAAAGCTTGCAGGGCTTTCATGTCCCACTTCTCGGCACGCTTGAGGGCCGATTCCAGAATGGAAAGTACTTTTGTTGTGTCGTGTCTCGCCGTCGAAATTTTGGAGTATTTAATGGCGGTTTCGCTGAAGAGGCGATCTTCTTCCTCGCCGTTTAAACAGCAAAGATCATCGAGGGCTTTGCTGTAGCACTGCAGGGCATGTTCGGCCTGAAAGGTCTTGCGGTGGAGATCGCCTGCTTTGATCAAGAAACGGCACCTTTCCACATCGTTGGCAATATGGACGAGATGATGGGCGACGGCATGGGCCTTCTGTTCATCGTCGGGGAGCTGGCGCATCAGAATGTCGGCTATGTGTCCATGAAGCATCTTCTCCTCGGGTTCCGGAAGAAGGCAGATGAATTTTTCCCGTCTTTTTAAATCTTTAAAAATATAAGAACCGGGGGTTTTTTTCAGCAGGATGCCCTCAGTGACGCTTTTTTCCAACTGAGAGATAATCTGGGACGGTTTCTTTTCCGAAAGAAGATCAACAAGACAGTCGATAGAGAACTCCCCGTTAAACAAGGCGGCGATGGCCAGCAGGCGCTTGTCATCGTCTAGCTTGGAATTGCAATTGGCAGTAGACACGCGTTCCTCCGTTGATTCCATTTTACTTATTCCATTCTTCATCATCAGAAGTTATGGAGTATTTATGAAAAAAAGTCGTAGTGTAGTAATTTTGGATACAGATTTATAGATATAAGTATGATCATAAGTCAAGTCGAATATAAGACATGTGTTTCACCGGCGATGGGCATTAACAATGTGGAAAAATGTGGGAAAAGTGATTGACAGGCAAATGGAACTTACCTATATTTCGCCACTCAAAATGCACTATCAAATCAAATCAGGAGGCAACATGACAGGCAAGGGAAACATCTGGCAGCGAATGCGGGAATCCATCATCGGGCGTTACGGCAACAGCGATTATCTTACCCAGCAACGTGCCTGGTATATGTACATTTTTTTGAGTTTTGCGTTTGTGCTTTTTCTCGGTCTGGCCGTTACTCTTTTTGCAGTCGATCCGGTAAAAGCTAAATTCTCTTCACCTATTCTGATTGTGGCGTCGGTAATGGGGCTGCTGGCGATATATCTGGTCAGGGCCGGGAAATACAGCTTTGCGGCAAATTTTATTTTGATCTTCCAGTTGCTGGCCGTGGCAGGAAGTTTTTACGCCAAGACTAAGTCACCGACGATCATTGAGGGATTCACGGCGACATCGTACTTTTTTTTCATCACCATCGCCTTTGCCACACTTTTTTGCGAAAGGAAAATGATTGTCGTGACGATGGTCTGGACTGTTATTGTGGAGGTGGCCTATTTCCTGGCGATTAAACCACTCATGAGCCCGGATATCCTGGAAATCATCACCCGTTCCTTCGCCAACAGCATCGTCTGTCTAACCATCACCGGGCTTCTTTCCTTTATGATTATCACATCG
The DNA here is from genome assembly GCA_903907985.1 of uncultured delta proteobacterium. GTDB lineage: Bacteria > Desulfobacterota > Syntrophia > Syntrophales > Smithellaceae > MVRV01. The sequence continues at coordinate 32,678 of CAIVQG010000033.1, forward strand.
ATGAGAAAGGCCAATGTCCGGCTCATCGATTCCGTTGCCGATGTGAGAACAGCCTCGCAAAAGCTCGACGATATCTCCAGCGTTATGGACTCGGCGAGCCAGAGTCTGGCGAATGGTTCGTCAACCCAGGCGACCGCAATGGAAGAGACGGCATCCATGCTGAAGGAAATTTCCGAAAAGACGAAAGCTAATCGGACGGTCGTTGATAAGGCCATTAATCTCATGGCCAGCGCCAGCGCGGTTATCTCGCAGACAAACCAGTCGCTGACAAATCTCCGATCATCCATGAATGAAGTCAACGATGCCAGTGAAAAAACGGTGCGGGTCATCAAAACCATTGACTCGATTGCTTTTCAGACCAATCTGCTCGCCTTGAACGCGGCCGTGGAAGCGGCACGGGCGGGAGAAGCGGGGGCGGGATTCGCCGTTGTTGCCGAGGAGGTGCGGTCTCTGGCTCGTAAATCGGCAGAAGCGTCAAAAAATTCGCAGGAAATCATTTCCAATAATATCAATAATATCAAGAAAAGTTCCGATCTGGTCGTCAGTTCGTATGAAGCTTTTTCCATGTTTTCGCAGGTCTCGAGCCAACTGGACGACTACTTGAAGGAAATTAACGCATCTTCCCGGGAGCAGTCCGACGGCATCATGGAGATTGAAAAAGCTGTCGAAGAAGTGAACCAAATTATTCAGGGGAATGCCGCAAGTTCAGAAGAGGCCGCAGCAGTGTCTACCGAACTGACAACTATCGCCGATAGTGTAGGTGACTTCGTGGAACATCTCGATAAACTGGTAAATGCCTGATCCAATGTCCGGAAAACAGAATCGCTTTTTGCCGGGGATGAGGATGCCCATCCTCTCCCCGTTTCTCTATTCCATATGCCGGAATATTCTCTTCCCTTTCCATAAAATATTGAAGTAACTATATATTTAGTATGTTTGACATTACGAAACGCCTCTCCCTTATTAAGGGAATCTTTATGTTGTCGGTAAAAAAAGTCATTGACAGAAAAATCGAACTTCCTTATGGTACAGTTAGTAGAAGTAATGCAAATATTCCTATGCGCATTGGCTTCGATCAGTTTTTTCTGGTATACCGGAAAGGAAGGATTAGTGATCAGCCATCAAATCACTGCGTTCATCGGCAACCGTCAGGTTTAATAACAATTAAAAATGTTATGGAGGTGAAGTTATGAAAAAAGTTTTGGTGGTTGTTATTATTTGTCTGCTTACAGTCGGTTTTGTTTGGGCTGCGGAAAAGGGAGCGACCAAGGATGCCCAGGACCTGGTTGACAAAGCCGCTGCCTTCTACAAGTCCAACGGAGCTGAAAAAACACTGGCGGAGATCAATAACCCTAAAGGGCAATTTATCAAAGGCGACGTCTATGTCTTTATCTGGGGCACTGACTATGTAGTGAAGGCCCATCCCACAAATGCGAAGCTCGTAGGAAAAAACCTAAAAGAATTGAAGGATACGGACGGCAAGGCATTTGTCTTTGATGGCGTCGAATTGGCCAAGGCGAAAGGTTCCGGATGGGTCGATTACAAGTACACGAATCCGGTATCCAAAAAGATCGAGGCAAAAACAACCTATGTGAAAAAAGTAGACGACTTGGTTTTTGCTTGCGGGATATACAAATAAAACAACGAGCGAAGGAAGGGGATGAAGAAATGAAAAAGAAGAAAGAAATAATCAGCAGTGCAAGGATTTTTATCATCACAATGATCGGTTGTCTATTGATAGCGAGTGCTGCCTTCGCGGCGGAAAAGGGAACGGCCAAAGAGGCCCAGGACCTGGTGGCGAAAGCCGTTGCTTATTACAAGGCCGAGGGACAGGAGAGGGCTTTTGCGTCCATTAACGATCCCAAGGGCCAGTTCACCAAAAAAGATCTTTATGTTTTTGTTTTCGACTTCAATGTGGTCTGCCTGGCCCACGGGGCCAACAAGGCGCTGGTTGGCAAGAACTTCTCTGAGCTCAAAGATTCCACTGGAAAACCGTTCGCGAAAGAAATAGTTGATGGCGCCAAGAGCAAAGGCAAGGGGTGGGTTGATTATAACTGGACCAATCCGCAAACCAAAAAGATCGAGGCCAAGTCATCTTATTATCAAAAGGATGGTGATTTGGTTTTCACCTGCGGGATCTACAAATAGAGGTTCAAAACTATGTGGCCGGCCGGACTTCCTGTTCTTCCGGCTGTTAGCAATAGCCTAGATATGATCCTGTATGACCTGTATAATATTTAGAAAGGAGCAAAGAGACATGAAAAAAATTTTGATGGCGGCACTTATTTGTTTGATGACTGTTAGTTTTGCTTTTGCTCAGGAAAAGGGAACGGCCAAGGAGGCCCAGGATCTGGTAACGAAAGCCATTGCCTATTACAAGGCCGAGGGCAAGGACAAGGCATTTGCGGCCATTAATGACCCCAAGGGCCAGTTTACCAAAAAAGATCTTTATGTTTATGTCGCAGATCTCAATATTGTCGTTTTTGCCCATGGCGCCAATAAGGCTCTGGTTGGCAAGAACTTGTATGAACTCAAAGATTCCAATGGAAAACCGTTCGCGAAAGAAATAGCCGACGGCGCCAAGAGCAAAGGCAAAGGGTGGGTTGATTATAGCTGGACAAATCCGACAACCAAAAAGATCGAGGCCAAGTCATCCTATTTCCAACGGGAAGGGGATCTCGTCTTCGTCTGCGGGTTCTACAAATAGCCGATTTGAAACCATCATGGCCGGCCGGACCCCGGTCCATCGAGTATCTCACAATATCCGGGACATTGTCCTGTATTCTCTGCACACTCCTGATCTGCAGGGGAGAAGACACATAGGGACCTTTGCTTCCGGGTTAAAATATATTTATTGATTTTAAAAAACTAAAACAAAAGGAGAAAAGAAGAAAATGAAAAAAATTTTGATGGCGGTTATTATTTGTTTGCTTACGGCGAGTTTTGTTTTCGCTGCGGAAAAGGGAACGGCCAAGGATGCCCAGGATCTGGTGGCGAAAGCAGTTGCCTATTATAAGGCCGAGGGTAAGGACAAGGCATTTGCGGCCATTAATGACCCCAAAGGTCAGTTCGCCAAGAAGGATCTTTATGTTTTTGTTTTCGACTTCAATACCGTCTGTCTGGCCCATGGTGCTAACAAAGCGCTGGTCGGTAAGAATCTTAAAGAACTCAAGGACAGCAATGGAAAACAATTCATGAATGAAATGACCCAAGATGCCAAAACCAAAGGCAAAGGATGGGTTGATTATCAATGGACAAACCCGACAACTAAAAAGATCGAAGCGAAGTCATCCTATTATCAAAAGGAAGGCGATATTTACTTCGGTTGTGGTATCTACAAATAACCGGTTTGAAAACATCATGATCGGCCGGACTCCGGTCCGCTGAGCAGCAGGCAACAGTTGGAAGTGATCCCGTATGGCCAGTGCAATATTAAAAAGGAGGGAAGCTGTATGAAAAAATTTTTGATGGTGGTTATTATTTGTTTGCTTTCAGCCAGTTTTGTTTTCGCTCAGGAAAAGGGAACGGCCAAGGAGGCCCAGGACTTGGTGGCGAAAGCCATTGCCTACTACAAGGCCGAGGGCAAGGACAAGGCTTTTGCGGCCATTAACGATTCCAAAGGTCAGTTCACCAAAAATGATCTTTATGTCTTTGTTTTCGACTTCAACTCTGTCTGCCTGGCCCACGGGGCCAACAAGGCGCTTATTGGCAAGAACTTAAAGGAACTCAAAGACAGCAATGGAAAGCGGTTCATCGATGAAATGTCCCAAGCGGCCAAAACCAAAGGCAAGGGTTGGATTGATTATACCTGGACAAACCCGACAAACAAAAAGATCGAGCCCAAGTCATCCTATTACGTCAAAGAAGGGGATATGTACTTTGGCTGCGGGATCTACAAATAGCCTGTTTAAAACCATGATATCCAGACGGGCCGCAGGTCCGTCTGGATATCATTCACAGAGGGGATGAAAAATGAGAAGAATTATCAAAAACCTGAAAATGTCACACAAATTAATCCTTACGCCCATTACTGCCGTTTTCTTTTTATTGTTACTTGCCAGCATTACCTACTATGGGCTCAGCGGCCAGCAGAAGGCCATTGATGACATCTTCAACAACCGTTTCAAGGGTTATCAGAATAGTTCGGAAATCGTTAAAAACATTGGCAATGTTCATGCCAACCTCTACAAGGTCATCAGTTGGGCCGGGGCAAACATCGGAGCGGATAAGACCGAAGCTCTGTCCAAGGAACAGCGCAGCGCCCTGGAAAAAACATTAGGTAATGTTAATGATATTCTGAAATCCGCTGCCCTTGCTCCGGACGAGAAAAAGCTTTATCAGGACATCCTGCAGCAATTGAAGGACTATCAGTCTCCGGCTGTCGGAATACTGGATATGGCCACGACTGATTTGAATGCTGCAACCATGTTCATGGCCAGTACCGATGAAAAATATCAGGTGCTCAACAAGACCCTGGGACAGCTTATGGATCTTGAAACCAGGCTCAGCAAAGAAAAATATGATGCGGCAACGGCTAGTTCTGCCAGTGTCCAAAAAATATTTGTGGTTCTGATAATCATTGCCGTGGGATTGTTTGTCCTTATCAACATTTTCATGGCCCGCATTATAACCCAGTCCATCATGCAAACGATTGCTGTTGTTCACAATGTGGCTGATGGTGATCTCACCCAAAATATTGATGTAGATTCGACGGACGAGATGGGTGAACTGGCCAGCTCCGTGAACACCATGCAGAGTAAAATGGGAGAAGCAGTTGGTCAGTCTTTGAGTATTGCGCAGGTTTTGGCCGATGCTTCCTCCCGGCAGGCGGCTGCCATCGAGCAAACATCGGCGTCTCTTGATGAAATGGCGTCCATGACCAAACGCAACGCCGGCAGCACCAACGAGGCCAACAACCTGATGAGCACGGCGAAACAGGCTATTCAAAAGGCTAATGTTTCCATGGCTGATCTTACAGTCTCCATGAAGCAGATCGCCTCGGCGAGTGAACAGACCCAGAAAATAGTAAAAAGTATCGACGAGATTGCCTTCCAGACCAACCTGCTGGCTTTGAATGCCGCCGTGGAAGCGGCACGTGCCGGTGAGGCCGGCGCTGGATTCGCCGTAGTTGCCGATGAGGTCCGGAATCTGGCCATGCGCGCCACCGAGGCGGCCCGGAATACCTCGGAATTGATCGACAACATCGCCGGCAAGGTCAAAGACGGAGATAATCTGGTAACTATAACCAATGATGTCTTTCAGCAGGTGACAACGAGTTCGGAGAAGGTTGTCCAACTGACGGCGGAGATTGCCTCCGCTTCTCAGGAACAGTCTCAGGGGATCGATCAGATCAATCGTGCCGTGGCCGAGATGAATCAGGTCACCCAGCAAAATGCGGCCAGCGCTGAAGAACTGACCTCCATTATGTCGATGTTCAAGACAAACTATGAGGGAGAACATAAGACCGGGGCATCAAAAGTGAAAAAGTTAACAGCTTTTTCCGGTCGGGGAAATGCCTCCGAAAAGCTGATTCCGATGAATGACGATAACTTTTAATTGTAGTTAATTTGATAAGCAATATTATCCGGGTGGCGTGATTTATCCGCCGCCCGGATTTGCGTGATGTCATATAACAATTTTCCGGTATCTTATGGAAAAAAGTAATTGACAGAAAAACGCTACTTCCCTATATTTCCCCTGTCCCAAAGCAATGTCCTATAAAACATACAAACAATATACTTTTCGATAACAGACCAGCAACGCTCGGCCTGATTAAACCTGAAACATGATTATGGAGGGGAAAAAATATGTACCGCGTCATTCAATGTGCAACCGGATCAATTGGGCGCTCCACTTTGCGCCGCATTATCGATCATCCCGATCTGGAATTGGTAGGTCTTTTCGTTTACGGAAACAAGGCGGGGCTTGATGCCGGCCAGATAGCCAAGCGTCCTTCAACCGGCGTTATTGCCACGAGCAAGATGGATGAAATTCTCTCGCTGGAAGCCGACGTCGTTATTCATACCTCCCGTATCACCATACCCTATGCCAAGCAGAATGCCGAAGTTGAACAGTTCCTCGCGTCAGGGAAAAACGTCATCTCTGTTAACGGGTTTTTCTATCCGGAAGTCCATGGCGAAGCATATGCCGGGCCTTTGCGCGCGGCCTGCGAACGCGGAGGCAGTACGCTGGCCGGCGTGGGCCTCAATCCGGGATTCATCGCCGAACGTATTGCCCTGGTAATGTCGGGGCTTTGTGCCCAGGTTGACTATCTTGGTTCTTTCGAGATGGTGGACGGATCATATATTGATGCGCCGGATTTTGTTTTCGGTACAATGGGCTTTGGCACTGATCCCTCCGTGACCGACATCACGAAAGGACCGCTCGCGCAGCTTTATTTCGATCTTTATATCGAAACTTTTGCTTACGCCGCCGAGGCCATGGGGACGAGTATCGCGTCGATCAAGCCCGACCATCGCCTGACGCTCGCTCCGGAGGATATGAAAATCGCCGCCGGAACCATCCGTCAGGGGACCGTTGCCGCTACGGAGTGGCGCTGGAATGCCGAATTTGCCGATGGACGCAGGATGACCCACTCCCTGCTCTGGACAGCTTCGCCACGGCTGCACGGAGATGATGACCCGGTCCACTGGCGCATCGAAATTAAGGGACGTCCTAATGTTCACTTGTCCTTCAGTCTGGAAGATCCTGATCCCGGGGCTCCTCCGTCACGCGCCGGAGCTGATGCAACAGCGGCTGCCGTAATTCGGGCCATCCCGGATGTATGCGCGGCCAAACCCGGCTTCTTCCGCTTTGCGCCACTGGCCCCTTTCCGGGAGAGGTTTTAGCGTCACAGGAAACAGGCGATTTTTGCCGTAGATCATTAAACAAATATTATTATTCCGTCTTGAAATTATAATATAAACAGGAAAGGGAGAAGGAGAGTATGGCGAATTTGCAGATAGGCAATAAATCAATTCCGGTCATGTTTCGTGAAAATGTAGCCACCAGAGGATCAGCCGCCATGTGCGCCTACAGAAATGCTGAAGGAAAGTTTGTCGATATATCTTGGCTGGAAATGGACGCCATGTCGCGCGGCCTGGGAAAATACCTCATTTCACGGGGAATCAAGGCCGGTGATAAGGTGGCGATCTTCTCGGCCAACCGCTATGAGTGGTGGGTGGCGGATCTGGCAATTCTCTCGGCCGGTGCCATCAATGTGCCCGTTTATCCAACCAACACCACCAAAGAAACACATTACATTCTCAACGATTCCGATGCCCGCATTTGTTTTGTCGGCGCCAAAGAACAAATGCAGAAGGTGTTGGAAATTATCGACACCCTGCCCATGCTCGAAGAGATCATCATTTTCGACGAACTGGCGAAGGTTCCGCCCAAAGTTGTTGCCTTCTCGAACGCCCTGGAAACCGGCAAGGCCATCAATGACAATGGCGAACTGGATGGCCGGGTCAAGGACATTGACCCTAATTCCGTGGCGACGTTTATTTATACATCCGGCACAACGGGCAACCCCAAGGGGGTTATGCTCAGCCACAACAACATGACGACCAATGCTGAACAGTGGAAGGCGCTCACTCCCGGAGTGCTCGACAGTATGCCGCACATAGCTCTTTCCTTCCTGCCCTTGTCTCATGTATTCGAACGCACAATCACTTACTACGGGGCCTGTGTTTCCGCCGGCGCCAAGGTCTATTTCGCCAAGGACATTACAACCGTATTAACAGACATGATTGAAGTGCGGCCAACCATCTTTGCCAGTGTGCCGCGGGTCTTCGAGAAGATGCGCGGCGGTATTCTGGCCAAGGTTGGCCAGGCTCCGCCCCTGAAGCAGGCTCTTTTCAACTGGGCCATGGGCGTGGCGAAGAGGAATCTGCCGTATATCTGCAACGGCAAAAAGCGCACCGGTCTGTTTGCGCTCGAGTATGCCCTGGCTTACAAGTTGATCATTTCCAAGCTTTTACACGCCATTGGTCTGGACCGTGTAATCATTGGCGGTTCCGGCGGCGGGCCGCTGTCGGCCGCCGACGCGGAATTCTTTATTGGCATGGGGATGATGGTGCTGGAAGGTTTCGGCATGACCGAGACTTCACCCCTTGCTCTGGCCAATGTACCCGGCCATATTCGCCCCGGCACGGTCGGGAAGCCCCTTACCAATACCCAGTGCAAGATCGGCGACGGAGGCGAACTCCTGATTAAGGGACCGCAGGTCATGCTGGGTTATTACAAGAATGATGCAGCCACCAAGGAAACATTCACCTCCGACGGCTTCCTGAAGACGGGTGATATAGCGGAGATTGACAGCGAGGGCAATTTCAAGATTACCGGGCGCATTAAGGATCTCATCATTACCTCCGGCGGCAAAAACATTTCGCCTCAGAACCTCGAAAACGCCTTGGCGGCCTCCCTATATATCGAACAGGCCTCGATCATCGGCGACAACCGCAACTATTTGACTGCCCTCATCGTACCGGCCTTCCCGGCGCTGGAAAACTGGGCCAAACAAAACGGCGTCACTTTTGCGAACCGCGAAGACCTTGTGGCCAATCCTAAGGTCAAGGAGCTCTACAATAAGGACGTCGAGGATAGCATGCAGGAATTTGGACGGGTGGAGCAGATCAAAAAGTTCCACCTCCTGACTCAGGAATGGTCTCAGGACACTGGCGAGCTAACCCCGACCATGAAAGTCAAACGGCGGATTGTCAACCAGAAGTACGCCCAGGTCATTGAAGATATGTACAAAGAGTAAGGTTCGTTTCAGGTGAGGAACAATCCTCCGTTAACATGGAAGGTCTGTCCGGTGATGTAGCTTGAAGCATCGGAAGCCAGCAGCAAAGCTACGCCGACAAGGTCATCAGGTTGACCAACACGTCGCAGAGGTACTTTGCCGATTACTTTGCGGCGCTGTTCGGCGGGCATCAGAGCGAGCATGCGCGTATCGATCATGCCGGGGGCAATGCAATTAACGCGAATTCCGCAGGGTCCCAATTCGAGGGCCATGGTCCGGCTGAGACCTTCAACGCCGGCCTTGGCAGCGGTATAGTGAGCGCTTGTTTCACCGCCCGTATGCGCGATGATGGAGGAGAAGTTAATGATCGAACCCTTGCGCCGCTCCGTCATCTGCGGCAAAACGGCCTGAGTGCAAAGGAAAACGGACGTCAGGTTAACATCGATCACTTTCTGCCACGAGGCGAGATCCATTTTCTGGAAAGGAACGGGGTTGCTGATCGCCGCCACGTTGATCAGGACATCCGGAGCGCCGAATGTTTGCAGGCATTGATTCACCATGTCGGCAACATCTGCCGCCCGGCTTACGTCCACCCGGCATCCCCGGGAATGGCCGTCGTCCGAATGGTCAAAGGCGGAAATGCTCTCATCCATGTCTGCGGCTAATACTTTCGCTCCGGCCGTGACAAAAGCCCGGGCAATTGCGTTTCCAATGCCCTGGGCAGCGCCGGTGATAAGTACGATTTTGTCCTTAATCTCCGGGAATCCATTTCTCTTCATCTGTCTATCGCTGTCCATCAGCATTCTCCATCTATTCATCGTTTTTTTATAGCGTTTCTTATTATATCCAAGAGAATTTTTCTATTAACTTTTTGGAGACGATAAATCTTTCTGACTAAGAAACGAATAATTATTGAGGAAATTCATTTTTTTGTCCTAGACGATAATTTTTCTTGACAGGGAAAACAATTGCCGTTATTTACAGACCGACCAGTCGGTTTGTAAATAAAAAGGGAGTAAAAACAGATGAAGGGAAATACTACAGAGCGGGAATCAGTGAAAAGGGCCTTTATTATTGATTGTGCTTTGCGGACGATCTCCGAAAACGGGAGTTTCAACGTCACCATGGATGATATCGCCAAAAGCGCCGGTTTTTCCAAAGGAGGATTGAATCACTATTTCTCCTCCAAGGATGAGCTTTTCGAGGCGGCTTTTCAGGAGTACTTCGACAGGATCTTTGTGCGCAGCCAGGAGAGGATCAACAGCTTTTCCGATCCCATGGACAAGCTCCTTTCCTTCGATTGGCTTTTTAATTGGGATGATCAAGATGTGAACATCGGCTATCCACTACTGTTCGATTGCCATTCCCTGGCTGTGCGGAACGATAGTTACCGGAGGATTTTTCATGAGTGGGTGGATCGGTGGGTCGATATGCTCCGGGTTGCGGTAAGCGAAGGCATTGAAAAAGGGATTTTCCCGAAAATTGATCCCGAGGACACAGCACGGTGCATTTCCGCCATCTATCATGGATTCGCCACGAGGTGGTATCTTGATAAAGAAGGACATTCAACGAAGTGGGCCATTGAATACTATCGTAAAACCATCACCGGCTTAATAAAGGGTATGGGAGATGATGATATTTTTTAATCATGCGTAATCTGCGAGTGCATTGCTACCATTGAACCAAATTCAAAAGAAGTAGGAAGTGGCAGGGTATGCTCGTTGAACTTGCAACTGTCGCGCCGGCTAAGTTGCACCCATGTTTTTGAGACACTATTAGCATCGTGATGTTTAAAGATGTGAGGTAGTTCGTAAATTACTATTTAAAGGAGGAGAGACGTTTTATGGTTAAAAAAGAAAAAGTCAGTTCCGCCGGTGACAATGGTACGCTCCAATTGATCGACGAAACACTGCGTGATGGAACACAGAGTTTGTGGGGCATGATGATGAGCTATCATATGATGGAGCCGGTTCTCGGCGAAATTGCAGAAGCTGGATATTATTCCATCAATGGTCCGTGGCATGGCGCCCAGCCCATGATCAGCGCTCGTTTCTTTAATGAAGATCCTCGCATCATGTATGCTATGTTCAGGGACAAGCTGAAAAATACTGATTCGAACATTGCGGTAACCACCATGGGTCAGATGGTAACTGTCACGACTCCGCCTGAGAATAGAACATTGGTACGGACCTGTTATCAGCAGATAAAAAATTGGTTGCCGAAAATTAACCAGGCTCCGTGCATCTGTTGTACCCGAGATGAGATCAAGAATGAATTCCCGTTTATATTCCCGATGTTTCGAGCAATGGGGATAGAAACCATACCCTATTTTGCCATCGGGCATGGTCCTCGGCATACCGACGAGTTTTACGGCGCTCAAGTGAAGGAAGTCGTCGAGAAATACAAGCCGATCAGCCTGTGCATCAAGGATGTGGACGGGTTGCTGACTTCGGAACGTCTCAGGACGCTCATTCCCGCTATGCAGAAGAATGCGGGCGGCATACCTCTCGAGCTGCATGCTCACGGCATGAACGGCCTGCATACCTATAACGCTACAGTAGCCATGCAGCTGGGTGTGAGGAAAATAACAACCTGTGTTCCTCCGCTGGCATACAGTTCTTCTCATCCTTCCGTCTTCGATATCATACGCAATGCCGAGGAACTCGGCATAAAACACACCATGAATGTAGAAAAACTGGAAATCATATCGGACCGTCTGACCAAAATTGGTAAGGCTTTTGGCCATCCCGTTGATAATTACCCCCTGCCCTTTGATCTGACATACTATAAACACCAGATTCCCGGGGGCGTCATTTCCAATACGAAAACACAGCTGGTACAATTGGGCATCCCGGAAAAGCTGCAGGAGGTGCTGGATGAAATTCCGCGTATTTTGAAAGAGATGGGGGATCCCGTCATGATTACCCCGTTCTCGCAGTACATTGTGACTCAGGCTGTTCTTAATGTGCAACTGGGACGTTGGGAACAATGCATCGACGCCATGGTCGAGCATGCTGCCGGCCTGTTCGGTATCGAAGATTCCGGAATTGCCGATATGGATCAAAATATCAAAGACAAGCTTTTGAGTCTTCCCCACGCCAAAAAGATAAAAGAAAAGGCTGCTCATATTGTGGAGTATGTAAATTCGGAACCTTCGGTTGAAGAAATAAAGAGAAACTTGGGCCTTTCACCCGATGCTTCAGATGAAGACTACGTTCTGCATTTAATTTTGATGGGTGAGGCAATGAAAGACGTCACCCCGGGTGGACCTGATGTTTATAAAAAATATCTATAAGAGAAAGTTTGCAGTGGTTATTAACCTTTGTTCATGGTGTCCGCTGCCTGAAACCGTTTCAGTTGAGGCAGTTCCAGACAGTTGAAGAGAATGAGAATAAAAATTGGCTTTTAGAAATCAGGAGGTTAAGTTTTATGAGTACAGTTAATGCTGATGGCCTTGTGCCCCTTGAAGCATCGGTAAACAGTGTTTTCTATCGTAGACCCAGTCCCGGAGAGCCTTGTTTCGTGGAGGAAGGTGATCAGGTTAATGAAGATACCGTAGTCTGCTTAATGGAGATAATGAAGTGTTTTCGGTCTGTCAGTGCCGGTGCCAAAGGGAAGGTAGAGAAGATTATTGCGGAAAGCGGAAAGCTGGTTAAAAAGGGTGAGGTATTAATGCTCATCAGACCGGAGAAGTAATCAGACAAACCCGGAAGGGGATATTTCCAGGCTGGTGGCTATGAGCAATGGTCACCAGCCTTCTTGAAATAAACATGTGGTAAAGCGAGGGGGGATGAAAAAATCTTTCTTAAGATTTTGAGGTGAAGGGATTTATGAAAAAAAGAAAAGTACTTGTTGCCAACAGAGGTGAGATTGCCGTTCGCATTATCAAAGCCTGTAAGGAGCTGGGTATAGAGACAGTATTGGTTGTTTCAGAAGCCGATAATGAAAGTATGGGCGCTAGAATGGCCGATGAGGTTGTCTGTATTGGCCCTCCCCAGGTTAATTTGAGTTATCTTAACATACCGAAGATTATTAATGCTGCTTTAGAGACCGGCGCCGATGCAATTCACCCGGGATATGGATTCCTTGCTGAAAATCCGGAATTGGTTGAAGCATGTGAGAAAAGTGGGATCATTTTTATTGGTCCACGTTCAGCAACGATGAAGCAACTGGGAGACAAAATATGTGCGCGCAGTCTGGCCAAGAGTAACAATGTTCCCATGACGGATGGTAGCGAAGGACTAGGCAGTTTCCGTGATGTGGAAGCCGAAGTTCAAAAAATAGGTTTACCTGTTATTTTTAAGGCGGCGGCCGGCGGCGGTGGGCGTGGGATGCGTATCGTTACGGAACCAGAAAATTTAAAAAATGCTTTCGATATGGCTTCTAATGAAGCACTGCAAGCCTTTGGTGACGCGACTCTATTTGTAGAGCGTTATGTTAAGAATGCCCGGCATGTGGAAGTACAGGTTATCGGAGATAACTTCGGGAAGGTCATCCATTTGGGACAAAGGGACTGTTCCACGCAGAGGCGTTACCAGAAAGTCATCGAAGAAGCCCATCCGCCCAATCTTCCCGATGATTTACGGAATAGAATCTCAGATGCGGCCGTAGCTCTTACTTCGAGTATTGGTTACAACAGTGCGGGTACTGTGGAGTTCCTCGTCGATAAAGATTGTCATGAATTTTATTTTATGGAAGTGAACACTCGTATTCAGGTTGAACACCCGGTTACGGAGGAGATAACGGGCATAGACTTGGTCAAGGAGCAGATACAGATTGGTTTTGGCGCCCCTCTCTCTGTGAGTCAAGAGGACGTTAAATTCAAAGGCCATGCTATCGAATGTCGCATAACGGCCGATGATGCCAAAGATGATTTTATGCCGTCGCCCGGTGACATAACATATTTTGCCTTGCCTCAGGGCAATAATGTCCGGATAGACACACATTGCCATGAGGGATGCACAATCAGCCCATACTATGATTCATTACTGGCCAAACTGATCACTACAGGCGATACCCGTGCAGCAGCTTTAGCGAACATGAAAACGGCACTGGCAGATTTTAAAATCGAAGGAATAGAAACAAATATTCCCTTCCTGCAGTTCTTGATCGAGCAGCCTGAGTTTAATGCCGGAGATATACACATTAAGTGGGTAGAAAATACAGTCTTACCCAAGTTTGTAGAATCGCTTAAATAAGAGAGTCGGGCAAGACGAGAATTATCAATAAGACGAATATGCTGAGTGTATAGAGAATTCGCAGCAGATAAGCCTTATCCACCTGGGATGTCTGAGGGCTAAAATGGCAAAAACCCGTTATCGGCAAATTGAGAAAATTGAGGCGAAAGAAAATATCGGTTCATATGGGGCATGGCGCAGGGAATTATGCGGGAAATATCGGGAACTCCTGGTCCAGACCCGCAATAACAGTTACAATACTCTCGTGAAAACTCTTGCTGCAAAAGGCGAGACGGTAGCCTGCCGGAAGGGGTGTACCTATTGTTGTTTCCACTATGTGGCTGTGCCGTTAACCCATGGAATGGCAATTGTTGATTACTTATATGACAGAAAGGAATTGCTGAAACAATTTATTTCTAACTACGAAAAGTGGCGTCATAAAGGGTGTGATATTTCAAATGTAATCGATCACACCCGGAGCCATGCCTTCTCGTCATCCATGCCCATTAATGATATCATTGCGGTCACCAGGCCCCCGGCCATACGTTATCTTCAAATGGGCATTCCGTGTCCCTTTCTCGTAAATGATACTTGTCTTATTTATGCTGTTCGGCCCTTGCCTTGTTCGGGGCAATATTCCGTGACGCCTCCGGATTGGTGTAATCCTGAAGCAGGAGAAAAAGCTGTTATTTATCAGCTGGTCTCTGATGATGAAGACCTTCTGAAAATTCTGCAACTGGCTGATCCCCAGCTGATGCTTTATGAACTTACTCTCCCAATAATGATATACAAGCTCCTTACGGAAGGAGCCTCATTAATAATGGCTGATGCAGGTTATCGGTTGCCCAAATAAAAAGAGGAGAAAATAATGCGTTCCGTTAAAGGCAGAAATGTTTTAATCACCGGAGCGTCGTCCGGCATCGGCAAGGCTCTTTCCGAGGTCTTTGCTAAAGAGGGGGCGCATCTGTTTCTGGGATGCCACCCTGCGGAATCCCCTGCGCTGTCGGCTTGGGCGGAAGATCTGCAGCGCCGGTACGGCGTCCGTGTTTATACCTATCCCGTCGATCTCGCCGCCGCAAGAGGGCCGGAGACGCTCTATGAGGAAATCATTAGGACCGGAGAGATCATCCACATCCTCTTGAACAATGCCGGATTGATGGCTTATGGAGACTTTCACCGACTTTCCCTGGACAGGCAGGAAATGCTCATCAAAGTAAATATTATTGCCTATTTTCGCCTGACCCATCTTTTCGCCGGCTACATGGTCAAAAGAGGGGAAGGGCGGATACTGAACGTGTCCTCCGTTTCCGCATTTCAACCGTCGGTCCACCAAGCTGTTTATGGCGCAACCAAGGCCTTTATCCAGAACTTCAGCGAAGCAGTAAATCAGGAACTCAAGGGAACGGGCGTTTCTGTCTGCACGCTGAACCCTTCCTATACCGACACACCTCTGCTGAAGGGCGAGGATTTCCCTGCGCATCTGCGCTGGTATCTTATCTGCGGACTGAGCTCTCCCGAAGATATTGCGCGTAAAGGACTCCGTGCCTTCCTGAAGGGGAAGACCGTTTATATCCCAGGGCTGCGTAACTGGTTTATTCATGACGTTTTGCTGCGCTTTGTTCCCCGACGTCTCGCGCATCAGATATCTTCCTTGGTTCTAAAATGACAAGAGACTGAACAGTTGGCTAGGGAACAAAAACCTGAAGAGCCATAAGGAGAAAGAAATGGGTATGGAATCGGTTCTAGTCACCGGGGCATCTGGATATATCGCTCAAAAGCTTATCGGCGCATTGGGCGCGTGCCCGGAGGTCCGGTCCATCATCGGCATCGATATCCGACCGCCAGCGGGAAGTGTGCAGAATTTTCATTTCGTCAAGCTCGATGTCCGGGAGCCGCTTGCGGATCTGTTTCGGCAGAACCAAATCGACACGGTTGTCCATACGGCCTTTGTTTTGCCCCCGATCCATGACACCAAACTCATGGAGGATATCAATATTAACGGAACCAGGAATGTTCTGCTTTCTTCCCTGCAGGCCGGTGTCAAACAGTTTCTCTATACAAGTTCGACGACCGCATACGGTTTTCATCCGGACAATCTTTGCCCCCTGACGGAAGATAGTCCTCTCCGGGGCAATGATGATCTGGTCTACAGCAAAACAAAAAAGGAAATCGAGATGATCTTTGGTAAACTTGATCTTCCCGGGAGTTATCCTGATACGGTTCTGACCATTCTCCGTGCCTGCTTCGTTGTCGGACCGGCATTCGATAATCCGCTGGCGAGATATCTCCGGAAGCGGTTTGTGTTTCTTCCAGTGAGGACGGAGCCCCTGCAGTATGTCCATGAGGACGATCTTATTCGAGCAATGATTCTTCTCCTGCAGAAAAGAAGAGGAGGAGTATACAATGTCGCCGGTGACGGCCTGATAACATTCGACGAGATGGTCCGGCTGCTCGGAAATACGAAAATTCCCCTGCCGTTTGCCCTCATGTACTTTCTCAACAAATTTGCCTGGGGCCTGAGGTTGAGATCACTCAGCGAGTTCCCCAGTCCCACGATCAACATGCTCCGCTATCCCTGGTGGGCCGAAAACGACAAGCTGAAGAAAGATCTCGGCTTCCGATATCAGTATACAACCCAGACGGCCTTTCGCGATTACGCCGCTTTTGTCGCGACGGGCAAAAAAACGAACGGATAACCGGATCAAAGCATATTTCCCCCGCTTGACAGGGAAACATTGTCGCCCTATACTGCGCACCATTTGAAAAATCATTATCATTTTCGGAGGTATTTCATGCCTGTTGTTGAATGGGAAAAAGACGGGGCGGTGGCGGTTATCAGCATGATCAACGGCGAAAACAGAATCAACCCGGTATTCAACAGCGAGTTTTTGCAGGCTTTTGATGAAATAGAGCAGGATAAAACGATTTCAGCGGTGGTCTTATGTTCGGATGATGAAAAAAACTGGTGTCAGGGAATCGATCTTCTCTGGATGCAGGAACGGTTGACTGAAAATGACCGGGCGGGAATTAAGAACTTAATTTTCGGATTGGGCGATATTTTCAAGAGGGTACTTTTCTTTCCATTGCCTGTCATTGCCGCGATCAGCGGTCATGCCGTGGCCGGCGGCGTTCTTCTGGCCTGTGCCTGCGATTTTCGTTTCATGAGTGCGGACAAAGGATTTTTCTTTCTGAGTGAGGTAGATGTAGGCGTCCCTTTTCTGCCCAGCGCACTCGCTCTCGTACGAAAAGCTGTTCCGGAATATCAACTCTGCGAAATGCTTTATACGGGGAAGCGTTATAGAGCTTCCGAGCTGGAACCGCATCACATTCTGCAAGCCTGTGCGGATAAAGAGGCCCTGATGACCGAGGCGATGGCCTTTGCCCGCACCTTCAACAAGAAACGCGGCATCTTCGGCGAATTGAAAAAATGCGCCAACAAGGGCATTTCTGATCTTATGGCCGGAGATGACCTGAAACACATCGAAGACTTCAATTTTTTTGTGAAGGAAGAATAGGGAACTCGCAAATAAACTACATCCCAAAGCTGTTAATCCCACGGCCTTGCGGCCAGCATCTTCCCATGATTTTTCACTGCTTCCAATGGGTGTTAATCTTACTAAATAGATGAACTTAATATTTTAGAGATTATTTCTTTCTTCCTAAGCGTTGGGCTGACTATTTTCAGTTCTATCGTAGATTTTTAACGAAAATAATGATAATTAAAATTAATATGCAATTTCGAAAATTACAACCTCGGTTGACATTCTATTATTAGAATAGTGTAACCGTTGAGGAGGATGGATATGAGGATTACATTATTTAAAAGGGTTCTCGGTTCGATTGCGATTACGGCTGTCCTGGTTGGAGGCGTCGTTTATTGGACAAGCTTTTTCATGATCAGTCATGCTGTCTATGGACATAGTCAGTCGGAGATAAAAAAACTGGCGGATCTGGTCCAGGGACATATGGACGATCTGAAGGATAAATCGGTAAATACCGCCGCCATTATGGCGGAAAGTCCGGAGTTGGTCATGGCGATGGAGAAAGGTGACAATGCCGCCGTACAAAGAATATGCAGGGACTACCTTAAGGCCAGCCGGTTATCCCTTATCACTATTGCCGACAAGGACGGCAATGTCGTGGGCAGGGGGCACTCCGACAAGTCCGGAGACAGTGTCCTGAATCAGGTCAACGTAAAGAAGGCCCTTGCGGGGCAGGCATCGACAGGCATCGAGGAGGGCACCTTGGTCAAATTATCCCTGCGGGTGGGAAATCCCATCCGTAGGGGAAACCTTGTGGTCGGTACCGTAACTTCGGGATTTGATCTCTCGGCGGAGTCCTTTGTGGACGAAGTAAAGAAAAACTTCGGTATAGAATGCACGATATTCCAAGGAGATACGCGGGTATCGACTACTATTATGAAAGATGGCAAGCGGGTCATAGGGACGAAGATGGACAACCCTAAGGTGATAGAAACGGTTATGAAAGGAGGGGGGATGTTCCTGAACGTCAACAAGATTTTGGGAAGGAATTACGACACCGCCTATTGGCCCCTCAAAGATGTAGATGGAAAAATCATCGGTATGTTTTTTATCGGAAAGGATCGTGACTTTATCGAACAGGCAATGAAAAACACGATTATTCCCGCCTTTCTCGCCGCTTTGCTCATCGGGTTCATCATGGTAGCCATCAACTTTATTTCAGTCCGTTCGCTCGTCAATACCCTGAAACGGGCGATCCAGGGCCTCACCGCTTCACACGAACAGGTTGCTGCCGCTTCCGCCTTAGTAGCATCGACCAGTCAGGAATTAGCCGAGGGGACTTCGACACAGGCCGCATCCCTGGAAGAGACTTCTTCATCCATGGAAGAAATGTCTTCCATGACTAAGCAGAATGCCGACAATGCAGCGCAGGCCAAGGTGATGATGCAAGACGCCAAAAATATTGTGGAGAAAGTCAGCGGCCATATGGACGAAATGAGCAAATCCATTGCCGAAATTACCAAAACCAGTGAAGAGACCTCCAAGATCATAAAGACCATTGACGAGATCGCTTTCCAGACCAATCTGCTGGCCCTGAACGCGGCAGTGGAAGCGGCTCGGGCGGGCGAAGCCGGAGCAGGTTTTGCGGTTGTCGCCGATGAGGTCAGAAACCTGGCACTGCGGGCGGCGGAGGCGGCCAAAAACACAAGCCAGCTTATTGAGAACACGATCAAGGCGGTAGAAAATGGCAATGAGCTGACCATAGCGACCCAGGCCGCCGTTAAGGATAACGCGGAGATCTCGGTGAAGATAAGCCAGTTGGTAGAAGAGATTGCCACGGCTTCCCAGGAGCAGGCCCACGGCATAGCTCAGGTGAGTACGACGGTCGCAAACATGGACAAGGTCACACAGCAGCAGGCGGCCAATGCCGAGGAATCAGCAAGCGCCGCGGAAGAGATGAACGCACAAGCGGCGGAGATGAAGGTATTTGTAACAGATATTATTGCCGTCGTTGATGGGGCCCGCAACGATACAGGCTTTAACAGCACCGGGCGGAATTGAAAAAGATATTCTTTCAACAATGATCATATGCCTCTCAAGAAGGGTATAGGTGAAAACCGGGCGAGGCTCTGATTGTCAATGGTAGAAAGTGTTAGGCAAAGGCCATGATTGCCTGTCCCGTGGAGGTAATTTCCTGAAAAGAAGAAGATTAAAATAGTTTCTATGGTACCACTTATTGAACCCTGCTTTTTAATCTGGGAAACAGACTTTCAATCAGTGTGGGTTGCTCTTACTATGATCCTGGAAATCCCTGCTCGCTTGACGTACTTATGGCTGCTTCTGCGGACAAATTGATGTATGAACAGAAGCAAAGTAAGAAGGGCATGAGGATACAATGATCATCTCTTTCAAACAGTATTCAATGATTTATAAGATTTACATTTCCAAAGAATTGTAGGTGAAGTCAGCATTTCCGCTGATTTGTAGATTTTTAAAAATAAGTAATCGGGTTTTTATTTGTTGCTTCCTCTTCTAAGGAAGATGTCATTTCATCGACAAGTATGATGTAAATAACATATTCTGTGAGGTATTGGAGCCAACAGATACATAGTTGAAATAATGTTGCACTGGCGGGAAACAATATTTCTGGCAGAGAATTACAAACCTAAACGGGATAGTGCCGGAGAAAACCGACCTACCGACTCAAACAAGGGCATTATGCCAAGGAGGGTGAAGCGATGAACCAAGACGAGTTCAAGAAAATCATTTCTCATGCAATTAGCCAGGAGGTCGAGGCAGTTACATTTTACAGCGCCGTATCCGACAGAGCGAAGGATGTAAATATCAAAAGGCTGTTCAAAGACCTTGCTAGAGAAGAGGAAAAACACAAGCGCACACTAGAAGGATACCTTGCGAAAGGTTCGGAGAAGATACATTTTTCTGAATCAGCAGATTATAAAGTTGTGGATGCGCTTCCTACGCCACTGCTAACTCCCGACATTAAGCCTGTCGACGGGTTGGTCATTGCCATCAAAAAGGAACTCGAAGCCATGCAGATGTATACCCAACTGGCCAATGCGAGCAAGGACGAAGCTCAGAAGAATATCTTTCTCGAGCTCGCATCAATGGAACGTGGCCACAAGAGCAAATTGGAAGATATATATACGAACATGGCATTTTCGGAATCCTGGTAGCTGTGAACACCCATGCCCAAAACGAACATGTGGGTTAGCAAGGGCAATTTCTCATAACACGCAGAACAAGGCGACATGCCATGCCAAGGTTAATTGTTTTATTCCTGCTGCTCATGAGAAGTATTTGGACAACCCTCCCTTGGTCACAATGCGTTTGGGCTGAAACATTGGTCGTGGTGACCGATGATTTCGATGACCTTATAAACATTGTCATTCTACTTTTTTACAGGGTTCAAAAAAATAATTAATGGAGCTACTTTGATTCATTAAAAAAATCTTCAGCTTTTCTAAAGTTATCATCCATAATATTTTTAAAATCATCACAGCCTTTCTTATACGCCTTTCTCCATTCGGAAATGGATCGTTTCCCTTCTTCGGGGAAAACAGTCGATTTTTCAAAGAACTTGTCGATGAGTCTTTCAGTTCGTTCCTGTAATGCTTTCAGTGCAATAAAATTATTTTCAAAAGCTGTCTTGTCGAAAGCAATCATTTGTTTGGCGATTTGTTGGGGATCCATTTCCAACCTCCAGAATAATATTTAAATGGTTATTTTTCCTTGTTTCCCTTTTGTGCCTCTTCTTTTCTGTTTTGACAAAACTAGGGATTACCTTTTGAGAACCTAAAGGTTCAAATTATTTAATCCTGTATTATTCAACATACCCTACGTACGACATGACTCTGGTCTTATAAGGAGCACTGGTGCATAAGAATTATGCATCACCTCCAACGCCACACTACCGAACATCAGCTTTTTCAAGCCGGTATAACCGTGGGTGGCAATGATGATCAGATCGATACTGTTTTTCTGAGCGTAATCAGCAATAGTAGCAGCGGGCCGAATGCCCTCCAGAGATTCCGTTTTTACTTTAATGCCCTCAGGGCCAAGACGCGATTTCACATCTGTCAGGTACTTCTGGGAGTCAATTAATAGTTCTTCCCTGAGAGCCTCGATATCAAAACCTATGGAAGTATCTGCTTCTCCGATGAAGGGGGTGTTAGCCCAGTAGACGTTTAGAATAGTCACCTCTCCGGCGAAACCATCGTTGGCCATATTTTGGGCATGCGACAATGCACACTCCGCTAGTTCTGAACCGTCTAGTGGAACCAAAACTTTCTTATACATAGGCAGCACCTCCGTTTCTTTAATTAATTTGTCCAAGAGACTGACTTTTACGCCATTGTCAGCCCGGTGTATTCTTCAGCCGGTCAATCAGCTTTTCCAGAACTAATTCTCGTTGCTTCAGTTCATGCCGAAAGTCCCTCTTGTCTGTGTTTACGATTTCGACTCTGAGGTTATGATCGGCTCTTTCCAGGATCTCCAAAAGGAACACCTGTTCCTCGGATGATAATTCTATGGCAGCCATAAATTGCCTCCTTTCTCTATGTTTTTAATTGTTTTTTAGTAATGCCCAACGGATAGACCGGGAAAATTTCAAATTTCATGACATCTATCCAGGCCGCGCGTGTGGCAATTAAACCTTTGGCATCTTTTGTTTGGATGACATAAATGGTCCGGCGACCCTGAAGATCATAATATTCGCAGATCACCTTGACATCCTCTGGCCATTCCCAACTGACCTTTCGCGTTCTGATCTCCTTCTCATCTTTGGGTTCCCACGTACAAATCATCATAAAATACATAGCTACACCTCCTCCTTCTTGTGGCTGCGGATGAGAAGTACCGGGCATTTTGCCTCTTTCATCACCTTTTCCGCCACACTTCCGATAAAATATTTCTTCAAACCAGTTTTTCCGTGAGAGGCGATCACGATAAGATCAATTTCTCGCTCGGACGCCTCCTGCAAAATCTCTTCATAGGGCCGACCCGTGCGCACATAGTAAAGAACTTTGATATTTCCTATGGCCTGATTTTTCTCAAGTGCCTCCTGTAGTTTTTCATTAGAAAAAACAATGCTTTCATTTATAACAAGATCCGCAATATTTTTATTGATACAATAATCAGCCACGCACGGCTGGATTAAGCTGTGGATAACATGAAGCAGGAAGATCCGCGCCTGATACTTGGACGCAATGCTCAGGGCTATTTGAAAGGCCTGGTCCGCGTCATCTGAAAAATCCATCGGCACAAGTATTTTTTTTGGTCGAAACACAAAGACCTCTTTATATTACAGCCCATTCACGGACAGCATTATTTCTTAAGCTATATTTTAAACAGGATTTTCCGCAAAACAATACCGGATGATATTGAGTAAAATATGGGGCAAAAACAGGGATTATGAAAATTTTAGCAGAAAGGATCTAAGGTTGATTTGGTGGCTCTTAATTCCCAGTTTTTTGCGGAGATTGTCTCTATGGTAATCGACAGTTTTTATCGATATCCTGAGGATACTCGCGATTTCCTTGGTCGTATTCCCACTTTTTACTAAATCCGCCACGCGGATCTCCTGTGGCGTGAGATCGAAAAAGGATTCGGATATGCTGCGGATGAATGGCGAAATAAGCTCTCTTATTTGTCGTTCCAGCATCTCCAGAGAATCCTTCTGATACTGGGTCAGTGTGTTCTCTCGCAGTTTCTCGATATAAGGAAGGATGGAAGATTTCACATTGGTAAGCACATTTTCTTCAATTTCTTTCCGGTCTTTATCCCTTTGTTTGAGGAGTACTTTCAACGCCGTGTTCATCTCCTCAAGATTGCGTGATTTGATGAAGAGTTCCTCTTCTCTTTGTCTCAGGGTCTCCTCGTTTTGCTTGCGCTCCGAAATGTCCCGCATGGAACCAACGATCCACGGGGGACGCTTTCCATCTCTTTGCTGAATTGTCGCAGTGATCGAACAGGTCCAGGAATATCCACGCCCGTCCTTGAGCTGGATCTCGAAATCGTGAACGGATCCATTTTCCTGGATTGACTGCAGTAATATTTTTCTTCTGTCTTTATCGACATAAAAATCGTAAATGGACCGCCCGATCAGATCTTCACGGTTGAAGGGAAAGTATTTCTCAATAGAGGGGGAAAGTTCGATAATTGTGCCATTAAGCTCTATTTCATAGTAGACGTCCTGAATACTTTCGAAGATCAGGCGGAATTTCTCTTCGTCCTTAAGGAGCTGAGCTTCAAACTCTTTGTGGCTGGTAATATCGAAGATTGCGCCGATCAAGCCGCTTCGTTTTCCATCTCGATTATTGAAGGGGGCTTTGCTGAAGACAACATAGTGTTCGGTGCCATCAACATGCCGGAGGGAGCTCTCATAGGTCTGAGCATCTCCTGTTCGGAGTAGTTCCTGGTCTGCCCGTTCAAATATTTCGGCAAGCTCTGGGGGAACAATTTCCTGGATCGTTTTGCCGGCAAGGTCTTTTGTCTTCAGACCGAGAAGGTCCCGGAATTTCTGATTGCCGCCGAGATAGACACCCCGGCTGTTCTGATAAAATATAGGTATGGGAATCGAGTCCAGCAGCAGCTGCAGAAATGCGGAAGATCTGGTTTCCTGGTCCCTGTTCTTAGTTGTATTTAATTTCTCGCTCTTCGTTCTTTTTTTTATTACAGAGATCTGCTTCATGCCGTTTTCCTTTTCATCATCCATGGAATCTTTTCATAGAGCAGTTCTTTCTTTAGAAGGATTATATCACACCTGCTGCAAAATTAATAACTTAAACGTATAGTTATCCTAAGCAACATAACCAGTGTTTGCCGAATGTAAGAATTATCGTCAGAGATAAAAGGCTAGATATGGAATCACAAAATACGGTTTTGACAAAAAAGATCTCACCGTTGCGGAAGCTGTGCGTTAGGGAGTGGCTGATCATTCTGCTGTAAAGATTGTGGGGGAGATTCCTTCCATTCCTCATAACAAGGGTGCCTAATTTGGGGAAAAATGGGGCTTGCCAAAAAAGTTGATGACGATATGTTTGATCAGCCTTTAGTCAAACCTGTAATCGGCTATGCCAAATGGGACAAATGTATACGAAGGTGTGCTCCAGGTGTAGTATCGGTTGGGAAGGACGGATTTCCTTCGATTGACGACAAAGAATGCATCCGCTGCTATTGCCGTGAAAAGTACTGCCCATACGGCGTGGTCACTCTGCGCGGCAGTGTAGTTAATCATCCGATCCGTGCAGTGCGTGTGATTACAGGAATGTAATATATTTATTGGTACAGTGAGGGCGTATAAGGCAACTAGCTTTTATCGAACCGCATGCATGCCAGGCGGTTCGTATGTGAATACTTGTTAATAACTGCCTGATATTCGGGAAAATAATTGGTGCCGGAGGTCGGAATCGAACCGACATGCCCTTGCGAACGGGGGATTTTGAGTCGTTTCCAAGGCTTAAAGCCCCCCCTTCCTGATGCCCGTGGATAAAGGGAAAGCTATGATATGGAAAGGAAATATGAAATTATCAATGTTGGCAGGAGTTGGCTCGAGTTGGGTCAGTTTTGTTCGTGGCGGGCACAATTTTAGGCACAGGAGGTTGCATGAAAGGGATTGGAAGAGTCGCTAAAATATCCGAGGAATTTCAGACACGCCTATCTCCCCTACTCCGCGCATTGCCAAAAGCGGCGCTCATTCCGTATTAACCTGTTCTCACAAGGGATTATCGGATTACTGCTGCAAATCCAGAAACTTGCTCTCTTTAGAAAATGCAGTGATTTTGATCATTTTACAGGTTTCGATGTCATATCGGTTTCAGTTTGCCAAAAACGGCACGTATCTCATTGTATTCACAGAGATATTAAAAGAAGGAGGTAATGAAAAATGGATAGAATCGCAATTACAATCAGAGTAACCGCCGGTGAGAAACAGATGCTCCGGAAACGGGCGGCAAAGTACGGTTTGACGATCAATTCCTTAATCCGTTTTTGGGTAAATTCTGAACCAAGTTCACCGCGAGCTTTCAGCAAGGTAAAGTGTGCCACCTGCAACGGCACGGGAAAACTCGCCGGTGAATATTCATGCAATAAATGTCGTGGAGCTGGGTTCAGCTATTATGAGATATGAAGCTGGCGTGAAAAAACGACCGCCGAGGAAAAGCCGCTAATATGTGTTACAAGTATCGGGGGCAAGTCATCTGTTTATGATGACTTGTGCTGGTGCTGGCCGCTTTACTTTCTCTCTCTGCTCTTTGTTATAAAAATA
>CAIVQG010000034.1 GCA_903907985.1 uncultured delta proteobacterium
CTGCGCCTAATTAGTCTTCTGCGCCAAAGGTTCGTGCCCATTCAATTACAGAAGGGGGAAGCGGTTCATAGAACCACTTGGACCCCGCTACTTCCCCACATTCCGGGCAGGTTCCTTCGGTTTGGTTCTGTTTCATCATATGCGTGCATGCTGGCCTCATATCGTTTAGATGGTATT
This sequence comes from uncultured delta proteobacterium, assembly GCA_903907985.1. GTDB lineage: Bacteria > Desulfobacterota > Syntrophia > Syntrophales > Smithellaceae > MVRV01. The sequence goes on from CAIVQG010000034.1 coordinate 178, forward strand.
GTAGCATAGGCGCGCTTTCAGGGAACCATTCTCGAATGGTTTCACGAATTTGCCCACATGATGTGCAGATGTAAACCCAATCGCGCCCTTGCTTATCCGTGGTCTCCTTTGCAACGTCTAGTCCGTGTAAGTCGCCATCTTGGGCAAGGACGTACTTTGCCGCGCTTGCAGGTGAACGGAACTTCTTTCCACAACGTTCGTTCATGCTCGTCAGTTCGTCAGGGTTTTCTTCAAAAACAGAAACCCAGTAAGCTAGCGCTTCTTTTTCGGCTACTTTACGCGGCAAAATTTGCCCTTCATTTCCGCAAATAGAAAGGCGAAGCCCCTGCGGTTGGTTTGTTAGTTTGATTTCTAACGTACAATATGCATCTTTGTCTTTGTTGGTTCGGGTGATTTCGCGCTGAATTGGCTGAAAGACTAGGGTAGGCATAATTTCCTCAGTTTCCTTGGGTTAGGTGCTTCACCAAACCCCAGAATACTATCTGAGGTTTGATGCTGCATCTAGCAATTGCGGAAAATATGAACGCTCCCGTTAACTTCAACGGTGAATATGTTACCGCTTAATTCGGCATCACGTGCATACGCTTTGAAGTCGAAATACACTCGAAGATCTTCGGGCAGTCCTTTGAGCGCTTCGGTCTCTGTGAGGGTCTGCTCTGCCCATTCCTCAGGCGAGCTAAATTCCCCGTCGTAGTTCTCCAGTGCTTCTTGAGCTTGTTCAACGCGGTTATTGCCACTAAGCGCTTGAATCAGTGCGCCACCGAACTCACACTCTGAGAGAAACAATCCAAGGTCTGCGAGGTTAGCTGCACTCTCATTCTCGCCAATCTCAACCCCCTGGAAATTCTCAAAGTCGTGAAACGCCCATTCCTCCGCGCCCGGGGTGGGGGAGGCTGCAATCATGGCCTTGATTTCGTCCATGATACCGGCTTCGCACTGGTCGCACCCGATCCATGCACCGTGCAAGATACCTGCGTTATAGGAGGAAAGGCAAGCGGCATAGACGCGAGGGGCAGTGATTTTGGTAGGCATGGTTTTGTTTCTCCGAATCGGGGCAGGTTATTTTCTTGAGCGGCTCCGTCGCTCTCTTCGTGAATATAGTCTATTGCTAACAACGTGCCAGCTATTGCCAATATGTTAGTCAGTAATTACAATTGTTTGTGTTACTCTGATTTCTCTCACTGCGAAACTATTTTCGCAGTAAGCAGAATATCAATAGGTTATCGTTTCGCACCCTGCGAAATTACTTTCGCAGTCTTTGAAGTTCGAATAGGAGCCGAGCTGCTTTACCTTGGTTGGTTTCTGCCCATTCCCCGGAGCGGAATTGCAGAATATCAGGCATAACTGCCAGGGTCTGTTCCCACTGTCGCGGGTAGTAGTCAGGACTGCCCGCATATTTCCAATCGTCCGGTCTAGCGCGAAAACCTTGCGCGGGGTCGTTCCAAACTTTGTTACTGATCATCAATTTCCCGTCGAATGGAGAGGAAATCACAGTTTTAATTTCTTTCGCTGGCATCCACACAATGTCATGAGTAGGCATAATATCCTCGATTTAGTGGTTAGACGCTTCACCAAACCCCTGAAATTTCTCCCAGAGGGTTGATACTGCGCCTAACTCAATCCTCCGTTCCGGGTAGGGTAAACTCACTTTCATCAGTGCGTTGTGACCACATGAGGCGCGCCGCTCCCGGGTCATCGGTGGCAACAACGCCATAGTCGAACTCGTTTTCTTCCTGGTCATTGAGCCCCAAGCGCTCTACCAGGTCAATCGCCTCATCAAGCGCGGTTGTCCCTTCGGAAATGGTCTTTGCATGTACATCGCCAAAGCGGTCTTTGACTACGACGCATTTCGCACACGAGCAACCTGCACCTGCCCAGCAATGCGCGGTGCAGCCATCGGCGCGAACGTCCCAAACCCCATTAATCTCGACGATCGCGGAATTATCATCAAAAACCCAGATGAGCGCTTCACCTTGTTTTTCGGCTTGCAATTGGTCGGACTCTTCCATACAGACTTCTGCGATTTTCTCGCCAGCCTCATTCTCAAAAATCGAGCCATCATTCTCAAACCGAGTTGCAATTTCTTCCGCGATTGTAGGCATTGTGTTTTTCTCCCTTGATTGATGATTAATGTTTAATGCGGTACGCCTGATAGGCGTATTTGGTTACGAACCGAGGGTCGCAGGTTCCTTGGTAAACCTCCCCGATCTGAGAATGGAAAATACCATGGAAAATTCTACCCTCCCCGTTGATTTCTGTGAGGGTCACGGTAGTGCGCCCCTCATTGGTGACCCTGAAATGTCCGCTGCTATTAGTCATATCGCCAGTATAATAAATTCCAGCCTCAAAGCTCGGTCGCATTGTGTTTTCCTTTTCGTTGTTTCTTGCGAATATAGTCTATTGCTCGTAACGTGCCAACAATTCCATATAACCTATTCAACAATTATCAACGAATATGTTATTCAACTGCCCTATATTACTCTAACCAGACAGATTATAATGATTGTCTGGTTAGCCTCGAAATACGATCTGCGTAAACAATTACGCAGGTTAACAGAATATCAATAGGTTATTGTTTCGCACCCTGCGAAAGTAATTTCGCGGCACGAGCCGCTTTCTTTTCGGCTTTGGCCTGTTCTGCATCGAGAACAGCTTGAGTAATTACAACGACTCGGGTCAAGATGGTCTGTTTCAGTCCCTGATATTCGTCCAGCTTTTTAACCGTACCTCGAATCAGGTATTCCGTACCTAGCTCCCAGGTGCTCGGCTCGAAACTCCCTGATGCGAACCAAGTGCACGCGTTTCCTTCAGCAACAAACCGCATCATTGTGGTGCAGCCAAACTGCCCTTCAATTTCGCGCGAACCGATCAATGTAGCGCGCACGGTAATCTTTTCGCCTACTAGCGCGAAATGCTTGGAGGTTACCTTCAGATTGGCGAACTTCTTTCGTTCAATTTCCTTGCCCTGCTCTCGCATTGCGGTTGCTATTATGCTGGCCGCAATGCCTGAGGTTTTGTAATCAATCGCATTCATGCGGCAAATTACACTGAGATTGTGCAGATAATCGTTCAGCTCGCCCTTAGCCGATTCGGCCGCAATGAACGTCTGCATGAATTCGCGACAATCGTTCCCCCGGTCGAAATCGACTTTGGTAGGGAGATATTTAGGATTAATTTCTTTGGTCTTGCCATTGATGACCGCTGTCATTACCTGATCCGCCGTGTCGGCCGTTGCGGTAGCGTTGGAATTCATATTCCTGACTTGCGTTCGACTCATCCACCCGTCAACCCGAATCGCCGCAGCAACATAACCGAGGTAGTCTGCAAGACTGAAAAAAGAGCAACCTCCCCCTGATCCATTCTCGCCTTCATCGAGAATTTCCCCCAGCTCGCTCAAATACTCGAAAAACTGCGCGACTTCTTCGGGTGCTGCATGCCCAAGGAAATCAGCGAGACAGCTGGCCCCAACTGAAATATAGTTCTCAGGTGAATTTTTGAGAATATACGTGGTTTTTCGGTTCCGCTGGAGCTTGCAGTGATCGCAATGCCCCGCATTCTCCCGAAACTGAGCGGGAATGGTCTCACCCGGAGCGGTACGCACGATGACGGTGCGTGTTCCTTCAACGTCAATCAGGTCCAAAGCGGCGCAGAACGTCCAACCACCAAGTTTTGGTTGCGGTCCTGTAACGGTAACATGGTGGAATCGGTCAAAAAGGCTAGGTTGGTTGGCTCGCACAACGTCAGCCGTTCTGATGACGGTCAAGGTAATAGGCTCGCCTACCAGCTTCATGGCCCGTTTCGAGAGTTTCGCGATTCCTGCTACTGGGTATATATATATTATCGACCCAGTAGGTTAGTTCGACTCGGCTAACCCCTGCATATCAGGTTCACTCGAGAGACGTCAAGCCGATCCGCTCGCTCCCGAGGGAACCCGTACCGCTCAACCGCTACGAAAAGGTTACTATGTATTTCTTGCATAGCCTCGCACTTCTTGCCTAGTTATCCGTGCAAAGTGTTATTCTCAAGTGAGCATATGCCCAGAAGCCGGGTTCCGCGAAGGAAACCCAAATTACCCGCTAGAAGGAAGCGCTACTGCGAGAGTAGAGCCACACGAGCAATTCCGTAGCTCAAGCTCAAAGCCGGGTTCTCCCTCAACCGGTGGAACGACCTGCTTTCCAAGGCAAGGAAGTCGGAGCCACGACTTCGGATCGTGCCGAACTCCACAACAACCGCAGATTTTGATAATCATGTTACTTCCCCAGTACCGCGCGCATCATGGCCAACGTCGCCAGAGTCGCGGCAATCGCGCGATCCATTTCAATTTGAGCCGCAGCTACTTCCGCGTCAACCTGCTTACCCGTTTTGATTCCCATTGTGTTTCTCCCCAGTTGGTTGTTTCCGACGTATTATCTCTATTAACATTCACCTGGGTATATATTAATGACCCCACAGTGATCGATGTCCGCGCAAGGGAAATCCAAAAGAAAGCTCCAAGGAGAGAGAACAGGTAAGGTCAAGAAGAGAGAAGAGAGCTACTACCCACGCACAACAAGGCCCCTAGCGGCTCCACAAGCTCCCTCAAAGGAGCCTAAGAGCCCCAAGGGCCGTGATTCACCAAGGAGCTAAGCGTAACGCGCTAGAAGGTCAAGAAGAGCCTGCTACCGGAGAAAGGGAAAGGTTCGATAGTAGCGCTAGATCCCGTAGAAGCATGGGTAACTATAGATCTGTCCAGAGTTAAGGCGAGATCTCTGGAAGTGGACTCGATTGTGGTCAGTTAGAGCTAGATCGGACTCGATTGTGGTCAGTTAGAGCTAGATTATAGCTAGATCGGACTAGACCCCTTTGATTAGAGTCCCCATTCCCTCCGCCCCCGCTGCTCACCCCTAGCACCTGCTCCCTACTGTGGTCTCGATGGCTGCTACCGCTAACCTACTCAACACTAATATACAGTGACTAATATATACACTATATTATAGTCTGTATATTATAATAGACTGAGAGAGAAGGCCAGCAAGGAGAAGAGAGAAGGAGCTACCCCGCTCGAAGGTCGCCACAAGAGAGAGAAGGAGCGTAGGTCGCCAAGGAGCTACACGCAAGAGTACCGCAGCGCCTTGGAAGGTCAGCAAGGAGAAGCGAGAGAGAACAGGAAACGAAGCCCACATAAGCGGGTAGCCTCTTCTTTACGAGAAACCACACGAGCGAGTCTGTTCCCGGTCTCCTTGTAGGTCTCTCTCGCTACTCCGTCTAGCACTAGACTCAATCTAGGGCAATCCAGCCTGATACACATACTATAATATACAGTGCATAACATATGCGCATATGCAGGCCAGCTTACGTACCAAGGCCTCTTCCGGTAGCCTTCTTGTGCGTGACCCGCATGCATGCACAGACTAACCATAATATCCAATGGCTAACCTATACACTATAATATCTAGTGACTAACATACTCAACACTAACCTATATATTATAATATATAGCGTATAACCTATTGATATTAGTCTGTATAGATTATGTGGTATAATGTAGGTTATACTAATATCAGGAGATTAAGCTTAGTCATGAGCATATTAGTCACTAATCTCTGTATATTAAGGTTAACTACCTTGTACGACATGTAGGTTATTACTTACAGGGGTGGAAAAGGCGTGATACCCCATTCTAGAGTTTTTCTTTAGTTTCACTTTTATTTTTTTTTATTATTCACTAACACCAACCACAGCAGTAGCTCTCTTCGATCACCAACCTTCTTCACTAACCACTACAGATAGCTTTCCCCTTCCACAGTAGCTGGAATTTGACTTTCCCTCCTCCCTCCCCTAGTCTAGCCTCAGTAAGCTGTCTCAACCCCGCAAAACCCGTTTAGGACGCTGAAAGAGGCTACCCCTCTACCACCCTACAGGGCTACCCCTCCAAATCGCTCTAAACTGGTTTTCCGCTCACCACAAAGGAGTCTACACTCATGTCAGCGACTTCAACCTCAGACCCTCACCTTGAAATGGTATCATGGCGCTGATTCAACAAATAAAAGACACAAAAGCACCATATATATATTTTGAAGATTTGATTAACCCCCGTCTGGCCCAAACAATAGCCCGGGAAACAGGGGCCAGTCTTCTCAAGCTCAATAACGGACATACAATCAGCAAGGCGGAAATGTCCCGCGGTGTTTCTTTCCTGTCACTTATGGAAGAAAATCTGGTTAATTTAAAAAGAGGCATGCAATGCCGGTGAATATCATCAGTACAGAAAATTTAACCTTCTGCTACAACGGCATCGAAGTGCTACAGGATATTTCGTTTGCTGTGCAAAAGGGTGATTACCTGGGCGTGGCTGGGCCAAATGGCTCCGGCAAAAGCACGTTGATTAAAAATATTCTGGGCATATTACAGCCCCGCGAAGGAAATATATCTCTTTTCGGGCAGCCTCTGGCTGTTTTTCGTCAGTGGGGCAAAATCGGCTATTTGCCTCAGCGCCTGGCCGCACTGAATAATCATTTCCCCGGCACTGTCCGGGAAATTGTCCAGTTGGGGATGGAACGTAAAGGAAATTTTCTGAATATAAAACAGGTGCTGCAGATGATGGACATCGAGCATCTATCTTCGCGCCTGATCGGTGAGCTTTCCTATGGCGAACAGCAAAGAACAATGCTGGCCAGAGCGTTAGCCTCAAAGCCCGAATTGCTTATTCTTGATGAACCCACTACTGCTCTTGATCCGCAAACAAGAGATAACTTTTACCAGCTCACCCAGGAATTAAATGGCAACCAGGGAACAACTATCATTCTCATCACCCATGACACCGGAGTCCTGGGCAACTATGCGAGGTCACTGCTCTATCTGGACAAAAAAGTTGTTTTTTCCGGAACATTTGAGGATTTCTGCACTTCCCCGGACATGGCTGGTTTTTTTGGCCAGGCCAGTCAGCACATTATTTGCCATCAACACGACAGGAGTAGTGTTTAAGTGAGCCTCGGTGAAATATTAAGTTTCGCATTTGTTCAGCGAGCCATACTGGCAGGAACACTAATTGCGGCAGTTTGCTCCATTCTGGGAGTATTTCTTGTTTTACGCCGGATGTCCTTAATTGGCGACGGCCTCGCCCACATTACTTTTGGCAGCGTTGCCGTAGTTCTATTTATCGGCATCAGTCCCCTTTACATTACTCTGGCGGCTTTACCTCTGGTGATGATTTCATCGCTCGCCATTCTCAAACTGACTCGTTCCAAAAAAATCCAAGGGGATGCGGCAATCGGCATCGTTTCCTCGATAGGCATTGCCGTTGGTATCGTTTTGGCAAGTTTGTCCGGAGGATATAATGTTGATCTCTTCAGCTATCTTTTCGGCAATATCCTGACTGTTAATCAGACCGAACTTCTTCTGTCTCTTATGATTTTTATAATTGTTATTTGTTGTGTGTTTTTTTTCTACCATGATCTTTTTGCCGTAACTTTTGACGAGGAACTGGCCCAAAGCATGGGGATTAAAACAAAAAGAATAAATGTCCTTCTGTTTATTTTAACGGCAGTAGCAGCTGTTTTAGCCATGAAAGTTACAGGCATAATGCTGGTTTCCGCCCTGTTGATCCTGCCGCCTTTGACTGCCCTTCAACTTTCCACCAGTTTTAGAATGACAATTATTGTTTCTGTAATCTTCGCCATTCTTTCCGTAATCTGCGGAATTATCGTTTCTTTTTTATTGAACTTACCGGCAGGAGGAACTATAGTAATCTGCAATGTAATCTTTCTGCTGATCATTTTCGGAATAAAACAAATAGCACCTGTACTGAGGTAAAAAACAGTGGCTCAAATCAAATATTATTTTAGCCGACCCTTGATTCTTTTTTTACTGGCAGGCCTGACGGGTATAATCTTACCTCAAGGCGCAGATATCGGCACAACGCTGATCCTGCCGGCACTGACCATCATTCTGACAATTACTTTATTGCGAATGCCGCGCGGTTTTTTCCGCAAACCCGGTCCGCTTCTGTCTCCGGCGATCTGGGGCAATATTATGAATTACATTATTTTGGCCAACTTTATCATCTGGTCGAGCATTTTCCTTATCCGCGATGAAAACCTCTGGGTCGGCATGGTTTTAATTGCGGCCGTTCCTCCGGCCGTATCCATAATGCCTCTGGCTAAATTATTCCGATCCCAACTAAATACTTCCTTTGCTGGCCTGGCCGGAGCCTATGTTGGAGCAATTTTAATCGCACCACTAATTGGCATAGGATTTCTCAAGGATATCCCTTTGAATTATTCCGGTATCATTCTACTTGTTGTGGAATTAATAGTACTGCCTCTCGCCCTTTCGAGAATCGCCGTGGATAAAGACTGGGATAAAATATTTGAGCCTTACAAGGAAATAATTAATGACTGGTCTTTCTTCATCGTCTTCTATGCCCTGGCAGCGAACAGCCGTTATCTGATCTTCCGCCGGCCCCTTGATTTAGTCTTCATAGCAGTAATTGCTCTTGCCAGCACTTTTTTACTAGGTTTAGTCATAGAGAAAATTTGTGTTTTTTATCGAATTCCTAAAGACAAAATAATATCTCTGCTTCTTCTGGGTACCTTGAAAAACAACGTATTGGCCGGTGGGATAGCTCTGGTTGTATTTAACAAACAAGCCGCTTTCCCGGCAATAGTGTTTATTTTTGTAATGTTCATTTATGAGATCTGGCTGAAATACAAATTTAAAAAATAAACTAACAAAGAAAGGAGATTGAATAATTATGGCTATCAGTTTACCGGTGTTACCATATGGCAAGGATGCTTTGTCACCTTTTATCAGCGCTAATACTCTGGAGTTTCATTACGGCAAGCATCATAAAACTTACGTCGACAATTTAAACAAACTGCTGGAGGGGACAGATCTTATTAAACTGTCTCTCACGGAAATCATTAAGATCACTGCAAAAGATGCAGCTAAAACCGGCATTTTCAATAATACCGCCCAGGTCTGGAACCACTCTTTTTACTGGCAATGCCTGAAAGGGGGAGGAGGAAAACCTGCAGGTGCCATTGCCCAAAAGATAGATGCTACCTGGGGAAGCTATGAAAAATTCGCTGACGATTTGAAAAACGCGGGCCTTACCCAATTTGGCAGCGGCTGGGTTTGGCTGGTACAAGAGGGAAAGGATTTAAAAATAACAAAAACAGCCAATGCCGATACACCGCTGGCGCATGAGCAAAAGCCGCTATTGACAATTGATGTCTGGGAACATGCCTATTATCTGGATTATCAAAACAGACGGGCGGATTACCTGACCGCTGTAATTCAAAATTTGATTAATTGGGATTTCGTTAACGCAAACTTATAAACAGATTAATTAGATTAAATTGGAAAGGGGGCCTTAATAAAAAAGCCCCCTTTTTATATTGCAGATAATCCGGCGTTAACTTTTTTTATCTACTCTGTCTTTTAATTCTTTCCCCACCTTAAAAAAAGGCAACTTTTTGGGATCTACCTTAATTTTAGTGCCTGTTTTGGGGTTTCTTCCGGTGTAGGCATCATAATTCTTTACCACAAAGCTGCCGAAACCTCTTATTTCGATACGGCCACCTTTTTTTAATTCATCAATGAACCCTTTAAAAACAAGATTAACTACATCAATGGCCTTTTTTTCCGTTAAGTTCAGCTTTTGGCTTAAAGCCTCAATAAGACCCGATTTGTTCATACAACCTCCTTCAGACTATTCACACCTTTTAATCACCAGATTAATAAAACAGGTTTATTTCAGATGGGCGTAACTATTATTTATTTTATAACGATTGTCAAGAAAATTTTACCTTTTCTCAATTACGACATTATTTAGTAATTGACCAATCTCTTTTTTGGTCAAATAGCGCCAGGAACCTTCTTTGAGATTTTCCAAAGAGACGGCACCTATTGATTCACGTACCAAGCGGGCAACGCGATGGCCAGCCGCTTCAAATCCCCTGCGGATTATTCTGTTTTTTCCTTCCCGCAGAGTAAGTTTCAGCCAGCAGCTTTTATCATTGAATTTTTCTATTTGTATATTTTCCGGTTTAAAGATTCCATCTTCCAGTTTGACACCTTTGCTCAATTGCTTCATTTCATCTTTGCTCAGGCGCCCTTGAATTTTGACACGGTAAACTTTGGGCAATTGGAAACGGGGATGCTGCATTTTCTGGGCAAAATCCCCATCGTTCGTCAAAAGCAATAGCCCTTCGGAATCATAATCCAGCCTTCCTACGGGATAAACTCTTTCCGGGACATCACCGATCAAATCGACCACAGTTGGCCGATGCTCCGGATCAGACATTGTCGTAACATACCCGGCGGGCTTATGTAAAACAATATAAATCATTGTTTTATCAACCGATATTGTTTTACCGTCAACCCGGATAATATCAATGGCTGCATCAGCCTTTGCTCCCAGTTCGCGGACGACAACATCATTGACGCTAACGCGACCGGCAATAATCAACTTCTCCGCATGGCGCCGCGAGTCAACACCGGCTGCCGAAATAATTTTTTGCAAACGTTCTTTCATGTATTAGAGCAATCCTCGATAAGTTCCGGTTCCGTTACTAATTCCGGTTCCTTTTGTTCGCTTATTTCCTTCAATTCCCGCAGTGTAGGTAATTCAGAGAGATCTTTCAGATTGAAAACTTCCAGAAATTTTTTTGTTGTACCGTAAATAATCGGTTTTCCCGGCACATCTTTACGCCCGACTATGCGAACAAGTTTTTTATCTAAAAGACCCCGCAGCGGGGCACTGACATCCACCCCGCGAATATCTTCGATTTCCGCTTTAACAATGGGCTGCCGGTAAGCAACAATTGCCAGCGTCTCCAGTGCCGCCGGTGATAAAGAAGCTGATTTCGTTCCTTTCAATTTCTTTACCCAAGGGCTCAGTTCCGAACGGGTGCGAAATTGAAACCCTCCGGCAACTTCCGCAAGACAAATGCCACTCTGGCGCTCATTATATTCAACAATTAACTGTTCGATGGCTTTTTTAACTTCCGCTTTTTCCACATTTTCCAGAATTACACAGATTTTTTCCAAAGCCAACGGCGCTTCGGAAGCTAAAATCAGGGCTTCAATTACTGCTTTGAAATTTTCCATTTAAGACTCCACAGCCGGAAATATCCGGATTACTCCAAAAGCTGATGTTTGATAAGCTTTAACCATCTTCATCTTAATCAATTCCAGTACAGCCAGGAAAGTATAAATAATGCGCCGGCGATCGATTCGTTCTCCTAACAACTCTTCAAAGGTAAGATTTTTTTCGCGGGTCAACCGCTCCATGACGTCGTTGATTATATCAGTTAGCGACATCTTTTCCAGATCAATTTCTAAAAGCTCTTTTTTATCGATGCGGGAAACCAGACGATGAAAGGCTTCAATTAGTTCAAAGACATTAACTTCAATCAGTTCATCCTCATCCTCAGTTGACTTCTCCACTTTATCATCTATCGGTGCCGAGCGCGCAAATACATCTCGCTCCAAAAGCGGCCGTGCTTCCAGAGCAGTTGCCGCTTCCTTGAAAGTCTGGTATTCTAAAAGTTGGCGAACCAGTTCGGCACGCGGATCTTCATCGTTCTCCTCGGCGGATGGTTCATCCGGAACAGGTAAAAGCATCTTCGATTTGATAAGAATAAGAGTGGAAGCCATGACCAGGTATTCCCCGGCCAGATCAAGATTAAGCGACTTGATTATTTTGAGATATTGAAGATACTGCTCGGTAATCAAAGCTACAGGAATATTATAAATATCAATTTCATTTTTCTTAATCAGATACAGAAGCAGGTCGAGCGGACCCTCAAAAATATCCAATTTAATAGCATAGTCTGTTGTTTCGTCGGCCAAGATAAAATATTCCCTGTTTTTTTTATTTTAGATTTTGACTGCCGAGCGGACTTCTTCCATCGTCCGGCAGGCAATCTCCGCTGCTTTCTTGTTGCCTGCGGCGATGATCGAGTTAATTTCATCCATGTGATTAACATAATAATCCATGCGTTCATGAACCGGCGCCAATGCATCGCTGATACGCTGGGCCAGCATTTTTTTACAATCCGTACAACCGATTGAAGCTTTACGGCAACCGGCATCTATTTCTTTTACCGTCTGAGGTGTAGAATATAAGCCATGAAAAGTAAATACATTGCATATTTCCGGATTTCCCGGATCGCTTTTTCTCATTCGTTGCGGATCAGTGAACATGGATGATATCTTTTCTAACAAAACCTTGCCGCGATCACTGATATAAATTGAATTATCATAGGACTTGCTCATCTTTCTTCCATCAATGCCGAGTAACTTAGGCACACTGGTTAAAAGTGGCTCCGGTATCGGAAATATTTCCGTATAAAGAAAATTAAAACGGCGCGCTATCTCCCGGGTAAGTTCCACATGAGGCAACTGGTCAACTCCCACGGGAACACCGTAAGCCTTGTACATGATAATATCGGCGGCCTGCAGCACCGGGTAACCCAAAAAACCAAAAGTTGATAAATCCTTGTTGGCCAGTTCCGTTTTCATTTCCTTGTAGGTAGGATTACGTTCCAGCCAGGCCAGAGGAGTAATCATGGACAGCAAAAGGAAGAGCTCCGCATGTTCCTTAATGGCAGACTGTACAAAGAGAGTGCTTTTTTGCGGATCAAGGCCGACAGCCAGCCAGTCAATAACCATGCTGATTGTATTATCTTTGATCCCTTCCGTGGTGCTGTATTCACTGGTAAACGCATGCCAATCGGCAACGAAATAACAACAATCATATTTCCCGCTGTTTTGCAGCTCTACCCAGTTTCCTAAAGCCCCGTGTAAATTGCCCAAATGCAGTTTTCCGGTAGGACGCATTCCGCTGAGAATTCTTTTTAGTGCCAAAACAAAAACTCCTTACAGTTATTCGCTAAGACAATGCAAATGCACTAAGGCCTCCGATTGTTTATTCAATAATGCGGAGGCCTTAGTTGGATGATGACTTAATTAATGTACTATTTTACTTTGTCGGACAGAGCCTTGCCAGCCTTAAATTTTACTACTTTTTTTGCGGGAATCTTAATTGCTTTACCAGTCTGAGGATTCCGGCCTTCTCTTGCCTTCCTTTTCACAACAGAGAAGGTACCAAATCCCACGAGGCCGAGCTTTCCACTCTTTTTGAGCTCCTTGGTAACTGCCGTAACATAGGCATCCAATGCCAATGCACCTGCTGCTTTGGTGATACCTGCTTCATTTGCCATAAACCCGATCAATTCTGCTTTCGTCATTCTCTGAAATCCCCCTTTCATAAAATTAAGCTTGAATTTTATAATTAACCGCTTTCTGCGGCTAACACCCAAATCAGGCATAAAATATTTTATCCGCCTCTTTCACAACCAACATCTATACCAGATTATATTAGCTTAACTTGGCTCAATCCCGCTTGGTTGCTGGTCTGGAAAGGTACTTTTTGCTTAAAACAGGCGCTACGCCTAACACAAAAAAAAACAACAATCAAGAAAAAAAGCTTTTTTGCTAAACAATTTTATCTTTAACCATTTATCCCATTCCACAGAGCAGAATCAGGCACAAACTGGCGATAGACAGCACTAAAGAAGCGCACAGGCCTAAAGTGAAGGGTTTCAGGCCAATTTTTAGTACGACCTGATGCTGCGTGCCCAGGCCGACAGCCGCAAGGGCAGTGAGAATGGCAAATTTTGCTATCTCGTCAAAAGCCTTAAGGATTGACGACGCCACCTGCAATGTTCCGGGGTGATTGATGTCCTGCGGCAGCATGCCGGCACTGATGCCGACGGTGCGGATGAGTGACATGGAGAGGAAGCCGATCACGAACCAGGGGATCAGGATTCCCTCGCGTGGAACGGTTGACAGCCATTCCTCCCCTGAGGTCTTCTTACGGTTCAGGAGCAGACCGACTAAGATGATTAGGGGCGCCATGATGGTATTGCGCATCAGCTTCACAATTGTAGCAACATTCAGTGCCGCCTGGCTATGTGCAGCGCCCACAGCCACGACCTGCGATGTGTCGTTTACAGCGGTGCCGGCCCACAGCCCAAACGCGATGTCACTCAGTCCCAGAGCGTGCCCGATTATCGGATAGATGATAACCGCAATCAGACCGAAAAGCGTGATAACCGCGACGGCAAAGCTGACCTCCTCCTCTTTTGCCCCGATGGCGGGCGCAGTGGCCACGATGGCGGTATTGCCACAGATCGCGGTACCGACTCCGATTAGCGCCGTCAGGCGGGGCGGAATTTTGAACAGACGACCGATGATAAAGGCGGTAGACAGCGCGACGGCAATACAGGTGAAAACGAGCAGTATTGCCGCACCACCGGTGACCGCTACATCCTGCAGGCTCAGGCGTAAGCCGAGCAGAATAATTCCCAAACGCAGTACCCGTTCCAGAGCGAATTTGATTCCCACTTCAAAGCTCGTGGAAACACCGAGAGTATTGCGGATAAAAAGTCCCAGCAGAACCGCTAGTAAAACATCACTAATCGCTTTACTAAGCAACGGCCCCGGGATTAGCTTATGCAGTAGCCGGGAGACAACGGCAACACCGATTGCCAGAAACAGGCCTTTCATTAGCGGACTCGATTGCCTAATGATCTTTTTCCATTTGGTGATAAACAAACTCATTTTTCTTTCTCCCGTGAATATAAAAAGTGCAATTTATGCCGCTACACCACAAATGAACTGATGGGCTGACTTTTTTTACTTGCTCTATATAGCCTTTTAATGATAAATAATAATTAGTAATATTTGCAATAATCATCAGTATGTTTTATGGAAGTCTGGATATGACAATTACCCTGAGACAGTTAGAGATTTTCGAAAAGGTTGCCAGTGGCAGGCATGTTACACAGGCCAGCGAGCAGTTGTTTATCACCCAATCGGCGGTCAGTATGGCTATTGCCGAATTGGAAAAATTTGTCGGCGCGCCACTTTTTGAACGCCGCGGCAGACGCTTGTTGCTCAATGACCGGGGCCGCTTGATTGTACCCAAGGTACAGGATGTACTGCGCCAAGTTTCAACTATAGAACAGATGCTGAGCGAATCTATCGGTGAACCGATCGGCATATTGAGAGTGGGAGCCAGCACAACGGTCGGCAACTACCTTCTTCCGGCGATCGTAGGAGAATTTTCCCGGCAATATCCACGGGCCAAAGTTTTGCTGCAGGTCGGCAATACCGGTCAAATCGAGCATGAAGTCGAAACAGGAGCTCTGGACTTGGGAATCATCGAAGGACCTCCCCACGCCGGTTCGCTGCACTCGACACTATGGCGCAGTGATGAACTTGTGGTGATAGTCGAAAAAGGCCACCCGTGGGCGCTGCAAAAAAAAGTATCCAACTCCATGCTGGAACAAGCGCCCTGGATTATGCGGGAAAAAGGATCAGGAACCAGAGAGGTATTTGAATCCGCAATGAAGAAGAAAGGTATCACTTGCACAATCTCCATGGAACTTGGACACACCGAGGCAATAAAAAAGGCTGTTGAAGCGGGCTTGGGGATAAGTTGTCTTTCCAGGATGGCCGTGGCCCGAGAGCTTGCCCACGCCTGGCTTATGGAAGTAAATAGCAATCTTGATCTGCGTAGAAATCTGATTGTACTAACCAGAGATAGCGGATATCGCACGGCGCTTTTAAGCGCATTTCTGTCCCTTCTGGACGCGAACAAATAGTGTAGCTTGCACAGGAGCTTCATTTATCACCATTACAGTTTACTGCCTTTCGTAAATGTCGGGCACTGGCAACCTTTATGCAAAATATCCGCCTGTCTCAAGGTAATCGCCTTATCTAGTCTTTCATAAATAATACTGATGAATATTATCAAAATTATAAATTGTTATTTATTATTAAAAGGATTTATAAAGCAAAACATAAAGTCCAGCAAGGCAGGTCAGAGCCAGTATTTTATTCGGACTTCCTGACCATGCAAAGGGCATTTTAAAAATGGAGTTATCCTGGAGGCATCTATAACATCCGGCAGCTGTTTGTAATGTAGCTTTTCGTAACATTAAATGAATATGTGATGATCCGATAGAGTATTTAATCGCAGCAGTTTCGAAATATTGAACCAAGTTTTTACTGAAAAGTAGTTTAAAAAGGAGGTATTTTATGGAGAAATCAAAGACCCCGCTCCTGGACGAATTGGAAAAGGGCAAGTGGCCCAGTTTCGTTACGGACATGAAGCAGGCGGCGCAAAAGAGTCCCATGGCCGAGGATCTCCTTAGCCAGTTGGAACTTTCTTACAAAGACAAAATTGGCCATTGGAAACATGGGGGCATTGTCGGCGTTAAGGGCTACGGAGGCGGAGTTATTGGCCGCTATTCAGACCGGCCCGACCTCTTCCCGAACGTTCAGGCCTTTCACACTATGCGAATCAACCATCCCACGGGGTGGTTCTACAAAACGGACGCTCTGCGCAACCTGTGCGATGTCTGGGATAAACACGGCAGCGGCCTGACCAACATGCACGGTTCCACAGGTGACGCCATCCTCCTGGGCACAACAACAGAACACATCCAGCCCTGCTTTGATGATCTTTCCGCAGCCGGATTTGATCTCGGCGGCTCCGGCTCGGCCCTCCGTACGCCCAGCGCCTGCGTTGGACCGGGACGTTGCGAGTGGGCCTGCATCGACAGCCTGGATGTCTGCTACAATCTCACCATGGAATTTCAGGATAAGATTCACCGCCCCATGTTCCCTTATAAATTCAAGATCAAGGTTTCCGCCTGCCCCAACGACTGTGTCGCCTCCATCGCCCGCTCTGATTTTTCCATCATCGGAACGTGGAAAGGGAAAATACTCATCAATCCGGCGGAAGTTACCGCCTATGCTTCTTCAGACCTGGACATCCAGAAAGAGGTCTGTGACCTCTGCCCGACGAAGTGTATGGAATGGGATTCAAAAGAGCTGAAGATCCACGACGAGGACTGCACCCGTTGCATGCACTGCATCAATCTGATGCCTAAAGCACTGCGGCCGGGAAAAGAAAAAGGCGCGACCATCCTGGTCGGCGGCAAAGCACCTATCGTGGAAGGGGCACTTCTTTCCTGGGTTATTGTACCTTTTATTAAGCTGGAACCTCCTTACACGGAACTCAAAGAACTGATCGAACGAATCCAGGACTGGTGGGATGAAAACGCCAAGTCGCGGGAAAGACTCGGCGAACTGATCAAACGCTTAGGCATGAGGGTATTTCTGCGAGGCGTGGGCCTGCCTGCCGTTCCCCAGATGGTCAAGGCGCCGCGGAGCAATCCTTATGTCTTCTTCTGGCCCGAAGATATTAAACAGGAGGTGAAATAAAATGGCAAAAACAGATATTGGCCCCCCTGACTATAAAACCATGCTGCCACCCGTCATTCAGAGAAACTACGGGAAATGGCTCTATCACGAAATCCTCAAACCGGGCGTGCTCATGCACGTTGCGGAATCGGGAGAAGCACTCTATACCGTACGCGCCGGGTCACCGCGACTGGTTTCGACTGATCACATCCGGGAAATATGTGACATCGCCGAAAAATATTGCGACGGTTATCTGCGCTTTACGAGCCGTAACAATATTGAATTTCTTCTGGACGACAAGGACAAAGTCGAACCCCTGATTGCCGAACTGGCTTCCCGCAACTATCCTGTCGGCGGCACCGGACACTCCATATCCAACATCGTTCACACTCAGGGATGGGTCCACTGCCACACCCCTGCCACGGATGCCTCGGGACCAGTCAAGGCCCTCATGGATGAGATCTATGATTATTTTATCACCTCAACCCTGCCGGCCCACGTCCGGATTGCCCTGGCCTGCTGCCTGAATATGTGCGGCGCCGTTCACTGCTCCGACATCGCCATTTTGGGAATTCACCGGACAGTTCCTAAACCCGACAACAGCCGTGTGCCGAATATGTGCGAAATACCTTCAACGGTCGCTTCCTGCCCCACTGGCGCCATTCGCGGCGACATGAAAAACAAGACCGTCACGGTAAATGATGAAAAGTGCATGTACTGCGGAAATTGCTATACTGTTTGCCCGGCCATGCCCATTGCCGATCCGGAAAACGACGGGATCTCCATCTGGGTCGGCGGCAAGGTATCCAATGCCCGGAGTGCGCCCAAGTTTTCCAAATTAGCGATACCCTTCCTTCCCAACAATCCGCCGCGTTGGCCGGAGGTTGTAGATGCCGTAAAGAACATTATTGAGGTCTATGCAAGTCATGCCCGAAAGCATGAAAGGGTCGGCGAATGGATCGAGCGCGTCGGCTGGGAGAGGTTCTTCAGCCTGACCGGCATTCCCTTTACAGACAAGCATATCGACGACTTCGATATGGCAACGGAAACATTCCGGACATCAACTCAGTTTAAATGGAGGTGAATATGAGTGAAGAACTGAAAAAGCGAATCACCGATTTATTCCATGAAAAGTCCAAAGGCGACAAAAAGATGTTCTACATCCGCGATGTCACCAAGTGGTTGCCGGATGAAGACCGGCATGCCATTCAGAATGCCGTAAAGGTGCTACTCGATGAAGAAGTGCTCGTATATTGGTCAAGCGGCAGTAGTTCGTACATAATGTTGCCCGAGTTTTTTCCCAAGGAAGAAGGAACCTGCTCTTAAGAGGTAATGGATTATGAACCGATCATGCCCGCGTCTGGTTGTAGCCGCCCTGCGGGGCGGGGCTGGAAAAACAACTCTGTCTGTGGCTATGGCTGTTGCCCTGCAAAAACGGGGCATTTCCGTCGTACCCTTCAAAAAGGGACCTGATTATATCGATGCGGCCTGGCTTACCCTGGCGGCATCGAAACCGTGTTGCAACCTGGATACTTTTTTGATGAGCCAAGAGCAGGTTGTCCGCTCTTTTTCACGCCATGCCACGGAAGGAACCGTTTCTCTCATTGAAGGCAACCGGGGACTCTTCGATGGGGTTAATGCCGAGGGGGAATTCAGCACAGCCCAACTCGCCAAACTCCTCAACGCTCCTGTTATTCTGGTTGTCGACTGCGACAAAGTTACACGTACAGCTGCTGCGATGGTCATGGGATGCCAAAGTCTGGATCCCGAAGTGGATATCCGGGGGGTCATCCTGAGCCGGGTAAACGGCAGCCGTCATGCGGCAGTCATCTGTCAGTCCATTGAGGAATCCTGCCATCTGCCCGTTTACGGTATAGTGCCACGGATGACGGATCTTCCCTTTACGGATCGGCACCTGGGATTGATTCCCCCTCAGGAACACGACCGCATTCAAAGGGCATTAGACCGGGCAGGTGTTATAGCTGAAGATTATATGGACATTCCGGGATTGCTCCGGATTGCCGAAAGTGCATCACCCTGGGGAATCGATGCATTCCCTCATCAGGCCATCCCCGGCAAAACCGGTGAAAAGCCTGTAAGGATTGGAGTGATCAAAGATGCTGCATTTCAGTTTTATTATTCCGAAAATATTGAGGCACTAATCGATTGCGGGGCCCAGATAGTCCAGATAAGCGCCCTGGACGAAAAAATCCTGCCGGACGTAGATGCTTTATACATCGGCGGTGGTTTTCCCGAAACCCAGGCCAGACAACTCGTACAAAACGAATCTTTTCGCCGCTCCCTGCGAGCGGAAGCGGAAGCGGGGCTTCCGATCTATGCTGAATGTGGAGGATTCATATACCTTGGCGAATCCCTGACTATCGGCGATGAACACTATCCGATGGTTGGCGCTTTGTCTGTCACCTTCGGAATGGAAAAACGACCGCAGGGACACGGGTATACTACACTGTCCGTGGATCGGGAAAATCCTTTTTTCCCCATCGGCACGAAGATCAGCGGCCATGAATTTCATTACTGCCGGATTCTCTCCCTGCAGGAGGAGGGAGGACATACAGCCTACCGGGTCCTCCGGGGGACAGGGATGGACGGCCACAGAGACGGTTTATGCCGGAAAAATATTCTCGCGGGATTCACGCACCTGCATGCCCTGGGAACTCCTCTGTGGGCCGAAGCCATGGTTTGCAAAGCCAAACAGTACCGTGCCGCGAGACAGAATGAAGTAGTTTATTCCCCTTTAAAAAAAGGAGATGCAGGAAGATTTTGAAAAATAATTAATAAATATTTAATACAATAGGAGGTTTCTAACATGCCGCAAATAGAATTAGCAGGCAAAATTTACGAAGTGGATGAAGATGGGTTTCTGCAGGAGCTCGATAAATGGAATGAAGAGTTCGCCCAGGCCTACGCTCATACAGAAGACATTGAAGGTACTCTCACAGATGAACACTGGAAACTTATCAATTATCTGAGGAATTACTTCCAGCAGTTCGGCATTGCTCCCATGGTCCGCAAAGTTTGCAAGGACAATGGGATAGACATGAAGAAGCTTTATGAACTCTTTCCCACAGGTCCGGCAAAAGGCGCCTGCAAGCTGGCAGGTTTGTCGAAACCGACAGGTTGCGTCTAAGAAGAGGAAGCATTCTAATGGGATTCTATATTTTATCATATGTGTGCATTGCCGTGTTCATCGGGGCTACCGGTTGCCTGATTTACAGGCAAATCACCCTGCCCCTGCATGTCCGCTGGGAGATATATCCGGTCAGGCATGAAACAACAGCCCGGGTGGCCTATGGCGGCTCCTACATGGAAGAGGTGAACTGGTGGAACAATGAATATAAAAGTTCGCACATCAATGAGCTCAAATACATGGTACCGGAAATTCTATTCCTCAGAGGATTGTGGAAGGAAAACAGAAGCCTCTGGTTGGTCTCCTTCCCTTTTCATTTCGGCATGTATTTGATGATTGCCACCTTCGGGCTGCTATTGCTTCATGCCGTCATCACGCTAGGAGGATTTCCGGCTTTTACAGCAGGCAACGCTGACGAAGCCCTGCTTTCCGGCCTGATCGCCGCCACTGGATGGAGCGGCCTGATAATGGGAAATATCGGAAGTCTAGGAATTCTTTACAAACGTCTTACCGATCGGGAAATGAGAATTTATTCTTCTTTTGCTGATTATTTCAATATCCTTTTTATCTTTATTTTTTTCCTTGCCGCTTTAATTACCTGTCTTCTTGGCGATCCGCTTCTGGAAGGTGCAAAGGCTTACACATTTGGCCTGCTGACAGGTGGACATTCGCCGCATCCATACGTACCGGGTCAAACCGTCTTCGGGAGGACAACCATCGTATTGGCATCGCTTCTCGTCGCCTATATTCCGCTCACACACATGTCCCACATGTATATGAAGTATTTCCTCTATCACAAGGTCAAATGGGATGATGCCCCGAACCAGCGGGGCGGCAAGATCGAATCCGCCATCATGCGGAATCTGGATTTAAAACCGACATGGCAGGCCAAACATGTTGGAGCGGACGGACAAAAATCCTGGCATGACATTGCGACTTCGGCGCCCAAGGAGATGAAATGAAAAAATCTCTGAAACCGTCAGACATCGCTAAACCGTCGGACTGCTTATGTCACATTGAGCAAGGTGAGCTCTCGCCACTTCCTCCTCCCTATGAGGATTTTAATCAGGCAACCATTACCGTCCTGAAACCGGAAAAAATCAAGAACATTGAATCCTCCCTAGATGACACGGTGGCCATAGGCATCCCCAAGCCCGCAAGTCCGGAAGAAGAGGAAAAGCTGGTTAGCCAGTTTCTCTCGGGGCTGAAAAAACTTTTCGAGAGGGATAATAACTGGACTTTTTTACAGCCCCTGATGCTTTCCATGGAACACTGCGCCAAATGCCAGACTTGTTCCGCTGCTTGTCCTATCTATGAGACGAGTGGCCGGAAGGAAATTTACCGGCCAATCTTTCGGTCAGAGGTATTGCGTCGGATTTACAAGAAATATCTCAAACCGGGCGGAAGAATCACCGCCAAGTTGACCGGAGACATCGATCTGAACTGGACAACCATTGCCCGTCTGGCCGAATTATCCTATCGCTGCACTCTTTGCCGACGCTGTGCCACGGTTTGCCCGATCGGAGTGGATAACGGACTCATCAATCACGAAATTCGCAAGCTCTTCTCCCAGGAAATGGGCATCGCCCCCAAAGAGATCCACGAAAAGGGTTCCCTCCAGCATCTCCGCGTCGGCTCTACCACCGGCATGAACTCCCTGGCGGCAAAAGACAGCGCCGAGTTCATCCAGGAGGAGATGGAAGAGATTACGGGCTATAAAGTCGAAATCCCCTGGGATGTCGAAGGCGCGGACATTCTACTGCTCCACAATGCAGGGGAAATGCTGGCCTGGCCGGAAAATGTCGGAGCTTTTGCCATCATTTTTCAGGCGGCTGGAATTTCGTGGACGCTTTCTTCAGAGGCAGCCGGTTACGACGCTGTCAACTACGGTCTTTGGTATGACGATGTTCAATTTTCGCGTGTTGCCGTTAAACATGCCGATATCGCCCGGAGACTGAAGGTCAAGAAGATCGTCATCGGCGAATGCGGACATGCGCATAAAGCGCTGACGGTCATTGCCGACCGTCTGTTAACGGGAGATCTTAATATCCCGCGCGAATCGGCAATGGTCACGTTGGAGAATATTGTCCTCGGCGGGAAATTGCAGTTTGATCCCAGTAAAAACAATTTCCCCGTAACCCTGCATGATCCCTGCAATATCGTAAGGTCTATGGGAATCGTTGAGCCCCAGCGGCGTATCCTCCGGAAGATCGCTCCGCGATTCCGGGAAATGACGCCTCATGGGGTGGAAAACTACTGTTGCGGCGGTGGTTCCGGGTTCGCCATCATGTCGGGATATAATTTTGGGCAGTGGCGCAATCTGGTCAGTTCTCGCCGGAAGTTCCTGCAGATTCTAAATGCCTTTCATGATGAACCGCAGGATATTCCAAAATATGTCTGTGCACCCTGCTCTAACTGTAAAGGATCTATCCGGGACATAACAGACTATTACCACGCAGAAGAACGCAGCGGTCTGCATTACGGCGGACTGGTGGAATTGATCATCAATGCGCTGGCAGGCATGAAAAAACCAATGATCCGCTTCGGCGAAAAACCATCATGGGAACCATGATCAGCAAATAAGGAAGGTCCAGCATCCATTATGAACCTTTTAATATCAATCGTCGCTATCTTGATCCTGACCCTGCTGGCACTGGGGATAGCTTTAAGTCAGAACATGGCCTATCTTCTGACCGTTATTCTGCCTTATGTTGCCTTTGCAGCTTTTCTGGCCGGGTTTGTTTACCGCGTTATAAAATGGGGCGCCTCCCCCGTTCCTTTCCGCATTCCCACCACGTGCGGCCAGGGAAAATCACTACCCTGGATCCAGACCAATCCGCTGGAAAATCCATCAGGATGTTGGGGCGTAATCGGAAGAATGGCCCAGGAGATATTCCTGTTTCGGTCTCTTTTTCGCAATACGGACGTGGCGATTATTGAAGGGCGGCCCGTCTACGGCAGCGCCAAATGGCTCTGGTTTTTCGGTATTTTGTTCCACTGGTCGTTCTTGATTATCGTGCTGCGCCACCTGCGTTTTTTCATTGAACCGATAGCCTCCTGGATCGGCGTTCTTTCTGCGTTGGACGGCTTCTTCGAGATCGGCATCCCGACCCTATATCTGAGTGATGCCACACTTCTCGCCGGGCTCACGTTCCTCTTCCTGCGCCGGGTGGTTGTCCCGCAGGTGCGTTACATTTCCTTGTTTACGGATTATTTTTCTCTGCTGCTGATCGCCGGCGTGATAAGCACAGGCCTCCTGCTGAGACACTTTTTCCCCACCGATCTCAACGCAGTGAAAACTCTCGCCCTGGGGTGGATCACCTTTTCGCCTGTTATCCCCCATAAGGTCAGCGCCTTTTTTTACATTCACCTGTGCTTCGTTTTTACTCTATTGGCCTGGTTTCCCTTAAGCAAACTCATGCATGCCGGAGGAATATTTCTGAGCCCGACCCGCAACATGACCAACAACAGCCGCAGACAGCGGCATATCAATCCCTGGAATGCGCCGGTTAAAGTCCATACCTACGAGGAATACGAGGATGAGTTCCGGGATAAAATGAAAGCGTCGGGATTACCCGTGGAAAAGGAGTAGCCGTGTCGTTTGCCAAGATACCCAAACCGGATCAGTTGATTTCAATAAGCTATACGCCACCGAAAACAGGCTGGATGGACACACCTGTCGATTTCCGGCCGGGAACCTGGAGCTACAGCGGAGCCGCCAAAAACCTGACCTACCTGGATATTCCGAACCCGCGGGCCTGGCAGCCCGCAGACCTTGACTGGAAGCTGCCGGATAACTGGCAGGAGATCATCCTGGCGGGCATGAAGGAGCGCCTGGAAAAATATCGTTCCTTCCGCCTCTTTATGGATCTCTGCGTTCGCTGCGGCGCCTGTGCAGATAAATGCCATTTCTATATCGGCTCCGGCGACCCCAAGAATATGCCGGTATTGCGGGCGGAGCTTCTGCGCTCGGTCTATCGGCGCTACTTTACGACATCGGGCAAGCTTTTCGGCAGACTCGCCGGCGCCCGCAACCTGACCGTCGCCGTTTTGAAAGAATGGTTCTACTATTTCCATCAGTGCACGGAGTGCCGCCGGTGTTCCGCTTTCTGCCCCTTCGGCATCGACCAGGCGGAAATTACCATGATGGGCAGGGAACTTCTCAATCTCGTCGGTTGCAATATCAACTGGGTTATCGAACCGGTAGCCAATTGTTTCCGGACGGGCAACCACCTGGGCATTCAGCCCGGCGGCATTAAGGATATGCTCGAATTCATGGCCGATGATATTGAAGACCGGACGGGCGTCCGGGTGAACGTGCCTATCAACAAGAAAGGCGCCGACATCCTCTTTGTTACTCCGTCGGGCGATTACTTTGCCGATCCGGGAACGTTTACCTGCATGGGTTACCTGATGCTCTTCCACGAAATCGGTCTCAATTATACCTTCAGCACCTATGCCTCCGAAGGGGGAAACTTCGGTCTTTTCACCTCGGCCGAAATGGTCAAGCGCCTCAATGCCAAAATCTACGCCGAGGCAAAGCGGCTCGGCGTTAAATGGATTATCGGCGGCGAATGCGGCCATATGTGGCGGGTGATCCATCAATACATGGACACAATGAACGGTCCCGCCGATTTTCTGGAAGAACCCGTCTCCCCCATCACGGGGACCCGCTTTGAAAATGCCCGTGCCACAAAGATGGTTCATATCACTGAATTCACCGCCGACCTGATCCGCAACGGCAAGCTGAAACTAGATCCTCAGCGCAACGACCATTTAAAACTTACCTTTCACGATTCGTGCAATCCCGCCCGGGCCATGGGTCTTTTCGAAGAACCGCGATATATCATTAAAAACACCTGCAATAATTTCTATGAGATGGCGGAGGATACGATCCGGGAAAAGACCCTGTGCTGCGGCGCCGGCGCGGGGCTGGGAAACGATGAAAATATGGAGATGCGGATGCGGGGCGGAATGCCCCGGGCTATGGCCGTCCGGGATGTCGTCAAAAAGCACGGCGTGAATCGTCTGGGTTGCATCTGCGCAATTGACCGGGCGACACTGACATCGCTTATGGATTACTGGGTGCCGGGAGTCACGGTCATGGGAGTCCACGAACTTCTGGCCAACGCCCTGATCATGACGGGAGAAAAAGAACGGAGTACCGATCTGCGCGGAGAGACACTGGTCGGCTGTTGAAAAACACTCATCTGCGGCGTTGTGCTGCAAATCATATCGCTCAACGTATTTTATAATACGCCTCACGATCTGATTTTTGCATGCCTTGCATCTGAATGTTTTTGAACAACCTCAAAGAAGAGGACAATATTTTTAGGGATGACGGACAGGAAGCGGAAAATGAAACAACATCAATGGGGCATGATAGCATTAGGACTGGTGGTCTTTGTCATTTTGATCACTTTTCCCTTCTGGTCCGGCAAAGGAAAAACATCCCCGCAGCCGACGTTGAGCTTCGATACGCCCGCCATTGCTCAATTACAGGAAAAGCGCTGCGTGGAAGATACATCGTTTATGCGTGATAACCATATGAAGATTCTCGGGACCTGGCGAGATGAAGCGGTCCGCGAAGGAAAGCGTTTTTACACTGCCCGTAATGGTCGTGTTTTCGAGAAGAGCCTTTCCGGCACCTGCTTAAAATGCCACAGCAACAAGCAACAGTTTTGCGACCGTTGTCATAACTACGTGGGAGTCAAGCCGACTTGCTTCAGTTGCCACAGCATTCCCGAAGAGGTGAAAAAATGACAACAAGCCGCAGAGAATTCCTGAAAATAGCGGGAGTTTCCACCCTCTCCCTGATCGCGCCGGCAATTCTCTGCCGCCCGGCCTGCTCCCAGGAGAAAGTGATCATTCCCGGTGACTCATCCCTGAAAACAAAATCTTCCGGGCAGGCACTTACGGCCAAACGCTGGGCCATGGCGGTAACTCCGTCCAAATGCCCCACCGGCTGCACAGCTTGCATCACCGCCTGTCACGGGGCCCACAACGTTCCCGACTTTGGCAACCGCAAGGATGAAGTCAAATGGATCTGGCAGGAGCCTTTTGCCGCCGCCTTCCCTAATGAGAAACATGCTTATCTTGGAGAATCTTTCCAAAAACTGCGATTGCCCGTCTTTTGCAACCACTGCACTAATCCTTCTTGCGTCCGGGTTTGCCCCACCAAAGCCACGTTCCAGCGCCCCGACGGCATTGTGATGATGGACTATCACCGCTGCGTCGGCTGCAGGCTTTGCATGGCCGCCTGTCCCTACGGCGCCAGAAGCATGAACTACCGCGACCCTCAGCCGTTCATTGCTAAAAGAAACCCGGACTTCCCGACACGAACCAAGGGTGTTGTGGAAAAATGCAACTTCTGTGAGGAAAGACTGGTTAAGGGCATCCTTCCGGCCTGTGTAACAGCCTGTAAGGAAAAAGCGCTGATCTTCGGCGATGCAGAAAATCCCCAATCGGAACTCCGGCTTCTTCTCGGAAAACACTTTAACCTGCGTAGGCGGGCGCATTTAGGAACCGGGCCGCAGATTTATTATATTATATGAGGACATTATGCTGGAAAAATCATTGAAAGGCAGCTGCGGATACTGGATCTGGATCATTTTTTTACTGGCCGTCACCACGCTCGGGTTTTTCTTTTATCTGCAGCAACTGGATTATGGTTTAGGAGTCACGGGAATGAGCCGGGACGTCTCGTGGGGACTTTATATCGCCCAGTTTACGTTCCTCGTCGGCATTGCCGCCTCCGCCGTTATGCTGGTGCTGCCCTATTATCTCCACGACTACAAGGCCTTCGGCAAGATTACCGTTCTGGGGGAATTCCTGGCCGTGGCCGCTGTCATCATGTGCGTGCTCTTTATCTTTGTCGATCTCGGCCAGCCCACAAGAGTCATGAATGTTCTTTTGCATCCATCGCCAACCTCAATCCTTTTCTGGGATATGATCGTCCTATCCGGCTATCTCCTAATCAATATAGTTACCGGCTGGATCATTCTATCCTGCAATCGTCAGGAAGTCCCTCCGCCGCGCTGGATAAAACCGCTGATCTACCTCTCGATCCCCTGGGCCATCAGCATCCACACTGTGACAGCCTTCATTTATGCCGGTCTTCCAGGCCGGAGTTTTTGGCTGACAGCGATTATGGCCCCCCGCTTTCTGGCTTCCGCCTTTGCCTCCGGTCCCGCGCTGTTGATTATCTTCTGCATGATCCTGAAGCGTTACGGGCGCTTTGACGCCGGCCCAAAAGCGATCCAGGCGCTGGCTACGATCGTGGCCTATGCTCTCACAGCCAGCATCTTCTTTGTGTTGATGGAACTATTTACCGCCTTTTATAGTCAAATTCCGGAACATGGCCATCATTTCCAATACCTCTTCGCGGGGCTTGCGGGCCATCATAATCTTGTTCCCTGGATGTGGACTTCCGCTGTGCTCGCCTTTGCCGCCCTGGGCATTCTGACCATACCACGTATTCGCCGCAACGATGGATGGCTCGCCGTCGCCTGCGTGGCGGTATTTGTTTCCCTCTGGATTGAAAAGGGACTGGGCCTGGTTATAACCGGCTTCATCCCCTCGCCCCTGGAAGCGATAACCGAATATGTCCCGACCGGGGCGGAAATCGCCATCACCCTCGGTATATGGGCAGTCGGGTTCCTCATCCTGACTCTCCTTTACAAAATTTTTGTAAGTGTGCGCAAGGATATCGAGGGCACCAATGACCGTCCTGTTGCCCAGTTGAAGTCATAAAGTAGTGCAGGACTGTTGACCCATCTTAATGATCGACAATTATTCACTTTTTGTAATATTTAATTGGAAGTGGATATGAATCTTTATCCGTACAGCAAATATGATTAAGCTGACCAGATACGGGGGATATCGGCCGGAACTACTGATCGCATTTCTTTCCATTCTTGATGCGAACAGACAATGTCGCTTTCTCAGAAACTACATTTTCAGCCGCTGCCTTTCCCTGTTCATGGAAATTAGCTACTTCAACCATCTTGAAAGATGATCATGAAATACGACTAAATATTTATCCCCAAAAAGTTGTTAACCATCGCCATAAAGAAGATTTTTTTCTTGACATATTTTAAAAATTGAGTACCATTCAATAAAAATGATGTATTCCATGCAGGACTTATTTAAAAGGCCTTAAGCTTGAAAAGTAGTTTAAATATGAAGATATTGGTCCTGAATTGCGGCAGTTCATCTCTCAAATACAAACTATTTGAGATGACGGGAAATGACGTCCTGGCCCACGGGCAGGCAGACCGTATCGGCATGCCCAACGCACTATTTCAGCATGATGCGCAGGGACAAGAAACTTTTCTGAACGAAACGCCTCTTTCGAGTCATCATGAAGCAGTGCACTCCCTGTTGACCCATCTTGTCGACAGCAAGCAGGGCATTCTGAAGGACTTGAACGAAATCGGCGGTGTCGGACACCGGGTGGTCCACGGGGGAGAACATTTTCAAACCTCCGTTGTCGTCGATCCCGGAACTAGAAATATCCTCGAGAACACCAAACAACTCGCGCCACTCCACAACCCTCCCAACCTGATGGGGATCGATGTCTGCACAAATCTTTTGCCTGGTGTTCCTCAGGTGGCAGTCTTTGACACTGCTTTCCACCAGACCATGCCCGCATACGCCTACACCTACGCAATTCCCTACCGCTATTATCTGGAAGACCATGTCCGCAGATACGGCTTTCACGGCATTTCTCACCGGTATGTAGCTCATAGGACGGCGGAAATACTGCGGCAGAAACTAGAGGACTTGAAAATCATTACCTGTCATCTCGGAGCGGGATCCAGTCTATGCGCCGTCGCCGGGGGCAAATCGCAAGATACTTCTATGGGTTTTACGCCACTCTCGGGACTCGTCATGGGCACGCGCTCGGGCGATATTGATCCGGCACTTGTTTCTTTCCTAGCGGAGAAGGAAAACTGTTCTTTAGGGCAGGTTATGGAAATTCTCAATCGGCAGAGTGGCGTTTTCGGTATCTCCGGCATATCGCCCGATTTTCGTGATTTGGAAAAGGAAGCTGCCCTCGGCAATAAGCGGGCCCTTCTGGCTCTTGATGCCTATGCCTACAGTGTGGCCAGTGGAATTGGTTCCCTGATTCCGGCTGCCGGCGGTCTTGATGTTCTTGTCTTTACCGCGGGAATCGGCGAACACTCGCCAAATATGCGGCGGCGGATCTGTGCATTTCTTTCCTGGCTGGGCATTATTCTGGATGAAGAGAAAAATGTGAACAGTACGGTCGAAGGTATCATCTCAAGGAAGGAGGCGACAGTCAAAGTCCTCGTCGTTCCAACAGATGAAGAAAAAATGATCGCCCGGGAGACACGGGCGATTTTGCAAAAACAATAACAGGTGTTCCTTCGGAGAAGGAGCTTTTGCTAATAAAACAATTAAAAGTTAAATACACTGGAGGTTTAAAATGAAAAAAACAAAAATGACGCCCAGCGAGGCAATCGTCGAAACCCTGCTTGCGGAGGGTGTCGATCATGTTTGCGGCATTGTCGGTTCCGCTTTTATGGATATGCTCGATCTATTCCCGGCTGCAGGAATCAAATTTCTCCCCGTTCGTCATGAACAAAGCGCGGCCCATATGGAAGACGCCTATTGCCGGATAACAGGCCGGGCTGGCGTAGTAGTGGGCCAGAACGGGCCGGGCATCACGAACATGGTCACTTCCGTGGCTGCGGCTAATATGGGTCATACACCGATGGTGATCATCTCTCCTTCGGCCGGGACGCCCACCATCGGCTGGGACGGCTTCCAGGAGTGCGATCAGATGTCCGTCTTTAAGTCCGTTACGAAGGCCGTTGTTCGCGTTCCCCATCCCAAGAGGGCTGCCGATTGCCTGAGAACGGCCTTCCGCATCGCTTATGCCGACCGGGGCCCCGTCCTGTATGACATTCCGCGGGACTATTTCTACGGCGAACTGGAAGAGACCATCCTAAAACCGTCTCAATACCGTGTGGACGCACGGGGCTGCGGTTCGATGGAGCAGCTGGACCGCGCTGCCGAACTTCTGGCCAAAGCCAAAAATCCCGTTATCGTTTCCGGACGGGGCGTGGTTGATGCCGATGCTCTCGAAATCGTTAAAGCCATCGCCGAACACCTGACAGCCCCCGTGGCAGTTACCTATCTCCACAATGACGCGTTTTACGGGAATCATCCCCTGTCAGTGGGTCCCATCGGTTATATGGGATCCAAGGCGGCCATGAAAACCATGGCCAAAGCCGATGTCATGCTCGCCATCGGGACAAGGCTCTCCGTCTTCGGAACCCTGCCCCAATACGACATCAACTACTTCCCGGATAATGCCAAGATCATTCAGATCGACATTAACCCGAAACACATTGCCCGGACCCACCCCATCGAGGTTGGAATCATCGGCGACGCGAAGGAAGCCACAGTCGAAATCCTGAAGCGCCTAAAGGCAGCAGACGGTAAACGCAAACCTGATACCAAACGCCTGGAAGCTGTGGCCAAAGAAAAGAAGAAATGGGAAAAGGAAATTGTCGATTTAGCCATGGTCAAGGGCAACCCCATGAACCCCCGCCGGGCGCTTCTGGAAATTTCCAAGGCTCTGCCGGATGATGCCATTGTCACCACCGATATCGGCAACGTTGCCTCAACAGCTAACAGCTACCTCAAGTTCAACCATTCGCGGCAGCATATCGCCGCGCTCACCTTCGGCAATACTGGCTTTGCTTATCCGGCCGCCCTCGGGGCACAGATCGCCCGTCCCAAAACACCGGTTATTGCCATAATTGGTGACGGCGCCTGGGGCATGAGCCTCCACGAAGTCAGCACTGCCGTCGAACACAACCTGCCTGTCGTGGCCTGCGTCTTCCGAAACATGTGGTGGGGAGCCGAGGCGAAGAACCAAGTGGATTTCTATAACAACCGTTTCGTAGGTGTAGATATCCCGACGCCGGAGAGCTTTGTCCCTGTAGCCAAAGCCATGGGCGCCAACGGCTTCCAGGTAAGTCGGCCCGAAGATATCAAGGAAGCATTTAATGCCTGTATTAAGAGCCGGAAGCCAACCGTACTCGAATTTCTGGTCGACGGCAAGCAGTTGGCTCCGCCGTTCCGGAAAGATGCATTGGCTCTGCCGACTCGCTTTTTGCCCAAGTATGCCCACCTGGATCATCACAACTGGTACAAAGGAGGCATCGATGATTTATAAAGATTTAAAAGGAAAAACAGCCATTGTCACCGGGTCCGGCAAAAAAACTGGCATCGGTTATGCGATTGCGGAAAAACTGGCTGCCTGCGGCTGCAATATCATTATTGCCGATCTGGGGAAGACGCCCACACCGGGAGAATCCCTAAAGTCGGCAACAGGCGAAGAAATGGACACCATTGCCGCCGAATTGGCCAAGACCTATAACGTCAGGACACTGGCCGTGGCCGTCGATATTACCGACACCGATGCTATCGGCGCCATGGTGGAAAACATTAAAGGAACCTTCGACCACATTGACATTCTTTGCAACAATGCAGGGGCATCCTTCGGCGTCCCGAACACGGTTTTAGGTTATGACGAAGCGGCCTGGATGAAGACCATCGATGTGAATCTGTTTTCCGTCTTTCGCATTTCGCGGGCCATCATTCCTCTGATGGCGGGCAAACCGGCGGCGATTATAAACACGGCTTCGCGGGCCGGCAAGGTCCCTCCGATCTTCAACAGTGCCTATGCTGTGGCCAAGGCTGGTGTTATCATGTTGACCAAAACCATGGCCAAGGAACTGGGCGGCGGTGGAATCCGGGTTAATGCCATCTGCCCGGGACAGGTTGCCACGGATCTAGAAAAGTGGCGTTTTGGCCTGGAAGCGTCGTTTTTCGGCACGACGATTGAGGAGCGGGAAAAGGAAATGTGCACAACCATTCCTCTGGGATACATCGGTTTACCGCGGGACGCCGCCGATCTGGTAGCCTTTCTGGCTTCCGAGTCGTCAAGATATATAACAGGACAGGCCATCAATCTCGATGGCGGTCAGTGCATGGAACTATAACGAAACAACCCATTATTTCAGGAGGAAAGTTCATGAATAAAATTATTGGCGGCCAGCTGGCCGCAGAAGCGCTCCTCGAGCGGGACATAGATTATATTTTTACCCTCAGCGGCGGACATATTACCCCTATCTACCAATTTCTGGAGAATACCAGAATCACTCTTTTCGATACCCGCCATGAACAAGCGGCGGTCTTTATGGCCGAGGCCTGGGCGAAGATGACCCGTAAGCCCGCCGTAGCCATGGTGACTGCGGGCCCGGGCTTCACCAATGCCCTGTCCGGCATCGCCAGTGCCAGACTGTCCAACACGCCGGTGATCCTCATTTCCGGCTGTGTGGGACTGGAGAGTGTCGATAAACTGGATCTTCAGGACATGACCCAGCTTCCCGTAATTTTACCCATGGTCAAAAAGGCCTTAGTCTGCCAGGTTGCCCAGAGGATCCCCGAATATATCGATATGGCCTTCCGGGAGGCTATGAGCGGCAGGCCCGGTCCCGTTTACCTGGAGCTTCCAGTCGATCTGCTCAACGCAACAATCGATCCGTCCAAAGTCAAGAAGATGCACACAAAGATTACATCCAAGCCCGTGGACCTGGAAAATACTCAAAGAGTCTTTGAACTCCTCAAGGCGGCGAAAAATCCCGTCGTCATCGCCGGCAACGGTGCCTGGTATGACGATGCCGGAATAGAACTCATTAAGTTTGTTGAAAATACGGGTATCCCGGCCTTTACGGCGGGTACGGCACGGGGCATTATTCCTGACACTCATCCCCTCTGTTTCGAATCATCTATGGCGATACGCCCGGGTGGTAGCATGATGGCCTTTTTCAGCACCGATCTGGTTCTTTTCCTCGGCGACAGTTTGAGTCTCTTCTACATGTTTGGAGAAATATTCCCTTCAAGCGCCAAGTTCATTCAGGTGGACATCGAGCAAAACGAGATCGGACGGAACCGCACCGTCGATCTGGGTATCGTCAGCGACATCAAGTCTTTTCTTGCTGAATTGAATGGCATCATTAAGCAGAAGGCCATCGGCGCCACCCTCCGTAAGCAATTCGAGCCCTGGGTAGAAATCGTCCGGAATGCGGAAAAGGACGGCAAGGAACAGGCCAAATCACAGTGGGAATCCAGCGCACTGCCCATTCATCCGATGCGGCTGGCAAAGGAAGTCAATGATTTCATGAATCAGCAAGACGATATCGTTGTCGCCGACGGCGGAGATACAACCACCTGGATGGGCATGACAAGGACGGTCATCAAGGGCGGAACCTATATGGATTACGGCCTGTATGGATGCCTTGCCGTCGGCATTCCCTATGCCAACGCCGCCAAGTTGAAAAATCCGGACAAACGCGTGCTGCTCATCACAGGCGACGGATCGACGGGCTTCAACTTTATGGAATTTAATACCGCCATCCGCAAAAAACTGCCTATCGTTGTCGTTATTGCCAACGACCAGTCCTGGGGCATGATTATGCATAGTCAGACGTTGCGTCTGGGACACAATATACCTAATGGAACGGAACTGGGTTGGGTCGATTACCACAAGATGGTGGAAGCTCTGGGAGGTTTTGGAATCTGCGTGGAGAAACCCGAGGATATCCGACCGGCTCTAGAGGCGGCTTTTGCTTCCGGAAAGACGGCGTGTATAAATGTCAAAGTCGATCACACGATAATCAGCCCGGGCAGCGTGGCCCTGGCGAATATCGGGGGATACAAGGCCAGTTAAGCTGCCCACATGCCATACGCGTTTAGAAGTGCAGGATGGCTTGAACTTACTTTTTAAAACAAGGAGGTCCCATGAATAACGTGACTGCACCCAAAGAATACAAGCTCTCCGCACGCAGTTCCTATTATATCTTCACGCTGCTGTTTTTGCTGTATTTCTTCGATTACGTAGATCGGACAATCGTGACCTCCCTTGCTCCGTTTATTCAAAAAGAGTGGGGCCTCACGGACACGCAGTCCGGCCTGCTCATGTCGGTTGTCTACTGGTCCATTGTTTTCTTTGTCTTTCCCGTTTCGATCCTCGTGGACCGTTGGAGCCGGAAAAAGACAATCGGCGTCATGGCCCTTCTCTGGACCGCCGCGACGGTAGCCTGCGCTTTCACTAAAACCTTTCCCCAGTTGCTGGTGACCCGCTCCGCCATCGGCATTGGCGAGGCCGGATATGCCCCCGCCGGCACGGCCATGCTCTCCGGTTTATTTCCTCCGGAAAAACGTTCCCGCATGATGGGCCTCTGGAATATCTCTATTCCCCTTGGTATTGCCGTCGGGATTGGTCTTGGCGGTTTCATCGCCACACATTGGGGCTGGCGGCATGCCTTCGGTTTGGTGGCGATTCCCGGGGCAATCGTGGCCGTCCTTTTTTTCTTTGTCAAGGATTATAAAACGGTGGAACTGGTCAAAACCGATACGGGCAACACCGGTCAAAACCAGGTCAAGATGAGTAAGATGGATATCTTCCGGGAATTTATTCATACCCCTTCTCTGATTTTTACCAATCTCGGGTTTGTCGGTTGCGTCTTTGCCAACAATGCGGTCATCTTTTGGCTTCCATCTTATTTACACCGTACGACAGGTGTCTCTATCAGTGAGGCAGGCATGAAAACGAGTGTGCTTATGATCCTAGCACTCATCGGCCTACCTCTGGGAGGATGGCTGGCCGATTTGTGGTTTAAGAAACGGGTGACAGCAAGGCTGCTGTTTCCCGCAATTACAACAGCATTGAATGCCATCTTCATCTTTACCGCTATTTCCTTCCTTCAGGGACAGGCACAATATCTAACGCTTATTGGAATGGGCATTCTGGCTTCCGCATTTGCCCCGGCGGCCATCACCGCCACGCAAGAGGTCATTCACCCTGGTCTGCGGGCCATTTCCTACTCCGTCTGCGTTATCGTTCAAAATCTCTTAGGAGCATCCCTGGCGCCAATTGTGATCGGTAAGATATCCGACCTCTATGGCATTCAGGTGGCCATGTCCATACTCCCCGTTTTCCTTTTGGCCTCGGCCCTGATGTTTTTTGCCGGATCTTTTTTTTACAAGAAGGATCTGGATAATGTGGAAAAGATCATATTGGAATGTGAAAACTAGCAAAAAAAGGAAATAGAAAGAAGGTTAATATGAAAGCCGTTGTATTTCGTAAAGACAAGGGACTCGTCTACGAGGATGTTCCTGATTACAGGCTGGCGCAAGATGAGGTATTGGTCAAGGTGGCCAATACCGGCTTTTGTGGTTCCGACCATTCTTTAGTGTCCGGAGGTCTCCTGCCGGAGGGCTATATTCTGGGTCATGAAATCAGCGCCGTTGTTGTTGAAAAAGGAGCCAATGCTTCCGGCCCGGCTGTGGGGACGAGGGTTTGCATTCGTCCCACTTACTGCGGACATTGCGCCAATTGCCTTTCCGGCAAACAGCATCTCTGCCGGGTTCAAAGGCGAACTGCGGGGATCGGCGACTTGCCCGGCGGCTTTGCCGAATACGTCAAAGTCTATCCCCAGATGCTGATTCCCATTCCCGCAGGCGTTGATTCCCGCAACGCCGCTCTGGCGGAGACATTTGCTTCCGCCTTGCATGCGATTCATTGCACACGCAACCATACAGGGTCCGCTCTGGTGATGGGCGGCGGTCCCATCGGCCTTGCGGCCGTCCGAATCCTCAAGATTCTCGGCTATGGTCCCATTGTCCTCTTCGAACCGGTAAAAGCCAAGCGGGAAATCGCCTTTCTTTACGGTGCCGACCATGCCTTCGATCCGCGGGAAAAAGAGGTCGACCAGCAAGTATTAGCCCTAGTTCCAGGAGGGTTTCAAAAGACATTCGAATGTTCCGGCGTTAAGGCCAATATTGACCGCGCGATCCAGCTGGCGGCAGACGATGGGGATGTTTGTATCGTGAGCATGATTTTCACACCTCTGGAGATCTCCGCGCCTTTCCTCCTAAATTTGAAAGAAATCCGTCTGACGGCATCCATATCCAATACACATCAGGAGAATATACAGTGCCTGAACTGGATGGCAGAAGGGAAACTGGACGCCCGACCGCTCATATCCGATACCGAACCTCTAGAGCGACTGCCCGCCGTTTATCTAGAGAGAATCGACACCGGCCTTGCAGTGAAAGTACTGCTGCGGATCGGAGAAGAATTCTAACGGTAAGATGACCCGGATCTGCCAGAAGGTAATTTGCATGAAAGAACAATTTGAGCTTATCTATGGCTTCGTCCACTGTCGCGGCAGAACAACCTATTCCGCCGGATGCGTGGACAAGCGGGCGGAAGCCGAAGCGTGGATACGTAATCATCGGAACGGTACGGCACCGAAGATGAAAATACATCCCGGTGATCCGATTAACTATTGCAAGGCGACCTCGTGCCCCCTCAAAAAACAGAAGCCATGGTTCGACATGATGACGAAGAAATCTTTGATTTAATCGTGGGGGGATGATAGGAGTCA
This sequence comes from uncultured delta proteobacterium, assembly GCA_903907985.1. Taxonomy (GTDB): domain Bacteria; phylum Desulfobacterota; class Syntrophia; order Syntrophales; family Smithellaceae; genus MVRV01. The sequence goes on from CAIVQG010000034.1 coordinate 37,081, forward strand.
CACAAATTTATCATTTAAGAAACAAAAATAGTATTTCGAGGATTAAAATTATTTATGGGTGTCAAGGAGAGAAGGGAAAGAGAAAGAGAGCAGCGTAAAAGCCAAATCCTTGATACGGCGAGGACGCTTCTTCTGGAGAAGGGGTTGAATGCTACGTCGATAAATCAGATTGCGAAACGTTCTGAATTGAGTGTCGGGTCCATCTATTTTTATTTTAAAGACAAAGAAGAACTCTTTGCGGCTCTTCAGGTCGAAGGGCTGGAACTGCTCTACCAGACGATACTCCGGACTGTGGATCAAGAAGCACTGCCCGAGGAAAAAATCCGATCTATCGCCCTGGCTTATCTACATTTCAGCGAAGAACATAAAAATTATTTCGACATCATTAATTATTTTCTAACATCGCCAAAAACGATCTTCCCACCGGATTTGAAAAACAAAATCGATTCGCATGGTAATGCCAGCATTTTAACTTTAACCTCTGCGATCCGCGAGGGTATCGAGCAGAATAATTTCAAGCCGGTTGATCCGAGAAGACAGGCCGTAATTCTATGGGGTGTTTTCCAGGGCATGATCCAGTTGAAGAAACTGGAAAATACTATTCTGGCCGACATCGGTCATCGTGCCCTCTATATGGAGGCTGTGGAACTATTTCTGGACGGACTGCGTATTAGGAACCAATGAGAACCAATGGGATGCCCTTAAGTAATTAAGTTGGGCAACAGGCCGTAAATATTTTATCCTATTTTCTTCCTATACTGATTGATCCCATTCTTTAATGGCTGCATAAACCTGCTGTGGGCTGTCGACTAATTCCATGCTTTTTAAAAAATATCTATTCTGGAATGTCCGGGCGGCAACAGCCAGGAGTTGCAATTGCACTTCCGGCGTCTCCATTGGGGAAAGACTCAGGAAAACATATTTTATTGGTTTTTCCGTGGCTACATCACTGACCCCCATTCTCGTCAAGCCGAGGGCCACCAGAGGTTTGGTAAGACCGGTAATGCGCGCATGGGGAAAGGCCACACCTTCGCTGTAGAAGGTGGAACCCTGATCCTCTCTTTCCCTAACAGCGGCTAATGTAGCCGTAAAATCGCCTGCGGGATCATTTTTGCAGGCGGATTTAACCAATTCCTTAAGTACCTCAGCCGTATCGACCGGTTTTTCCCAGAGAACAATCATCGTTTCATCGATCAGGGAACTCATCGTGATGCTTTGCACTTGTGCCGCCGGCGGCCGGGAAGAAATCTTTACCTCTCCTTGTGTCTCTTCTGCAATAAAAGGCGACGATTTAGCAGTAACCGTTTCATAAGGCCTTGTATCCAACACGACGATGGTAACTCCGCGGGCCTGTTCCATGATGATTTCGGGGACGCTCTTCTTGCCTCTGATTTTTTGCCAGAAGGAGATGCGGGCCGGTGATCCGGTCACGATATGACCAACCTGATACTCCCGGGCAAAACGCAGGATCGTGTCGGCAACATCCCCTCCCTTGTAAGTAAAGACCATGGCGCCCAATTCTTTCGCCAGAGTCAGGACTCCCGACAGCAGCCGCTGCGTTTTGCTGTCGATTACGGTAGCCTCTTCGGCAGGAGTCTGCACGTAAACCGCATACCAGTTGCGATTGAGCTTTCCGGCCAGTCTTGATGCATACCGCAGTAGAATTTCACTGTTCGGCCCTCCGGAACTCAGGCAAACCATTACCTGATCGGGTACGATGGCGCCGTCCTCCGGCATCGTTTCGTGCCTTCGGAGATCAATCTGAGCGGCCATTTCCCGCAGTGTCAATTCCCGCAAATTTTCCAGGTTGGGTGTCTGAAAAAAGTTACCGAAGGCAGTCGAGATCCGTTCCGCCGGATAAATTTTGCCCTCACGCAGGCGTTCCTGCAAGTCCTCCGGCGTGAGATCGACATTAACGATCTGATCCGCCTCGGCCAGAACGCTGTCGGGCAGGCGTTCCCGAACCTTTACCCGGACAGCTCTTTCCACCACATCGTAGAGGCTCTCCAGGTGCTGAACATTCATAGTTGTAATGACATGGATACCAACTGCCAGCAGGTCTTGAACGTCTTCATAACGCTTCGCATTTCTGCTGCCCGGAACATTGGAATGGGCCAATTCATCGACTATGGCCACCTGCGGCTTGCGGCGCAAGATGGTGTCCACGTCCATTTCTTCCAGAATGATACCCCGATGCTGTTGCAGGAATCTGGGGATAACCTCCAGCCCTTCGAGCAGGTTTGCCGTTTCGGCACGGCCATGGGTTTCCACCAGTCCGACGACCACATCGACACCTTCCTGCTTGAGCCTTCTGGCCTCTTGCAGCATCTGGTAAGTCTTGCCGACTCCCGCTGCATAGCCTAAATAAACTTTCAACCGTCCCCGCTGCGATCGGCGGATCATGCGCAGGAAATCATCCGCTCTTTCAGTAGTCATAACAATTCACCGTGCAATAATCAGGTATCATCTTCCTGCCCTTTTTAGTGTAAAGGAAAAGGTGGTTCCTTTCCCCTCTTGACTGACCACATTGATGCTTCCCCCGTGGGCCTCCACGATTTCCTTGGCAATGGCCAGACCCAGCCCTGCGCCTGTTGCCGATTTTTGATCAGGTACCCGGAAAAATTGTTCAAATATCCTTTGCATAAACTGATGGGGAATGCCGCTGCCGGTATCGGTTACGGAAAAACGGACCAGCTGTTCCTCCGGGACTGCCGAGACGGTAATGCTACCGCCGGGCGCCGTAAAACGCAGCGCATTAGACAGCAGATTGGAAAAAACATGGCCAATCTGAGTCGGGTCGGCGCTGACCGCAGGCAAATCTTCGGCCAGTTGGATCTTCAATTCAATACCGCCATCCTGGGCGGCCCGCCGGATTGGCTCCACGGCATCAAGAACCAGCGATTGGGCATAGATATCCTGATAGTCCATTCGGAGACGGCCCGATTCAATCCGGCTGATATCCAGTAAATTATGCAGGATTTGCTGGAGGCGGTCGCTGTCTTCCCTGGCTGCTAAAAGGAGTTCCGTCTGTTTTTCCGTAAGGACGCCCACTTTTTCTTCCAGCAGCAGATGAATGGCCATGCGAATTGATGTCAGTGGTGTTTTCAACTCGTGAGATACCGTGGAAATCAGACCGCGTTTCATTTCGTCCACGCGGCGCTGCTCCGTTACATCTTTCATAATCAGAATAACACCGGTCCGATGACCGTCACGATCGTTCATCGGCGCTGCATTGGCCTGGAAATAACGCTCCTCACCGCTTACAAAAAGCTGGAAAAGCTTCTCTTCTTCCAGATGCTTCAGAGGGTCCTGATGAACAATATTATGGAAGAGACGGCTCAGATGTTCAACTGCGGCATCTTGCACAAATGCGCCTACCTTCAGGCCAAAGAACTTTTTAGCCGATTGAGTCACTATCTCTATTTTCCCATCAAGATCGGCAATGGCCACGGCATCCGGCAGCCTGCGGAAGGTTTCTTTGGCGGCCTCCTGGGTACGCGCCAGCTTTGCCTGATCACTGCGGCGAAGGGCGCGAAGGCTCAAGGCCATGTCGTTGAAGGCCTCCGATAGACGGCCTATTTCATCTCGGGAATCCACCTGGACGACAAGATCAAGATTCCCGTCGCGAATCGCCTCCGCTGAATAGATCAGACGGTTAATAGGATTCAGAATCCACTTTCCTACAAAGATCATGAATGCAACGGCAATCGCGGCTCCGAAGAATAAAAAGATCACCGTATTTCTCTGGGCTTTTGCCGCCTGCTTCCTCGCCAGGTCGTTTGCCTCATGCATATTGTGCTGATTCATCTGGAGGATCTCATCTGCCATACTTTTGACTTTTTGAAACAGGGGCAGGAGTTCCTGGAAATAAAGCTGACGGCGGAGATTGATTGGCAGGTTCTGATTTTCCACCTTGTGCAGCGATTCCAGATAGGCGGCATAGAGGGCCTTTAAGTCCGCTGCCTTTTCCCTTTCCCCGGAAATTGTTATATTGTGAAGCTCTATGTCCAGGGCCTTTCCAAAAACAGCCTCATTTTTCCGGATTAGGTCGGTTCCCTCTTGTTGATACCCCAGAAAGGTAAAAAGGATGCCGCTGTCCATGCGCTCCAAGGCTTCCTTCATATCCTGACAAGCAATAACACTGCGGTAATTTTCCTTCAGGATCACATCAATAGATTGCCCAAGGTACCTGAATTGGATGATACTCTGTATGCCGCCGATCAACGTGATCAGTAACAATCCACCAAATCCCAGTAACAACTTTTGACGAAGACTAAGCATGTGCTCTTTTTCTCCTTGACGGTTTAGCCCGTCCCCTGATCATGCAAGCGGTCGGCTTTGGCCGCTGATGCATATTAGTAATGTTTGCTGAGACTGTCAATCTTAACTCCTGTTAGGGGCAGGCTCACTGCTTGCCACTCATGTCGAGATTGAGCAGAAGAACATTCACCCGCGATTCGCCGAAGATTCCCAGATCGCGGCCTGCGGTGCGGGATGCGATCATCTTTCGCAGCTGCTCTTCACTGATACCTCGGGCGATAGCGACACGGCTTGCTTGCAGCAGGGCATTTTCCACACTGATATGGGGATCCAGACCGCTGGCTGAAGCTGTAACGGCGTCCACTGGAATTAATATCGCAGGGGCCAGATTGTTTTCCGCGCGGTAGGCCGCACTGCGCTCTTTGACCGCAGCAATCAGTTTCTGTGATGTCGGCCCCAGGTTGCTGCCGCCGGAACTGGTAGCGTCATACCCGTCTCCTGCCGCCGAAGGACGGGGATGGAAATAGCCCGGACCGGTAAAGCGCTGGGCCAGCAGAGATGAACCGATAACCTGACCTTTGACCGAGATAAGCGAACCATTGGCCTGAGCAGGAAATATGCCCTGAGCGAATAACCAAACAACACCCGGATAGATACCGCACAGCAATACGGCCAGACATAATGTCGCCAGCAGGGAAATACGTAATTCATTGAAAATGTTTTTTATCATGGCTTTTTCTCCTTAGGGGCCTTAACGGCTCACATCCAGGGCAATATGCCCGTCAGCATATCGATCAGTTTAATGCCCACAAAAGGAGCAATGAGCCCACCCAGCCCGTAGATCAACAGGTTGCGCCGCAATAACGAGGCGGCGCTGAGCGGCCGGAACTGGACGCCGCGCAGAGCCAGCGGAATTAGCGCCACAATGATCAGCGCATTAAAAATGACGGCGGAAAGGATGGCACTCTGCGGGGATCTCAGTCCCATAATATTCAAGGGGGCAATTGCCGGAAAGAGGCTGATCAGCATGGCCGGGATAATAGCAAAATATTTCGCCACATCATTGGCAATACTGAAGGTGGTTAGAGCCCCTCTAGTGATGAGCATCTGCTTGCCGATTTCGACGATTTCGATCAGTTTCGTAGGGTTGGAATCCAGATCTACCATATTCCCGGCTTCTTTGGCCGCCTGTGTGCCCGTATTCATGGCCACGCCCACATCAGCCTGAGCCAGGGCTGGCGCATCATTAGTTCCGTCGCCCGTCATGGCGACCAGATGTCCGGCGGCTTGTTCCTTCCGGATCAGGGCGAGTTTGTCTTCCGGCCGCGCCTCGGCCAGATAGTCGTCAACGCCTGCTTCCCTGGCTATAGCAGCCGCCGTAAGCTTATTATCGCCCGTGATCATCACTGTCTTGATGCCCATAGCCCGGAAACGTGTGAAGCGGTCTTTCAGTCCGCCCTTGACGATATCTTTCAGGTGAATGATCCCCAAGACACGATCATTTTCGGCAACAACGAGTGATGTCCCACCCGAGCGTGAGACATTCTCGCTGGCATCCCTAACATCCTGAGAAAAATCACTGCCTGTGAAATCCCTGATTGCATCCGGGGCACCCTTCCTAATCTTTCGGCCGTCAACATCCACTCCGCTCATCCGGGTGTGGGCCGTGAAGTTAATAAAAGAGGCATGCGGCATGTCGGCTATGGATCGAGCCCGCAGGCCATACTGCTTGGCCAAAACAACGATGCTCCGTCCTTCCGGTGTTTCGTCGCTAAGCGACGCCAGCTGGGCGGCATCGGCCAACTGTTCCGGCGTCACTCCGGGAGCGGGAATAAATTCCGCCGCCTGACGGTTGCCCAGGGTTATAGTTCCGGTTTTATCAAGCAGGAGCACATCGATATCTCCGGCGGCCTCGACGGCCCGGCCGCTCATGGCGAGGACATTTTTTTGCACTAACCGGTCAATGCCGGCAATCCCGATGGCGCTCAAGAGTCCGCCGATAGTGGTGGGTATCAGGCAGACCAAAAGTGCCACAAGGACCGTGATGGTAAAGGAAATACCTGAATAGAGACCGAAGCATTTCAAAGAGAGGATAACGACCAGAAAAATGATCGTCAACGCTGAAAGGAGAATAATCAGGGCTATTTCGTTCGGTGTTTTCTGGCGCTGGGCCCCCTCCACCAGGCCGATCATCCGATCCATGAAACTTTCTCCGGGATTGGCGGTAACTACAACTTTGATCTGATCGGATAAAACCCGGGTGCCGCCGGTGACGGCGCTCCGGTCGCCACCGGACTCCCGGATAACCGGCGCCGATTCGCCGGTAATGGCGGATTCGTCCACCGAGGCCACACCTTCAATGACTTCTCCATCGGTCGGAATCAGCTCTCCGGCCGCAATGATGACTACGTCCCCCTTGCGCAACATCTCCGCGGGAACCTGTTCCGTAGAGCCTGATGCCAGTGCACGGTTGGCGATGGTATGAGTCCTCGTCTTGCGTAACGCATCGGCCTGCGCTTTGCCCCTTCCTTCGGCCATAGCCTCGGCGAAATTGGCAAAAAGAACCGTAAACCACAGCCAGATCGCCACCTGAAGACCAAAACCTGCGGACTCACCGGGAGAACTGAAAAACAGGCTGACAGTGGTGATCAGGGCACCCACTTCAGTTACAAACATAACCGGATTTTTCATCATAGTCAGAGGATGCAGCTTCTTAAAAGATGCACTCAGTGCCCCCGCAATAATATTGCTATCGAAAAGTGAAAGTTGTTTAGCAGCCATAATCTTGAATCCTCATTAATTAAGCCCAGCCAGGCGGTATAGTTCGTTCATGAAATGACTTACTGTGAGTAAGCCATTATCTAACTCACTAAAGTAGTTTTCCTGAACCCGTCATAATAAAATGCTCGACAATCGGTCCCAGGGCCAGGGCCGGAAAGAAGGTTAACGCGCCCACGATAAGCACTGTAGCGATCAGCAGGATAATAAAGGGCAGACCCGAAACAGGGAAACTGCCGGCGCTTTCCGGCACCAGCTTCTTGCCCGCCAGACTTCCCGCCAGCGCCATAACAGGCACGATAAAGAGAAATCGGCCGATCAGCATGGCAATCCCCAGTGTGATATTGAGCCAGGGTGTATTGGCGTTTAATCCCGCAAAAGCGCTGCCGTTATTGCCAACGGATGAGGAATAGGCATAGAGGAGCTCCGACAGACCATGTGGCCCCGTGTTGGCAAGCCCTAGTATACCCCAGGAGCTGACGGCCGCCCAGGCCGCAAAACCGAGGATGCTGAAACAGAGGACGAGCACAGCCAGAACGCTGACCTTGACATCATAGGCTTCGATCTTCTTCCCCAAATATTCCGGCGTACGCCCCACCATCAGGCCAGCCAGAAATACCGTCAGGATCACGAAAACCAGCATACCGTAAAGACCTGCGCCTACACCGCCAAAGACCACCTCACCTAGTTCGATGTTGACCAGAGGAACGAGTCCCCCCAAGGGAGTGAAAGAGTCGTGCATGGAGTTCACTGCTCCGCAAGATGCATCGGTGGTAACGGTCGCAAAAAGCGCGGAATTGAATATCCCGAAACGCGCCTCCTTGCCCTCCATATTCCCCCCGGCGCGCTCAATGCCCAGAGCAGTTAGATGGGGGTTGCCGGCCGACTCGGCCTGCCAGCAGACAAGGACACCGGCCAGAAAGAGTATAGCCATCGCTCCCCAGATCGCCCAGCCGTGTCGGCGGTTCTTGACGGTCCTGCCAAGAAAATAAGTAAGTCCGCTGGGGATAAGAAAAATGGACAGCATCTGGATGAAATTCGTCAGCGGCGTTGGATTTTCAAAGGGATGAGCGGCGTTGGCATTGGTGAAGCCGCCACCGTTGGTTCCCAGCATCTTAACGGCCACCTGCGAGGCCATGGGCCCCTGAGAGATTGTCTGGGTATCAATTTTTTTATCTTCCATGACGGTCTTGCCCTGCTTATCCTTTATCTCCTGCCCGGCGTTGTCCTTTTTGACGACTTGAATAGTGTAAGACTCAACCACTTTCGCCGTATCATAAGCTTTGAAATTCTGGATCATCCCCTGGGAGACCAGAAAGAGCGCGAAGAATAAACAGATAGGCAGCAGCAAATAGAGATTCGCCCGCACCATGTCCACCCAGAAGTTGCCGATAGTTTTGGCGGTATGGCGGGCAATGCCCCGTACCAGTGCGGCGGCGACAGCAATCCCCACAGCGGCGGAAACAAAATTATGAAACGTTAGTCCTACCATCTGCGAAAAGTAGGACATCGTGGATTCTCCTCCATAGCTTTGCCAATTGGTGTTTGTGGTAAAACTGGCCGCCGTGTTGAAGGCCAGATCGGAGCTCAGAGGACCAAATCCTTGTGGATTCAAAGGCAACAGGTGCTGAATCCGGAGAATAAGATAGGTGAAAAGCAGGCCAATAAGACTGAATATAAGCAGAGAAACTGTATATTGCTTCCAGTCCTGTTCCTGTTTTCGATCCACCCGGAAGATCCGGTAAAACAACAGTTCCACCGGCTTCAGGACGGGATCGAGAAAGGTGCGTCCTTCGCCGTCCAGAACGCGAACCAGATAAAGTCCCATAGGTTTGGTCAGAAGCAGCAGCAGGACGACAAATGCGGTCAGTTGCAGCCATCCATACATATCCATTTTATGCTACCTCCGTCTATCGTGGTTAAAATAATTCCGGCCGAATGACGGTGGCCAAAAGATAGATAATCAAAACAACGCCGATTAAACCGACAATAATATCCAGCATGGTTAAAACCTCCCACAGGCCCCTGTAAAAAATGCGAAAAATATTTTTATGACAGAATAATATAGCAACAGGCATGCCAAGTGTCGAAAGTGCTAATGTTGGGAATTCATATGGTTATATTTTCTGCGGACGTTGAGCGTCATTGCAATTTGCAAAAGACGGAATAGAGATGATTGAAAATTGCAAGGCGGCTAAATGCCGTATTGCTTGCGGCGTCGCCAGAGTGTGGCCTGATCAATGCCAAGAAGATCGGCGGCATCCTGTAAGGAGCGCGTTGAAGCCAGTACCCGCCGGATATGTTCTTCTTCAATTTTGTTCAGGGAGACCGGATCTCCGATCCTGATGGCCGCAGGTGTGGCATGTAAATTTTCCGGAAGATGGTCGGCAGCGATTTTATTTCCTGCACAGAGAATGACCGCCCTTTCCACGATATTTCTTAATTCGCGGACATTTCCCGGCCACGGATAACTATTCAGCAGACGCAACGCCTCGTCTGTAAAACCCGACAGTGTTTTGTGGCAGCTCTTACCAAAAAAAATCAGCAGGCCGTTGGCCAGAGAAACAATATCATCGGGCCGTTCCCGCAGCGGTGGGATTTCAATCGAAATCACATTGAGCCGGTAATAAAGATCCTCCCGGAAGCGGCCGTCCCGGACGGATTTTTCCAAATCGATGTTGGTGGCGGCGATAATGCGCACATCGGCCTGGCGGGTCGTATAATCTCCGATGCGTTCGTACTCCTTCTCCTGGACGAAACGCAGAAGCTTCGGTTGAAGAGAGAGAGGCAAGTCGCCGATTTCGTCGAGCAGCAATGTTCCCCGGTTGCACATACTGATCCGGCCGGGATTGTCGCGCACGGCGCCGGTAAAGGCTCCTTTGACATGCCCGAACAATTCACTTTCCAAAAGTTCCGGAGACAGGGAAGGACAGGAAATAACACCAAACGGCATCGTCTGCCGCCCGCTCCAGCCATGAATGGCTTTCGCCAACACCGTTTTGCCGGTGCCGCTTTCGCCACGGATGAGGATGGTGGCATTGGACGGCGCCGTCTGTTGCGCCAGATTAACGGCCCTCGTCATTGCCGCGCTGGCACTGGAAAAATCTGCCTCAAAGTTTGAGCGCCCTAAATCCTCACGTAAGTCAGTAACCTTTTGCTCCAGGTTACGGATATCAAATATCTTGTGAATAGCAAGCTTTACCTGAGCCGGAGTAAAAGGTTTGGGAAGATAGTCCGCCGCACCACGTTTTATCGCATCCACAGCTGTTTCTATCGAGGCGTAGGCAGTAATCACGACAATCTTGAGCCAGGGCGTCACAGCCAGCAAAGCCGGAATCAGATCAAGCCCGGTGGCAGTACCCAGCCGTAGATCCACAAAAGCGATATCAAATGATTTTCTCGATGCTTCAGAAAGGGCGTCATCGAAGTTGCTGACCGCAGTCACCTGATATCCTTCCGTCTCCAGACATATTGCGAGCATCCTGCGGATGTTTGCTTCATCATCGACGACGAGAAAGTTGAATTGATTAGTTTCTTTCGTAATTATTACTCCTCCAATCAATTAATTTATTAAGGCCTTTATTGAACATACAAACAATCATTTTTTAATCAGGAAATATAGTTCGCCTTTTTCTTTAAGTGTCTCGGCAAAGAATGCGGCAGTATCACCGAATCCGCAAAAAAGGTCAACCCGGCCCGGACCTTTGATTGCCGCGCCTTTATCCTGATTGAGGACAAAGCGCGAAAACAGAACTCTCTGACCAGTGAAATTGCCGTCCTGATCGAAAACAGGTTTGCTCAGGCGAATAAAAGCCAGTGCTCCCGGAGGCAAGAATTCAGGATCGGTAGCAATTGTTCTACTGGAAGTAACTGGTACCCCCAAAGAGCCGGTCGGCTTTTCCACAAACCGGAAAAAAACATATCGTTCATTGAAGCCTAAAATATCGTAGAGACTTTTCTCGTCTTTTTCTTTTAAGAACTTTTTGACATTTTGATTGGAAGCAGTCCGGCCACCGAGCATACCATTATCTAACAGGTACTGGGGCACACTCCGGTAGGGCCGGCCATTAGTCTGCATGGCACTGACAGTTAAAATAGAATTATCTTCCAGTCTTATTTCTCCGGAACCTTGTATATGCAGAAAAAACAATTCTACGGGATCAGCCACCCAGATGATCTCCAGATTTTTCCCCTTCAATCCTCCCCCGGCATCAATTTCTTTGCGGCTGTAATAAGTCGCAGACCTGGAATTATTTTTGGCAAGCAGCTCGGGGGGTGGCTTGTAAAGAGGATATTTATATTTTTCCGTCCGCGTCCGTGATCCCTCAAGCAGGGGCACATAGTAACCGGTAAATAAAACCGAACCATAGCCATCCTGGCCTGCTGCCCGGAAAACGTCAAAATCCCTTTTTATCTGCCTTTTTTTGTCGGCCAGACTACTGCCATCTTGAATAATTTGACGAAACATCAGAAGAGATTCTTTCATCTGCTGGGCACTGATTAATCTATCGCCCACCTGATAAGCGCTATTACGCCCGGGACCATCATAATAATGGATGCTCCGTTCGACAGCTAAATCCAGCGAATCAATATCGAGATCGTCGGTAAAATCAATATCGGAAGAATTAACTGGAGAGAGTGCTTTTTCCGGCGGCAGAGAAATTCGATGGGCCTTTCGTGCACATCCTACTATCGATAAGAATATTAATACTATTACAAGAAAATTGCGCCAGAATTTGAAGCTCTCCGCAGCAAGCTGCGGATAAGCTTCGATCCGTAGGGAATGAGTATTATTTTGATGTCGCTCGTTTACCCCGCCGCAAGCAGCGGGGTATGCGCTCGCTGTTGGATTCATAGTTCCACAATCATCGCCACTTCATCGCAATAATCAGGATATTTGGAGCAGCGGAAACAATCCGACCAGATTTTTTCCGGCAATGTCGTGCGGTCAACTTCCTTAAAACCCAGTTTGGCAAAAAAATCTCTTTTATAGGTCAGTGAAAATATTCTGAAGAGATCCAGCGTAATCGCCTCCGAGATGCAGGCTTCCACAAGTTGTTTACCAATGCCTTTTTTCCGGTAATTCTCGTCAACATAAAGTGAACGGACTTCGGCAAGGTTCTCCCAGATGATATTCATCGCACAAATGCCGATCACCGATGAATCCTCCTCATCGTAATAGACAAAAAAGTCCCGCAAGGAATTATATATGTCCATTAAGGAGCGGGGCAACATTTCGCCTTTACCCGCCGATAGATTTATCAGGCGGTGAATGGTCTTTACGTCACCGATGCGCGCTTTTCTTAGCATTATTTTTCCCCTTTCCGCTCTCTCGACATGATGCACTGGCGCTTTCCAACATTTCCCGCGCATGATCCCGCGTCATCTCGGTTAAATCCACACCGCCCAGCATTCGGCTTATTTCTTCAACTTTTTGTTCATCGGTCAGCTTATCCACAACAGTGGTTGTTCTGCCACCGGCAACTTTTTTAGCAACACGTAAATGACTGTCGCCATAACAGGCAATCTGCGGCAGGTGAGTAATACAAATAACCTGATGGTTGCCGGAAACTTCTTTTAATTTACGCCCGACGATCTCCGCCGTTGCCCCGCCAATGCCGCTGTCCACTTCATCAAAGACAATTGTGTCCACGGAACCGGCGTGTGACAAAACATTCTTCAGGGCCAGGACAATCCGGGACAACTCGCCTCCGGAGGCAATTGTATTTAATGCTTTCGGTTCTTCGCCGATGTTAGCGGTCAGATAAAATTCCAATTCATCAGAGCCCCTGGGACCATACATTGCGTGGTTTGCCCCGGCCGCGCTGCTTTGAATATTTATTTCAAAAGAAGCGTGCGGCATATTTAAGGCATGAATTTCCCTATCTACAGTTCCTTTTAATTCAATTGCGGCCTCGGCCCTCAATTGTGAAAGCTTTTGTGCTCTTTGCTGCATCCGGGCGCTAACGGCAAGCTCTTCTTGCGCCAAATTATTCAATTCTTCTTCAACATTGGAAACGGCAAGCAGTTCTTTTTCTATCTCCTGCTTCTTTTGCAAAACGCTTTGCAGTGAACCACCATGTTTGCGTTTCAGCCTGTTTATCATTTCCAGGCGCTCCTCGATAGCAGCAAGTCTCTCCGGATCAAAAAAAAGATTTTTGCTGTAATCGCGCAGGGAAAGCGACGCTTCCTGCAGTGTAAAGAAACAGGTTTCCAAATCTGTTTCCGACAATTTTAATTTCGTATCTATTTTTTTAATTTCTTTTATCTGATCCTGAACATCCTTTAATTTTTCAATAACGGAACTGGTTTCTCCATAAAGCAAATCATAGGCACGGCCAGCGGCATCAAGAAGCTTCTGCACATTGACCAGCACCTTTTTTTCTTCAACCAGGGCATTGTCTTCATCAATCTGGGGCGCAACATCTTCAATTTCTTTTAATTGAAATTTAATTAATTCTGTTGTTTCTTCCCTGCTTAGGCGCAAACTCTCCAGTTTTTCTCTTTGCGTTTTAATCTGCTGATATTGATTATAAGATTCTTCGTAAATAGTTCTCGACGGCAGACAACCACCAAATTCATCCAGAATATCGATATGATTTTCGGCATCCAGAAGGATCTGATGTTCATGTTGACCGCAGATATTAATCAGCGATTCGGAGATAGCCGCCAGATTTGCTAATGTCGCCATCTGCCCGTTAATCAGCGCCTTGTTTTTACCTGTACGGGAAATTACGCGGCGGATAACAAGTTCGTTTCCCGCTTCAAAACCCATTTGAAGAATTTTTTCTTTCAATGCTTTATTTGCGGCAATATCAAAGAGCGCTTCCACCGTTGCTGCGTCGGCCTGTGTTCGAATCATCTCGGAGGCTGCCCGATCTCCCAAAAGCAGGTTGACTGCGCCAATAATGATCGATTTTCCGGCGCCGGTTTCACCGGAAATAATGGTCAGGCCATTATTGAATGAAACGTGGAGTTCATCAATGATGGCAAAGTTTTTAATGCTCAAATCATTAAGCATTTTTTCGTCTTTTAGCTCCTGAAGGTAAACCGCCCCAGCCGAGTTTGGAACGCAATATTTCCCAATAGCTGCGGTGCGGTGAAAGAACCAGCTTAGTTACGTGATTTGATTTTTTTACATCGATAACGTCGCCTGATCTGACCCGGTAGGATTCCTGCCCGTCCAGAGTCAAGGTTGCGCCTCTTTCCTTAGACCATAAAGTTATCTGTAAATTGGAATTTTCCGGGGAAATAATGGGTCGATTAGTCAAGGTATGCGGACAAATAGGATTAATAATGATCAAATCTTTTTCCGGATAGACAATAGGTCCGCCGGCGGAAAGTGAATAAGCAGTGGATCCGGTGGGCGTCGAAATAATCAGGCCATCCGCTTTATAAGTAGTCAGGTACATATTGTCGATCGTCATTTCCAGTTCAACTATCCTCGACAGGTTGCCCCGGTTGATTACGACATCATTTAATACGGTACCGGCAGCAATAATCGTTTTACCGCGACTGATGGATACATCGAGCATCATCCTCTTTTCAGCAACGTAATTACCGGCTAAAATTAATTCCAGTGCCGAATGCATTTCATTGAGATTAACTTCGGTCAGATATCCGAAACTGCCCATGTTGATACCGACTATCGCAATATCGTGCTTGGCCAGACCCCGCGCAGTCCGCAGCATTGTGCCGTCACCACCCAATACGGCAATAAGTTCTGTCCTCCGGGCGAGGTCATCCCAGGACAACCCGCCGCTGATACCGATTTTGGCGGCGATTTCCGCTTCAATAAACACTTCAATGCCGCGGTTCTCCAGCCACTCTTTTAAAAGCTTGGCATACTCGGCTGTATTTTCTTTTTCTGTGTTGGCAACAATGCCGACTGTCTTGATTTTCATAGCTTTATACCCCAAAAAATATGAAGCTCAGTAACATAAATAAAAGCTGCTGTCTATGGATAATTACTTTACCCGCCAAGCAAGAAACTATTTGATTTTCCAAGGTAATTTTAGCACATAAATTCTTGACAGAATCCTCACGAATAATATACGGTACCCGCCTGTGAGGTGCTAATTATGGGTTTACTGAAAGGCAATTTTTCTTTTGCCCGATTTCATGTGGAAGGTCAATTGCCACAGGCGTTTTTAAACTTCGTCAACAACCGGATTAAAGCCAATTCATTCCGAGAAACAGCCAAATCAACTGAAGAAAAAAGATTAGGCTGGGTTTCTGTAACTGATATACTTGATGCCGATTTTGAAGAGGCCAATTATGTGCTTGGCGATTATCTTATTTTTTCTTTGCGGATAGATCGCAAAATGATTCCACCTAAACTGATGAAAATAAAAATTATGGAAGAAGAGCGTATATTTCTTGCCCAAAGCGGAAAAACCCGGATTAATAAGCAAATAGCCGGTGGCATTAAAGACAAAGTAAAATTGGAACTTCTGTCCAGACTTGATCCGGTACCATCATTTTATGATGTTTGCTGGGCTCTGGGCCAAAACACAGTTTATTTTTCTTCGCTTTCCGACAAGGTCGTGGACGACTTCGTTGATTTGTTCAAACAAACTTTTTCTTTAAGCCTTACCCGTCTTTTACCGCAGGACAATCAACTGATCGGAAAAAAGATTGCCGAATCGACCATAAAAAAAGAAGAAGCTTCCGGAATCGGCCGTGAATTCATGACCTGGCTATGGTTTAAGTCGGAAGAACGCAACGGCAGAATAAGTTTATCCCCAAGTGATGAAGTCGAACTTAATTTCTTAAAGAGAATTGTCCTGGAAGCCGGTGAAGGTGAATATTCACAGGGCGTGGTCTGTCATGGAATACACGCTGAGTTAAAAGAAGGCAAGGAGGCAATCCGCCAAGGCAAAAAAGTTAAAGAAGCCGGGATCAAACTTATTTCCAATCAAAATGAGTGGGAATTTACACTAAAAGCCGATAGTTTTCATTTCCAATCTTTAAAACTCCCCATTGCCGAATGGACGGATGCGGAAGAAGACCCTTCCGGTAAAATGCTGGAGCGGATTTATCTTATTGAAAACGCCGCCAAAGCAATTGATCAACTTTATGATTTTTTTCTGAACATCCGTTATTCAGCGCAGTGGGATGAAAAGGAAGTAAAGTTGCTGGATAAATGGTTGCATTAAGCCGTTGTTCAATAATAACTGTAACATTGTCATATCGTAACCGGCATAAGGGGCCGTAACGAAATAGAGAAAAATAACAGGTCTTGCCACCCTTTAGCGGTGGTTATTTCGTAACGGCCCCTAATTAGAACATATTTTATTTTATCGCGGAATAATTGCATTTTTTTCCGAGCTTGATGTTTTTGGATGTTTGTTATATTATCAAAGCGATTGTGTAATTATTATCAAAAAAACATTATCAATGAGCAAAAGCACTACCCGGTCATAAAGTTGTGTTTATCAACTTGTCGAAAAAGATGAAAAACCATTAACAAATGTTGGAAAGGAGATCACGCTATGGATCAGAAAGAAATTGCCAAACAAATGATGGAGTTCAACAAGACAGCATTTGATAACACATTCAATGCTATGACGGTTTTACAGGACCAGACGGAAAAGCTTGTTTTTCGTTTTTTAGAGAAAGCCCCCTGGTTTCCGGAAGACGGGAAAAAGGCCGTTAATGAATGGGTTAATACCTATAAAAAGGGACGTGAAGACTTTAAAGCAACCGCTGATGAAAGCTATAAAAAAGTAACCGATTACTTTGCCAAAACAGAAAAAGAAGAAGCAAAAAAAGGCGCAAAGAAATAATAATCAACTGAAATTTTATTCTGGAGGTCGTAATGGATCCGAAACAAATCGCCAAACAAATGATCGCTTTCAATAAAGCTGCTTTCGACAATAATTTTAGTGCAATGAACTCATTACATGAGCAAACGGAAAGGCTCATCAACAAATTCTGGGAAAAGTCACCAATGTTCCCCGAAGAGGGCAAAAAAGCTATCTCCGAGTGGATAAAAACCTACAAGAAAGGCTGTGAAGATTTTAAAAACACAGTGGATGATAATTTCAAAAAGGTGGAAGATTTTTTTGCCGAGAAGAAATAATTATAGCCTTTGATCCACAAACATTTAATAGCAGCTCTATTACTTATAAGTTACTACTTTGCATCCGGTAACGACCGGCGTAAATGAAAGTCTGCGCAGCCCACACAAAGAAGATATATCTTCTTCAAGTCTGTGCATGGTGTTAATTCGGCAAGATTGATGTGCGGAAAAAACAGCCACCGTCATATTATTTAGATTACAGCTTTTTATCCCTAGAACTCTGCTATGATTTCAGGTGCGGCTGCATAATTTTCTCCAACATCAGCCGATGATGTTCAAAGTCTTTTTCTGTACGCAGTTGTGGTAATGAAATATTTTCTCCAAAATGCATGCTGACACGGGAAAATGGTTTAGGAACCATAAATTTATCCCAGCTGTTAAAGTACCATGCCTTTTCTGCCTTTATAAAAACAGGCACAATAACCGCGTTCGTTGCCTGGGCCAGAGTAATTATACCTGGCTTAACCACACCTGCAGGCCCCTGAGGACCATCTAAGATGTGACCTGCCAAACCAAATTGTTCTAACCTCTCCGTCATCTCTTTAAGTGCAACACTACCACCACGGGAAGAAGAACCGCGCACGGTATGCCAACCTGTCCGCCCGGCAATATTGGCTATAATTTCGCCATCAAGACTTTGAGAAATCATCAGGCTGGGATGATATTTTTCATATTTTTTGTAATGACGAATGAGGGGAAAAAACTGCTGATGCCAGACACAAAGCAAAACACGGCCACCTTGCTCCAGATGTTGCAGCCACTTGTTCTCATTCACTACTGTCAGGCGGAAAGTTGCACAATAAGAGCGCACTATCCAGTACAAAATATTCCCGACCCATTTCATTGCCACTACGTTGCGTAGTTTTTTTAACATTTACTTATCCCGATTTTAATACTCCACCGATAAAACATGAATTAAACATCTGCGCAAGTGCAAATCGATTTTATCTTGATTATCTGTCCATGATTGTTTAGATTCCAAAATGTTTTTTGAATATTTTTCGCCATGCCAAGGAGCTTCTTCTATGACACGGACAAATATAGTAGAATTAATGACAAACCCAAATTTCTATCCGCATAACCCTACTGCCGTAGAGCTTGTGCAAACCCATATCTCCTATGTTTTCATTGCCGGAGACATCGTTTACAAAATCAAGAAACATGTCAACTTCGGTTTCCTCGACTTCACAAGTCTCGAAAAAAGGAAGTTTTTTTGCGATGAAGAACTCCGATTAAATAAGCGCCTTGCTCCCAGCATCTATCTTGATGTCGTCCCAATATCGCAGGACTCCCTGGGCAATATTCTTCTTGGTTCGGGAGAAATAGTGATTGATTATGCTGTAAGGATGAAGAAATTACCTTTGGCTAAAATGTTAAAAACGTTATTAGCCAATAGCGAAGCTGATGAAAAAGTAATGGATGCCGTCGCAAATAAAATCGCCGCTTTTCACACGGTTGCCGAAACCGGCGGCCGTATTGACGAAATGGGCAGCATAGCTACAATCCGCCACAACCATGAAGAAAACTTCGCGCAAACGCTGAATTATATAAACGTGACTATCCCCGAATACCAGTATAATTTTATCAAAGATTATGTGGATAATTTTCTTGCAGAAAAGAAATCCTTATTGGAAAAAAGAGTGATCAACCACAAAATCAGGGATTGCCATGGTGATCTGCATCTGGAACATATTTGCATTGCCGATGAAATAATTGTTTTTGACTGTATAGAATTTAATGAGCGTTTCCGTTTTGCCGATGTCGCCGCCGAAGTCGCTTTTTTAACAATGGACCTTGATTTTAACGGCTATCCGCAACAGGCCGAATCTTTTGTAAAATCATATCTGGAGCATTCCCAGGACACCGACATGCTCATTTTACTTAATTTTTACCGGTGTTATTACGCTTATGTACGGGGAAAAGTAATCAGCTTCCGGCTTGATCAAAAAGATATCCCGGCTGAGGAACGCGCTCAAATCACAAAAACTGCCCAGCGTTATTTTGATCTGGCTTTTACCTATGCCGCACACCTGGAAAAGCCTGCTTTGATTTTAACTGCCGGTCTCATGGGCTGTGGGAAAAGTTATCAGGCACGTCATTTGGCGGCCCGATTTGGCGGCCTGACAATTCGCACCGATGTTCTGCGCAAAGAACTGCTCAATATCAATCCGGCCGACCGGCATCACGTGGAATTCGGTCAGGGAATATATTCCGCTGATGTTTCCCGCCTGACCTATGATAAAGCATACAAACTGGCAGAGGCAGCAATAAAATCAGGTCAGACTGCTATTATTGATGCATCTTTTAAAAGACACTCTGAACGCCAAAAAGCCCTGCAACTGGCTGAAAAGCTAAATATTCCTTTTTACATAATTGAATGTACCTGCAGCGATGAAATTGTAAAAATGAGACTGGAAAAAAGAGCACAGGAAAAAACTAATGCCTCTGACGGCCGCTGGGAAATATTTCAAGCGCAGAAAGAAGACTTCGACGAAATTAACGAAATTCCCGCAGCTAATTATTTTAAAATTGATACTTCAGCAAATCCGGAAATATTGAGGCAAGACATTATTCGAAAAATTAAGCGGGGATAACAACCTGCTACCTGTTTTTCCCAAAGCCGGCAAAAAACTGGGTATTATATTAATGACAAAATACGAAAGCTTACTGAACCGAAGTTTCAGCTATTTTTTTACTGCTTTTTGTTTTTGCTTTTCTTCGGCATCTTTCTTTAACTTTTCTTCCTCCAAGATCTTTCTTTTAGTTTCAGCGATAAAGTATTCTATCTTGTAGTCAAGACCAACGTTGGCATAATTGCGCGCGACCGTCTCAAACCGGCTTAAAGCAGCTTGATATTTTTTCTGCCGGAAATAGAATTGACCTACATAAAATTCCTGTTCGGCAAGCTCCTGTTTACACTCACGCAACGGCTTTGCCGCCGCCATAGATAATTTGCTTTCCGGGAAACGGGTGATCAGCCTTTCGAATTCTTTCTGGGCTTTTCTTGTTTCTGTCTGATCGCGGTCAATTGTTCCTTTTGAGTTGTAATGACACATGCCCAATTGATAAAGAACATACGGAATGTTCTCGTTAGTTGGATGCATGTTGAGGAATTCATTGTATGCACTTTCTGCTTCGATGTATTCTTTATCAGTAAAAAATGAGTCGGCAATCCCCACTTCAGCCAGTATGGCCAGATTATGCAGAGGATATTCATCTTTCAGTCGGGTAAAATATTCACGGGATTTTTTGTAATTGCCGTCTTGAAACTCGGCAGAACCGCGCACATAAAGTGACTCCGGTGAATTTTTAACCAGTGACTCTTTTTTAAAAAACGAAAGAAAAGAGGAGAGCGAACAACCACTCAAACAAAACAACATTAATATCGTACAGGCAACTATTTTAAGTTTAACCTTATTTTCAACCATCTTAATATTTACAAACCTTTCTTGATGAAATTTTCCAGCCTCTCTTTGGGGACAAGGCCGATGAGTGAATCCAATATTTTCCCGTCTTTAAAAAGAATAATAGTAGGAATGCTGCGCACATTATAATTAAGCGCTGATTTTTGACTATCATCGACATTTAATTTCATAACTTTGATGCTGTCCTTAAATTGTTCCGCCAACTCTTCCACAATTGGGCCGACAGCTTTACAGGGACCACACCAAGGCGCCCAAAAGTCAACCAGTACCGGTTTATTGCTCTTCAGCACCTCGGCTTCAAAATTTTCATCGGTAGCTGCGGTTACATACTGATTATTCATTACAGGCATCCTCCTTTTTTATTACAGCGTTTTATGTCATACTGCCTTAAGAAATGTCAATTGCTATTTGGTGACACATTTTGATTGCTAAATGGTCATTTGTTTTATAATAAAAATTAAAACTGTTACTTCCTGACCGGTAAAAAGAACGGCCTTCCATAGCAGTAGCAGCATATAGGAGAAATTATGAGTATTCTAGGAATCATTTCCGGTACAATAATTATGAAAAGAAGTGATCTGTTGAAGAATTGCCGGACAGTAACGGTGAAAAATGAATTTGGCATATCATCTGCCCTGGTTACTGATAAAATCGTCCTGATTACCCGGCATGGCACTGATCCGCAAGAATATATTTTGCCGCATTTTATTAACCATCGTGCCAATTTAAAGGCACTCAAAGACCTTGGGGCATCCGAAGTGGTAGGAATCAATTCTACGGGCTCTTTAAGGACTGATTTATGTCCTGGCATGATTGTTATTCCGGATGATTTTATAACGCTTACGGCAACTCCTACCATTCATCAAAACAGAGCTATCCATGTTACTCCATCATTGGATGAAAAAGTGCGGCAGAAGCTGATTGGCGCGGCAAATAATTGCCAAATCCCGGTTGTGGCAAAGGGAATTTACTGGCAGACGCCGGGACCAAGACTGGAGACAAAAGCGGAAATTCGCATGATGGCTAATTATGCAGATATTGTCGGCATGACAATGGCCCATGAGGCCATAACGGCGCTGGAATTGGATTTACCATATGCTTCGGCCTGTTCCATTGATAATTTTGGCAATGGGTTGGTGGATAAGCCGCTGAGCATGGATGCAATCATCGCCGGCGCGAGGACTAATGCCGATTTAATGATACGCCTTTTACAAAGCTATCTGGAAATTAATTATTAAAAGGCACCAAGCTGACATGGTTTAATCTTGATTTGCAATGCCTCGCAGGCGGCGGATACTTTCATCCGGGGCAGATTCAATTTTCGAGCAATCTCCCAGGCGGCAGCACACGGAAGACGTCTGTTAATGAGCGCCTGCTGAATTTCATCTTTTAATGAGGGAATAACTTCCTTTGCCGGCTGCACAATTTTCTTCTGCTGGCTGTAACCAAAAAGCCCCAACTGGCATTCGACAATGTTGATGTTCAAGATATCAAGGGCCACACCTGTTTGAGCCAGAGTTACTCGACTGACTTGGGCGATTTCTTCTGCCGCAGCGCAACTCATGTTATTATTGTCTGCTTTTTTTAGAATATTCTGCCGTAATATATCAGCAACTTTTGTCTCGCCGGGATGCTTTTGATAATATTTATCTTTATCTGCATGCGTCATAATCTTCCTTCCCTTCTGCATTTACAATAAAATATGAATTTTATATAATCCCACAGAAAACATTCCCCCGGGCTTGCCAGTTCACTATTTGGCACCGAGCGACGGCTCCATTGCCGAGAGCGCAGCAGTATCCAGTGTCTGAAATCCATGCTTTTCCAGGAGAGTTTCTGTTTTTTCCATCTGGTCCACATCGACCACAAAAACCGCTTTTTTGGAACTCTCCAGAACAAAACCATATGCATTATTAATATTAATTTCCTCTTTCAGCAGCAATTGAGTAAGGTTATCCAGCCCCCCGGGTTTATCCGGGATAAGGATAGCCAGCACACCACGCAGATGCACGGTCATTCCTGCTTTGGTCAGTGCGGCTTCCGCCCGCTGGGGATCATCAACAATCAAACTGATGACACCGAACGTATCCGATGTCGATATTGTGGTTGCCCTGATGCTGATATTTTCGTGGGCCAGCACATGAGTAACATGGGCCAGTTTCCCGGGTTTATTTTCGGCAAAAATGGAAAGCTGATAGGCAATCATAGTTCTTCTCCTTCTTCTAATTTTAGTGCACTATGTAGTATGTAGTCATACGGCTTAGTCTTTGCGTTTATCTATTACCCGCACCGCCTTCCCTTCTCCTTTGGGGATAATGTCCTGCTCGACTAAATCAACTTTTGGTGTAATCAAAATTTCACTTTTCAATTCTTCAATTATTTTTTTGCGCAGCATCTCCAGTTGTTTTAATTCGCCGGAAAACAATTCCTTGCTCACTTCCACCTTGACCGTCATGGAATCATTAAATTCTTTCCGCTCCAGAATAATCAGAAAGTTCGTTCCTACCCCGGGAATCTCCATGAGTTTCTTTTCAATCTGCATGGGGAAGATATTAACTCCCTTGATAATCAGCATGTCGTCCGTCCGGCCTTTGATCCGTTCAATGCGGCGATGGGTGCGGCCGCAGGAGCAAAGTTCGGGGATAATTCTGGTCAGGTCTTTGGTACGATACCGTAAGATGGGCATTCCTGCGCGCTGTAATGTTGTCATTACGAGTTCGCCTTCTTCACCGTCGGCAACCGGCTGTAGTGTCGCGGGATCAATTATTTCGACCAGAAAGCTGTCTTCCCATATATGCATTCCATCCTGATAAGGACATTCAAAAGCAACGCCCGGCCCATTCATTTCGGAAAGGCCGTAGGAGTTAAAAGCCTTGTAGCCGTATATTTCTTCGATCTTGCGGCGCATCTTTTCCGTGTGCGGTTCCGCGCCCAGAAACGCGATTTTCACGGATGTGTCTTTGCGCGGATCGAGCTTCAATTCTTCAAAGACCGTGGACAAATGCAACGCATAACTGGGAATGACATGAACAGCAGTCGTGACAAAATCACGCATCAACTGAATCTGGCGTTTGGAGTTCCCCGCACCGGCCGGAATAACCAACGCGCCGATTTTTTCCGCGCCGTAGTGAAAACCAAGTCCGCCGGTAAAAAGACCGTAGGTCATCATGTTCTGGAAGACATCGCTTTTGCGCATGCCGGCCATATACATACAGCGCGCCAGCAGATTGGACCACACGGCAAGATCATTGGCGGTATGGAAGATAACAGTGGCACGGCCTGTTGTTCCGGAAGAAGAATGCATACGGACAAGTTCATCTTTGTCAACAGCAATAAACCCGTAAGGCCAGTGCTCGCGCAAATCGTCTTTCGTGGTGAAAGGAATTTTTTGAATGTCGTGAAGCGATCTGATCGAATCAGCATTAATTTTCTTTTCTTTATAAGTTTTTCCGTAATAATAAGATTTCTCCGCATAAGCCAGGGTATCTTTGAGCCTGGATAATTGAAGTTCTGCTAATTTCTTGCGATCCATTGTTTCCAAATCTTTTTCCCAGTACACTTTATTCCTCCAATTCCTTCTAATTTTTATGCATTTTTACAACCATGATGGTATTTTATC